>NZ_JAMYUL010000022.1:0-81675 GCF_040322955.1 Mesorhizobium sp. M0077
CGCCGCGCCAACCAATCCGCTTGGCGCTGCGGCGGACGCATAGGGGGAGAGAAGTGTCACCTATGTATCCGGTTCAAAGTGTTACCCATCTATCGGCTGGACACTGACCGCAGCCTTGGCGCTCTTCTTGCAACGTTGGCGATTGGCGGAATCGTCGATAACAGCGACCCCTCTCCCCGCCACTATACGGGAGAGGATGCCGGCAGGCAGGTGAGGGGCAGCGCCAACGGACGGGAAAATGAAGCAACTCATGCCTGAACCGTTTACCCTCCATTTCGTCCAACCCCTTGCAGTCCGCCGCAACTTTGAACAGTCTGTGCCTGCACGGGGGCAAGGCTAAATGCGCGGCGAAGTTCTTCACTATGACGAGGCCCAGGGTTTCGGCTTCATCGCCGGGGCGGACGGCAACCGCTACACCTTCGCGCGCGAGGATCTGCGCCGTGATACCGTGATCGCGAACGGCGCCGTGGTCGAGTTTCTGCCGGCAAGCGGTCAGGCGCGCGACGTTTTTTCAATCCGCGCCCAGCCCGCCAGTCCCGCCACCGCTGCGCCAGCGGCAAGCGCCGCGCCGCCCAAGGCGGCTGCCGCTTCAGCCGCGCCACAGCATTTCGGCCGCCTGGCGGAAGACGGCGCGGCTCGTGATAGCGGACTGCCGGGTTATTTCTGGCGAGGCGTGACGCGCAACTACATCAACTTCGCCGAACGCGCCCGCCGCAAGGAATTCTGGGGCTACTGCCTGTTCTGGACCGTCAGCTTCATCCTGGTCGGAATTGCCGGCGCCCTCGCCGACCAGGCCGTCGGCAATTTCGATGCCGGCAACTGGCCGATTGTGATGATCGGCGTCTGGGGGCTGTTTTGGCTAGCGACGTTCCTGCCCTGGGTCGGGCTCGTCGTGCGCCGCTTGCACGACATCGGCCTGACCGGCTGGCTGGCAATACCTTACTTCGCAATCACCTTCATGTTCGCTCCGGCTACGCTGATCCTCGCGCTGATCCTCGGATTGATCCCGACCCAGGCCCACGAAAACCAGTGGGGGCCGGTGCCTGGAGGAGGCGGAGCCTAGACCCGCACCAAGAAATGAGCAGCCGGCTGTTTGCGGACAGCCGTGCTATAACAATGGCTTAGGTGGCAGCCGGGAAGGCAGCTGCTGTTTTGACCGAACGAACGAAATATTTCTCTTGCCATTTAGTCTGTGCACAGATAATCTGTGCAATCATCAAATCGACGATCGAAAACGGATAATGGAGCCAAGACAAATGTGGACCAACGAGTACACCGCAATTTCCCCCCTTTCGGCGCAGGCCATCTGGAACGCGCTCAAGGCGCTGCACGAAGGCCGCCTCACCTACGAAGGGTCCGATACCTTCGTGCTGCACGGCCCGTTCGCCAAGGGCACCCGCGTCTCTGTAACGCCCGTCGGGCAGGACACCTTCGAATCGACGATCGTCGATCTTGTCGACACTGTGACGTATGCCGACGAGACCTCGTTCGGCGACACGAAACTGCTGTTCAGGCATACGCTGACGCCGGTCGAGGGTGGCACTCAAGTGACTCATCGCCTCGAGATTTCCGGCCCATCGGCCGCCGAGGTCGGACCAGAGCTCGGGCCGCAGATCAGCGGCGATTTCGACACTTCGATGGCCAAACTGTTCGAGCAGGCAAGGGTGTTGGCGAACGGTGGCTGATCGGGGGGATCTGAACACGCGCTTCAGCGGACCATCCGAGAGCCCCGGCTTGCTGCTCTGGCGAACCACCATGCGCTGGCAGCGCGTCATGACGGCGGCGCTGGCCCCGCTTGACCTTACCCATGTCCAGTTCGTGCTGCTGGCTTCGGCGATGTGGCTCGGCCGCTATGGCGAGCCGCCCAACCAGGTGCAGCTCGCCGCCCAGGCCGGCACCGAGGTGAAGATGACATCGGACGTCGTCGCCCGGCTCGAGGCAAAGGGACTGATTGTGCGGGACACCAACCCGCGGGATTCCCGCGCCAAGGTGATCCGCGTCTCCACGACGGGGACGGCCGCAGTCCAGCGCGCTATCGTCGCCGTCGAAGCCGCCGACGCTGCTTTTTTCTCAGCCGTGGATGAGGCGCAACTCGTCGGCCTGCTGAAACGGCTGGCCGGCGAGATCCGCTGAGTCGGCCGCTAAGCCAGGAACTTGGCGATGATGGCATCGCCCATTGCGACAGTGCCGACTTCGGTCATGCCCTCGGACATAATATCCTTCGTCCGCAGCCCGTCGTCGAGCACGGCGGCTATGGCGCCTTCGAGCTTGTCGGCCTCATCGACCATGCCGAAGGAGTAGCGCAGGCACATGGCAAACGACGCGATCATGGCGATCGGGTTGGCGATGCCCTGTCCCGCAATGTCGGGCGCCGAGCCATGCACCGGCTCGTACAGCGCCTTGCGCTTCCTGGTCTTCACATCGGGCGCGCCGAGCGAGGCCGACGGCAGCATGCCGATCGATCCGGTCAGCATGGCGGCGATGTCGGACAGCATGTCGCCGAACAGATTGTCGGTGACGATGACGTCGAACTGCTTTGGCCAGCGCACCAGCTGCATGCCGCCGGCATCGGCCAGCATGTGGTCGAGCTTGACGTCAGCATATCTGGCTGCGTGGGTCTGGGTGACGACCTCGTTCCACAGCACCCCGGATTTCATCACGTTGCGCTTTTCCATCGATGTCACGTGGTTCTTGCGCGTGCGCGCCAGCTCAAAAGCGACGCCGGAAATGCGCTCGATCTCGAACGTGTCGTAGACCTGCGTGTCGATGCCGCGCTTCTGGCCGTTGCCGAGATCGATGATCTGCTTCGGCTCGCCGAAATAGACTCCGCCGGTAAGCTCGCGCACGATCATTATGTCGAGGCCCTCGACGACTTCCTGCTTCAGCGAGGACGACGCGGCCAGCGCCGGATAGCAGATGGCGGGCCGGAGATTGGCGAACAGCTCCATATCCTTGCGCAGCCGTAGCAACCCGGCCTCGGGACGCACCTCGTAAGGCACCTTGTCCCATTTCGGCCCGCCGACGGCGCCGAACAGCACGGCGTCCGCAGCCATCGCCTTTGCCATGTCGCCATCCGAAATCGCCGCGCCATGCGCGTCGTAGGCACAGCCGCCGACCAAGCCTTCATCAGTGGCAAAACCGCTGCCGAGCTTTGCGTTCATGGCCGCGATCAGCTTCTTCACCTCGGCCATCGCCTCGGGGCCGATGCCGTCGCCGGCGAGCAGGAGAAGATTTTTCGAAGCCATGGAGAACCGTCCGATGCTGTTTGGAGAAACCGCGGCCTTGCTAAACGCCAAGAGCTTGCGGCGCAAGGGGATGAAGAACGCTACGACGGCGCCCGCCTCTCAAGACCTGGGTTCCTCGCCGTGGCCAGAGGCGGGGGAGAGGAACAAATCACTTGTGCGACAAAATATTCACCAACCGGCCGAACGGATCGCGCACATAAAACCGCCGTACGCCCCACGGCTCGTCGGCCGGACCGTATTCGACGGCAAAGCCGGCGGCCCTCATGCCTTGCAGCGCCGCATCGACATCGTCGACCTCGATGGAGAGGTCCGGCACCGGCGTGCCGGAGCCGCCCTGGGCCATGAAGCTGATCTGCACCTGCATCCGTTCGTCGGACCCGTAGGTGACGATCCAGCCCTGATCCATCAGCACATCGAGGCCAAGCACGTCCTGATAGAAGCGTTTCGCCGCCGCCGCGTCCTGCGTCCCGATATTGGCTACGATGCGCCGGACCGTCATGGCTTTGGCCTCCTCAAGCCGTGCGCCGCAGCGCCGTGACTTCGATCTCGATCTTCATTTCCGGCTTGTTGAGCTGGCACACGATCATCGTCGCCGCCGGCCTGATCTCGCCGAAAGCCTCGCCGAGGATGGGGAAGACGACGTCCACGATGGCCCGGTCTGTGATGTAGTAATGCGCCCGCACCACATCGGCCATGTCGAAGCCGCCATCCCTCAGCGCCTCCGCGATGGTCGCCAGGCAATTGCGCGTCTGCGCCTCCACCGTTTCCGGCATGGTCATCGTCGCATAGTCGTAGCCGGTCGTTCCCGACACGAAGCACCAGTCGCCCTGCACCACCGCGCGCGAATAGCCGGCGGTTTTTTCGAAGGGCGAACCGGTGGAGATGAGTGTGCGCATGGAGCCTCGCTGTGGTTTCGGACACTTTGCAGGAAAGGACCGGCCAGGCCATGGGCCAAGTCAGGTGCAAATCTTGGTCGTCGGCGGGACAGCACCCCCCTCTGGCCTGCCGGCCATCTCCCCCTCAAGGGGGGAGATTAGCAGTTCGGACGCCTTTCTCGCTTTCCACATTTGCGATTGGCGAAAGCCAGAGTGACGTCTGATCTCCCCCCTTGAGCGGGAGATGCCCGGCAGGGCAGAGGGGGGTGTGACGGATCGCGACGGAACAAGCATGAACACCGATTGTTCGCCGCGCTGCCGCGAACTCTAGTTCCCCGACTCCTGCGCCTTGTCCATTGCTTCCTTCACATCCGCAGGCCAGGTCTTCACGTCAGGCCACGCCTGCGGCTCGCCATTGTCGCCGCGCCGGGCGAAGTAGAGCGTGTGCTTGGCCGGGTCGACCGCCATGAAACCGTCATTGCTGCCGCATGCGTGCGGCACGCAGCCGGTGGCGTAGAAGGCGCCCGACGCCGTCTTTTCGGTGCCGCCGCCGACCAGCAGGCTGGTCGCCATGTCGGGCATGGTGTCGCCGAGTAGCGTCTGCGCCGCCTTGTAGACGGCCTCATTGTGGAAGGCGTCGATGATGTTCTGGTATTTGGCCGGATCGACGTCCTTCCAGTCCGTACCCGGCTCCGGCGCGTAGGTCAGGTCGCCCGAGATCGTCAGCCCGTCGCTGGGCGACCATTGCAGCGCTTGCTTCGTATCGCCCGGCAACAGATACGGCACGAAAAAGATGGCGTTGTCGGCCACCGCCGCCGGCGGCGCGCCGCATTCGTCCTGTTCGACCTTGAGGCTTTGTATCTCGCCGCCTTCCGGCTTCCAGACGATGACCTTGGCCGGGCCGCACTGGTTGCCGCCGTCGCCGACATCGACCAGCGCCACGTCGACGCCGCCGACCTTGACTGTTCTGTCGAAGAACACGTCGTAATTGCTGGCCAGCTGCTTGCCGTCATAGGCCAGCACCTTTTCGCCATCCTGCTCCGGCTGGGTGATGGTCAGCTGCCCGCCCTCGAACGGGACCGGCCCCTGGCTGTCATCGTCCGCCAGGGCCGCATTGCTCGACGCGCCCGGATCGGCGGCGGACGGATCTTCTGCCGGCACGAGGACCGTGTCGGTCTGTGCTTGCGCGCCGGCCACCGGCATCAGCATCCACGCCAGCGCGCAGGCGCCGGCAAGAAGAAAACGTGTCATGACTGTCCCCTCCGTTCAGCCGCCACGAACCCGGCTTTGTGGCGGCCGGGCCATCTCGTACCACTCAGGCCCAAGGACGCTCGGCAGCGTTCTTCTTCTCGAACGAGGCGATGGCGCCGGCCTTCTCCATGGTCAGGCCGATATCGTCGAGACCGTTCAGCAGGCAGTGGCGCTTGAAGTCGTCGAGGTCGAAGGTGACCACGCCGCCGTCGGGGCCGCGGATTTCCTTGGCCTCGAGGTCGACCGACACCGTCGCATTGGAGCCGCGCGAGGCGTCGTCCATCAGCTTCTCCAGGTCTTCGGGGCTGACGGTGATCGGCAGGATGCCGTTCTTGAAGCAGTTGTTGTAGAAAATGTCGGCGAACGACGTCGAGATGACGCAGCGAATGCCGAAATCGAGCAGCGCCCACGGCGCGTGTTCGCGGCTCGAACCGCAGCCGAAATTGTCGCCGGCGACCAGGATCTGCGCCTTGCGGTAGGCTGGCTTGTTGAGCACGAAGTCGGGGTTTTCCGAGCCATCGTCCTTGTAGCGCATTTCGGCGAACAGGCCGCTGCCGAGCCCGGTGCGCTTGATCGTCTTGAGATAATCCTTGGGGATGATCATGTCGGTGTCGACATTGACGATCGGCATCGGTGCGGCGACGCCGGTGAGCTTGGTGAATTTTTCCATGGCTTTTGCCCGTTCTTGATCGATAATTCGTTGCGTCAGGGTTTGCTGGCGCCCGGTTTACACAAAGCCGCCGGCAAATAAAAGGCAACTGTTGGTGCGCGGCCCCGATCGAAAGATCGGCGCGGCACTGTCTTTAAAACCAGCTGCCGTTGGTGCACCTTACGCCCATGACCGCACAATCGAAGATTATCTATGCCCGGGAGCCTGAGCTCGACGTCGCCGAATTCCGCCGCGTGCTGGTCGAATCCACGCTCGGCGAAACACGCCCCGTCGATGACGACGCCCGGCTGCAGGCGATGCTTTCGGCCGCGAACCTGGTGCTGACGGCGCGGCTCGACATCGAAGGCAGGCCGCTGATAGGCGTTATCAGGGCCATCACCGACTTTTCCTGGGTGTGCTATGTCTCAGAGCTCGCCGTATCCCAATCTGCGCAAGGCCTCGGCATCGGCAAGGGCCTGATGGACGCGGCCCGCCGGCAGCTTGGGCCTTCGGTCGCCATCAGCCTGATCTCGATGCCCGACGCCGTCGGCTTCTATGAGCGTATCGGCATGACGCGAATGGCCGACGCGTTCTGGTTCTCCCGCGAGGGCTAACGAGCGTCGAGCGCAATTGCCGATCGGGTTGGGCAGTCAAGGCGGGCAAGGTTCTCGGCAATGCGGAACGGTGTTCAGGACACCGCGGAGCAACGCCTCCTTTGTCGCCCTTGACCCGCGCTTCATCCGGTCCAAATCCGCAGGATGGGAAATCGCCGATCTCTGATAGGCACCGCCGGCTGGGGAATTCCGTCTCGATACAAGGCTGACTTTCCGCAATCCGGTTCGCATCTCGAACGTTACGGAAAACGCTTTCCGGCCGTCGAGATCGACACCACGTTCTACAAGCCGCACCGCCGCGAGACCTATGAGCGCTGGGCGCACGCCGTGCCGGAGCACTTCCGCTTCGCGGTCAAGGCACCGAAGAACATGACCCATGATCATCGCCTCGCCGATTGCGAGGGGCTGACGGAGGACTTTCTCGGGCAGGTCGAAGGTCTCGGCGAAAAGCTGAGCGTGCTTCTGGTGCAGCTGCCGCCGAGCTTGCCCTTCGAGCCGGAGGTCGCCGGCGGCTTCTTCGACATGTTGGGCAGGCGTATCCGGGCAAGGCTGGCATGCGAGCCGCGCCATCCCACCTGGTTCAGTGCCGAGGCGGACGCACTGCTGGCCGGTCACCAGGTCGCACGGGTCGCCGCCGACCCGGCTTCGGTTCCGGAGGCAGCAGGGCCAGGTGGCTGGCCCGGCCTTGCCTATTTCCGCTGGCACGGCGCGCCGCGGATCTACTATTCGGGTTACGATGCCGAAACGCTCGACCGGTTTGCGCGGCAAGTGGAAGCAGCGGCAGTTTCCGGCGCAGAGGTCTGGGGCATTTTCGACAACACGGCCGCCGGGCATGCGCTGGGCAACGCGATGGCTGTCAGTGCGATGGTTGCTTAGACTCTCGCGGGACAGCACCCCCCTCTGGCCTGCCGGCCATCTCCCCCGCAAGGGGGGAGATCAGATGCCGCGACCGTTTTCGCCAATCTCCGACGTTGCAAGAATGGCGCCTTCGCCGAAGCTGCCATCTCCCCCCTTGCGGGGGAGATGCCCGGCAGGGCAGAGGGGGGTGGGCGGGAACTCGACAGAGCGATCCTATTCCGCCCGCCTCAAATCACGTTCAATTCCCGAAACGCCCGACCTTCGGCCACCCGTTCGTACCCAAACGCCGAGCAATCCACCGTCCGATACCCGCCATGCACCAACAACTCCGCCAGCGCCTTGCCGACGGCCGGCGCCTGCTGCAGGCCGTGGCCGGAAAAACCGTTGGCGAAGATGAAATTCTCGACCTCGGGATGCGGTCCGATGACCGCGTTCTGGTCGAGCGTGTTGTAGTCGTAATGGCCGGCCCAGGCGCGGGTCGGCTTGATTGCTTCGAAAGCCGGAATGCGGGTTGCCAGCACCGGCCAGATCACCTCTTCGAACAGCGGCCAGTCGACGCCGAAATCCCGGGGGTCGGCGGGGCCATCGCCCTCCTCCGGCTCGGCGCCGCCGGTGAGATAGACCGAGCCTTCCGGCCGGACATAGATGCCGGATGGGTCGACCAGCAGCGGCATGTCGGCGTATTTTTCCCGCGCCTCGAAGACGAAAACGTTGCGCTTGCGCGGCTCGACGGGCAGCACGAGTCCCGCCATGCCGGCCACCCTGCCGGCATTCGGCCCGGCGGCATTGACGACGATGCCGGCTTGCAGTCTTTCGCCATTGTCGAGGTCCACGCCGGTGACGCGGTTGCCCTGCCTCTCGATGCCGGTGACGTCGGCGGCGATGAAATCGATTTGTCTGTCGCGCAGCGCCTTGCGGAACAGCGTCAGCATCGCATGAGCGTCGAACCAGCCCTCGCCGCTGCGGCCGAAGGCGCCGGCGCTGATGCCTTCCGTCGACAGCCACGAAAAGCGCTTTGCCAGCTGGTCGGCATCCTCGAGCAGAATGTTGGCGCCCTCGGCGACCTGCGCCTCGTGGTTGGCTTTCAGGATCGGCAACCCGGCCTCGCCGGCCAGGATGAGATAGCCGCCCTCGCGAAAGCCGATATCGGCATCGGCGCCGAAGGTCTCCTTCAGCCGCCGGAACAGGTTTAGCGTGAACTGCGACAGCCGGATGTTTTCCGGGATCGAGAATTGCTGACGGATCGAGGCCATGGACAGCGTCGTTGCCGCATGGGCGAATTGCGGATCGCGTTCGATCAGCGCAATCGAGCCGGTAAAGCCTTCCTCGCGCAGATAATAGGCGACAGAGGAGCCGACGATGGCCCCGCCGATGATGACAATGTCGTAGCGCACGTTTTCTCCGATCCGGCCGCCGGTATGCTTCACGCCGCCGGCACAATGATCTCGAAGCGCGTGCCGCGTCCGGAGTCAACCAGCGCGATCGTGCCATCATGCGCTTTCAGGAGGGCCAGCACGATGCCGAGGCCCATGCCGGTGCCGCCGGACTCACGGCGCGTGGTGAAGAACGGCTCGAAAATGCGGGCCCTGTTGCTCGGCGAAATACCGGCGCCGTCATCGCTGACCGCAACGGTCGCCTTGCCGTCGGCGGTGGCCGCAGAGAGAAGAACCTGGGTGGCTCCGTGCCTGGCCGAATTGTCGATCAGATTGGCAAGCACGATCGCCGCATTCTCGGCTGATATCCGCAGGCCGATTTCGCCACCCGCCTCAATGTTGACCGCCAGCCGGCCATCGACCGGAAGCAGCGCCAGCGCTGCATCGAGCGATGTGCTTTCGCCGCTCGGCGCCAGATTTTCGGCGCGCGCCAGGTCGAGCAGGCGACGCACCAGCAGATTGAGCCGGCCGGCGTCATTGACGATGTTGCCGGAGAACCGCTTGCGCTCGGCGGCATCCATCGCCTCGCCGGAATCGCGCAGCAGCTCGGCCGCGCCCTGGATCGCCGTCAGCGGCGATTTGAGCTCGTGCGAGACATGGGTGGCAAAAGTCTGGATGCTGTCGGAGCGCGCTTGCAGCTTTTCGGCCATGTCGAGAAAGGCGGCGGACAGCTCCGCCATTTCGCGCGTGCCGTGATGGTCGAGCGGCCGGATCGCGTCGCGGTCGCCGGCGGCGATGCGCCTGGTGCGCTCCATCAGCGCGTAGATCGGCCGGCTGACGGTGCGCAGGAAGACCAGCGCGATCAGCAGCGTGCCGAACAGCATGGCAATGGCCGCCAGCGTCACCTTGCCGCGTTCGCCATAGAGATGTTTGACGATGTTGTTCGGCGTCCGGGAGAGATAGATCACGCCGGCGACGTGGCCAGCGACCGCAATCGGCATGGCGACGAAGACACGAACTTTCGTGCCGCGGCTGACCGAATAGAGCGGCGGCGGCGGCTGATCGGGGATTCGTTGCCTCAATGCGCTGGCATAGCGGCCGGCAAGGGCCTCGCGCACCTCCTCGACATTGGCCAGGGATAGTCCGACCTCGTCGCGCCCGGCAATGACGACGCCCTTGGGATCGAGCAGCCGGAAGCCGGCCAGCGTGGTTTTTTGCGTCGTGTCGAGAATGCCGGACAGTCGCGCGCCGATGGCCGTGAAGGCTGGATCGGTGGCGGCGGCAATGCCGGCGGGCCGGGTCGGCAGCAAATAGTCGGAGGCGAGATCGAGGGTAGGCTCGATCGGCTGGTAAGGCGTGTCGTCGCCGCGGCTGGCTTCGCCGCTGTCAGCCTGCATCGGCACCCCAAGCTTCTCCGGGGCAATGGCGGCGTCACTGATATTCTGCGCATAGATGGCGGCGATGACGGCGCCTTGCGCGATCAGCTCGCCCTCGGTCTGGCGGATCAGCTGGTTTTCGTAGAGCCGGAAGAAGAACAAGCCGACCAGCGGCAGCGCCAGCACCATGATGAGGATGGCGAGAACCACCGTGGCCAGCCTTGGCCGCCATTTGGTGCCGATCCATTTGGCGTCGCTCAGGCGCCGCATCGGCCGAGCCGGAAACCGACGCCATGCACGGTCTCGATGGCGTCGAGACAGCCCGCCGCCGCCAGCTTGGCGCGGATGTTGCGGATGTGGCTGTCGACGGTACGGTCGGCGACATGGATGTTGGCGGCATAGGCGCTGGCGACCACCAGGTCGCGCCCCAGCACATGCGCCGGCCGCGCCAGAAATCCCTTCAGGATCGAGAATTCGATCGCCGTCAGCGCCAGCGCCTTGCCGTCGAAACTGGCGCCGTGGCTGGCCGGCACCAGGCTGAGCTTGCCATGCGCAAAGGCCCTGTCATCGGCCGGATCCGGCGCCAGCGGGCGGGCGCGACGCAGGATGACATTGACGCGCGCCACCAGTTCACGCGGGCTGAACGGTTTCGTCACATAGTCGTCGCCGCCCATCTCCAGTCCAAGGATACGGTCGATTTCTTCGTCACGCGCCGACAGGAACAACACCGGCACATCGGAGCGTTGTCTGAGCCGCCGGCAGACCTCCAGCCCGTCCATCTCCGGCATGCCTATGTCGAGCACGACGAGGTCGGGCTCGCGGCGCTCGATCGCCTGCAAGGCGGCCGCGCCGTCGGCCACCGCTTGCGTCTTCATCCCGGCCTTTTCCAGCGCAAAGCAGATGACCTCGCGTATGTGCGGATCGTCGTCGGCGACCAGGATCTGATGCGGCATGGATCTAACGGTCCGGCACTGAAGGTTGCGAGGGCTGGGTAGGGGGAGGAAGCACGAGCGGACCTCTCTTGTCGAGAACCTGCACGAGCCTCCAGCCGCGAAAGCTCCAGGCGCGCCACTGCTTCTGCTCGGCGATAGTGTCGTCGATCATCATTTGCTCGGCCAGATAGGTGGTTTGGTTTCCGAATTGGTGCATGTAGAGGCGGTCCAGCGCCGGCATGGCGGCAGCGCCGAGCGAGCGCAGATATTCGGTATCGATAGGCGTGCCGTCACCGGTCATTTCAAGGGAATGGTCGACATTGAAATTGGCGATCGTTGCGGCGAAGTTGATGAAGCAGCAGACATAAAGCGTCGCCGATAGCGTCGCAAGATTGGCGGAGAGCAGCCATTCGTTGGATTTTCCAACCGCGATGCGGGCAATGATCAGTGCAAGCCCTGACGCCACCAACCCCATCCAGACGAAGGCGGCGATGCGCCAGTAGGTCAGTGCATAGACGCCGATATAGAGATCGAGCCTGAGAATCGACGAGATGACCAGCACGATGTTCTGCGCCACCCAGGCATAGACCAGCCGGCGGATCAGCGGATCGCCTGAGGTTTCGCTGCCCGGCCGCAGCGCCGCCAGCACGAAGCCGGCGGCCAGCAGCGCGGTGGCGATCAGTGGATAGGCGCCGCGATGCGCATAGGCGGCATAGCTCAACCCGTCCGGCAGGGCGACCCCACCCCAGAGATAGGCTGCGTCGAGCCCGGTCTGCAGCGCAAACAAGGCGTTGAAGACGATCAGCGCGCGCAGGATCGCGGCCTTGCCGAAGACGACGGCCTCGATCGTTGTCGCTGGTTTAGTCGCGGCCGGTGCGGCCACGGCTGCAGGCGGCGTCAAAGGTGGAAGGCGGCGCGGGAAACGCGGCAGGCGAGGCCGCAGGAAAGCCCAGACGCCGGCGATCACGAACAGCCAGAAGACGATCCGCGCCAGCTGGATGAGATCGAGCAGCTTCATCAGGTCGATCAGCGACAGCCAGTATTCGATGACCGGATTGGCGGCGCCGAACAAGAACAGGAACACCGCGCCCAGCGTCACCGGCATGACCCAGACGATGATGGACGCCAGGCGGATGCGGCGGCCGCCAAGCCGGCGCACCGTGCGGCGCCATTGGAAAAAGTCACGGATAAGGCGCAGCGGCGCCGCCAGCAGGAACAGCGCCACCTGGCCGGCAATGCGGGCGATGCCGTGCCGTAGCCGCCCGGACAGGGACAGCGCAAACACCACCAGCGCCACGACAGCTATCGCCACCGACAGCGGGCTGACGTTCTCGGCCAGCGGCAGCAGCGCGACGAACAAAGCGGCCGGCTTGAGCCAGGGTCGGGTGGAATTCAGCGCGGCAGGATGCACAGCGACCACCGCGCCGGCGATCAGGATGGCAAACAGCAGCACCGTGATCCCGGCGGGCTGGCCGTAAAAGAAAAAATCCGCCAGCGCCACGAGCAGGACGGCGATGCCGAAGCGGCTGGAAAAGCTTGCAAACGATGTCATGCGCGGATTTTCCTGATGGGCTGGGTCCGCTCGGCCGGTGGGCGGATAAAAGGGAGCAGGCTCGCTTCCAGGTAAGGGCGGGCCGCCGCCCGGGGCGGATCGACCAACCACCAGCTTTCGCTGCGCAGGCGATAGGGCAAGGACCAAAGGTGAGCGTTTCGCTGTTGCATGCCGCTGTTGTCGCGGGCTCGCATGGAAACGGCGGGGCGGAGCGGAGGAGGTTTTCCGCAGGGATGTGCAGTTTTCGTGCAGGACCTGTGCTTACGGCCGGGGCGCTCCCCCCCATCTTTCCGGACGTTGGCGCTGTCCCAGCCAGGCTCCTTTCCTCTCCCTCCGGAGGGGGGAGAGGTGGCTCGGCGAAGCCGAGACGGAGTGGGGGAACCACCTGGCAATCGCCGCGAACGGACATCGGAAGGGCACTGAGCGCATGGGTCGACCCCCACTCCGTCGAGCTTCGCTCGACACCTCTCCCCCGATCGACGGGGGAGAGGAAAGGCCCCCCTTCCGCAACTGCTGCGGGACGGGCGGGCAGCGCAAGCTTTCGCAGTTGGCTCGTCATCAGGTACCGGTCGGACGCTTGCCTCACCCGCCCCCACGCGGCATAGATCGGCCATGACAAGCGAACCTTACCGCCCGCGCCGCTCGGTGCTTTACGTCCCCGCCTCCAACGACAAGGCGCTGGCCAGGATCGCGACGCTGGCCTGCGATGCCGTGATCATCGACCTCGAAGACGCCGTCGCGCCCTCAGACAAGATCGCCGCGCGGGACAAACTGGCCGGCATTTTCGCCAGCCGACCGAAACGCCGCTGCGAGATGATCGTGCGCGTCAACGCGCTGTCCAGCGAATGGGGCAACGACGATTTGCTGGCCGCGGCGAAATTCGAGCCCGACGGCATCCTGTTGTCCAAGGTCGCCACGCCGCGTGACATCCTCGAAGTCGGCGACGTGCTCGACGATAATTTTGCCCCCGACAGCGTCAAGCTCTGGGCGATGATCGAGACGCCCAAAGCCATGCTCAATATCGGCGCCATTGCCGAACTCGGCCGCGATCGCGCTTCGCGGCTAAATTGTTTCGTTGCCGGAACGAACGATCTGGTCAAGGAAACCGGCATTCTGGCGACGCCTGATCGGCGCTACCTCGTGCCTTGGCTGATGCAGATGGTGCTGGCGGCGCGAGCCGGCGGCATCGACATGCTCGACGGCGTCTCCAACGATTTTCGCGACCTCGACGCGTTTGCGCGCGAATGCACGGAAGCCGCCGCCATGGGCTTCGACGGCAAGACGCTGATCCACCCCGCCCAGATCGAAATCGCCAACCGCGCCTTTGCGCCCGCGCCCGAAGCCTTGGCCGAGGCGCACGCGGTGAAAGAGGCTTTCGCCTTGCCCGAAAATGCCGGCAAGGGCGTGATTGCGCTGGATGGCAGGATGGTCGAACGGCTGCACCTGGTGCAAGCCGAGAAACTGCTGGCGAAGGCCGCCGCCATCGGCGCATGATCCGCCCCGAAAAGACGAACTCACGACAGGACCTGACCCATGAGACTTTACCGCTTTTTGTCCGCCCCCGACGATTCAACCTTCTGCCACAAGGTGACCGCGGCGCTGAACAAGGGCTGGCACCTGTACGGCTCGCCGACCTACGCCTACGACAAGAAGACCAAATCGATGCGCTGCGGCCAGGCGGTGGTGAAGGATATCGACGGCCAGGAATACGGGCCGGATACGAAGCTGAGTGATTGGTAGGGAAGGCGTCAACCTCCGCGTCTTCGTCATCCTAGGGCGAAGCAAGGAGCGAAGCGACGCGACGCAGACCCTAGGATCCATGCCGTGCCGTTTGCCCTAGAGTGCAGCGGATCAGATGACGCTTGTGCCGGCGCTCGTTACTGCGGATCTGTGCTGTTCGCAGAACCGCTTGCTTTCCTGCACCGCGGCACCTGCACCGCCGTCACGGCATGGATCCCAGGGTCTTCGCGACGGAGCTTCGCTCCTGCTTCGCCCTGGGATGACAAAGGCGGGGGCTATTCCGCCGCCTCTTCGAGCTTTTCCATATCATCGTCCGACAGGCCGAAATGGTGACCGATCTCGTGGATCAGCACATGGGTGACGATGTCGCCCAGCGTCTCTTCGTTCTCGGCCCAGTAGTCGAGGATGGCGCGGCGGTAGAGGGTGATGCGGTTCGGGCCCTCGCCGGTCTGCGGGTTCCAGCGCTCGGCGATGCCGCGGCCCTCGAACAGGCCAAGCAGGTCGAACGGCGTCTCCAGCGACAGATCGTCCATGATCTCGTCGGTCGGGAATTCGGCGATCATGATGACGATCTCGCCGGTCAGCTTGCGGAAATCGTCGGGCAGATGCGCGTAAGCCTCCAGCGCCAGAAACTCCATCTCCTCGATCGAGGGCGAGAGTTCGTCGTGCCAGGTGCGGGTCTTGTAGATGCGGGCCATGCTTTGTCCTTTGATCCCGGCATATAGGCTTTCCCTCCGGACTCGGCAAATGGACGGGTCCCTGGCCAATGACTGTTTCTTTGCACCGAATGACTGCGACCAAAGCCTAAGGTTGGCTCGCTACCTTTGATCAAGGAATAAATTCCTTCTGACTCCGCTTGACTCTTTCGGCACCCTCTGGAATCTATAGGAACATAACAGGAACAATTATGAGAGAAATTGACCGTCATGGCGACATCAGCCGTGGCGCGGGAGACTGTTTTTGCCCTGCGCCGCCAGATCGCGAAGATCGAGGGAACGCTGCCCGAGCGCCTGGCCGTGCCGGCCGGCGAGCGACCTCGTGCGTGCCCTGACAGCGCTATCGGCGGTGCGCCCGAACCTAATGCCGATGTCACCATCATCCGCCGCGGGCTTGCCGTGGCTTCGCCGGATGCTTTCCTGGCCACCGGCGTCGAGCGCCTCGATGCGGCGCTGAGCGGCGGCCTGCCGAAAGCCGCCTTGAACGAAATCCATGGCCTTGAGACCCGCAATGCCGGGGCCGTCGCCGGCTTTGTGCTGTCGCTGGTCAGCCTGATCCTCAGGGGCCAGCCCTTGCCCGTGCTGTGGATCGGCACATCGGAGATTTTTCGCGAGGCCGGCTTTCCCTATGCCAGGGGATTGCAGGGCATGTTCGGTATCGCCCCGGAGCAATTGCTGTTTTCCGAGGCGCCGAAACTCACCGATGCGCTGTGGGTAGCCGAGGAGGCCGCGAAGATGACGGCGCTCGCCGCAATCATCCTCGAAATCCGTGGCAGCCCGCAGCGGCTCGACCTCACCGCGACGCGCCGGCTGCACGCGCGCGCCCAAAACGCCGGCCGGCCGGTGTTCCTGCTGCGCCAGGCCGGCGAAGCCGAGCCGACCGCCGCCCCGGTGCGCCTCATCGTGTCGGCTGCACCAGCGGCGAGCCGCCGGACGATCGCCGGGTCGCTCGCCGGCTCGATCGGCCGGCCTGCCTTCACCGTCAGCATCGGCAAGAGCCGCACCGCTCTGCCTGGACAATTCACACTGGAGTGGAACCCCGATGAACACGCATTCGAAGAAAGAAAGCCCCGCGAAAAACGGGCAGAGAATTCTGTCGCTGTGGTTCCCGCATCTGGCGGCAGAACGGATCCTGCGCCAGCGCCTGGGACGGTCGTGGCGTTCCCGGCCTTCGGATCATCTGCCGCCATCTCACCCACCGCTCGTGATCAGCCATCGCGACCGCAACGCCCAGCGCATATCGGCCCTCGACGAGCGGGCTGAGGCGCTGCATCTGAAGCCTGGCATGGGCATTGCCGATGCGCGCGCCATGCATCCCTCGATCGACGTCGTCGAGGCCGATCCGGACGCCGATCGCCGGCTGCTCGAAGGCCTCGCCGACTGGTGCGATCGCTATACGCCGCTGGTGGCGCTCGACGGTACTGATGGCCTTTATCTCGACGTCACCGGCTGCACGCATCTGTTCGGCGGCGAGCGCGCCATGCTGGACGACATCCTTGCGCGGTTTTTCCAGCAGGGTTTCGATGTCCGCGCCGGGTTGGCCGCGACGCCGGGTGCAGCCTGGGCGGCGGCGCGCTTCTGCGGCAACCGCATCGTTGTCTCCGGCGAGGAGGAAGCGCTGCTCGCCCCCTTGCCGCTGGCGGCACTGCGCATCGAGGCCGATATCCGCGCCAGCTTGGAAAGCGTCGGCCTGCGGACCGCCGGCGCGGTCATGGCAACGCCGCGCGCGCCGCTCGCCCGTCGCTTCGGCGCGACCTTGCTGTTGCGGCTCGACCAGGCGCTCGGCCGCCTCGACGAGGCGGTATCGCCGCGCCTGCCCGTGGCCCCGCTTTCGGTCGAACGCCACCTGGCCGAGCCGGTCGTGCTGACCGCCGAGATCGAACGGCTGGTGCTCTTGCTGGCGGTGACGCTGAAGGCCGATCTCGAACGCCGCGGCGAGGGCGCAAGGATGCTGGCGCTGCTTTTGTTTCGCGTCGACGGCGCCGTCAGCCGCATCGCTGTCGGTACCTCGCGACCGTTGCGCGAACCCAAGCTTATCCAGCGCCTGTTCCATGAGCGGCTGGCCGCGCTCGAACAGGACATCGATGCCGGCTACGGCTTCGACCTGGTGCGGCTTTCGGTGCTGGCGGCCGCCGGCTTCGACATGCAGCAGGCCGATTTGACCGGCGAGACCGAGGATTACGGCGCCGACATGGCACTCTTTGCCGACCGCATCCGCGCCAGGCTCGGCGACAGTGCGGTGCTGAAACCGGTCGCCCTCGAGAGCCATCTGCCGGAGCGCGCCATTGCCACCATCCCGTTCTCGGAAGCGCCACAACGCAAAACACCGCTCAGGAAGCCGGGCTCGAAAGACGCGCCGCGCGCAACCATCTTCCCGCCGGAACGGCCGATCCGGCTGTTCCGTTCGCCCGAGCCGATCGAGGTGCCGGCCACCGAAATGCCTGAGGGTCCGCCGATGAATTTCCGCTGGCGCCGCGCGCTCTACCGGGTCGCGCGCGCCGAGGGGCCGGAACGCATCGCGCCGGAATGGTGGCGTGAAACGTCAAGCGATCCGCTCACATCGACGCGTGACTATTTCCGGATCGAGGATGCCGACGGCCGCCGCTACTGGCTCTACCGGCAAGGCCTCTATGGCAACCCGCAGGTGCCGCCGCGCTGGTTCATGCATGGGGTCTTCGCATGAACGCGCTGACCGTCATCCCCTATGCGGAATTCGGCATCCAGTCGAACTTCTCCTTCCTGCGCGGCGCCTCCAAGCCGGAGGAGCTGGTGGTGGCGGCCAAATTCCTCGGCTTTTCCTCGATCGGACTGGCAGACCGCAACACGGTGGCCGGCGTCGTGCGCGCCTGGCAGCAGGCCAAGGTCGAGAAGCTCGCCTATCACCCCGGTTGCCGCCTGGTGTTCGGCGACGGCACGCCGGACATTCTCGCCTATCCGCAGAACCGCAAGGGCTGGGGCCATCTCTGCCGCATGCTGACGCAAGCCAATTTGCGCGATGAAAACGAGAAGGGCGCGACCCTTCTCCAGCGCAGCGACCTGCTCGAATGGGGCGACCTGCTGTCGCTGGCGGTGCTGCCGGATCTCTCGGCGAATGCCGACGATCCCCTGGCATTGGTCCGTCAACTGAAAGACCGTTTCGGCGCTAATTTGCGGCTAGGCATGGCGCCGGATTATCGCGGCAATGACCGTTTCCGCATCGAGCAGGCGGCGGGCATGGCGGACATCGCCGGCGTGCCGCTGATGGCGACCAACGACGTGCTTTATCACAGCGCCGAGCGCCGCTCGCTGCAAGATGTGCTCACCGCCATCCGCCTCAATTTGCCGGTCGCTGAGGTCGGGCTGGAATTGACGGCCAACGCCGAGCGCCATCTGAAGCCGCCGCTGGAAATGGCCCGTCTCTTCCGCCGCCATCCACGGGCGCTGGCCGAGACGCTGCGCTTTGCCGGCGAACTGACCTTCTCGCTCAGCGACCTCCAGTACAATTATCCCGACGAGCCGACGCAATCAGGGCTTGGGCCGCAGGCCGAGCTAGAGCGTCTGGCCAGGGAGGGGGCCGCCACGCGCTATCCGGCGGGCGTCCCCGCTTCCGTCTTGCAGCGCATCAGTGAGGAGCTCGCTCTGATCGAGCGTCTGAATTATGCGCGCTATTTCCTGACCGTTTACGACATCGTCCAGTTCGCCCGCAATGAGGGCATTCTGTGCCAGGGCAGAGGCTCGGCCGCCAACTCGATCGTCTGCTACTGCATCGGCATCACCGAGGTCGGCCCCGAGCGCATCGACACGTTGTTCGAGCGCTTCATTTCCGAGGAGCGCAACGAGCCGCCCGACATCGACGTCGATTTCGAGCATGAGCGGCGTGAGGAGGTGATCCAGTACATCTACTCCAAATACAGCGCCAAGCGCACCGCGCTGGCTGCCGCCGTCATCAGCTATCGCGGCCGCTCGGCGCTGCGCGAGGTGGCCAAGGCCATGGGCCTGTCGGACGATGTCCGCATTGCGCTCTCCAGTTCGATCTGGGGCTGGTCGACCTCGGAGCTCGGCGAGAAGGAGGCGCATGCCGGCGGCCTCGACCGCAACGAGACCTCGACCCGTCACGTGATCGCCCACGCCAACGAGATCATGGGCTTTCCCCGGCATCTGTCGCAGCATGTCGGCGGCTTCGTCATTACCCGCGACCGGCTCGACGAGATCGTCCCCATCGTCAAGACGGCAATGGACGAGCGCAAGATGGTCGAGTGGGATAAGGACGATCTCGACGCGGTGAAGATCCTGAAGGTCGATATTCTGGCGCTCGGCATGCTGACCTGCCTGAAGCGCGCCTTCACCTTGCTCACCGACCATTATCCGAAGGCCCGGGATGATTACGGCCGACCCTATGTGCTGGCCACCCTGCCGCCGGAAGAGAACGACTTGTACGACATGATCTGCCGCGCCGACACACTCGGCGTCTTCCAGATCGAATCGCGCGCGCAGATGTCGATGCTGCCGCGTCTACGCCCGCGCGAATTCTACGACCTGGTCATCGAGGTGGCGATCGTGCGGCCCGGCCCGATCCAGGGCGACATGGTGCACCCCTATCTGCGCCGTCGGCAGGGCAAGGAAGCGGCTGAATATCAAAAGCCAGAGCTGGAGGCTATTCTCAAGAAGACACTCGGCGTGCCGCTGTTTCAGGAACAGGCGATGAATATTGCAATCGTCGCCGGTGGTTTCAAACCCGGCGAAGCCGACGAACTACGCCGCGCCATGGCCACCTTCAAGCGCACCGGCACCATCGGCAATTACCGCCAGCGCATGATCGACGGCATGGTCGGCAAGGGATACACCAAGGACTTCGCCGAGCGCTGCTTCAAGCAGATCGAAGGCTTCGGCGAATACGGCTTTCCCGAAAGCCACGCCGCCTCCTTCGCTTTGCTCGTCTATGCCTCCTGCTGGTTCAAGACCTTTTATCCCGACGTGTTCTGCGCCGCGATCCTGAATTCGCAGCCGATGGGGTTTTACCAGCCGGCCCAGCTGGTGCGCGACGCGCGCGACCATGGCGTCGATATCCGCGACGTCGACGTCAATTTTTCCGACTGGGACTGCACCCTGGAGAAAGCCCAATTCGATCCAGGCCGCATCCTGGGGCGCCATGCCGAAATGCGCGGTGTCATCAAGACCCGGTACGCCGTCCGGCTTGGCTTCCGTCAGATCAAGGGCTTGGCCGAGAAGCGTATGGAAGCTTTCACCGCGCGGCGCGGCGCCGGCTATACAAGCGTCAGGGATGTGTGGCTGCGCTCGGGCCTCAATGTCGGCGAAATCGAAAGACTGGCGCAGGCTGACGCCTTCCGCTCGCTCGGCCTCGATCGTCGTGAAGCCTTGTGGGCGGTGCGCGCGCTGGATGGCAAGAGCGCCGCCGAACGTCTGCCGCTGTTCGACCAGCCGGCGATCCGGCTGCGCGAACTCGAGCCCGAGACAAAACTGCCGACAATGCCGCTCGGCGAGCACGTCATCCACGACTACCGCGCGCTCGGCCTGTCGCTGAAGGCGCATCCGGTCGCCTTCCTGCGCGAGCGGCTCGACCGCGCCGGCGTCATTCCCAATGCCAATCTCGGCTCGGTGCGCGACGGCAGGCGGGTCTCGGTCGCCGGCCTGGTGCTGGTGCGGCAGCGGCCCGGCAAGGGCAATGCGATCTTCCTGACGCTGGAAGACGACAAGGCCGTCGCCAACGTCATTTTCTGGGAGCGGACCTTTACCCGTTTCCGGCCCATCGTCATGGGCGCGCGCTTCGTCAAGGTCACCGGCAAGCTGCAGTCGGAATCCGACGTCATCCACATCGTCGCCGAAAAGATCGAGGATTTGACGCCGTGGCTGACGGTGCTGCTGGAAGAGATGACGCCGGCTGCCCGGCCCGACATTGCCACCCTCTCGGACAAAGCTGAAAGGGTCATGCCCAAGGGGCGGAATTTTCAGTAGGCGCAGCTTATTCATCGAATGCGAAGCGACGATGATCCTTCGCGCCCTGCTCTGCCCTGCCGGGCATCTCCCCACACTTGGGGGAGATCGGCGGCTTCGCCATCCAGCCAATTTTTCAACAATAAAGACTGGCGAAGCGGGAGCGACAAGCAATCTCCCTCCTTGTGGGGGAGATGTCCGGCAGGACTTCAGGGCGCTGTCCCGCCAGCCTTCAGCAAACTTCAGCGACGCTCTGATTCAGCCCGGCCCACCCAATCGCGGCGGCGACAGCACGTCTTCCGCCGAAATAGTCCGCGCCTCCGAGGGCAGCATGATCGGGATGCCGTCGCGCACGGGATAAGCGAGCTTGGCAAGCCGCGAGATCAACTCGCCGCGCACCGGGTCCCAGGCCAGCGGCCCCTTGGTCAGCGGGCAGGCCAGCAGCTCCAGCAATTTTGGATCGACATTGACCGACTTGCCGTCACGCCCATCCGCAGCCATTGGATCCCCCTTCAGCCATCGGCTCAGCCCCTATTGCAGGCTGGAACCAAAGTCCTCATTCTCGCGCGCCAGCGCCATTTCGGTGATCGCGATCAGCGTCTCCGCGCGGGCTTTCAGGTCGGGCGCCTCCAGCAGCGCCTGTTTCTCGGCCGGTCCGTAGGGCGCCATCATCGACAGCGCATTGACCAGCATGGTGTTCTCGGCGCGGCTGACGCTTTCCCAATCGGCTTCGAGATCGTTGGCCTGCAGATAAGCGCGAAACGCTTTCAACAGCGCCGGCCGGTCGACCTCGCTTGCCGCCTGGTCTTCGGCAAGATCGGTGAGGAACGGCGCCAGCTTGCATTGCCGGAAAGGCGTCTTCACCGGCAATTCGCTGGTGATGCGGAAACGGCAGACGCCCTGCAGCGAAACCAGATAGCGGCCGTCGCCGCTCTCGGCCATCGAGATGATGCGCCCGGCGCAGCCGACATTGCACAGTTCCGGCTCCCCGTCGGCGCGCAACGCGCCATTGAGGCTGGGCTGGACGATGCCGATCAGCCGCGCGCCGGCGATCGCCTCATCCACCATCTGCAGATAGCGCGGCTCGAAGATGTTGAGCGGCATGCGCCCGCCCGGCAGCAGCAGCGCGCCGGCAAGCGGAAACACCGGAATGGTTGCCGGCAGATCCTTGCCGACCCGGTAAAATGCGTTTCCGACCTGCACCTTCACTCCTCCGACCCGCTTCGGGCGCGATGTTATCGGCCTAATCTGGCGCGGCGGCCGCCGACCGCAAGGCCCGACAGCCACGCCCCGGCAATTTGGCCGGCAAACGGCTCAGGAAAACAGCAGCGACGACAATTTGCGCCGTGCCGCCAGCGTCGCCTCGTCGGTCATGCCCCAGGCCTCGAACAGTTTCAGCAGCTGCGCCCTGGCGCCGTCCTCGTTCCACGTCCGGTCGGCTTTTATAATCGCCAGAAGATTGTCGGCCGCCGCATGGCGCTCGCCCCTGGCGTTCTGGATCATGGCGAGGTCGAAACGCGCCTGGTGGTCGCCGGGATTGGCGGCCAGTCGCTGCTCGAATTCAGCTGGATTGCCAAGTGCTGCCGCTTCTGCAGCCAGCGTCATCTTGGCACGCAGCGCGGCAAGTGCCGGCGCATTCTTCTTGGCCTCCGGCGCCGTTGCCAGCAGCGCCTCGGCGCCGTCGCTGTCGCCGGCCTCGAACAGAAGCTCGCCCAGCCCGGCAATCGCCTCGATCGTCTCCGGCGCTTGCGCCAGGATGGCGTCGTAAATGTCGGCTGCGGTCTGCGCATCGCCCGCCGCATGCGCTTCCGCCGCCGCGGCCAGTGCTTCGGCCACCGGCTGCGCGCCATTGCCCTTGCCGCCGACCTTGGTGATGAACTCGGCAATCTGGCTCTCGGGGATGGCGCCCATGAAGCCGTCGACAGGCTGGCCGTCCTTGAAGGCGATGACCGCCGGGATCGATTGGATGCCGAGCTGGCCGGCGATCGAGGGATGATCGTCAATGTTCATCTTGACCAGCTTGACCTTGCCGCCGGCGGCCTTGATCGCCTTTTCCAGAAGCGGCGTGAGCTGCTTGCAGGGCCCGCACCACGGCGCCCAGAAATCGACCAGTACCGGCTGTTTGCGCGATTCCTGGATGACGTCGGCGGCGAAAGTGGCGGTCGTGGTGTCCTTGATCAGCTCGCCAGCGGCAGGTGCTGCGCCGGGTGTCGAGCCAAGTGCCGACTTGGCCGGCTCGGCGCCGCCATATTGCACGGACGTGGTGTACTGGCCAGAATTGCCGCCGAATTGGCCGCCAAACGGATTGTTGTTGTCGCTCATGTCGTCGCCCTTCCGATCGCGCCCCGCGGAGCAGCGCGACGTCCTTAACTAGAGATCAGTTTTCGCCATCCATGTGGCGATCAAGCCGAGACTTTCAAGATAGCAGCATCATGTCCGGTTGCCTCGACGAATCTGATGAGGTCGGCGGACGCGATCGACGTCGTCGCCTCATTGGTCAGCGGATGCGCGTTGACTGTCGCATGTGCTATCAAATCCTGGTCGAGCACCACTTTGACCCGTCTTTCGGTGTCGTTGATCAGCCCGAACACGGTGACCGCGCCCGGAATGACACCGAGCAGCTCCATCAGCATCTCCGGCTTGCCGAACGACACCCGGCCGGCGGCGCCGATGATCGTGTGGATCTGCTTCAGGTCGACGACCGCCTCCTCGCCGACGCTGACCAGGAAGAAATTGTCCTTCTTGTCCTTGAGAAACAGATTTTTCGTGTGCCCGCCCGGTATCTCGCCGCGCAGCGACTGCGAATCGGCCACCGTATAGAGCGGCGGATGACGCACGGTCGACACGTCTATGCCGAGATTGGCAAGAAAGGCGAGAAGCTCGGCTTCGGTCTTCGGCATTGGTGGTCTTCCCCTGTATCGGCGCGCGGCAAAGCCGTTTACGGCCAATGGTGCCGCCGAGACAAGACCGTCATGCGGGAAGTCGATGAACCACCCGCGTGGCCGACAAGGTTCGGCCAGGCGAATTTGGCGCGGCTAAAAAGCCCGTCATTTCCCTGTTGCAATCGCCGCGCTCTTCAGCCATATAGGCCCGGCTTGCGGCCCCGAGGGCCGTGTGAGCGGGTGTAGCTCAGGGGTAGAGCACAACCTTGCCAAGGTTGGGGTCGAGCGTTCGAATCGCTTCACCCGCTCCAGTTTCCTCTAGGGGAATCAAGCGATGAAGAGGCGCCTTTCGGGGCGCCTTTTGCTTTTTCCAGACCGGCGATGTAAGCGCGTTGCGGGACACTTGTTCTCCCTCAAAACCAGGCGCGGGTAGTACGGCGTGGCGAATAATCCCTTGGTTTCCAGTTCGGCGAACGGCGGCACCGCATCCGAAGCGCTTGCTTGGCTGGCGTTGCGGAACGCCGCGTCCGAATGCGGCTCAGGCTCGCGCTTGGTCGACCCGCAGCCCCTGCGCGCGCTCCCGGCGGGACGCAAGTGGGCGCATGAGATTGCCAAGGTAATCTTCGATGGCCTCATGGCAGGAAGCCTGTCGGTGCCGGCGCAATTGGCTGCCGGATGGGCGAGGTTCGGCAGCGCAACCACCGCGTTGATCATCGAACTCAGCAAGATCTGGGACAATCCCGCAGCGGCTCGCCGCGTCCAGTACCAGCTTGAGCAAATGCTTCTCGAACCCGACGATCTTGCCACGCCGCGCAGGCTGGCGCGAACGCTCGGAGTTCGCGTCGACGCTCGCAACCCGACCGCGACCGAACTGCCGGAAGGCATCGATCAGATTTATGCCCATCTGATGCTGGATGGCCGGATCGAGGCTGTCGTGCAGTTCGGTGCACTCGGGACTGTGACGAGCGATCATTGGATTGAATTGATCCTGGATGTAGTGCCTGCTGAGCGGCTTGCGGGAGGATCGCCTGCACCGCAAAAGGGCGCCGGCGCGACCACGTCAAACACGCCTGCAGCCGAGGCATCGTTTGCCATGGCGGGAAGCGAGCCCGATCCGGACAGCCATTTCGGCAAACTCGCGCAATTGGCCGCACAGGCGCATGACCTGGTTCGGTCGAGCGCTGAACCGTCAGAGCCTGTTGCGCCGCGCCGCGCACGGGTCGCGGACAAGCACGACAAGGATCGCACGGCGTTCTGGAACAGCTATTTCGCGACCGAGGATCCGTGGAACTACGGTTCGTCCTATGAGCAGGAAAAATACGAGCGCCAGCTCGAAATCCTGCCTCCCGGTCCCATCGGGCGGGCGCTCGAGTTGGCCTGCGCGGAGGGCCACTTCACGCGGCAGCTGGCACCTCGCGTCGGCCATTTGACCGCAACCGACATTTCCGCCATAGCCGTCGGGCGGGCCCGCGTGCGATGCACCGATCAGCCGAATGTCGAGTTCGGGGTACTCGATTTCGCTGCCGACACGCTGCCGGGTAAGATGGATCTGATCGTCTGCTCGGAAGTGCTCTACTACCTCGATGACCTCGCCGAGCTACGGCGCATCGCCAGGAAATTCGCCCAGGCGTTGGCGCCTGGCGGCAGCATCATCAGCGCACACGCATTCGTGCTGCGTGACAATGTCGAAAAGACCGGCTTCGACTGGAATACATTCGGTGCCCAGTCGATCTCCGAGACGCTGGCGGCGACCGAAGGCCTCGTCCTCGAGCAATCGATCCAGACCGAGCTCTACCGCATAGATCGCTTCCGCCGCCTGTCGTCGGGCGATGTGGCGACGGACCCGGTGATCGATCATGTGCCGATCCGCGCGCCCATCGAAATCGGCGTCGCGCGAAATATCGTCTGGGGTGGGGCGCGAGCCTTGCGCCGCGACGTCGCACGTAACGAGCAGCGCCGGCATATCCCTGTCCTCATGTATCACGGCGTTGCCGATGAAGGTCCGGCCGCGCTCGCTCGCTTTCGGCTCACGCCCGCCGCATTCGCCAGCCAGATGGCATGGCTGCGCGCCAATGGCTTTCACGCCATTGGCTCCGAGCAGTTGGAGCAGTTCATCACCAACCGTCAGCCTTTCGTCGGCCGCCCGGTGCTCATCACCTTCGATGACGGCTTCCAGAACTTCGCCGACCGTGCCTGGCCGATCTTGCGCGCCAACGACCTGACTGCGGAAGTGTTCCTGGTGACGGACCTGGTGGGCGAAAGTGCAAAGTGGGACACCGACATCGGTCCGCCGACGCCGCTTATGGGCGCCGGGACGGTGCGACGCCTCGCTGCCGAAGGCGCCTTCTTCGGCAGCCACATGGCGACGCATCGCGCCATAGATGGTCTGTCGAGCGCTGACCTGGCCGCCGAGCTCCTGCGCTCTCGTCTGTTCATCGAACGGTGGACCGGTCGGCCAACCACGGCGTTCGCGGCACCCTTCTCCGTCACCGACCGACGGCTTGGCCGGCTGGCCAGGGAGTGCGGCTATCGAATAGGCTTCGGCCGCAAACACGGGCCGGCGGACCTCGATAGCGATCTCATCGACCTTCCGCGTATCGAGATTCGCGGCGACCGCTCGCTCGATGACTTTGTCGCCACTGTCGAGGCCGTGCTCGGATAAACGGTGAACTTGTCAGTTCATTATTGGGCGACTTGCGACACGGCTGACATCAGCTCCTTCGGGTTTGGGGCGCCAAACATGTATCGCCCACCCTCCGGGACCTCCGTGAAGCTCCAGCGGACGATCCCCTGCCGGTCCAGCAGGAACTGACCAACCAGTTGTCCGTGTCCCGTGGCCATCATCTGCTCGTCGGCTTCGGTCAGTTCGTAGTTGTCCTTCTTGTCGAGGATTGCGGCGGCTGTCATCGGATCCATGGGACCGGGCAATTCGCCAGGTATGTCGACCCGCATGTCCTGTGCCGCTGCCATCGCGACCTTGTACGGCCAGTTCGTCTCGTTCTCGGTGAATTCGAGATTGGGCAGTCCAAAAGCACGATGTGAAGCGCGTTCCGGGTCCGACGCCGCAAGCAGGTTCGGCATTGGATGGTAGCGGAAATAGAGCCGCGCCCGTTCGATCGGCGTGTTGACCACCGTCAGGCTCTCCACGCCCTTTTCGCGCAGCTCCGGATCGAGACGCGCCTGAGCGGCGATGTGGCGCCGGCAAAACGCACAATGCAGACCTCGAAACAGGCCGACCAGCACCGGTTTTTGCCCGCGAAAGTCGTCAAGCGCAATCTTGCCTTCCTGGGTAATGGCGTCGAGTATCAGGTTCGGCGCCCGGTCGCCCGGTTGAAGCGGTATCAATCCACTAGGCGCGGACATGTCCAACCCCCTATCCCGGCTAGTCGAGAAAAGGCAGCACCACAAGCGCTTCCGGGTCGAGCCCGTGCTGGGCGCATATACCCTGCGCCAGGGAAAAGTAGCGTTCGGCCTCGGCCAGATTGTCGAGGTCGAGATTAAGCGTTGCGAGTCCATCATAGCACGGAAACAGCAGTTGGGGCTCGCCCGTTTCGCGGGCTACCTCCAGTGCTTCGTGGAACAAGCCGATCGCCAGTTCCGGATGGCCGTTGCACTGGTGGATCTGCCCAAGCACGATCAACGGCACTGGCAGGTGCTCGCGCTGGTCGAGCGCCCGGTCAATCTCGATGGCCTTCTCGGCAGCAGGCACGCCCTCCGTTGGACAGCGATCCGTGAAAGTACAACAAGCTACCGCCAGATTGGCGAGGAGGCGCGCCTGGAAACCCAAATCGCCAATACGGCGCGCCACTTCAAGACCGCGCCGACAGACCTCCATCGCCTTCGCCGGATCGATGGTCGTGTAGAGCACCCCGAGATTGGTGTAGCCGCGGCAGGCCGCGCCCAGCAGACCGGCGGCTTCGGCCAATTCAATGCTGCGCTCAACCTCACGCACGGCTTCATGGTTTCGCCCAAGGCGAGCCAGCGCAACAGCCTTGGTATTAAGTGCCTCGGCGGTCACGAGGGTGGCATCATCGGAGACATGTTCCGTTGTCAGAGAGCGTACGCAATCCAGCGCCGCGTCTGCCCATTTTGCCGCGAGAGTGTGATCTCCGCTGCGGAACGCCTGTCGGCCACGTTCTTGCCAGAGATGCGCCTGCTCGATCGGGGCATCCGCTCCATCGAGGAGCGCTGCCGCTTCAGCGTAGCGCGATTCCGCGTCGTCCCGCTTGCCCACGTCCCAAAACAGCCGACCGATCTTGCGCAAAACGCGCGCCGCCGCGACACGATCGGCTGACTCGCGATAGGCCTGCAGCACCGCCTCGTAGTGGCGGTGTGCAATCTCGCGGCGGCCTGCCGGGCCGCTCAAATCGGCAATGCGCTCTGCAATTGCCAGTTTGAGCGGTGTTTGCCCGATCGCGCCCAACGCAGTCAGTGCTCGCTCGTAGAAACGAAGGGCGTCGTCATTGGCGTATATCATGCGAGCGCGATCTCCCGCCGCCTGCAGGTAATGCGCGCCCCTCTCCCGCTCGGCGCTCTGAGCGAAATGATGACCGAGCACGGCCAGATCCTCGAACCGTTCCGGCTTGTCGCCGCACAGTTGCTCCAGGGCGGCACCTACCCGGCGGTGGATGTCGGTCCGGCGTTGCAGGAGCAGATTCTGGTAGATCACGTCCTGCAGCAATGTTTGCGTAAAGCGGTAGCTTTGCGACGAGACCGAGCCTGATCCGGCAACTTCCTCGATGATTTCCGCATCGCAAAGCAGTTCGCAGCCCGCTTCCAGTCGGCCGGGGTCGGCTGCCACGGCTTTCAGAAGCGTGGCATCGAAGCGCGGGCCGATTACCGCGGCTTCCTGGGCCAACCGGCGCACCTCTTGCGGCAGCCGGTCGACGCGAGCAAGCAACATTGCCTGGATCGTGGCGGGGATGCCGGTTGCGACTTCGCCTGCCACGGTCCGCCATTGCTGGCCCTCGCGCACCAATACACCGCGATCGATAAGGCCGCGAACGATCTCCTCCAAGAAAAGCGGGTTGCCGCCCGCGCGCTCGAGGATCTGGTCGAGAAGCCCTCCTGCGGCGTTTACCCAGCTCTCGCCGAAAAGCGCCGCCACCAGGCGGCGTCCGTCATCGCTGTCGAGCGGCGAAAGCCTGAGCGCTGTGTGGCTGACCCGACTTGAGTCGAGTTGGTCGTTGTCCGACGCCGGACGATGCGTGACCAGCAACATCAGCCGCGTGCGTTCCAGTCTGTCCATCACGAAACGCAGTGCCTCGAGCGAGACGGAGTCGGCCCAGTGCAGGTCTTCGACGACAATCAATAGCGGCGACAACGCAAGCCGCCGTTCCATGATTGTGCGGACCGCGTAGAGAATTTGCCGCCGCAGCTGCTCGGGCTCGACATGCTGCAAGGTGGCATCGGGGTCGCCGAGGCCAAGCACATGGTAGAGCAAAGGCATCAGCCGCTTCGCCTCCTCGCCCTGCAGGCCGAGATCGGCAAGCAAGGCTGCGAGCTTGCCCCGCATTTCGTCCCCATTGTCGTTTTGCATCATCCCGGCAGCGCTGCGCACCACTGCACCCAGGGCGCCAAATGATTGTTCACCCAGCGGTGAGCACGTGGCCTGCCGCACGGCGACGTTGCGAAAACGATCCTCGTCGCCGACGCGGGCGACGAACTCCTTCACCAACCGCGACTTCCCGATACCGGCTTCGCCGACGAGGCGGACAAGCTGGGCCGAGCCGCCGCACGCCAAGTCAAGGCTCGCCAGCATTCTGTTGAGCTCCGCATCACGACCTATTATGGGCGCACTGAGGCCGAGCGCCTCGAGCCCGCGCGCTGCACGCGGCGCCGCAAGCGGTGCATCCAGTCGGTGGACGAGCACACTGCCAGCCTTGCCGCGAAAGACGACATCGCCCAGCGACTCGTACGAGAAGGCATGCCGGGTCAGCCTGTGCGTGAGTTCGCCCACCAGCACCTCACCCGGTGCAGCCAGCGATTGCAGGCGTTGCGCCGTATTCACCGTGTCGCCGGTCACCGAATAGGATTTGGCGGTGCCGATGCCCAATCCGCCAGTAACGACCGGACCCGTGTTTATGCCTATGTGGAGCAGCAGCGGCGAGCCGGAGTGGCGGGTGCTTTCACCGAGCCGCGCCGTCCGGGCGATCATGTCGAGAGCGGCTCGAAGCGCACGTTCCGGATCGTCCTCATGCGCGACCGGCGCACCGAACAAGGCGAGCAGAGCGTCGCCGATGAATTTGTCGACGAAACCACCAAAGCCTTGCACGGCCGCCGTCAATTCCTTGAACAGTTCGTTCTGCAGCGCCTGCATGACCTCGGGGTCGAGCTGCTCGCTGAGTGTCGTGAAGCCGCAGAGATCGGCGAACAGCACCGTTACCGTTCGTCGATCGGCGTCGGAGACGGAATGCGGCCCCTCTTCGCTTTCGATGTTCGGCGATGGAGCTCGAGAGGGCTGCGCAATGGTGCGGCTTGGTGTCGGAGCAGGCCGTTCGGCAGCTTTTGCGGACGCACCGACGCTTGCCCCACATTTAGGACAGAACTCGAAATCAGGTGCGCAGGCGTAGCCGCAACTGGCGCATGGCACGGGCTGGCGGCGGCCACACTTCGGACAGAAGGCGTAACCGCCCTCGATCTCGAAACCGCAGCCCGAGCAGTTCATGGACACCTCACCAGAGCATGATGCCGAAGAGTGTGAAGCGGTTTTCGGACGACATCATGCTCTATCTCTTTGACCTTGGGCCATGACGCGTGATCTCGCCACGCTCGTCACGGCCGGGGTATTCACAAGGATGAACCGATAGTCGTCAACCGGCAAGCGGCAGCGCAAATGGGCATCGGTCTGGGTTCGGCGGTGGAGCACTGCCGATACGGGCGGCTGCGTGGCCGTGATTTGCGAAAATTCCCTCGTCCCGCCGTCTTCCTGCTATGATGGAGATGAGGAGGCGACCCATGAGCGAGAACCGTAAGCTGGCCGCAATCCTGGCTGCAGATGTGGTCGGATACAGCCGGCTCGCGAGCGCGGACGAAGATCGTACCTTGGCGCGGTTGCGGGCACTGCGCAGCGACCTGATCGATCCGATCATTGCAGTGCACCACGGGCGGGTTATCAAGCGTACCGGAGATGGGGCACTGGTTGAGTTTCGCAGTGTGGTCGATGCCGTGCGCTGCGCCGTTGAGATTCAAAACGGTATGGTTGAGCGCAATGCCGGCGTACCGCAGGAGCGCCGCATCGAGTTCAGGATAGGCATCCATCTGGGCGACGTGGTCGAAGAGAGCGATGGCGACCTGATGGGTGACGGCGTCAACATCGCCTCGCGTCTGGAGGGCGTTGCGGCGCCCGGCGCCATCTGCCTGTCCGAGGATGCCTATCGCCAGGTCAAGGCCAGGCTTGACCTCTCGGTCAGCGATCTCGGCAGCACACAGCTCAAGAACATCGCCGAGCCGATCCGAGTGTATTCGCTGCAAGTCGGCGCCGGGGCCAAGGTGGCCGCGACCTCGCAAACCCCGACGAGCCCTCCGGCTGCGGCAACGCCGCCGAAACTGTCGATCGCCGTGCTGCCGTTCGCCAATATGAGCGGTGATGCCGAACAGGACTACTTCGCCGACGGCATCTCCGAAGACATCATCACGGCGCTGTCCAAACTGTCACAGCTCTTCGTCATCGCTCGCAATTCGTCCTTCATCTTCAAGGGCCAGAACGTCCATGTGCAGGATGTCGGCACGAAGCTCGGCGTGCGCTATGTCCTTGAAGGCAGCGTACGCAAGTCGGGGAACAAGGTACGCATCACCGCGCAGCTCATCGATGCAATCTCAGGCGGCCATCTTTGGGCGGAGCGGTTCGATCGCGATCTGACCGACATATTCGCCGTGCAGGATGACGTGACGCAGCACATCGTCGGTGCGCTGGCGCTCAATCTGACCGAGGATGACCGTCTGCGGCTGGCGCCCGAACACCAGCGCAACCCGGAGGCGTATGACTGTTTCCTGCGGGGCCGGGAGCTGTGGCACCGGCTGACGAAGGACACGAACGTCGCGGCCCGCGAGCTCTTGCAGCGGGCCATCGAACTGGACCCGAAATTTGCCTCTGCCCACGCTTTCCTAGCCCTCACGTACGGGCTCGATTACCTCAACAGGTGGGGTGCGTCGGACTCGATGGCGCAAGCGGAAGAGGCAGCAACGCGAGCGGTAACGCTGGATGACAGCGATCCCTGGGCGCACTGGGCGCTGGCATCGGCCAAGCTTTACACACGGCGGCACGATGAAGCCATCGGCGAGGTCGAGCGCGCGATAGCTCTCAATCCGAACTTCGCCGAAGCGCACGTCGCCCGCGGCGAGGCGCTGTATTATTCGGGTAGACCCGCGGAGGCGCTAGAGAGTTTCGCCCGGGGAAAGACCTTGAATCCATACTTCCCGGATGTGCTTCTGCACTTCCAGGCTTTGGCATCGTTTCAACTGGGAAGGTACGAAGAGGCCGTCGACCTCTTGCTGCAACGGCTGGCTCGCAACGCTGTCACCGACGTGTCGCGTGCGCTTCTGGCCGCATGCTACGGCCATCTGGGCCGTTTGGAGGAGGCCCATGCGGCATGGCAGGACCTGCTTCGCGTTAATCCCGCCTATTCGCTGGAACATCGTCGCAAGGTCTTGCCTTACAAGAACCCTGCCGATTTCGAACTGATGGTCGAGGGGCTCCGCAAGGCCGGCGTGGTGCAATGACAGGCTAAAGCCCGGCCGGATCAGAGGCCTGAGGCCCGGCCGATCTTGCGCCATCGGGCGTTTTCGCGAACCGGTTTCAGGTCATCGGTCGTCTCGGCAAATGTCCGCAACCGGTATTGCCGCAGCAGGTCCGGGAAGAGCGCCCCTTCCGGCAGGCCGGCAAGCTGCTCGCGGACCGAGATCTTTTCATCGATGACCCGCATGCCCCAGGCATTTTCCCGAACCTGCAGCTCGGCGGCCAGATCGCGCTCTTCTGGCGCGTTTTCATCCAGCGCAGCCAGCAGGATCGAGTGGAAAAGCGCGACATAGCCAATCTGTCTCAGGCCGCCCACAACCCGCACGCGCGGCAATATGGCAAGGGCAAGGAACATCAGGAACAAGTCCGGCAAAAGCATGCCGTCCAGCAGTGCCTGCTGGAGATGCGGCCGCTCGAACGGGATGGAAAGACCATGCGGCCTGTCAGGCTCGATCAGCCGCCCGTTCTTGAGGACGAGCTTGCGCACGCGCTGCTCGCGGATGCCCCAGAAATAGGCCGTGGCATTGGGCAGGAACCTGCCAAATGGGCCCGATGCGGCTTCTTGCAAGGCATGGTCGAGACGCCGGCGCCTTGCGGGCTCGAGGAGCAGCCTGGAAAGAAGGCTGCCTTCATCTTCCAGATGCCGCGACACGACAGTCGCGGCCAGCCTATCATCGATGAAAACCGGCCGAGCCATGCCGGAACGATCCCAATCGGCGACCAGATCCTCGTTGAGTTCTGTCAGCGCATCGGCGGCGGTTGCAAACACCTTGTCCTGGCTGGCAAGCAGCGTGCCCAGCCAGCTTCTGGCATCCGTCTCATTGCCCACCGTTTCGAGCGCGCGCCCGTTGAGGGTAACGGGACCGGCCGCGCAGGCGCTTTTGCGGCACAGTTTGTGGCGCCCCATGCCAAACAAATTGACCTTGTCGTCACCGACATCGAGCCATCCCGGCCCCTCCCGGCCGGTTGTCTCCATGGTCATTGTCGTTCCCATGAAGCCGAAAAAAGCCGACAGCCCGTTTTCGACCGCGCCGAGCCAGGCAAGCAGCAGGGCATCGAAGGTGATCCGATCCATCAGAAGCAGGCAGTGCAGGCCGGACTGGATAACCGGTCTGTGGTCGAATTCGTCGAGGGCCCTGCCGATCGCTTCAGGCTGCACGATCGCACCGAGGCGCTGCTGCAGGACGTCTCGCAGGATCGAGCGGGCAGCGATCGACGGGGCCGATGCAGGCCTTGCCACCGGCCGCCACAGATGGCGGGCATAATCGGAAACCGGCGCATTCCAGTTCTGCTCGATGTCACGCACGACCTCCGGGCAGAGCAGCGACAGCACAGCCAAAATGTCCACCGGAGGCGCAGGGGCAGGGACGGCGGTCATCAGAACCGCAGCCGGGCCATGCTCAGGAGGTCGTGGTACTGCCCGTCGGTAAAACCGGCCTTCACATGCCGTCCCTCGACCTCGAAGCCGTGGCTTGTGTAGAGACGGATGGCCGGTTCGTTGTCGGCATAGACAGTCAACTCGACCCGCTTCAGGGCGCGCCAGTTGTCGGCCACGTCAAGCAGCGCGCCAAGGATGGCAGAGCCGATGCCTCTGCCGACAAAGCCATCGTCAAGGCCGATATTGATCTCGCCGATATGCGAGCGGCGCGGCGAACCCTGCGCGACCAGGCTGCCATGGCCGACAACCTTGCCGTCCAGCTCCGCAACGATCCAGGTGGTTTCCGGGCCGGACTTGGCGATGCGCCGCTCCACCTGCTCCACCATCTCGAACGGCATCCTGAGCGTGCCCCAGCGGAACCCCGGCATATTGAAGATAGCGCACAGCGCCTCGGCATCGCTTGGCCGGACGGCCCGGAGCTGCGGCTGGATTTTCTCTAGGGGTGGCGTGCTGGTCATGGCTTTTCCGGCTATAGCAATTCCAGGAAAAGTGTGAGCGGTTTTCCGTCCGGAATTGCGTCAGAACAAAGGACAGAGGCAATATGCCCGGCACGATGCACCGGACGTCACCTGAAAATCCAGCCGTCTCTGCGACCTATGCCGATTGCGCGGCAAAATGCCGGGGGGCGGCGTAGAGTTTGAGGATACCGCTGATGCCGATCCAGCCGAAAAGGGCGAGCCAGCACAATGTCCCGGCCGCCGTCCAGTCGATCCGGTGCACGGCGGCGTCGGTGATGACGAGGCCAAGGACGGCAAGCAGGCCAACCAGAAACTGCGCCAGGCCGAGCACCAGCAATTCCTCACGCGGCGCACTTCTCCAGACGAGATAGGTGCCGCCTGCACCCGCGAGGAAGATGGCGCTGTAGACCTGGGCGTGAAAAGCATCGATCGGCCATGGCCAGAAGCCACCGAATGTCAGGGGAAACAGCAACAGGCCGACGCCGTAGACCCCGAGGATCGTCATTTCCACCGGTAGGTAGGCGCGCCATGCGGGGTTTAAGATCACGCCTTTTGCAGCAGGGCGGGCCCTTGCCCGCCACAGGAACAGCCCGGATACCGCGGCTGACGCAAGATAGACCAGAAACCAGAGCCAGGGGGCTTTGCGCTCGAAGTTGAAATAGCCGAGATTGATGAACGAAGCCGCCGACACGATGACGGTGAAGATGAAGGCCATGACCAGCACGAGCCTGCCGGGCGACCAGCGATTCCAGACCAGCAGCGCCGCCATCACTGCCATTTCGGCGGTGTAGAAGCCGCCGAGGAAGCGGGCATTGAACGGCGTGACGGCCCAGGGCCAGCGCGGCTTGACCAGCGCAGGCGCGAAAAACAGGCCGGCCCCAACGATCAGGACGATGATGACCCCCGCCGAGAAAAGGCGAAGGGCCGCCGGAAATGGCGGGTTGTCGCGTGTCGGCATGGAGAAAACCCCAGAGATGAATGCCCCATGGGCTATCATAGTTTGGAATTCAACAAATGGAAATTGACCTGTCACCAGGCTTGTCCATTCGAATGGCCGTACGGTCCGTTTCGCAGTATGATGGAGCGTTCGGGTCGAAGATCGGTCCGGCCAACACGCCTAGAGCCGGATGATTTCAGGTCTGTCCGACCTGAAATCTGAATCCGCCTCTAAATCAGGAAATAGAGCATGATGTCGTCCGAAAACCGCTTCACACTTTTCGGCATCATGCTCTAGCGGCGCAATTTCCGGAGCCTGCACGATGACCGAAGCTCAGGATCTGTTCTCGCTTCTGCGGCAATCGACCGATGTCGATCCGCAGGCAATCGACGCAATCCGGCAAACCATCGCCGAGGGCAAGGACCGCGAACTTTGCCGCATCAATGCGCTGGCCTTCGCCAGCAAGCATGGCCTCGACGAGGAACGCACCATAAGCGCCTTTCTCCATGCGGCGCGGGTAGGCATCTTCGACATTTCCTGGAATGTTCTGTGCCCCGGCTGTGGCGGCGTGCTCGACACCAACGCCACGCTGAAAACCATGCAGAAGGACGAATACACCTGCGCGCTGTGCTCCCAGGGCTATTCGCCGACCCTCGACGAGATGGTCGAGGTGACATTCACCGTCAGTCCCCGCGTGCGCAGGATTGCCGCCCACAATCCACACGAACTGCCGTTGGTGGAATATTACCGCCAGATCTACTGGGCGTCCGGGGCCGATCTGCCGGACGAGGATCTGGCGGAAAAGATGGAAGCGTTCTCGCTGGAAGATATCGAGCTTGCGCCCGGTGAAAAGGCGGTTCTGCACATCCAGCTTCCGCCCCAATTCATCATCGTCTTCGAGCCGGTCACGCATTCGGCCCAGTTCATCGACGCGAAGGGCGAACCGGCAAAAGAGCGGCGAAACCTCTCTCTGGCGTTCGACCGCGACCATGTCCAGAGCCAGACGCTGGAGATGCAACCCGGCCCATTGCGCATTTCGCTGGAAAACAGGACCGACACGCGCGTGCTGCCGACGGTCTTCATCGCCTGCCCGGTATTGCATGATTTCCTGGGCAAGCGCCGGCCCTTCGTGACCGCCAAGCGCCTGCTCACCAACCAGACGTTCCGGGATCTCTATCGCACGGATACGCTCGATATCAACCAGCGCCTGAAGATCACCAGCCTGACCTTCCTGTTCACCGATCTGCGCGGATCGACCGAGCTTTACGAGCGGGTGGGCGATCTTTCAGCCTTCGATCTCGTGCGCGAGCATTTCCAGGTTCTGCACGAGATCGTCGCGGCGGAGGCAGGCGCGGTTGTGAAGACGATCGGCGATGCGGTGATGGCGACCTTCGCGACGCCTGACCGTGCGATTGCCGCGGCGCTGCGGATGCGCGACGCCATGCGGGCGCTCAATGACAAAAGCGGGCGCGAGGACCTTCTGCTCAAGATCGGTGTTCATGCCGGCCCGTGCATAGCCGTGTCCATGAACGAGCGGCAGGATTATTTCGGCCAGACGGTCAACATTGCTTCGCGGGTCCAAAACCTTGCCAACGCACAGGCGATCTTCGCCACGCGTGCGGTGGTTGACGACAATCTCACCGCCGATCTGTTGCACAGGAACGCGCTGACGCCCGTGCCGCACGAGGTCTCGCTGCGCGGCATCGAGCGGGAGATAGCGGTCTATACGATCCCCTGAAGAGTTCTCTACCGCTCACACGCGCTTGCAGAGGAAATAACGGTCGGCGGGCTCCGAAGTGGGCGCCGGGAGGTGTTGCAGCAGCGGGTGATCGAGCGGCGTGCCACTGACCGCGAAGCCGCCGACGCGAAGCAGGCTCGCAATCAGATCGGGAAGCCAGGTAGCGGTCACCGCATCGCGATCGTCATAGCCGGTGCCAATGTCGGCATGAACAAGGGCGGCTTCGATGCCAATGAACTTGCGGCCCGTCTCGCGTATTTCGCCGAGCACGAGGTTTTCAGCTTCGGGAATTGAGCTAGTGTGCGCGCCAACTTCGCGGTCGAACACCACGATCCGGCGCCCGGGCAGAAGCTCGCGCAGATGGTGGAATGTCCGGCCATTGCCGAGGCCGAGCTCAAGCACAAGCCCCTCCATCTTCGCCACCTCGGGGCAGATTCGATTGAGAATGTCGCGCTGCGCGGTCATCCTGCTGATGAAATTATCGAGGCGACTCATATGCGATTGTGTGTCCTGAACCAGCAGCCCCGATCGAGGCTTGCTGCATATAAAGGCGAACGACGAACCCTGCAATAACGCAACCGGCCGCCGACAAGCGTCATACCGGGTGGAGTGTTCGGCAGGCCGCGCGGTGGAACAGCGATATCACTTGTAGGGGTCTGCGGCGTCCCGCAAGCCGTCGCCGAGGAAGTTGAACGCCATGATAACGAGGATGACCGGCAGCATCGGCAAAAGCAGCCATGGATAGAACGCGATCACGCTGACGCTGCGCGCCTCGGTGAGCAGGATGCCCCAGCTGGTGATCGGCGCCCTCAGGCCGAGCCCGAGGAAGCTCAGCGCCGTTTCGCCCAGGATCATGCCAGGGATGGAGAGCGTCGCCGTCGCGATCAGATGCGACATGAAGCCGGGAATGAGATGCCGCCTGATGATGCGGCTGCTTCCGGCGCCCATCAACTGCGCCGCCAGAACGTAATCCTCCTCGCGCAAGGCCAGAAGCTTTGAACGCACGGCCCGCGCCAGTCCGGTCCAGTCGAGCAGCCCGAGGATGACGGTGATGCCGAAATAGATCAGGATCGGACTCCACGTTATCGGCATGATCGCCGCCAGGGCCAGCCATAGCGGAATGCTGGGAATCGATTGCAGGACTTCGATTATCCGTTGGACGATCAGGTCGAAGATACCGCCGTGATAGCCGGCCAGCCCGCCGATGACGATGCCGAGCAGGAAGCTGAAACTGATGCCGACGAGGCCGATAGTCAGTGAAATGCGTGCGCCATAGATCATGCGTGAGAGCACGTCGCGCCCCAGCCTGTCGGTGCCGGCCAGAAACAGCTGCCCGTTTTCGGCAGGACAGACAAAATGCCTGTCACCTTCGATCAGGCCCCAGAACCGATAAGTGTCGCCCTTGCAGAAGAAACGGAGCCGCTGAACATCGTCGTGCTTCTCGATGTAGTTCCGCTTGAGCGTGTCCATATCCAGCGTCATCTGGCGGCCATAGACGAACGGCCCGACGAACTCGCCATTGTGGAACAGGTGCACGTGCTGCGGCGGCGCATAGATGTAGTCCATGTTGCGCGAGTGCAGATTGTAGGGCGCCAGGAACTCGCAGATCAGTATCCCTAAATACAGCACTGCCAGGAATATGCCGGATATAAGCGCAAGCCGGTGTTTGCGGAATTTCCACCACATCAGCCGCAACTGCGATGCCTGAAAGACCTTCGATTGCTCCGGCGTCATCGCCTCGACCGACTGCAGGTCGAAGGGCGCGCCGGAAATGTAGTGTTGCAGTGGAGCACCCGGAGCGGGCAGCGGCGAGTCCTGCTTCATTTGGTGCTGCCACCCTGCAAACGAATTCGTGGATCAAGCAGCGCCAGCGCCAGGTCGGAAATCAGCACGCCGATAACCGTCAGGAAGGCAAGGAACATCAGGAATGACCCTGCCAGATACATATCCTGGCTTTGCAGCGCCTTGATCAGCATCGGCCCGGTCGTTTCCAAAGACAAAACGATAGCCGTGATCTCAGCGCCGGAGATGATGGCCGGCAGGATCGAGCCGATGTCGGAAATGAAGAAATTGAGCGCCATGCGCAGCGGATATTTGACCAGCGCCTTGAACGGATGCAGGCCCTTGGCGCGCGCCGTAACGACATATTGCTTGTGCAGTTCGTCGAGCAGATTGGCGCGCAGCCGCCGGATCATGCTCGCCGTGCCGCCGGTGCCGATGATCAGGACCGGGATCCAGAGATGGGCGAGGATCGACTTCGCCTTGGCCCAGCTCATCGGCTCGCCGAGATATTGCTGGTCCATGAGGTGGCCGATGGACGTGCCGAACCAGATGTTGGCGAAATACATCAGGATCAGCGCCAGCATGAAATTCGGAATGGCAAGGCCGAGAAGGCCGAAGAAAGTCAGGCCGTAGTCGCCCCAGCTGTATTGATGCGTGGCGGAGTACATGCCTATCGGAAAGGCGATGAGCCAGGTGAAGATGATCGTGACGAAGGAAACCAGCACGGTCAGCCACATTCGGTCGCCGACGACGTCGCGAACCGGCAGCTCATATTCGAAGGAATAGCCGAAATCGCCGTGCAGCATCCCGCCCACCCAGTAGAAGTAGCGAATGACCGGCGGCTGGTCGAAACCATATTCCTTGCGCATCATCTGGATGCGGTCGGAATCTACCGCTTCGCCCTGGGCCCGAAGCTCGGCGACATAGCTGTCGAAATAGTCGCCCGGTGGAAGTTCGATGATGGTGAACACAAGCGCCGATATGACCAGCAGCGTAGGAACCATCACGGCGATGCGCCAGACAAGATATCGAAGCACGCTCAGGAGCCTCCAAGCCAGAATGTGTCCGGCATGTAGACACCGAAATAGGAGGTCGGGTCGTAGCCGTAGAGTGCTTTGTCAGGCAGGTTGCGCAGCCGCGAGGATACCAGAATCGGCTGAAGTGTTTCGTTCACAGTACCGATAGAGAACACCTGATCGGTGTAGATCGACAGCATCGAGTTCCAGATTTCGGCGCGCTCGCTGGATTGGGTCGATCCGTTCCAGCGCTTGAGCAAAGCCATCAACTCGACCACTTCAGGAACATCGGGCGCCTCACCCATCTTGCCATGCGACAGATAGTAAGCGCCCCAGAGCGGCCATTGCAGCTGGTCGTCGATGGTGGGGGCCAGCTGGTATGGATTCATGTCGGCGGTCGGCACGCCATTGTCGATGCCCGACGACATCGACATCAGGATCTGGCCGCCAAGCGCACGGCTGCGGAAGATGTCGCGCTGCGAAGTCCGGATGAACAAAGCGATGCCGATCTTGCGCCAGTGATCGGTGATGAGTTCGAGCGCATCGGTTTCCAGCGTGCTTTCGCCGGCCGTTTCCACGATGATCTGCGCCGGGCGTCCATCGGGAATTAGCCGCAGGCCGTCATCGTCACGGGCCTGAAGCCCGACCTCGTCAAGCAGTGCATTGGCCTGGTCGGGATCGTGGGCGACCCAGGCTTTCGCGAATTCCGGCCGGTAGAGCGGGCTCTCCGGCAAGACCGTATCGGCGCTTTCCTGCGCCAATCCGTAGAAGACGGCCATGTTGATCTCGCGCCGGTCCACAGCGAGCGAAAGGGCGCGGCGCACGCGCACGTCACGCAAAAGGCCGCGCCACACCGGGTCGGCACAATTCAGATTGGGCATGAGCGCCAGCCGCGAACCCTGTGTGCGTTTCCACAGATGCATCTTCACCGGGTAGCGCTTCTCCGCGTCCTTCAGGAAGGAGTAATCGCTGAAGTCGATTCCCATGCATTGCAGGTCGCTCTCGCCCGCACCGGTCTTGGCGGAGATGATCGCCGACGAGCTGACATTCATGATGATCCGGTCGACATAGGGCAGTTGCCGGCCGTTCTCGTCTGTTCGATGAAAGAACGGGTTGCGCTCGAAGATGAACTGCTCGGCCGGCGGCTTGGTCCGGTTCTGCCAGGGGTCGAGTGTCGGCAGATCCGGGTTCTCCGGGCGATACTGCCGCGACATGCGGATGTGCAGCAGCGTCCATTTTGCGGTCCGGTTCTCCTTCATCAGGCCGGCGAGCCGGAATGGATCCTGATATTTCTTGTGGAACTGCTTGAGATAGGCGGCTGGCAAAACAAGCGGTGTCGGCGAAGCAGCGGCAAGTTTGGGCAGGAAGTCGGGATTGGGCGCGTCCCAACTGTAGCGGACCGTCAACGGATCGACGATCTCGAAACGTGGCGGCTTGCCGTCCGCCAGCAGGGCAGGGGCGAGCCCGCCTTGCGAAAGCTCATCGTTCAGCCAGACATCTTCCCAGCAATAACGAAAATCCTCCGGCGTCAGCAGGCTGCCGTCTGACCATTTATGGCCTTCACGAATCTTGAACGTGAAGACGCGATCATCCTTTACGTCGAAACTTTCGAGAATGTCGGCCTGAAAGTTAAGCTTTTCGTCATAGCCGACCAGCCGGGAATACCCGTAGATCGTCATCATCCGGATATCTTTCTGGCTGCCGATGATCGTACGCAGCGTGCCGCCATACTGGCCGGGCTGCCGGCCCATCGCCGCGAGGTTCAACGCGCGCGGGCTTTTGGGCAGGCGCTCCGCGAGTGGCGGCAGAGCCCTGGCTTTCAGCTGCGGCTGAAGAAAATCCGGCTCCAGATCGCCGGCGCGCGCCGTGCCCGGCAGAAATGCCGAAGCCATGAGACCAAGGACAGTGCGGCGGCTGATCAATGGCGTAACTCGCTGACATCGGCCGAACGTCGGGCCAGCACGAGATGGCCGCCGCCGAGATCGAGCGGCGACAGCATATCCTCTTCGCCCTCGTCGCGGAATTGCGGGCCCCATGCGCTGGTGTCGGAAGCGCCGCCGAGCTTCAGCGTCTTGAAATCCATCGGCCGGTCGAGATCGGGGAAGGGGACTGCGGCGAGCAGCGAGCGCGTGTAGGGGTGGATCGGTTTCCTGAGCAGAATTTCGCGCGGTGCAAGCTCGACGATACGCCCGCCGCACATCACCGCGATGCGGTCCGCCATGTAGTCCACCACCGCCAGATTGTGGGATATGAACAGGTAGGTCAGGCCCAGTTCCTTCTGCAGGTCCTTCAGAAGGTTCAGGATCTGCGCCTGCACGGAGACATCGAGCGCCGAAACCGGCTCGTCGCAGATCAGCAGTTCAGGCCCCAGCGCCAAGGCGCGCGCAATGCCGATACGCTGACGCTGCCCGCCGGAGAAGCTGTGGGGATAACGCTGGATGAAGCGCGGATCGAGCCCGATTGCCTGCATCAGGCTCTTGACTGTGGCTAGGCGGGACGCGGCATTGCCACGTTGATGGATTTCCAGCGGCTCGCTCAAGATGTTTTCCACGGTCATGCGAGGCGAAAGCGACGAGACCGGATCCTGGAAAACCATCTGGAGTTTCGCCCGCAGCAAGCGCAGGGCGTCTCCCTCGGCTTCCAGGACGTCGATCGGTCCGTCGCGGCCGTTGAAGATCACGGAGCCGCCGGTAGGGGTGACGGCCCGCATCAGGATCTTGCTGACGGTGGTTTTGCCGCAGCCGCTTTCGCCAACCAGGCCCAGGCACTCACCTCGCCTGATGTCGAAGCTGACGCCGTCCACGGCGCGAACAGAGGTCTGATGGCTCCCGCTGAACCATCCGGAGTTGCGGATGGTGTAGACCTTTTTCAGATCCCTGACCGACAGCAGAATGTCGTCCGGCCCCTTCGCTTCCGGCGCCGTCTGCTTGCCCAGCAGGGTCCCGACATTCACCGGCACCTCGCGGAGCGCCTTCAGCCTTTCGCCAGGCTTCAGGTCGAAATGCGGGACGGCTGCCATGAGGCCCTTCAGGTAAGGGTGGCCTGGCCGGCGGAATATTGCCTCCACAGGGCCCGCTTCCATGATCTCGCCATGGTACATGACCACCACCTCGTCGGCGACATTGGCAACCACCCCGAGGTCGTGCGTGATCAGCAGCATTGCCATGTTGAGCTTGGTCTGAAGCCCGCGCAGCAATTGCAGGATTTGCGCCTGGATGGTGACGTCCAACGCCGTCGTCGGCTCATCGGCGATCAACAGAGCGGGCCGGCAGATAAGCGCCATGGCGATCATGGCGCGTTGCCGCAATCCTCCCGAAAGTTCGAACGGATACATGTCGTAGGCGCGCTTGGGATTGGGAAACCCGACGAGGCCGAGCATTTCCTCGGTCCGTGCCTTGCGCTCCGTCCGATCCATGTGCGTATGAATCTGCAGGGATTCGCTGACCTGGTTGCCGATCGTGTGCAGCGGCGACAGCGATGTCATCGGCTCCTGAAAGATCTTGCCGATGCGGCTCCCTCTCAACGCCCGGATTTCGGGTCCGTCGCGCGGCATCTGCAGGATATCCTGCGTCGTGCCGGGCTTTTTGGGATCGGAAAACAGGATACGGCCGCGAACATGGGCCGTGTTCGGCAAGATGCCCATCACGGCCTGGCTGAGAACCGATTTTCCGGAACCGGACTCACCGACAAGTGCGGTGACCTTGCCGGGCAGGACGCGAAGATTTGCCCGCCTGACGGCATGCAACGGTCCCCCGACAATGGCAAAAGAGATGCCAACATCCTCGATCCGCAGCAGATCAACGCCTGCATCCATTCCCACACCAGCCCCAATCTGGCGCCTCCCAACCGGCCCCAAAAAGCAAGACTAGCGCATTGTCAGCGCAGAGCAACTTGGATTCGAAACGAATTCCCCGGCGACCGGCGGCCGGACAGCATACCAGGGCGTCCAGATCGGATGGTGGTGACTACTGGAGCTTCCTCCGGTCGCCCGCCGACAGCCGCGCGGCATCGCGATGAAGCAGCATGACCTGCTCGGCGTCCGATATCCGATCGTGAAACGGCTGCAGCGCAGCGTCTTCATCGAGTGCGAGAGCACCCGACAGATCGGGTGAAAGCACCGTCAGCTTCTGCTTGCTGCCCGCCAGTTCCTCCTCGCCGAGCGTCAGCCAACTGTTGGCCCCGCAATAACCGGCGAAGTCCTTGCTGGCGAGAACGCTGTGCGGATATTTCTTGGTCAGGGTCTGGAGACGCTGGACCTCGTTTACAGCCGAGCCGAAGACCGAGAATGTGAGTCGGTCGGTAAGCCCGACATTGCCGAACATCACATTGCCGACATGCAGGCCGATACCAAATTTTATATCGCCCAGTCCTTGCTCTTTTCTGCGCAGATTGAGCTCCATCATGCGCATGCTGGCCTTGTGCGCAGCCGCAAGAGCAGCCTGGCAGGCGATCTCTGACTGCGCGCGGTGCCTTTCGCAGGGGTAGACGGCAATGAATCCATCCCCCAGGAAACTCATGATCTGCCCGCCTTTGCGATTGAAAGGTGCTGCGATGGCATCGAAAAACTGGTTCAGCGTATCGATATAGACTTCGCGGCCGGAGGTTTCGGCGAGCCTTGTCGACCCGCGCATATCGCCCATCACCAGCGCGGCCCGGATTGTGTCGCCCTCGCCGCGCTTGATCTGGCCGTCCAGCACGCGCCTGCCGGCGTCACCGCCGAGATACGTGGTCATCATGTTGTCGGCGAGCTTGGTGAGCACCGCCATCTTGCTTGCTATGGCGAGATGGTTCTGGATCCGCAGCAGAGCCGAAATCATGCTGTCGCTGAAGCCTGAAGCACTGTCGGTGGACCAGGACCCCAACATGCCCTGACTTGTATCGCCGTTGAAGGGATGGACGAAAGCCATGTAATCGGTGACGCCCATAAGCCTGAGCTCATCGAAAACAGGAAACTCCGACCGCACCGACGGGTCGAGCCGGCGCCGCAGATGGTCGAGCTTGTTGCTGAGCAGATGGTAGTATGGGCTGGTCAGGAATCTGTCGGAATGGACGCCGTTCTCACTCCGGAAGCCTTCCACTTCCAGGCCTTGGCCGCGAATCCAGGTGAAACCGAGCGCGTCATAAAGCGGATGCAGCATCGAAAAGCTCAAATGCACCCGCTTCAGCGGCAGGCCGGCAGCAGCCAGCCGTTCACAAAAACCCTTGACCAATGTTTCCAGGTCGTCGCCCGCCAGCGCCGATTGGGTCAGCCAATCGGCAACCTTATCCATGAGAATGTTGGAAATTTCTGCTTGCGCTGTGCTCATGCTATCTCGAAACCCGTCGAAGACGAGCCATCTCCTTTGATCCGCAAAATTCTCGAAGTCAATGAAGCCGGCTTCGGGGGCAGAAGCCGGCGAAGAATATCCCGAATGACTGTCCTTGCAGGAAGCAAGCAGACGTCGACCGCACAAATCACCTGCAACACTATGTGGCGAGGCTGCCGGCGAAGTGCAATCCCGATCCTGACATCGCGCAAATAATTGGTCGGCTCAGGCACCGTCGGGCTCGCCGGGTCCCAAGAACCATGGCCGCGGCGCATTGCGGAAAATCGATTCCCCAAGCCGTCATCAGACCGGCGCCTTCGCCTTCAGGCTTGCGGCAGCCATTGCATAGCCGCCGGCGGCGCCATCGATGAAGTGAACATGATCGCGCTGCAGCGGCGAGATGACGAGGCATGTCATCAAGGCCGACTTCTGGCGGTGCAGGCCATAGTTGCAGATACCGGCCTCTTCCGCCTGTTTCAGCCGGTTCTCGATCCGCTGCAACACATCCGCGTCGACGTCGATGGTCATTTTCAAGCCGTCGTCGAACTTGCGGAAATCCGAATTGCTGGCCACCTGGCGTTTGTAGACCTTCGGGTCGAAACCGCCGATCGTCCAGCCCAATTTGTCGGTGAAGGCCGTAAGCGTCATCAGGAAGATCACCCACAGCTTGGCCAGCCACCGCCGCCCCGGCGGCGCCGTGGCCCGTGCCTCGACATCGAGACCGGCGGGCAAGAGACTATAGGCCGGACCGTCCACCGGCACCGGGTGGCCATCGCGCTCCTGCCTGCCGGCAAGGGCGATGATGTCGGAAGCCAGAAACTGGAAACCACGCAAGTCGCGCGATGCCCCCGGCACGGCTATGATCGAGACAATTTCGCCATGCCGGGCTTCGATCGGGTTCCAGCGGCAGGAGAGGCCGGTCAGATCCGGCCGCGCGCCGGCCGGGGCGGGGTCGACGCGGTAGCGCCCGGCTTTCATTTCGGCTTCCGCCCAACTGCCGCCGCCGCCGGCGAACATGGCATAGAAGGCTGCTTCGGAGGCCTGGAACCTCGCCACGCGAACGTCGAGGCCTTGCGCTCTTATGTCCTTTATCGGCACGATTGCGGCACGCAAGGTCAGGTCCAGTTCGTCCGCCACCCATCTCTGGACAGAAGCCAGCGCGTTACGGGCGATCTCCAGCGCCGAGCCGGGAAACGCCACGAGCGCGCCGTCGCCGCCGAAGACGAAGGGAAGATCTTGCCGGCCCAGTGCATTGAGCAGCGCCGAAATGACGCTGGCGCCGGCCATATTGACGGTTTTGTAGCGCCCGGCTTCGATCGCCTTGGTCGAGCCGACGATGTCGGCGGTGGCCAGCGCCCAGCCATCGGGGAGAGGCCGATAGTTGTCGATATCGGCAACGCTTTCGAACTTTGCGTAGACCGGCAAAGAAGCGACGAACGGGTCGGACGCGACTGCTGTTTCCATAAGCATCAGATAGCACATTCCAGCGCTTGAAGGTGAAGTCGATCATGCCTCGAAATTGACTTGGGCAGGCTTTGCGATGATAGGATCGCGCGATGCGAATTGCCTTCTACGCCCCGCTGAAGTCGCCCAATCATCCCGTTGTCTCCGGCGACCGCCAGATGGCACGGATGCTGGTCCAGGCGCTGCAGCATGGCGGGCATAGCGTCGAACTGGCATCGGAGTTGCGCTTCTATCTACGCCAGCCGGAACCGAAAAGTTTCGATGCGCTCGTCATCGAGGCGCGGGACGAAGCCGCGCGACTGACGAGGCTTTGGGACCGTGACGGCAAGCCCGATCTCTGGTTCTCCTATCATCCCTACTACAAGGCGCCCGACCTGATCGGGCCCGAGCTGGCGTTGGCCTTTGCCGTCCCCTATGTGACGGCCGAAGCCTCTTATTCCGAACGGCGCAACGCCGGTTCGTGGGCCGATAGCCAGGCATTGGTGGCGCGAGCCATCGAACAGGCGGCGCTGAACATCTGCTTCACGCAAAGGGATCGCCAGGGGCTGGCGGATGCTGTTCCCCACGCCGCTCTCGGTATGCTTTCACCCTTCATCGACACATCGGCATTCCACGAAATGCCGGTACTGGATTATCCGACGCGCCTCGTTACCGTCGCCATGATGCGCCCGGGCGACAAGGTCTTGAGCTATCGCATGCTGGCGCAGGCGCTCGGGTTGATCGGCCACCTCCCCTGGACGCTGTCGGTCGTCGGGGACGGACCTGCCCGTGACGAGGTAAAGGCTCAATTCGCCGGCTTGCCCGCCGAGCGTATCGAATGGCTTGGCGCGATTGAGCCGGTCGCCGTGCCGGATGTCCTCTATCGCGGGGGAATCTACGTCTGGCCGGGTTACGGCGAGGCCTATGGCATTGCCTATCTTGAAGCACAGGCCGCCGGCCTTCCGGTGGTGGCTCAGGACATTGCCGGCGTGCCGGAGGTTGTGCGGCATGGCCAGACCGGGTTTCTCACCCCGCCGGGCGATCTGGCGGCGTTCGCTTCCGCAATTGCAAGGCTTCTGGCCAATAATGACGAAAGAACCATCATGGCTGCAGAGGCCAGACGTTTCGTTCTCGAAGAACGCTCTCTCGGTGCTGCAAAGGCCCGTCTTGCGGAACTTCTCAAGATAATCCCGTTGTCATGACATCCGACCCGACTTGGCAGCCCCTGGTGGACGAGCTGGCGCGCCGGCAACGGCCGGGCCGCAAGGCAGAGTTCTGGCTGCGCGACGATGACGCCGTGGATCCAACGCCGGCACTCGATCGCTTGCTCGACCTCACCGGTGACTTCGCGGTTCCGGTCACTCTGGCCGTCATTCCGGCCCAGACCGACGGGAAGCTTGTCGTCCGGCTTGACGCGGCGCCGCATGCCACGGTCGCCATTCATGGCTGGGCGCACCGAAATCATGCGCCCGAGGGTCAAAAAAAGCAGGAGCTCGGCGCGCATCGGCCACGCGAGGTGGTGCTGGATGAGCTGGCCGGCGGGCTGTCGCGTGTAACCGGCCTGCACGGCGCACGTGCGGTTCCGATGCTGGTGCCGCCCTGGAACCGGATCGATGTCGGCCTGGTACCCGACCTCGGATCGATAGGATTTGCGGCATTGTCGGTGTTCGGGCCGCCAAGGCCGGCTTCCCTGGCGGTCATCAACAGCAATGTCGACATCATGGATTGGCATGGCACGCGCGGCTGCCGCGATCATGGTCTGTTGGTTCAGGCAATCGTCGCGCAATTGCAGCGTGCATCCGACAGCGGCGAACCGGTCGGCCTGCTCACCCACCATCTCGTCCATGACGAATCGGCCTGGCTTTTCCTCGAACGGCTGTTCACGATCACCGCGCGGACCGAAGCCTGCGCATGGCTTCCGATCAGCACATTGACCGAACGCAGCGCCGGAAAATAGCTCAGCGCTTTTTGTTCACTGAAGTTGGGAATGTGAGCGTCTGGCCATCCCGCGCCGCAAAAGCGCCGGCAAACCTGTCCTTGGCCAGTTTCTCCATCTCGTCCAGCTCATCGTCGGTGCGTGCCGGATCGTGGTGAAACAGCGCAAGCCCGCGCGCGCCGGCCGCCTCGCAGAGCTTGACGCCCTGTTGCCATGTCGAGTGCCCGTTGCCGCGGTAGCGGTCCATTTCCTCCTCGGTGTAGGTGCAATCGTAAATGACGAGGTCGGCATTCTCGATCAGGCCGAGCACCGCCGGATCGAGTTTGCCCGGCTCGTGCTCGGTGTCTGTGATGACCGCCACGACGCGGCCCCCCCATTCGACCCGGTAGCCGATGCAGCCGCCCGGATGGGTAAGACTACCGGTCCGCACAACAACTCCTTCGCGCGGCCGAAGCACGTCTCCGGATGCGAAATCGCGGCAGTCGAGGCTCGCCTTGCAGACACCGAGTGTCACCGGAAACCATGGCGGCCGAATGAATTCATCGACCATCTGCCGCGTCGTCATGCGTCCAGCCAGATGCCCGGACCAAAGCGTAACTTTGATGCCTCGTTCATAAATAGGCTTGAAAGCCGGCAGCCCGATGACGTGGTCGTAGTGGCAATGGGTGAAAAACAGGTCGAAATCGGTGACGCCCGCCGCCCGAAGCGTCCTGCCGGCAGGCCGCAAGCCGGAGCCCGCGTCGAACAGAAGCGTATGCTTGCCGCATTGCATCTCGATGCAGATCGTGTTGCCGCCATAGCGAGCAAATTCTGGCCCCGACACCGCAATGCTGCCGCGCACGCCCCAAAACCTGACAAGGAAGAAATCGTCGTCCATGCACCCTTTCGCCCATCGTAGCCAACCAACTGCTGCCAGAGTCGTTCCAGGAAAGGTGTGACACGGTTCCGGAAACTGCATCAAAACAAAGAAACAGAGCGGCTCGCCGCTTCAGTGCAACTGTGAATCGCTCTCGGCCGTTCGTGCGTCGATCAGGTCCGCGGTCGTACTGCTTAGCCTATCGGCAAGAACCCGCAATATCTCGATGGTCATTTCGGGAAACTCCTTCATAAGCCTCAGGAAATGGTCCTTGCGGATTCTCAAGGCCTCCAGCTCACTTGCCGCTTTGACGGTGGCAGTACGGGAGCTGTTGCACAATATGGCAATCTCGCCAACGATCGAATTTGGCAGCAATTCGGCAACTTTGATCGGCCCATTGTCGGAATCGACCAGAATATCCGCGCTGCCCGAAAGGATGACATAGGCGGCGTCTGCCTCGTCGCCCTGCCGGAAAAGAATCTGGCCGGCACTGTAGTTCACGCGATCGGACGTGAACGCGAGCAGCTTGAGCTTTGTCGGCTCGATGCCAGAGAACAAGGGAACGCGTTGCAGCATTCCAACTTCATCCTTGAGCAGCATTGTCGCAAACCTTCCTGAATTCGCGTTTGCCAGACTATGACACAAGTTCCTTGAAGATACCGTTTCCCGCCAAGAGTGTCTCGTGTGTTCCGTCTTCCACCAATTGGCCTGAGTCAAAGACCACAACCCGATCGAACATCGCCGCCATTGCCGGATTCGTCACCACCCACACAATTGCCGGCGAATGGCCGTCGCGTCTGGCTTCGTCGAGCACATTCCGCAACACCTTGTCCTGCACGCGCTGGTCGAGCGCCGACAGCGGCCGATTGAGAATGAGGAAATCGGGACGCTTGAGCAAGGCGCGGGCAACATCGAGCTTCTGTCGCTGTCCGCCGGTCAGCCGCCTGCCGGCGGCGCCGACGTTGAAGTCCAGGCCGACATCCAGAAGCTCGGCATAAAGCCCCAGTTCGTCAAGAATATCATAGACGATGGAGCGAATGCGGTCCGGCGCGTCGGGATGGTTGTTGCCGACACGCCCGAACAGGACGTTGTCCATGACGGTGGCCGCGGCGATGTATTTGGCAGGGTCAAACCGTTCGACAGCTTTCTCCAGCTCGGCCGGCAGGTTTTCATAGAACTGGTTGCGTGCAGCGATGATCTTGCTCATCAGCTCGTCGGTCAACAGGCCGAAGCGATGCCGGGGCTCGATATAGGCAAAGCTTAAGGTGACCATCATGGCGCGGTCGTTCTCCGAAACCGCATCGTAGGGGCGATTCTTGAGCCGTTGCAGCAAGGTTTCGTAGGCGGGTATCTCCTCGGCGCTCATGAAGGCGAGCTGCTGGAAGAACTGGTGTTCGGGCGGCAGGTCGGCAAACAGCTCGATCGCCTGTTCGGCGATCTCCATGCCCATTTCGTAGAGCGTGCGGTCGAGGCCGGCTTGCTTCAGCACGGAAGCAAAATAGGGATTGGACGCCAGTGCCTTGTGAGCCAGTTCGGGGCCGGCCGCAGCGCCGAAGAGCAGGTTCTGGCCGATCGTCGCTTCCTTGTTGTAGGCGCCCGGTTCAAAAGGAACCACCAGCGCGCTCAGGCCTTCTTCCTCCAACCGGGTTCGCAGCGCCGCACGCAATTCGACGATCCGCCCGGCAAGCTTCGTGTGGCGCTTGAGGTCGGCCGAAGAGCGCAAGCCTAGATCCAGAATGTCGCGCGACAGAAGAACCGCGTCGAGCACCCGGCGCACGGCTTCAAAGAGGTCGTGCGGGCCGGTGGCGCCGGCGGAGGCATAGTTGATCCAGTCGCTGCGGATATCGAGATCCGGATTGCCCGACCGGCGCGCCTCGTCGATATTCCAACGGTGCTGGTCCGCCGCGGCGCCGTCATATGTCACCGATGTCAGCGGCGCATGCTTCAACCCGTAGAGCAAATTGTCGCGCAGGCTTGCCTGGAACAGGAAAACATCCGACGAAGCGTAGGACATGCGCCGGCCGGTCACGGCTTCGGGGAGATCGAGCAAGTCATCGGAGCCCGAAACGATCCTTCCGCTGTCCGGCCAGGTCAGCCGCGCAAAGGCTTCCGCAAGCGCCTCCGCTCCCCCTGTTGCGGTGCTGACCAGCGCCACCGTCTCACCCGGCTTGACCTCGAGCGAGATGCGATTGAGGAGCATTGCGCCGCCATCGTCTGCTATCGACAGGCTGACCGCCGACAGCGGCTTGGTCATCGGATCGGGATCGTCGACCGTCAGTGCTCCGATTTCCGGCGCGATGATATTCTCGACGGTGAACTGTTCGACGACCTGCTGATATTTGACCTGGACATCCTGCCGGTCCTGATCCCAGTCGATCAGTTCCTTCATCGGTCCGGGCAAGTCCTTGTAAGCGCCGATCACGGCCACGAGCTGGCCGACATCCAACCGCCCCTGGATGACCAGATAGCCACCGATCATGTAAAACAGAAAGGGCGTGAGCTGCGCGAGAAAATTGTTGAGGAACTTTACCATGAATTTCCATTGGTAAAGATCGAAGCGGATTTTGAAGATGAGCCCGAGCCGGGCTGCTATGTCGGCGCGCTCGTAGTTCGACGTATCGTGGACGTGAACCGCGCCGATGCCGTCGACGATTTCGCCAACCCGGCCTGAAAGCGCGCGCGCCGTCAACTGCCGCTGGCGCCCGAGCACGAGCAGCCGCCGCCGCATTCGCGGGATAAGCACGATCTGGATCGCCACGATCACGACCGCTATCATTCCGAGCCAGACGTTCTGGACCATGATGAACAGCATGGCCGTCAGCGCCTGGCCGCCGAGCAGCACCGGCTGCAGGAAGGCATCGCCAATGAAGCCGCCCAGCGGCTCCACCTCGTCCTTCACCATGGTCGCCACTTCGGCGGATTTCACCCGCTTGAAGTAAACCGGCGGAAACCGCAGCACACGATCGACCAGATCGAAACGAATACGCCGCAGCATGCGTTCGCCGAGCCGGCCCTTGTAAGTGTTGATGTAGAGCTTGAACAAGCCGTTGATGACGACCAGCAAGAGGAACACAAGGCTGAGCGCAAGCAGGGTCGAGGTGCGGTCCAGTTGAAAACCGGAGAAGAACTGGACCTCGCCGATGAACGGCAGGTTATAGTGCAACCGCATGAATGGCAGGGTCGCGCCCGGTTGCTCGAACCCCTTGCCCTGGATCGGGCCGTTGACGATCAGCTTCGGCAGGTCGAACGACATGAAATACGGGACCATCGAAAGCACGACGATCATCAATATCCAGAGCTGCTGCTTCCTGGTGTGCGTCCAGATATAGCGGGCTAGGCTGGTTTCCATATGCGATTGTCAGTTTGAAGGATGCGGAATGTAAAGGCACCTGCTGGCAAATGGTGTATCGGCCATGTCTTCGCCGCCAACGACGAGCTCAAAGCGGCAGCTGCGCGCCAGGCGGATGGGCGCCGATGGTCCGGACAAATTCAATCGGCCTCCTCCGGGCAATGGCGAAACGGCTTGCGGCACAGTCGCGTCCGCAAGTCGAACAGGCAAGAGGCAAGATTGCGTTGTGTCGCCGGAAATCCCAACATAGAAGACGAATATGATGGATGTCACGCAACCACGCAATGCCGGCATGGGTGGGCATGAGCAAGCCCTGGACCTCACGCGGGGAATTGCCGCCTACGTCGACCACCCTCTCGTGGCCGGGCTGGCGCGCGTCATCGCCAAGCATCCGCAGGCCGATATCGCTAATGCCTTCAACCACAAGCAGGTCGCCTGCAAGATGTGGGCGCTCGACAGGCTGTTCGAAAGCGACGGCGGCCGGTTCGAACGCATATGGGTTCTGGGTGGATGGTACGGCGTATTGCCGGCGATGCTTTTCAACGACGCCCGCTTCGACATCGGGGCGATCGACAGCATCGACATCGATCCCGAAGTCGGCGCGGTCGCCCGGACACTCAACCGGCAAGCCGGCGAGCGGTTTCAAGCACTGACGGCAGATATGTACGCACTCGACTATGGCGCCGGCCGACCCGACCTGGTGGTCAATACGAGCTGCGAACACATAGCCGATCTCAGCGCCTGGCTTGCCCTGCTTCCGCGGGGTACGAACGTGCTGCTGCAGTCGAACGACTATTTCAGCGAGCCGACGCACATCAACTGCGTGGCGTCACTTGCAGCCTTCGAAGCAATGGCGGCGCTGCGGCAGATCAGGTTCTCCGGCGAATTGCCGACAAAAAATTATACACGCTTCATGCTGATTGGAACTGTTTGAAGCGCTCGCGCAGGATTTGCGCCGAGCGCCGCGCCCCTTCCAGATCGAGACGATGCGAGGCTGGCGGCGGTCCCGCAAGCGCCTGCTCGATCGCATGCGCCAGACCTTCAGGCGTCAGGTCCTGTTCCGTCAGCACCGTTGCAAGACCGAGCTCTTCGAGCATCAGAGCGCGACGCGTCTGCTCGGTTTCCCCGCCGGCTGCAAATGGAACGAGCAGCGAGCGACACCCCGCGCGCATGACATCGCAGACCGTGTTGTAACCCGCCTGCGAGACCGACAGGCGGGCGCCGGTCAGCAGGCTGGCGAAATCCTCGCGGAACCGGAAGATGGACAGGCGTGGGGAGGCATCGCGTGCGATCGCGTCAAACTCGTCCTTCGGCAGGTTTGGGCCGGTGATCAAACACCATGTCCAGGCGTTGTCGGCATTTCGCGCCGCCGCGACGGTGAATCTGACAAGGCTCTTTCCGGCCGCCCCGCCGCCAACCGACACCAGAACGTCGAAGCGCTCTGAGGCCGCTTGCGCCGGCGGCGCGGCAACGAGCCCGGTGTAGGCGACCTCGGCCCTGATCGCCCCAGCCAGCGGAAATGTCTTGTCGATGGTTGCGAAAGCCGGATCGCCATGGACCATGACAAGATCGAAATGCCTGTTGACGAGATCGACCGTTTCTTCGTTTCGGCTCGGCTTCACGCGCTCCTGAAGGATGTCGCGGACGGACGCCGCCAGCAGCGGTCTGGGCGATGTCGCTTCGATGGCCTCGATCAGTGGCAAGAGTTCGAAACGCATCTGCCGGCGTCCAAAGGGAAACGCCTCGATAATGACGATGTCGGGCCTGTAATCCCGGAAAGCCTGCAGCAGCATCTCTGAGCGCCGCCTCTTGAAATCATCGTCGATGGCTTTGCCCTGCAGGTCGACAAGTCCGGAAAATCCTTCGTCACCGGAGGTGACAGGCGGCAGGGTCACGGATTTTACACCCGATCCCGGAAATCCCGCGATCGGCGCTCCGCCGGTCACGACGATGACGTCGAACCCGTCATCGACCAGAGCCGCCGCAATGCGGCTGGCGCGCGCGAGATGGCCGATGCCGAGCAGGTGCTGAACATAGAAGAAAGCGCGCAGCCGCTTCATTCGGCGGCCCGCCACTCCCGCTCGAACAGTTCCTTGAGCTGTCCAATGCCTGCCACATGATCGAAATTGCTTCGCACGCGCCGCTCCGCGGCGTCGCCGAGGCGGACGCGCAGGACGGGATCGCGGATCAGGCGCTCCAGCGCCTGTGCCAGGGCAGTCGGGTTTTCCGAGGGAATCAGCAGCCCGGTTTCATCCGACGATAAAAGCTCCGGCACGCCGGAAATATCGGTCGACACGCAGGCAAGCCGCTGGCTGGCCGCCTCCACCAGAACATTCGGCAGGCCGTCCCGGTCGCCATCCGCGGTGATCCTGCAGGCCAAAGCGAAGATGTCGGCGCTGCGGTAGTGCTCAAGCACCTCCTCCTGCGCCAGCGCGCCTTTCCAGGAGACGCGCCCCTCCAGTCCGAGCCTTTGCGCCAGCGCCTTCAGCCGTTTCAGTTCCTCGCCGCCACCGATATGCTCGAAACACCACGCCAGATCGCCAGGCAAGAGGGCAAGAGCCTCCAGCAACGTATCATAGCCCTTCTTTTCAACGGCGCGTCCGACACTCAAGATCATGACCGGTTCGGCCGGCGCCGAGCCGTCACGCTGTTTTCGCGCCTCGCCGAAACTGCCGAAGCGGTCAAGGTCGAGCCCATGATAGCTCAGATGCACGGACGAACTGCCGTTGGCGAGTTTTTTCAGATGGTCGAAGCCGGTTTTCGTGCACGTGACCGTCCAGCGCGCCGAGGAAAGCTTGCCGGCCAGATCCCAGTCCGCCGACGTCCAGATGTCCTTGGCATGGGCTGAGCAGCTCCAGGGCAAGCCACGAAGCTGGCTGGCATAGCGCGTCACCGATGCCGGCGTGTGCGCGAAATGGGCATGCAGCCATCCGGCATCTTGCGGCCATTCGGCCGCCAGCACCAGCGCTTGCCCGAAGCGCCGCGCGCGATTGCGGGTAAAGTCGCGGCGGATATCGGCAGCGAGCGATCTGAGCGCGCGCCAGAAGCCAGGCCGCGGCAGACAGGCAAACAGCGATCGAACCACGCGCAGCGGCTCTCTGTGCAGATATTCCGGCAGATAATGGACGGGGGCCTTGATCTCGTCATGCACGGGATGACGTTTTGCGTCGGTCGGCCGCCTGAGCGCGAAAAGTATCAGGTCGAACCCCGCACGCTCCAGACCGAGCAGCTCCTGCGCGATGAAGGTTTCCGACAGCCGCGGGTAGCCCTTCAGAACCACGACGATCTTGCGGTGTTGCAACTCAGTTCATGCCTTCAATGACCGAAAGGTGATGGCCGGCCCGCCGGTCGAGCAGTTCCGCGACGATTTCGGAAATATGAGGCAGCCCTTCCAGCGTCAGATGCGCATTGCTCTGCGATGGGCGCGGCCGGCCCGGCAAAACCTGCAGCGCATCGGCAAACCGCTGGGCATCCTCGGCCTCCTCGGGCAAAAGCATCTCGATGAGGCCGAGTTCGGCTGCGCGCCGTGCCCGGATCAGCTGTTCCTCGCGCGGCGTGACGCGCGGCACGATCAGCGCCGGCTTGTCGAAAGACAGTATCTCGCAATAGGTGTTGTAACCGCCCATCGCCACCACCGCCTTGGCGCCGGCAATCAGCTCTTCCATCCGGTTGTCGAATTCGATGATCTTGACATAGGGGATCTTGGCCCCCTTCCGGACCAGCTTGTTGCGCTTGCGCGCCGGCATGTAGGGCCCAAGCACGATCAGCGCCCGGTGCTGCAATCGCGGATCCTGCTGATAGGCCTCGATGACGTTGTGGATCAGGTCGGCGCCGTCACCGCCGCCACCGGTGGTAACCAGGATATAGTCGCCCTCGGGCCGGTGGCCGGGCAACTGGTTCTGCTGCAGGCTCCGTTGCAGGAAACCGACGAACTTCATCTTTGCCCTGACCGCCGGCGGCACCTCCAGGCCGGTCAGCGGATCGTAGAAATCCGGCGGGCCATAGACCCAGACCTTGTCGTAGAACAGGCCGATCTTGCGCATCACATCCCTGCGTGCCCACTCCGCTTCGAGCAAATGCGGCGCGTCCATCACCTCGCGCAGGCCAAGCACGAGCGTGGTGCCCCGCGTCTTGAGGTAGGACAGCGTATCCTCGATCTCTCCGCGCAGCCCCAGCGGTTCCTTGTCGACGATGAAGATATCCGGCCGGAAGCTCTCGGCCGTGTGGCGGATAATCGACTGCCGCATCCTTAGCGTCTCGTGCAGATCGATGTCCTTTTCCAGCGAGGTGTATTCGCCGTTTCGCAGCTTGATGACGCTGGGGATCTTCACGAAGTCGACGCGGGCGCGGTAGTCGAAGGCGCCGGCGATGGTGGCGCCCGAAATGATTAGCACCTGAAGTCCGCGGAAATCCCCGACCAGCGAATGCGCGATCGTTCGGCAACGCTGCAAATGGCCGAGCCCGAACGTGTCGTGGCTGTACATGAGAATTCGTGCGTCTTTTGCGTGCTGTGTCATTGTGAACGTCTTTTAGAATTCTCGCCGGACCGTGGGCAACCCCGCAGGCTTCGAAACCATTCTCGCGGGTCTATCGACCTGTTTTGAAACATGGGGGCGAGAGGTACGCAACGGCATTCTTCACCAGGTCACGAATGCCAGGGGCGCTGATTGTGGCGCCATGCCTTGTCTTCGCCGACGATAGACGGCCCGAGCACAAATCTCTGTCATGAGGCTTGACCCCGTGGAATTAAATGCCCTGCGGCCTGAGGCAGGCAAAGCGCACATTGCGAAAAATCAAGGGCGACCAAGGCGAAACGAGGCTGCCGCACATTGTGAGGAGAACCCGCACCTTGGGAAAATGCTTCATAATCCATCGAAACACAACGGCCGCCAGAGGCCGCACGTTGCGGCCTTTTATCCTGCCATCAGCCTTGGCCTGTGGCAAGCGTCCGGTCCTTGCACCGTTGAAGCTGGTGCAATCTCGCGTGATGCCGGCTTCCTCCGTCATGTGGAGGATAGCTGCGGCCCCAATGAGATTCGTCAGCCAGGCGACCCATTCGCCAGATCCGTCACAAAGCTTTGCGTGAACACGCCGGCCGGAAGGACGGCTACGCCAACCTTGCCCTTGTCGTCCTCGGCGTTGCCAGCAGCAGACTTGTCTCGCTGCCGGTTATCCCCGGGATGAGCCGTATCCGCCTAAGCACCGCGTCGAAATCGGTGAGCGACGCCGTTCCGAGTTCGACCACCAGGTCCCAGCGGCCATTGGTGGTGTGAATGGTCGAAACCTCGGCGAGGCCGCCGAGCGCCCGGACCACGCGGTCGGCGGCATGGCCCTCGATCTCGATCATCATCACGCCGCGTATCCGCTGGTCGACCGCGTCGGCGCGCAGCACCACCGTGTAGCCGATGATCTCGCCCGTTTTTTCCAGCCGCTCCATGCGCGCCCTGACCGTGGCGCGCGACACCCCGAGATCGACCGCGAGATCGGAGATGCTGCGCCGGGCATCATGCCTGAGCAGCGTGACCAGCCTTTCGTCGAGCAAGTCCATGATTCTATCCACTTTGACCAAACTGACTTATCGAATTGATAAATCATTCTTCTCGAAATGCCAATTTCGCCTGTTCAAACTGCCGGTCCAGGATGGTTCATTCCACGCATCAATTGCCCAATCAATTTGCAAGGACACCAAAAACCATGCGCTGCAGGATCGTTGGCGCGCCGGTGCAGGACGGCGCCGGCAGGATGGGATGCGAGATGGGGCCGAGCGCGCTGCGCACGGCCGGGCTTGTCTCGGTGCTGTCGGAACTCGGCCACGAGGTCGAGGACTGGGGCGCGGTGCAACCGGCCGCCGTGCGCGCAATCGTCCACGGCAATCTCGCGCTGAAAGCCCTGCCGGAGATTTCCGCCTGGACGGCGGCAATTGCCGAGACCGCCTATGCGGCTTCGCGAGACGCCATGCCGATCTTCCTTGGCGGCGACCACGCGATATCGGCCGGCACGGTGTCGGGCATAGCCCGCCGCGCCGCCGAACGCGGCCGGCCGCTCTTCGTGCTGTGGCTCGACGCACATCCCGATTTCCACACGCTCGATACCACCGTCAGCGGCAATCTGCACGGCGTGCCGCTCGCCTATGCCAGCGGCCGGCCGGGCTTCAACGGTTATTTCCCGGACCTGCCTGTCGCCGTCGACCCTGCCCACATCTGCGTCATGGGCCTGCGCAGCGTCGATCCGGCGGAGCGCCGGGCGCTGAGCGAAGCGGGGGTTACCGTGCACGACATGCGCACCATTGACGAGCACGGCGTTGCACCTTTGCTGCGCGCCTTCCTGGCCATCGTCGAAAAGGAAAACGGCCTGCTGCATGTCAGCCTCGACGTCGACTTCCTCGACCCCTCCATCGCGCCGGCCGTCGGCACCACCGTGCCCGGCGGCGCCACCTTCCGCGAGGCGCATCTGGTGATGGAGATGCTGTCCGACAGCGGCCTGGTCTCCAGCCTCGATCTGGTCGAGCTCAACCCGTTCCTCGACGAGCGCGGCCGCACCGCCACGCTGATGGTCGACCTCGCCGCCAGCCTGATGGGCCGCCGGATCATGGACCGCCCGACCCGCAGCCATTCCGGAAGCATTGCATGACCCAGCCTTCCCGCCTTGCCATCGTCCCCTTCGTCAGCGTCGACCGCATGATGAAGCTGGTGCTGACCATCGGCGTCGAGCGGTTCCTCACCGAACTCGCCGCCTATATCGAGGAGGATTTTCGCCGCTGGGAGCTGTTCGACAAGACGCCGCGCATCGCCTCGCACAGCCATGACGGCGTCATCGAACTGATGCCGACCAGCGACGGCCGGCTATACGGCTTCAAATATGTCAACGGCCATCCCAAGAACATGCGCGAGGGGCGCCAGACCGTCACCGCCTTCGGCGTGCTCGCCGATGTCGGCTCCGGCTATCCGATGCTGCTCACCGAAATGACGATCCTGACGGCGCTGCGCACCGCGGCGACCTCCGCTGTCGCGGCCAAATATCTGGCGCCGAAAGGCGCGCGCTCGATGGCCATCATCGGCAATGGCGCCCAGTCCGAATTCCAGGCTGTCGCCTTCAAAGCGCTGCTCGACATCGACCGGCTGCGGCTCTACGACATCGACCGCTCGGCTTCGGAAAAATGCGCCCGCAACCTCGCCGGCAAAGGCTTTGACATCACCATCTGCGCCACCGGCCAGGATGCTGTGGAAGGAGTCGACATCATCACCACGGTGACCGCCGACAAGCTGTCCGCCACCATTCTGACCGACAACATGGTCGGTTCCGGCGTGCACATCAACGCGGTCGGCGGCGACTGCCCCGGCAAGACGGAACTGCACCGCGACATCCTTTTGCGCTCCGACATCTTCGTCGAGTTCTCGCCGCAGACGCGCATCGAGGGCGAAATCCAGCAGCTCCACGCCGACCATCCGGTGACCGAGTTGTGGCAGGTGATGACCGGCAAGGCGGAAGGCCGCAAGACGGCGGAACAGATCACCTTGTTCGATTCCGTCGGCTTCGCCACCGAGGATTTTTCCGCACTGCGCTATATCAGAGACCAGCTTCAGGCCACCGGCCTCTACGAGGAGCTCGACCTGCTCGCCGATCCCGACGAGCCGCGCGACCTCTTCGGCATGCTGCTCAGGGCAGCGCTGCAGCCGGCAGCCGCCTGAGGGGCTTCAGCCGCGCAACGGCGCGCAGCTCTCCCGTTCGACGAGCACCGGGGTGAGCACTTCGCGGCGCGAATGCGCCGCCGGCTCGGCAACCCGCTCGAGCAGCAGGCTGACCGCCCGCGTGCCGATCTTCTCGACCGGCTGTGCGATCGTCGTCAGTGGCGGCCAGGTGGTGACGGCATAGGGTATGTCGTCGAAGCCGATCATCGACATGTCGCCGGGGACCCGCAATCCGCGCCCGCGCAGCACTGTCAGCGCGCCAATGGCCATCAGATCGTTACAGGCAAACAGCGCCGTGATCCCCGGCGCCTGCGCCATCAGCCGCTCCATCGCCATGCGGCCGCCGGCGAAGTGGTAGTCGGAATCCACCACCGAGGCCGGCGGCAGGTCGAGGCCGGCTTCCTGCAGCGCCCTGGCGAAGCCGCGCAGGCGGGCGGGGCTGGAGCTGGAATCGCGCGGGCCGCCGATGACGCCGATCTTCTCGTGACCGAGCCCGGCCAGATAGCGGCCGGCGAGATAGCCGCCATAATCGTGATCGACCAGCACGGAATCGACATTGACCGAATGGATCTCGCGGTCGATCAGCACCGCCGGGACGCCGGGCAGAAGGCTGGAGAACACCCGCGCATGATCGGACGAGCCGGCAAAGATCAGCCCGTCGATCTGCTTGGCCATCAGCACCTGGAGGTAGCGCTCCTCCTTCTCGGCGCTGCCGTCGGAGTTGCACAGGATCACAGTATAGCCGGCAAGGAAGCCGGCATCCTCGATCTGGCGCGCCACGCCGGCGAAGAACGGGTTGGAATTGTCCGGCAGCAGCAGGCCGATGGTCTTGGTCTCGCCGCGCCTCAGGCTGCGCGCCAGCGTGTTCGGGCTGTAGCGCAAGGCGGCGATGGCCGAATGCACGCGCTCGGCCGTCTCAGGCTCGACATGGCGCGTGCGGTTCATCACATGCGAGACGGTTGCGACCGACACTCCGGCATGGCGCGCGACATCGGCAATCGTCGTCATTTCTTGTCCCCTGACTCGATTAGCCTAATGATTGCGTAACCGGATGTGTCGCACGCTAGAGCGCAGCTTTCGAGTGTCAATGTCCCTTTGAGCAACCTGCTGAGCGGAGCGATCTGCCGCCAAGAAAAAGCCGCAAGGCTGGGTGCTTGGTGGTCGACCTGTTGTCGCAACCGGATAAGGTTCGAGAGCCGGGAACTGCTCAATCGCCAACGATCGGAACAACGATGCGACTTCTCCTTGTCGAGGACGACCCACGCACCGCCGACTATGTCGTCAAGGGCCTTGGCGAGGCAGGCCATATCTGCGACCTCAGGCGCGATGGCCGCGACGCGCTGTTTGCCGCGACACGCGACGCCTATGACGTGATCGTCGTCGACCGCATGCTGCCCGGCCTCGACGGCCTGTCGATGATCAAGGCGGTGCGGGCAGCGGGCGTGCGTACGCCGGCGATCTTTCTGACCTCGGTCGGCGGCGTCGACGACAGGGTTGAAGGGCTCGAGGCCGGCGGCGACGACTATCTCGTCAAGCCATTCGCCTTTTCCGAACTGCTCGCCCGCATCAACGCGCTCGGCCGTCGCCCTGCGGTGCAGGAGCTGAAGACGACGCTGCGCATCGCCGACCTCGAAATGGACCTGATCCAGCGCCGCGTCACCAGGCAGGGCCAGGCGATCGACCTGCAGCCGCGCGAATTCAGCCTGCTCGAAGTGCTGATGCGCGGCGAGGGCCGCGTCATCACCCGCACCATGCTTCTGGAACGGGTCTGGGATTTTCACTTCGACCCCAAGACCAGCGTCGTCGAAACCCATATCAGCCGGCTGCGCGCCAAGATCGACAGGCCGTTCGAAACCGCGTTGATCCACACCGTGCGCAGCACTGGCTACAGTGTTCACGACTGAGGCGCGGCATGACAGAAACTTGCCATGACTGAAGCTTGCAATGACTGAAACGCACTATGACTGAGACAGGCTCTCGCCTGCTGCGCAGCACGCCGTTTCGGCTGGCCCTGACCTTCGCCTTGCTGTTCGTGCTCGCCTTCATCCTGTCAGGCGCCATCGTCTACCAGCTGATGAGCGCGGATCTTGCCGAGCAGCTCGACCAGTCGGTCAAGGAGACCTATTCGGTCGTGGCGGTGACCTATGCCGGAAACGACCGGGAGGATCTGGTTTCGGCAGTCGACAGCCACGCCGCGCTCAGCCCGAGCAAGGAACAGCTGTTCTCGCTCACCGATCCCGCCGGCAATCATCTGGCCGGGAATTTCACCGCCGCCGACCTTCCGGATGGCTTTTCCGATTTTGCCGCTTCCCTGCCAGGCGTTGCGCCGGACACTATGTACCGCGCCTGGACCGGTTCGGTCGGGCCCAACAGCCTGACAATTGCCTTTTCGCTTTCCGAAACCGAGGAGCTGGAACGCATCGTTTTGATGAACTTCGGCTGGGCCACCCTGATCATTTCAGGGCTGGCGGTGGCTGGCGGCGCCTTGCTGGCGTCGCGTGTGCAGCGTCGCCTCGACGGCATTGCCACCACCATGGACGATGTCTCCAACGGCCGGCTCGACGCCCGCATTCCACTGCTCGGCAATGGCGACGACATTGACGGCGTCTCGCGCCAGGTCAACGCCGCGCTGGAGCGGCTGGCGGCGCTGGTGGACGGCATGCGCCAGGTCAGCGCCGACATCGCGCATGATCTGAAGACGCCGCTCAACCGGCTGCAGATGATTTTGGAAGCTGCGGCCGACAGGACCGCGCGGGGTGAGGCCGTTGCCGATGAGCTGGCGGAGGCACGTGGGGAAAGCCTGCAGATCAACGATACTTTCGATGCGCTGTTGCGTATTGCCCAGATCGAGGCCGGCGCCCGCAAGGCGCGCTTTGTCGATCTCGACCTCACCGGCGTCATCGATGCCATTGCCGAAATCTACGCCGGTGTCGCCGAGGATGACGGCAAGTCGCTGTCGGCCACGATCGTCCACGGCACGCCATGCCTGGTCCACGGCGACCGCGACCTGCTGACGCAATTGTTTGCCAATCTGGTTGAGAACGCGCTGCGGCATTGCCCCGATGGCACGGCGATCCTTCTATCGGTGCGGCGGCAAGGCGACCGCATTCTGGCTGAGGTCGCCGACAATGGCCCCGGCATCCCGGCGCAGGAGCGCGAAAAAGTGTTCCAGCGGCTCTACCGGCTCGACTCCAGCCGCACCACGCCCGGCAGCGGCCTTGGCCTCAGCCTGGTGCGGGCAATCGCCGACCTGCATGGTGCAACGATTGCGCTGGAGGATCGCCGGCCTGGGCTGGCGGTAATTGTCGGGTTTCCTCGGGCGGAGGGCACCGGTCCCGGCTTGAAATGACAACGCCAGAGCCAGGTCGACCCCACTCCGTCGAGCGAAGCAGCGACGGAGTGGGGGAAGGCGCTCATGAAACGCGAAGTCGCTGACAATTCTCCAAGTTGATGATCGCAGTCGACAAAGGTGGTCGCGATTAGCCTTGCACATGTTTCCACCCGAACGGCTGCGGGTTGATCAAGACGACCGTTGAACCTACCGGCCTACCGCACCCCGGCGAAAATCCGAGGGCGACATCCCCGCCAGCTTGCGGAAGGATTTGTTGAAGGCGCTGAGCGAGCCAAAGCCTGAATCCATGGCGACGCGCAGCACATTGGCGTCTTCATGCATCAGCAGCGCCTGCGCGTAGCTCAGCCGCAGCAGATTCATATATTCGTTGAGCGTCATGCCGGTCGATTTCTTGAAAATGCTCATGGCGTATTTGGGGTGGATGTCGGCGGCAGCGGCAATGTCGACGCAGTCTATGTCGTAGAGGAAATTCTCGGCGATGAAGTCGCACATGCGCCCGACATTGCGCAGCGATTGCTGGTCGAACGGGCCGCCGGGTTCCTGGCCGATGGCGGTTTCCGGCACCAGCCGGTAGGGCTCGAAGCGCACCCGCTCCAACCGCAGCAGCAGCTCGTTCACGGCGTGCTCGGTTATCGCCGGATCGCCCGAGCGGAAATAGCGGTTCCAGCGTTCGAAATTGTGATGGTCGGCCTGGTCGGTCGCCGATGTCACCAGCGTGGCGCCGGTCATCAGCCGGTGGCGGACATCCGTCGGCAGGTGCAGGCGGAAGAAATGCACCAGCGGCAGATGCGCGCCGGCATAGATGGCGTCGTCGGAGAGATCGTCCATCTGGTGCGGCAGCCCGCCCCAGAACAGGCACATGTCGCCCGCCGTGAGCGCGATCTCGTGCTCGTTCATGCGGTAGTGCACGCTGCCGCGGACGATGAAATTGACCTCGACCTGGGCATGCCAATGCGGCTTCAGCATCACCAGCGGATGGTTGTGAAACATCTGCAAAGCCATCGGCAGGCCTTCGACGCTGCTGGCGCCAGGCTGGTAAAACGGCCGTTCCGGCATCTTACTTTCCGCCCATCTTTTATTCCCGTTGTCAGGGACAAGCCTTCCGCGCCGCCTAGTCTAGCCATGCTCGCGAAGAGAGAGCAAATGAAATGGGAGGATTTCAATGCGCACGACACTGATCTGTGCCGCGCTGGCGCTTGGCCTGGGCTCAACCCCGGCTTTGGCGCAGTCCGGCGAAATCACGATCTGGAGCTGGAATATAGCCGCTTCGTCGCTGAAGGCGACGGTGGCCGGCTTCAACAAACAGCATCCCGACGTCAAGGTCACCGTTCAGGATCTCGGCAACCAGCCGACCTATGACAAGTCGATCGCCGGCTGCGCGGCCGGCGGCGTCGGCCTGCCCGATATCGTCTCGATCGAAAACGGCGAGGCCGAGAATTACTGGAGCCAGTTCCCCGATTGCTTCGTCGATTTGCACACGCTGGGCTACACCGCGGACGACCAGAAGAAATTCCCGGACTTCAAGCGCACCGAACTGGAGGTCGGCGACAAGGCCTATGCCATGCCGTGGGATTCCGGCCCGGTAGCCGCCTTCTACCGCCGCGACTTCTACGAGAAGGCCGGCGTCGATCCGGCCTCGATCAAGACCTGGGACGATTTCATCGCCGCCGGCAAGAAGGTCCAGGCCGCCAATCCCGGCGTCACCATGACCAATGCCGATTTCAACGGCGACACCGAATTCTTCCGCATGATTTCCAACGAACAGGGCTGCGGCTATTTCGCCGCCGATGGGCAGTCGATCACCGTCAACCAGCCGAAATGCGTCGACACGCTGGCCAAGATCAAGGACATGAAGGACGCCGGCATCATCTCGTCGGCCGACTGGGGCACCAAGATCACCAACAACACCGCCGGGACCGTCGCCACCCAGGTCTATGGCGGCTGGTATGAGGGCACCATCCGCACCGAATCGGCCGGCGAAAACGGCAAATGGGGTGTCTATCTGATGCCGAGCCTGACCGCCGACGGCCCGCGCGCCGCCAATCTCGGCGGCTCGTCGCTCGCCATCACCTCGGCCTCGAAGAACAAGGAGGCCGCCTACGCCTATCTGAAATACACGCTCGAGACCAATGACGGCCAGATCACCATGCTCAGGGATTTCGGCCTGGTGCCGTCACTGATCTCGGCGCTCGACGATCCCTATGTCTCGCAAGGCCTCCCCTATTGGGGCGGCCAGGCAGTGTGGAAGGACATTCTCGCCACGCTGCCCAAGGTGGTGCCGAGCCGCGGCACGCCGTTCCAGAGCGACGCCGAAATCATCATGCGCGCCGTGCAGACCAAATATCTCGGCGGCGGCTATCCCGATGCCAAGGCCGCCCTCGACGACGCCGCCAGCCAGATCGCGGCGGCGACTGGATTGCCGGTAAAGTGACGAAGGCGGAGATGTTGGCGGGCCAGATATAGGGCAATTTGCCGGACCGTTGGCGCTGCCCCTCATCTGCCTGCCGGCATCCTCTCCCCGTATAGTGACGGAGAGGGGACGCTCTCGCCCAACAGTTCGCCAATCGCCGGCGGCGTCCCAACAAGCCCCTTCTCCCCGTCACTATACGGGGAGAAGGTCCCGGCAGGGGGATGAGGGGCGGCGCCAAGCCTTAATAATTGACGCCGGCTAACAACACGCCGGATATCAGCCGGGAAAGAGGAAGGAGGAGGAACCATGCGCTACCAGAACGCCACGGCCTATCGCTTCCTCACGCCCTACCTCCTGATCTTCGCCATCTTCTGGGTGTGGCCGATCATCTCCTCGTTCATGATTTCCTTCCAGGCGACGCGCACGGTGCCCTGGCGCTTTGCGCCGACGTTCAACTGGGGCCGCCTGATCGGCGACCCCGCTTTCTTCAACGCGCTGAAGAACACGCTGCTCATCCTCGTCATCCAGGTGCCGGTGATGATCTCGCTAGCGATCATCATGGCGGTGCTGCTGAACTCGCCGCTGCTGAAGGCACGTGGCCTCTACCGCTTCGCCTTCTTCGCTCCGGTGGTGGTCGGCGAGGTCGCCTATTCCGCCGTGTTCCGGCTGATGTTCAATCTCGATTTCGGCATCATCAACAAATTGCTCGCCGGCGTCGGCCTGTCCAAGATCGACTGGTTCTCCAACGTCACCCCGGCGATGGCGCTGATCATGATCGCGGTAACCTGGCGCTGGGCCGGCTACAACGCCATCATCCTGCTCGCCGGCCTGCAGTCGATCCCCGAGGATGTCTATGAAGCAGCGACGCTCGACCGCGTCAGCAAGCTCAAGCAGTTCTTCTACATAACGCTGCCGCTGCTCAAGCCGGTCATCGTGTTTTGCGCCGTGCTGTCGATCATCGGCACGATGCAGCTGTTCACCGAGCCGTTCCTGATCACGGAGCGCGGCGGCCCCGGCGGCGGCACCGAGACGCTTGGCCTGCTGCTCTACCGCCAGGGTTTTCGCTCGCTCAATTTCGGCTACGCCTCGGCCGTCGCCTACACGATGGCGGGGCTGGCCATCGCCATCACTCTGGTGCAGCTGTGGCTGACAAGAGAGCCGAAGTGAGTTCGCTCTCGCAACGCCGGCTCGGCCGCAGCGTCCTGCTGCATCTGGTCCTGACGCCGCTGGCGGTGATCTGGCTGTTTCCGCTGTGGATGATGGTGGTGTTTTCGACCATGCCCGACAACGGCATTTTCAGCCCCGGCATCGAGCTTCTGCCGCACGGCAATTTCGTCGACAATTTCAACAATCTGCAGCGTGACACCAATTTCGTCGGCGCTATCGGCATTTCGGTGGCGGTGGCCGTGACCTACACCTTCTTCTCGGTGCTGCTGACCTCGATGGCCGGCTGGGCGCTCGCCCGCTATCAGTTCTTCGGCAAGGGCGCGGTGGTGGCGATCATCCTCGGCACCATCACGCTGCCCTATGCGGTGGTGCTGATCCCGCAATTCATCATGGTGGCGCGCGACTTCCAGCTCGCCAACACCTGGATTGCGCTGATCGTGCCACCCTTGTTCAATTCGCTGGGCGTGCTGTTCATGCGCCAGGCTTTCTCGATGATGCCGGCCGACCTTTTCGACGCGGCACGTGTCGAGGGCGTCAAGGAATGGCGTATCTTCCTGTTCGTCGCTTTGCCGCTGGCGCGGCCGATGCTGGCGGCGCTCGCCATCATTCTGTTCCTCGCCTCGTGGAACAATTATCTCTGGCCGCTTTTGATCAACAGCCAGCCCGGCGCGATGACGGCCCCTGTGGCGCTCGGCACGCTGATCGGCCTGACCAAGGTCTCATGGGGCGGCATCATGGCCGGCGCCGTCATGCTGACCGTGCCGATGCTGGTCGTCTTCGTTCTGCTGCAGCGCCATTTCATCGCCGGCATCGCCGCCGGCGCCGTCAAGTAGGACTAGAGCGATATGGCGGCAGTCACCCTCACCAATGTCGTAAAACGCTTCGGCGTCTATGAGATCATCCATGGCGCCAACATCGATATCGCCGATGGCGAGTTCGTCGTCTTTGTCGGCCCGTCGGGTTGTGGAAAATCGACGCTGCTCAGGATGATCGCCGGGCTGGAGGATATCAGCGGCGGCGAGATCGCCATTGGCGGCAAGGTGATGAACGATGTCGAGCCGGCCGAGCGCGGCATCGCCATGGTGTTCCAGTCCTACGCGCTCTACCCGCACATGAGCGTGGAGCAGAATCTGAGCTTTGGCCTCAGGATGACCGGCAACCCCAAGGAGGACACCGAGCGGCGGGTGAAGCGGGCCTCCGAAATCCTGCGCATCACAGAGTTGATGACGCGGCGGCCCAGGCAATTGTCCGGCGGCCAGCGCCAGCGCGTCGCCATTGGCCGCGCCATCGTGCGCGAACCGCAAGTCTTCCTGTTCGACGAGCCGTTGAGCAATCTCGACGCCGAGCTGCGCGTCCAGATGCGGGTCGAGATCTCGCGCCTGCACAAGGAGCTCGGCACGACGATGATCTATGTCACCCACGACCAGACCGAAGCGATGACGCTGGCCGACCGGATCGTCGTGCTGCGCGGCGGCCATGTCGAGCAGATCGGCCGGCCGCTCGATCTCTACGACAATCCCGACAACCAGTTCGTCGCCGGCTTTGTAGGCTCGCCGAAGATGAATTTCATCAAGGGCCGCGTCGTCGGGCGCAACACGAGCAGCGTCACCGTCGAGCTGGTAGGCGAGGAAAAGACCCGCATTATGCAACCGTTGACCGGCGCCGTGCCAGAAACAGGAGCCAAGGTCATTGTCGGCGTGCGGCCCGAACATTTCGGCAATGGCGGCGAAGGCGAAGCCGACCTCACCGTCGGCATCGACGTGGTCGAGCATCTCGGCGGCACCAGCTTCATCTATGCCAGGACCGCCCATGGCGAAGACCTGGTGATCCAGCGCGACGCGGCAAAGGTCCCCGACACCCAGGAGATCACCGTGTCCATCCGCAAATCCTATCTGTTCGATGAAGACGGCCAGCGGCTGCGCTGAGCGCTTCCAGCCTTGCAAGGAGAATGATCATGACTGCAACCGCGCCCCTCCGCTGGGGGATACTTGGGCCCGGCGACATCGCCAAAGCGTTCGCCCGCGGCGTGGCAGGCTCGCGCACCGGCACGATCGTGGCGCTCGGCGCCCGCAATCCCGGCAAGGCAGGCCTGGCCGAGACGTTTCCCGGCGCCCGCATCCTCGACGGTTACGACGCGCTGCTCGCCGACCCCGAGGTCGACGCCGTCTATATCGCCATCCCGCATCCCGGCCATGCCGAATGGGGAATCAAGGCGGCGGAAGCCGGCAAGCATGTGCTGTGCGAAAAGCCGCTGGCGCTGACCGCCTTCGAGGCCGACGCCATGATCCATGCCGCGCGCAAGGCCGGCACCTTCCTCGGCGAAGCCTTCATGTACCGCCTGCACCCGCAGACGGCGAAGCTGGTCGAGGTGATCCAGTCGGGCGTCATTGGCGATGTCAGGCTGATCAAGTCGAGCTTCGGCTTCGCCATGCCGGGCTTCATGCCCGAGCACCGGCTCTACGCCAACGATCTCGCCGGTGGCGGCATTCTCGACGTCGGCGGCTATCCCGTCTCCATGGTGCGGCTGATCGCGGGCGCTGCCACAGGCAAACCCTTCGCCGAGCCGGACAAGGTTGTCGGCACCGCCCATCTCGGCAAGTCCGGCGTCGACGAATGGGCCTCGGCGCTGCTGCATTTTCCCGGTGGAATCGTTGCCGAGGTATCCTGCAGCATCTCGCTCAAACAGGACAATGTCCTGCGCATCCTCGGCACCAAGGGCCGCATCGAGGTGCCGGATTTCTGGTTCGCCGGCGGCGGCAACCGCGATGGCGGCCCTGGCCGGATCGATGTAATTCTCGCCGACGACACGCGCGAGACCATCAGCCTCAACGAAACCCGCCATCTCTATTCCTTTGAGGTCGACGCCGCCGGCGAGGCGATCCTGGCCGGCAAACAGGAATTCGCCTGGCCGGGCATGGGCTGGGCCGACAGTCTCGGCACGCTGCGTGTGCTCGACAAATGGCGCGCTGCCGTAGGGCTCGAATATGAAATCGAAAAGCCGGCTAAGCGAACCAACACCCTTTCGGGCCGGCCGCTGCGCACCGGCGGCACCGCCATCGGCAAGCGCAAGATTCCGGGCCTGTCGAAGCCGGCCTCCGTGGTGGCGCTCGGCTTCGAGGATTTCCGCACCTTCTCGTCGGGCGCAATCCTGCTCGACGCCTTCTTCGAGACCGGCGGCAATCTGTTCGATACCGGCTATGTCTACGGCGCCGGCTACACCGAAACGCTGCTTGGCCAATGGCTCAGGAATCGCGGCGTGCGCGAGCAGTCGGTGATCATCGCCAAGGGCGCCCACTCGCCGCTCTGCTATCCCGATGTCATCGGCAAGCAGCTCGCCCAGTCGTTGGACCGGCTGCAGACCGACCATGTCGACCTCTATTTCATGCACCGCGACAACCCGGATGTGCCGGTCGGCGAATTCGTCGATGCGATGGACGCCGAGGTCAAGGCCGGCCGCATCCGTGGCCCGTTCGGCGGCTCGAACTGGACGATGGCGCGCATGGACGAGGCGATTGCCTATGCCGAGCGCACCGGCAAGCAGAAGCCCGGCGTGCTCTCCAACAATTTCTCGCTGGCCGAGATGCTGGAACCGATCTGGGCCGGCTGCATCACCTCGTCCACCGACGACTGGAAATCCTGGTTGACGAAAAGGCAGATGCCGAACTTCGCCTGGTCGAGCCAAGGCCGCGGCTTCTTCACCGACCGCGCCGGCCGCGACAAGCAGGACAATGAGGAACTGGTGCGGGTCTGGTATTCCGAGAAGAACTTCGGCCGCCGCGACCGCGCCATCGAGCTGGCGCAGCGCCTGGGCAAAAGTCCGATCCACATCGCGCTCGCCTATGTGCTGGCGCAGCCTTTTCCGTCGGTGCCGTTGATCGGCCCGCGCACGCTGGACGAGTTGGAGGACAGCTTGAAGGCGCTGGATATCAAGCTGTCGGCGGAGGATGTGGCGTGGCTGGATAGCGGGCCGGAACGGCGCAGGGCTTAGCAGCTAATCTCCCCCCTTGAGGGGGAGATGTCGCCGAAGGCGACAGAGGGGGTCGCCTCGCGTGGAGCGCTAACCTCCTTCTGCAGCGGCAGGTAGGCCGAGCCCAGTCGAACCGACCCCTCTGGCCTGCCGGCCATCTCCCCCGCAAGGGGGGAGATTAGCAGCTCATGCGTTCCACCTACCGATCAATCCGGGTCGACAAAATTATCGACGACGACGTCCGCTCGACCCCGTCCATCGCGCCGATCTCGTCCAGCAACGCATCCAGATCCCTGATCGACGGCGCGTCGACGATGACGATCATGTCGAAATTACCGCTCACCGAATGCAGCGTCCTCACCGGCGGCAGCGCCTGCAGCGCCCGCACCACCTTGTCGGCGAGCTTGGGCGTGACGGTGAGCAGCACATGCGCCCGCACCAGCCCCTGCTCGTAGTCCGGCGCCATCCGCACGCCATAGCCGGTGATGATGCCGCGCTGTTCCAGCCGCTCGATGCGGCTTTGCACGGTGGTGCGCGACACGCCGAGCTGGCGCGCCAGCTCAGTGGTCGACGCGCGGGCATTGGCGCGCAGCAGGGAAAGCAGTTTTTGTTCGGGTTCACTAAGCATTTCGACGAACCTTGTCGTCTTATCGCCAAAGACAGGGTACGTTTCGTACAATTCCACGCTTCCTTTCGCCAGGCAAGCTGCGATTCTCAGAAGCATGGTGCCCACCCTGCAGCGGTCTGGGCCAAAGAGCTTTTACGAGGGATCGGATCATGAAGAAAATCATCGTCGTCGGCGCCGGCAAGATCGGCTCGACCATTGCAGGCATGCTCGCCGACAGCGGCGACTACCACGTCACCGTTGTCGACCGCGCGGCGGCGCAGTTTGCCGCGGCCGAACTTCCCGCCGGCGTCGAGGGGCTGGAGCTAGACATCGCTACTCCCGGCGCACTCGAGGCCACCCTTGCCGGCGCCTTCGCCGTGCTGAGCGCCGCGCCCTTCCATTTGACCACACGCATCGCCGAAGCGGCCGCCGCCACCGGCGTGCACTATCTCGATTTGACCGAGGATGTCGTCTCGACCCGCCGCGTCAAGGAGCTGGCCAAGTCGGGCAACAGCGCCTTCATTCCGCAATGCGGCCTGGCGCCGGGCTTCATCTCGATCGTCGCCAACGATCTCGCCAGCCGCTTCGACACGCTGGAAAGCGTTCGCATGCGCGTCGGCGCGCTGCCGCAATACCCGTCCAATGCGCTGAACTACAATCTGACCTGGAGCACCGACGGCGTCATCAACGAATATTGCGAACCCTGCGAGGCGATCGTCGAGGGCGAGCTGATCGAGGTGCCGCCGCTGGAGGAGCGCGAAGAGTTCTCGCTCGACGGCGTCACCTATGAGGCCTTCAACACCTCTGGCGGTCTCGGCACGCTGGCCGAGACGCTGAAGGGCAAGGTGCGCACGCTGAACTACCGCACCATCCGCTATCCCGGCCACGCGGCGATCATGAAGGCGCTGCTCAACGACCTCGGCCTGCGCCACCGCCGCGACGTGCTGAAGGATATCTTCGAGAGCGCCCTGCCGGCAACGCTGCAGGACGTGGTCATCGTCTTCGTCACCGTCTCGGGCCGCCGCAATGGCCGCCTGCTGCAGGAAACCTACGCCAACAAGATCTATTCGCAGCGCATCGGCAACCAGGTGCGCAGCGCAATCCAGATCACCACCGCGTCCGGCATCTGCGCCGTGCTCGACATGCTGGCCGACGGCACCTTGCCGGCGACCGGTTTCGTCAAGCAGGAAGACATCGCGCTGGATGCGTTTCTCGCCAATCGTTTTGGGCGCGCTTATGCGCAGCACGAGATGGTGAGCCGGCTCGCAAGCTGAGCTACTTCACCCTCCCCCTTGTGGGGAGGGTCGGCGCGCAATCGGAGCGAAGCGGAGATGGCGAGACGGGGTGGGGGGTGAGCGCCGACGGTTGGCGAGGACCCCCACCCTGCTCCGCTCCGCGATCGACCCTCCCCACAAGGGGGAGGGTAAAGCGCCCGCTACTTCCGCAGAGCCATCGGTCGTCCGAGCAGAAACCGGATGAAGTTGCCCGCGGTCCGCGGCGCCATGCGGGGCTGCGTCGCCTGTCGTGGCGCGCTTTGCCTTCGCGCTGGCACCTTGGGTTCGACACCCGGTCGGCCCACCGTGAAGGAGGGCCCCGAGACCGGCTTCCCCCTCAACACGTTGGCGGCGTTGTTGTCATGGATGACGATGCACCATTGCGCGCCCTTCGATGCCGCCACGACGGTGTTGAAGCGCGTCGCCATTTTTGCGTGGTGCTCGCTGTAGACGCCGCTCATCGCCGGCGATCTCCTTTCGACCAGCGTGCCGAACGCCGACGTGACATAGTCGTGGTGCGTGTAGCGTCCGCTTGCCGTCTCGAAATTCTGGCCGTCCGGAAAGGCAATGTAGAGCGGCTGCAGGTCCACCACACGCTTTTCGATCTCCCGGCGCGCGTAGTGGTCGACGCGCTCCATGAAGGTCGGCGCCAGCGCGTCGTCGCTGTCGAGCCGCGTTAGCGAGACATACTCGGCATCGCTGTCGTCGTGGACGAAAGCATTGAAGCGATTGTTGTAATCGTCGCCGGCCTCGACAAGGATCGGCCTGACGTCGACACCGGCCACGCAGCTGCACACGGTGCGAATATAGTTCTCGTGCGTATCGGCATCGAACGCCACAAGGACGGTAAAATCCTTCAGCGACTGGCCTTCGAGCGACGACGCGCAATAGGTGTCGAACAACGCCAGGCGCTCGACCAGCCAGACCGGGTCGAGATTGGCGCGGCCCTTTCCGTCCCACTGGCTTGGCTTGAAGCCAGCGGCGATGTTGTAGCGTATGGCGATGTATTTCTTCAGGCCGGTGTCCATGGACCGACACTTAGTACATTCCGCTGATCTGCGACAACCAACGGCTGGGCGGCCACCCTCCCCCTTGTGGGGAGGGTCGGCTCGCGGTCGGAGCGAAGCGGAGATGGCGAGACGGGGTGGGGTGAGCGCTGACGGTCGGCGAGGACCCCCACCCCGCTCCGCTACGCGGATCGACCCTCCCCACAAGGGGGAGGGTAAGCGCACTTCAAATATGCAGCGCGTGGCCCAGCGCCTTCAGCGCCGCTTCCTGGAAGCCTTCGCCTTGCGTCGGATGCGCATGGATGGTCCCGGCGATATCCTCCAGCCGCGCGCCCATTTCCAGCGCCAGGCCGAACGCCGCCGCCAGTTCCGACACGCCTTGCCCGACCGCCTGGATGCCCAGCACCAGATGGTTGTCCGCGCGGGCGACAACACGAACAAACCCGTCCTCGCCGAGTTTCGTCATCGCCCGGCCGTTGGCGGCGAAGGGGAACTGGCCGATCTTGATTTCGCCTGAAGCCTTCGCCTCCTCCGGCGTTAGCCCTGCCGTCACCAGCTCCGGATCGGTGAAGCAGACGGCCGGGATCGAGCGCTTGTCCCAGCTGCGCTTGTGGCCGGCGACGATCTCGGCCACCATTTCGCCTTGCGCCATCGCCCGGTGCGCCAGCATCGGCTCGCCGGTGACGTCGCCAATGGCATAGATGCCGCGCATCGAGCTGCGGCACTGGTCGTCGATCTTGATGAACTTGCCGGCCACGTCGAGATCGATCTGATCGAGGCCCCAGCCCTCCGTCACCGGCTTGCGGCCGACCGTGACCAGGATCTTGTCTGCCGCGATTTTGGTGCTCTTGCCGTCCGCGGTCTCGACCAGCAGCGCGTCGCCCTTGACCCCCTTGGCCTTGGCGCCAAGCATCACCTCGACGCCGATCTGGGCCAGCCGTTTCACCACCGGCCGGGTCAGTTCCGCATCATACTGCGCCAGCACGCGCGGCAGCGCCTCGACCACGGTCACCGCGGCGCCCATTTTGGCGAACGCCATGCCGAGTTCCAGCCCGATATAGCCGCCGCCGACCACGGCGAGCTTTTTCGGCACCTCGCCGAGAGCCAGCGCTTCTGTGGATGAAATCACCGGGCCGCCGAACGGCAGGAACGGCAGTTCCACCGTCGCCGAGCCGGTGGCGATCACAACCGTTTCGGCGCGGATGATCTGGGTGCCGGTCTCGGTCTCGACCGCGACGGTCTTGCCGTCGCGGAACGTCGCCCAGCCATAGACGGTCTTGACCTTGGCCTTCTTCAGTAGCCCGGCAACGCCCCCGGTCAGCCGGCTAACAATGCCGTCCTTCCACGCAACCGTCTTGCCGAGATCGAGCACGGGCGCTGCTACCGAGATGCCGAGCGGACTGCTGCCGCCGGCCATATGCGCGACCTTCTCGAACTCTTCCGCCGCATGGATCATCGCCTTGGACGGGATGCAGCCGACATTGAGACAGGTGCCGCCCGGTTTGCCGGCTTCAACGATCACCGTATCGATGCCGAGCTGGCCGGCACGGATAGCGCAGACGTAGCCGCCGGGCCCGGCGCCGATGACCAGCAGCTTGCAGGAGATTTCTTTCATGGCGTGACCCTTTGATGCGAGGGAATGTTCCGTCGCGATCCTTCGCGCCCCCCTCTGTCCTGCCGGACATCTCCCCCACGAGGGGGGAGATCAGCAGCTTCTTCGCTTCGCTCATTCCTGCAACGATGGAGATTGGCGAAACCCTGCGTGACGTCCAATCTCCCCCCTTGTGGGGGAGATGCCTGGTAAGGCAGAGGGGGGCGCTGTCCCGCCGTCATCTCGGTCGTTCCGCCCCTCAATCCACAAATATCAGCGCTGGCGTCTCAATCAGCGCCTTGATCCGCTGCACAAACACCGCCGCATCCCAGCCGTCGACCACCCGGTGATCGAAGCTCGACGACAGGTTCATCATCTTGCGCGGGATGAACTTGGTGCCGTCCCAGACCGGCCGCACCATCATCTTGTTGACGCCGACGATCGCCACCTCAGGATGATTGATGACCGGCGTCGTCGCCACGCCGCCCATGGCGCCGAGCGAGGTAATGGTGATGGTCGATCCCGACAGCTCGTCGCGGCTGGCCGTGCCGGACTTCGCCGCTTCGGCCAGGCGGTTGAGCTCGGCCGCGCAATCCCAGAGGTCGCGCGCCTCGGCGTGCTTGACCACCGGCACCACCAGGCCCGACGGCGTCTGCGCGGCAATGCCGATATGGACGCCGCCATGCTGATGGATGATGCCGGCCTCGTCGTCGAACAGCGCGTTGATGTTGGGCTGGTCGGCAATCGCCTTGACCATCGCCCGCATCAGGAACGGCAGCAGCGTCAGCTTCGGCCTCTCCACACCCTTGCGCTTTTCCTTGTTGAGCGCCGCGCGCAACTCCTCGAGTGCTGTGACGTCGATCTCCTCGACATAGGTGATGTGCGGGATGCGTGACTTCGCCAGCGACATTTTTTCGGCGATCTTGCGCCGCAGTCCGATGACCTTGATATCCTCGACGCTGTCATTGCGCGCCAGACCCGACGCCTTCGCTACCTGCGGTCCGCGTGCCAGGAATGCCTCGATATCTTCGTGGCTGATGCGGCCGGCAGGGCCGGTACCCGACACCTGGCGCAGATCGATCCCCGCCTCCTTCGCCCTGAGCCGGATGGCGGGCGACGCCAGGGGCTTTTCGCCCTCCGGGCGCGGCGCGCCGGTGGGTGCCGCACCTTTAGATGTCGGCGCAGTACCCCCACCCCTGGCCCCTCCCCACAAGGGGGAGGGGGATTCAGTCTCAGCTGCCCGTGCGCTTTTGGCTGCTGGTGCAGGTGGTGGCGACTTGGCGTCGGATTTCGTGGCCGAAACGCCTCCCTCTTGTGGGGGTCCGGAGGACGGGCGAGACCCGTGGCTCGCCCCGGCAGGGGTGGGGGTCGGTGCCGCCGTGACCTCTGACAATTTCGAGCCTTCGCCGACATTGCCCTCCCCCGCCACTTTCAGCCGCACGATCGGCGAGCCGATCGCCACCGTGTCGCCGATCTCCGCGCCCAGCCACAGGATCTCGCCATCGACCGGCGAAGGTATTTCCACCGTCGCCTTGTCGGTCATCACGGCGGCAAGCACCGAGTCCTCGCGCACGAGGTCGCCGACCTTGACGTGCCACTCCACAAGTTCGGCCTCGGCGACGCCTTCGCCGACATCCGGCAGCTTGATGATGTGTTCGCCCATCCCTAGGCTCCCATGGTTTCGAGAAGCGCGCGGCCGACACGGGCCGGCCCCGGGAAATAGTCCCATTCCTGCGCATGCGGGTAGGGCGTGTCCCAACCGGTGACGCGCGCCACCGGCGCTTCCAGATGGTAGAAACAATTTTCCTGCACCAGCGCCGACAGCTCGGCGCCGAAGCCGGAGGTCAGTGTCGCCTCGTGCACGACGACGCAGCGTCCGGTCTTCTTCACCGAAGCGACTATCGCGTCGAGATCGAGCGGCAGCAGGGTCCGCAAATCGATGATCTCGGCATCGATGCCGGTTTCTTCCACAGCCGCCTGCGCGACATAGACCATGGTGCCGTAGGCGAGCACGGTGACGGCCGAGCCCGCCCGGCGGATCGCCGCCGTGCCGAGCGGCACCGTGTAATGGCCGTCGGCGACCTCGCCCAGTTCATGCTTCGACCATGGCGTCACCGGTCGGTCGTGATGGCCATCGAACGGTCCGTTATAGAGCCGCTTCGGCTCCAGAAAAATCACCGGATCGGGATCCTCGATCGCCGCGATCAGCAGTCCCTTGGCGTCGTGCGGATTGGACGGCACCACCGTCTTCAGCCCCGACACATGGGTGAACAGCGCTTCCGGGCTCTGGCTGTGCGTCTGGCCGCCAAAGATGCCGCCGCCGGTCGGCATGCGGACAACGATCGGGCAGGTGAAATCGCCGTTCGAGCGGTAGCGCAGGCGTGCTGCTTCCTGCGTCAGCTGGTCGTACGCCGGGTACATGTAGTCGGCAAACTGAATTTCCACGCATGGCTTCAGCCCGTAGGCGGCCATGCCGATGGCCGAGCCGACAATACCGGATTCGTTGATCGGCGCATCGAAGCAGCGGCTCTTGCCGTACTTCGCTTGCAGGCCTGCCGTGCAGCGGAAGACACCCCCGAAGAAGCCGACATCCTCGCCATAGACGATGACGCGTTCGTCGCGCGCCATCGACACGTCCATGGCGTCGCGGATCGCCTCGATCATGGTCCGTCTCGGCATGGTCAGACTCCCGCCTGCTGGCGCTGGCGCCTGAGATGCGGCGGCATCTCGGCAAACACGCCCTCGAACATCTCGCGCGTCGACGGCTTGCCGCCGGCATGCAGCGTGCCGTGGCCTTCAGCTTCCTTCTGCGCCGCGATCACCGTCTCGAGGATTTCCGCTTCGGCCTGGGCGTGACGCTCGTCCGACCAGACGCCGCGTTGGATCAGATGGTTCTTCAGCCGCATCACCGGATCGCCGAGCGGCCAGGCGTCGGATTCCGTCTTCGGCCGATAGGCCGACGGATCGTCCGAGCTCGAATGCGCGCCGGCACGGTAGGTGACATGTTCGATCAGCGTCGGCCCGAGATTCTGCCGCGCCCGCTCCGCCGCCCATTTGGCCACGGCATGCACGGCGAGATAATCATTGCCGTCGACGCGCAGCGCCGGAATGCCGAAGCCGAGGCCGCGCGCGGCAAAGGTGCCGGAGCCGCCACGCGCAATGCCTTGAAACGTCGAGATCGCCCACTGGTTGTTGACGACGTTGAGGATGACCGGCGCCTTGTACGTCGAGGCGAACACCAGTGCGGAATGGAAATCGGATTCGGCCGTCGAGCCGTCGCCGATCCACGCCGCCGCGATTTTCGAATCGTTGCTGATAGCGGAAGCCATCGCCCAGCCGACCGCCTGGATGTATTGCGTCGCCAGATTGCCGGAGATCGAGAAGAAGCCATGCTCCTTCGACGAATACATGATCGGCAATTGCCGCCCTTTGAGCGGATCGGCCTCGTTGGAATAAATCTGGTTCATCATCGTGACCATCGGATAGCCGTCGGCGATGAGCAGGCCGGCTTGCCGATAGGTCGGGAAATTCATGTCGCCTGGCGCCAGCGCCTTGCGGAAAGCGCAGCTCACCGCCTCTTCGCCCAGATGCTGCATGTAGAACGAGGTCTTGCCCTGGCGCTGCGCCATCTGCATGCGCGCATCGAAGCTGCGCAGCGTCATCATGTGGCGCAACCCCTCGAGCAGCTCCTCGTCGGTGAGCAGCCCGGCCCACGGCCCGACCGCCTCACCGGTGCGGTTGAGCACGCGGATGATCGAAAACGCCATGTCGCGGATGGTGCGCGGATCGACATCGATGTCCGGTCGCGGCACCGAGCCGGCCTTGGGGATCGGCACGTTGGAGAAGTCGGGCGTTCCGCCCGGCCGCACTTCCGGCTCCGGCACATGAAACCGCAACATCCCAGCATCGGTCATGACCATGGTCCTCCCATTTGCTGCGTCGATATTTGCACATCCGCGCGCCCGGCACAGCGCCAATTCATGGGGCGCCGCAACCCATCCGGCGTCACGGCCGGCAGGCGACCCCAAGATGCAGATATGTCTGCGAAATTTCTTGTCGATGTTGGGGAGCAGCGCGCAATTAGGCGCAAAGTTTTGCAGGATTTCCGGTAGATAGTCACTTCACGGCATCCGGGAGAGATAAAGCACCAAGGTCGGCGAACTCGCGCTTTCCTCTCCCCGTGATCGGGGGAGAGGTGTCGAGCGAAGCTCGACGGAGTGGGGGTCGACCCTTGGGCGCTAGGCAATGCTTGAAATAGTGCCCTTCCTTTGTCCGTTCGCGGCGATTGCCACGTGGCTCCCCCACTCCGTCTCGGCTTCGCCGAGCCACCTCTCCCCCCTCCGGAGGGAGAGGAAGGCAATAGGGTCTCGAACTCTCTGGAGAACGTTCACTCCGCCCTCTCCCCATGCTAACCACCGCTAATGGCGCAGAAAAAAGGATACGAAGTCGATTCGTGGCTGGCGAAGCCGGACGCGCGCATATCGATCGTCCTGCTTTACGGACCCGACCGCGGCTTGGTCGCCGAGCGGGCCAAAGCCTTTGCCGCGAAAACCGGCCTGTCGCTCGACGATCCGTTCTCAGTCGTCCGGCTCGATGGCGCGGAGGTCGATCGCGACCAGGGCCGGCTGCTGGACGAAGCCCGGACCGTGCCGATGTTCTCCGACCGGCGGCTTCTGTGGGTGCGCAACGCCAGCGGCCAGAAGCCGCTGGCGGAGGACGTCAAGGCGCTGACCGCGGAGCCCGCGCGCGACGCGATCATTCTCATCGAGGCCGGCGACCTGAAAAAAGGCGTCGGGCTGCGCGCCGTGGTCGAGGCGGCCGACAACGCCATGGCGCTGCCATGCTATGCCGATGAAGCGCGCGACATCGACAGCGTCATCGACGACGAGTTGCGCAAGGCCGGCATGTCGATGGCGCTCGACGCACGCCAGGCGCTGCGCCGCAATCTCGGCGGCGACCGGCTGGCCTCACGCGGTGAGATCGAAAAACTGGTGCTTTATGCCCACGGCCAGAAGGACATCAGCCTCGACGACGTAAGGGCGATGTCCGGCGACGTCTCCGGCGCCTCCTTCGACGACGCGGTCGATGCTGTGCTGGAGGGCAGGATCGGTGACTTCGACACCGCCTTCACCCGCCACTGCCTGTCCGGCGGCCATCCTTTCCTGGTACTGTCCTCGGCGATGCGGCAGCTGCAGCAGCTTCAGGTCATGCGCGGCCAGATGGACACCGCCGGCCGCAACGCCGCCTCGGCAGTGGCCGGCGCCCGTCCGCCGGTGTTTTTCTCGCGGCGCAAGCTGGTGGAGAAGGCGCTGGAGCGCTGGAACGTCGAGGCGCTCAGCCGCGCGCTGAACCGGCTGCAATCGGCCGTGCTGCAGACCAGGCGCAGGCCGGATTTGTCGGAAGCGCTGGCGCGGCAGGCGCTGCTCGGCATTGCGGTGGAGAGCGCGAGGCTGGCGCAGCGGTGATCTCCCCCCTTGAGGGGGAGATGTCGCCAAAGGCGACAGAGGGGGTCGCGGCGGGTAGTGTGCTGAGAGTTCTGCAAATTCGCTGAGAGAGGGCGGTCATGGCAGGCTGGTGATGTTCAACGTCACCGATTCCCTGGAAGGAACGCCACCATGACCA
>NZ_JAMYUL010000023.1:0-76823 GCF_040322955.1 Mesorhizobium sp. M0077
CCCATAAATACACACTCCATCTCGGCGCCCGCGCCCGATTGTTAACACCCCCCGCCCCCCCGGCCCTCGACACCTCTCCCCCGATCGGCGGGGGAGAGGAAAGGCGCGAAGCGATTCCAGCTGGCTCCCTTCCTCTCCCTCCGGAGGGGGGAGAGGTGGCGCCGCGAAGCGGCGACGGAGTGGGGGACGGCGCTCATGAAACCCGCAGTCGCCGCCAGATGGGCACCACTCAACGCGCGCGAACGCTGAGGCAAGGCGGCCACCAGGCGGAAGCATTGCTGTGGCTTGAATTGGAGGCGCACAAGCTAGGGGGCTATCGCTTCACCCGCCAGTTTTCCATCGGACCCTTCTTTGCAGACTTCGCCTGTCGCGAAAAATGGCTTGTCGTGGAAATCGACGGCCATCAACACGCCGACAGCTCCTATGACCATCGCCGTGACGATTTCATGCGCGCCCAAGGCTATTCGATCCTGCGTGTTTGGAACCATGACGTCCTGAACCATCGCATTTCCGTCTGCGAGACCATCCTTGCCGCGCTTGATGGCAGGTTGGCCGAGAACGTCGCTGCGGCCGATTCCGCTTTGTTTTCACGCCCCGCCCATTCGATTCAATCTCTTAAAAAACGGACCTATCTCTCATGAAATCTCACGTTAAAGCGGTTGTCATTGGCGGCGGCGTCGTTGGCTGCTCGGTGCTCTACCATCTGGCCAAGGCCGGCTGGACCGACATCATGCTGATCGAGCGGTCCGAGCTCACCTCCGGCTCGTCCTGGCACGCAGCCGGCGGCTTCCACACGCTGAACGGCGATCCCAACGTCGCCAAACTGCAGGCCTATACGGTGCAGCTCTACAAGGAGATCGAGGAAATTTCCGGCCAGTCCTGCTCGCTGCATCTGACCGGCGGCGTGATGATGGCCGATACGCCCGAGCGCATGGATTTTCTGCGCCTGGCCCACGCCAAGGGCCGCTATCTCGGCATGGACACCGAGCTGATCACGCCCTCCGAAGCCAAGGCGATGTTCCCGCTGATGGACGAGACCAATTTCGTCGGCGCCATGTGGGATCCGGTCGAAGGCCATCTCGATCCCTCCGGCACGACGATCGCCTACTCCAAGGCGGCCAAGAAGCTGGGCGCCGAGATCGTGCTGCGCAACCGCGTCGTCGACTTGACGCAGGAAGTTGACGGCACCTGGAACGTCGTCACCGAACAGGGCACCGTCCACGCCGAGCATGTCGTCAACTGCGGCGGCCTGTGGGCGCGCGAGATCGGCCGCATGGTCGGCGTCGAACTGCCGGTGCTGGCCATGGAGCACATGTACCTCCTCACCGAGCCGATGCCCGAGGTCGAGGAATTCAACAAATCGACCGGCCGCGAGATGATCGGCGTGCTCGACTTCAAGGGCGAGATCTACACCCGCCAAGAGCGCAACGGCATCCTGCTCGGCACCTATGAAAAAGCCTGCAAACCCTGGTCGCCGGTCAATACGCCGTGGGATTTCGGCCATGAACTGCTGCCGCCCGACCTCGACCGCATCGCGCCGTCGCTGGAGATCGGCTTCAAGCATTTCCCCGGCATCGAGAAAGCCGGCATCAAGCAGATCATCAACGGCCCCTTCACCTTCGCGCTCGACGGAAATCCGCTGGTCGGGCCGGTGCAGGGCCTGACCAATTTCTGGTGCGCCTGCGCCGTCATGGCCGGCTTCAGCCAGGGCGGCGGCGTCGGCCTCGCGCTGTCCAACTGGATGGTGCATGGCGATCCCGGCTTCGACGTCTGGGGCATGGATGTCGCCCGCTTCGGCGAGTGGGCCGGCCTGCGCTACACCAACGCAAAGGTGCGCGAAAACTATTCGCGCCGCTTCTCCATCCGCTTCCCCAATGAAGAGCTGCCGGCTGCGCGCCCTGCACAAACCACCCCGCTCTATGACACGATGCTCGCCAACAACGCCGTAATGGGCGATAGCTGGGGCCTGGAGACCCCGCTGTGGTTCGCGCCGAAGGGCAAGGAGCCGAAGGACGTCGTCTCCTTCCACCGCTCAAACGATTTCGGTCCTATCGGCGAGGAAGTGCGCGCCACGCGCGAACGCGTCGGCGTCACCGAAATCGCCAACTTCGCCAAATACGAAGTGTCGGGACCTGCGGCTGAGGATTTCCTCAACCGGCTGATGACCAACCGCATGCCGAAGATCGGCCGCATCGTGCTGACGCCAATGATCAACGAATTCGGCAAGCTGATCGGCGACTTCACCATCGCCAAGGCAGGCGAAGACAGATTTATGATCTGGGGCTCTTCCGCCGCGCAGAAATACCACATGCGCTGGTTCGAAAAGCACCTGCCGAAGGATGGTTCGGTGCGCATCCACCGCTTCGATCAGACGCTCGTCGGCCTGTCGATCGCCGGGCCGAAATCGCGCGACCTCTTGCAGAAGCTGGTCGATGTCGACATCTCGACGAAAGCTTTCCGCTTCATGGATTTCCGCGAAATGGCGGCCGGCGGCGCGCCCTGCATGGTCAACCGCATCACCTATACCGGCGATCTCGGCTATGAAATCTGGATGGCGCCGGCCTATGAGCGCCTGGTCTACAAGGCGATCAAGGACGCCGGCGAGGAGTTCGGCCTCGTCGATTTCGGCATGCGCGCTTTGCTCTCCATGCGCCTGGAGAAGAACTTCCCGACCTGGTACCGCGAGCTGCGCCCGATCTACGGGCCGTTCGAAGGCGCGATGGACCGCTTCATCAAGCTGGAGAAGAACGACTTCATCGGCCGCGAGGCCGCCGCCAAGGAACAGGCGGAAGGGCCGAAACTGCGCCGCGTTTCCTTTATCGTCGATGCGGCCGACGCCGATGTCATGGGCGACGAGCCGATCTGGGCCAAGGTCGGCAAGGACTATGGCACGGTGGAAAAGCCTCATGGCTATGGCGCGCCACGCTTCGATACGGCGGGCAAGGAAGTGCGTGGCTCGAAGGCTGCCGAAGGCGCTTCCGCCGTGCGCGGCATCGTCGACGGCGACTGGCGCGTGGTCGGCTGGGTCACCTCGGGCGGTTATGCGCACTATGTGCAGAAGTCGATGGCGCAGGGCTATGTGCCGGCGGCACTCGCCGAGGACGAAAGTGCCGGACTGTTCGAGATCGAGATCCTCGGCCACCGGCGTCCGGCGCGCATCAGTGTCGAGGCGCCCTTCGACCCCAGCGGCGAGAAGATGCGGACGTAACGACAGGGCTGCTACATTGTGCAGGGCGCGGTTCTCATGTTAGCGGAGCAGGCGGCAACTGGGCCAGCACGGGCAACGAGAATCCCTTGAAGTATCCCATGAGATGGGCCGAATGGCTTGCCGAAAGCAGGATCGGCCCCTTCCCCGCAGCGATCGTGATGGTCGCGGCTTATTTTCTGTTCCAGACGGTCACATTGTCCGTGTTGACCTTTTGGGCGGGAACCGGTGTCGGCATCGATGACGCAGAGCAACTGATCTATCTTCCGCACCTTTGGGCTGGATATGGCGGCTCGCAACCGCCTCTCTACACGTGGATCAATTGGCTAGCCGCGCAAATTCTTGGCACCAGCGTTTTCACCTTGAAGATCGTCAAATATTCCGTGCTGTTCCTCGCCGCTTGCTGCGTGTTTGCCGCCATGCGCCGGCTCGCCTACACGAAGACGACGGCCGTGGCGGCCATGTTCGGCCTTTTCACCATCCCGCAAATTGCCTGGGAATCGCAACGCGCCTTGTCGCACTCCGTCGCCGTCGTCGGCTTCTGCGCACTGCTCCTGCTCGCGATGGTTTACCTCCTTGAGCGGCGAAGCGCGATTGCCTATGCGGTGTTTGGCTTGGCCATGGCTGCAGCAATTCTCGCCAAATACAACGACGTCTTTCTGGTGGCGGCACTTGTTGCGGCAGCGCTGTCGCTGCGCGAATTCCGTGGGACGATCCTCCATCCGAAATTCGCAATCAGCCTTGCCGTGGCGGCATTGGCGCTGACGCCGACGGCATATTGGAGCTTCATGCATTCTGCCGAATCACTGGCGAGAGGCTACAAGTTCGGAATAGACCCGCAACAAGAGCTCATGGCGGCTGCGGCCATTGGCGCTGTCAAGTTCATCATGGGGACTTTCAATTTCGCTGTCATGCCGACGCTCATTTCTGCGTTGGCTTTCGCCGTGGCCGGGTTTCGTTTCTCCGAAAACCATCCCAAAGGCCCAGCCAAGGAATATCTACTGTGGCGTACCTTGGCGTTCGGCCTAGCGATCGTGGCAATACTTGTGCTGGCCAGCGGGGCGACGGAAGTCAAGAGCCGCTGGCTGCTCCCAATCCTGGCCATGTTGCCGCTAGCAATGGCTGCCTACATGGAACGGCTCGCACCGCGCGGCAGGAACGCCCAGCTCTTTGTGATCGCAGCTGGAGCGATCACCGCCGTCCTGCTTGCACCCGCTTCCTGGTACAATCAGATAAGCGGCGGCAACGGTCTCGCGCAGGTACTACGGATGGATTACCCGGCTCTATATCGCGAACTGACCGCTGACGGGCCAATCAAAACTGCAATATCCGACAATCCATGGGTCGGAAATTTGCGGCTGGTCGATCGAAATACAGTTGCGCTTGACGACGAAGTGCCGGATTTCGCCGCATTGCTGCAAGAGCCGGCCGTTCTGCTCTGGCTGGACAACCCAAGCCCGGAGCAGGAAATCTTCGATCGCCTCAATCAGGCAGGTTATGTCTTGGACGGAGAAAGCCGTAGTGTCAGGGTTCCTGAATTCTTCGGTTCGAAGGACGGCCGGGTTGTGACCTTCGTCAAGTTGAAAAAGCGGAACGCAAAATGACCGCCCGGCGATCGACTGACATCCGCCGGAGACATGCGCCACGATCCGGCGCAAGGATCGCAACTTGAGCGAGCAAGGCATCGAGCGACGGTTCGGTCGTCATCGCAAGATCATGCCGTTCGAGCTCGGCTCCGTCGAAGCCTTGCGCGAAACATCGCGCCAGAAGGCGGCGTCGCTGAACCAGCATGTGCTGGGCTATGGCGCGCTGGCTGAAGCCGAATGGCAAGCGGCAGGCATCGCCGCGCCCGATCTTGCCGCGATGCGCAAATACCGGCTCGAGCGCCTCCGCGCCGAACTGAGGCGCCGAAACTACGCCGGCGCGCTGCTCTACGACCCCGTCAACATCCGCTACGCCACCGATTCGACCAACATGCAGCTGTGGGTCGCGCACAATCCGACCCGCCACTGCTTCGTCGCCACTGAGGGACCCGTGGTGCTGTTCGACTATTTCTCCTGCGAGCATCTGTCCGATCATTCCGGCGTCGTCGACGAGGTGCGGCCGGCAGTGTCGTGGATGTATCTCTATGGCGGCGAGCTGACCGAGCACAAAGTCCGCCGCTGGGCGGCCGGCATCGCCGATCTGGTCAAGGAGCATGGCGGCGGCAACAGCCGCATTGCGGTCGACCACATCAACCCGGAAGGCGTCGAGGAACTCGCCCGGCTCGGCATTTCGATCGGCAATGGCGAAGCGGTGATGGAAAATGCGCGGCTGATCAAATCGCCGGACGAGATCCTCGCCATGCGCCGCGCCATCGTCGCCTGCGAGGCGGCGATGGGCGAGATGGAAGCGGCGTTGAAGCCGGGCATTTCCGAAAACGAATTATGGGCGGAACTGCACCGCGGCAACATTGCGCGCGGCGGCGAATGGATCGAGACCCGGCTGTTGGCCTCGGGGCCGCGCACCAATCCGTGGTTCCAGGAATGCTCATCGCGCGTGATCGAAGCAGGCGACCTCGTCGCCTTCGACACCGACCTGATCGGCCCCTACGGCTTCTGCGCCGATCTCTCGCGCACCTGGCTTTGCGGTGACGCCAGGCCGTCGAACGAGCAGCGCGACCTGTTCCGCATTGCCGCCGACCAGATCGCCCACAACACGCAATTGATGCAGCCCGGCATGTCCTTTCGCGACCTGGTCGAACGCTCCGTGGTGCCGCCGGGAGATTGCTTCCCGGCGCGCTACGGCGTGCTCTATCACGGCGTCGGCCTCGCCGACGAGTATCCAACCCTGCCACATGCCAGCGACTGGACGCCGGACACGCCCGATGGCGTGCTGGAGCCGGGAATGGTGCTGTGCGTGGAAAGCTATATCGGCCGTCTCGGCGACCATGAGGGCGTCAAGATCGAGGAACAGATCCTGATCACCGAGACCCGTAACGAGCAGCTTTCAACCTACCCGTTGGATGCGAGGCTGCTCGGCTGATCCGGCAAGCGCCTCGCGCAGAGCCTTGAGCGTCTTTTCCGGCGTCGTCCTGGCGGTGATGTAGGGCAGGCCTTTGCGCCTTGCCGTCCAGCCGACGACCTTCACGGCGTTTGCCGCAGGCTCGAAACGCTGCGCCAGCGCCCAGCTCTCACAGTCGATGGCAGCTATATCCGCCTTGCCCTCGGCGACCGCGACGATCGAGCCGCGATGGCCACCGCTCTCGCTGCGCGAGGGAAACATATCCATGCTCTCGCCGGCGGCCTGCAGGTCGCGCGTCAGCGCGATGATGCCCGACATCGAATCGAGGCTGTTGTAGGTAAAACGCTTGCCACGCATCAGATCGAGCGGCAGCAAGGCTTTGCCATCCGCGGGCGAGCGAACTTCCGATCCCTCGCCTGTGCGCATCACCAGCGCGCTGGAATAGAGTTCGCCCTGGCCGCCTTCGTAAGCGTCGTAGCTCGGCTGGCCGACCACCCGCACATGCTTGTTCAGGCCGAGTTCCATCGGCCCCCAGCAGGTCTGCGCGAACAGCAGCGCCGGATGGAGCCAAAGCTGGTGATGGTCGAGTTCGTTCGGCGGCAGTGTCGCCGGATCGGGCGCGATTAGCTTGCCCTCGGCGTCCCGGATACCGCCCGGCACCGGCGGCAGGTCGCCACTGCGGCGCACGATTGTCTGCGGCGCATCGATGCCCTTGTGCCGAAAAGCCTCGCGCAACGCTGCCCATTGCGCGTCGACCTCGCCGCGCACTTCGGGCCAGTCGTACATCGGCAATGCCGCAATCAATTCACTCATGCCGACACTCAATCATCATGGCTCGGGAAAGGATCGCAAAAACGCGGCGTTCAATCAGAATTGGCCGACACGGGTTCGGGAAGTCCGGGGATTATTCCTTCGGCGGCTCGGCCGGAACCGGCGCGCTGCCAAGCCCGCTGATGCTGCGCGCCCTGATGCGGGGCTTGAAAGCCCTGCCCGGCTCGGGCTGGCGGCGCAGCACCGGGTGCACGATCGGCTCCTTGGCCTTGAATGCGTAGGCTTTGATCAGTGCGAAATAGTTCGGATAGGCGTAGCCATTGTTCATCCGCAGCCACTCGTCGCGGCGGTCGGCAAACAGTTTTGGAAGTCTGTACCAGGCAACCGTCGGCGTCTTGTGGTGGACGAAGTGCAGATTGTTGTTGAGGAACAGGAACGACAGCGGCGAGCGCTCGATGATCACCGTGCGTCCTTCAGGGTGCTCGGACCACTGATGTTCGGCGAAAGTCCGGACCGCGATCAGCGACTGGCCGAGCCAGACCGGCACCAGAATGTAGAGCCATACCGGAATGCCGAAGCCGAACTGCACGATCGGCACCACGATGGCGAGGCCGATCGCATGCAGCAGCCATGCCTTGCCGATCACCTTGTCGCCGGCAATCACATGCCTGGCGTCGTCGACGAAGAAACCGATGCAGGACAGCCAGGGGCCGAGAAAGAAACGGCCGGCCATGGTGTTGTTGATCTTGAGCAGGAATTTCATCGTCGGCGGCAGATCGTCATGCATCCACAACGCCTGGTAATAGCTCTCGGGATCGTCGAGCGGATCGGTCAGGCGCTCGTCGGCGTGGTGGCGCAAATGGAGCGTCTTGAAGCGACGGAACGGCCAGACCAGGCCGATCGGCAGGAAGACGAAGGCTTCGTTGATGAGCGCGCTGCGCGTCGGATGGCCATGCAGCACTTCGTGCATGATCGACGACTGCAAGGCCAGGATGAAGCCGAGGAGAAGAAGTGCCGGGGTCGGATAAGAGGGCCAGAGCAGGAGCCCGGCAGCGAGCCACATTCCGTAACAGAAGAAAGCGAGGACCACGGTCGGCCACTCGATGGCCGCTGCGTCGCGTCGCTTGATGCACTTGCCTGTCATGCTATCGACCACTGCCCCTCAGTCGCCGGAATTGGTTCCTGACAGCATAGTGTCAGGAGAAGCGATTCCGCTCAACGAGACAAAGTGTACAAAATGTTGCGATTGCGCATTTTTGACCGCAGATGTTATACATTGTAAACAACCCTACGGATTCATTTACGCTGGAAGTGCTGAATCGACGGCTCGGGCGCAAATTTTTCCTAAGAGAGCGCGGAGAACGAACAGTGGACAAACGGGACCTTTCGGCAATCTTCCGGGAGCGCCTGAAGCTGCTCCTGACACGGTCCGATCTCAACCAGTCAGCTTTCGCGTCAGCAGTCGGCATCGACCGGTCGGCGCTGTCGCAACTGATGTCCGGCGCCTCGACGCGCCTGCCACGCGCCGAAACGCTGCTCAACATCGCCGCCGAATTCAAGATCTCGCTGGACTGGCTGCTCGGCCTCTCCCAGGACGAAGGCGTCACCGGCGAAATCCGCGAAAGCCTGGAGATCGAAGAGGCGCCCGACGGCTTCGACCGCACGCTGCTCGCCAAATGGTTCGCGGAAGCCGCAGGCACCAAGATCCGCTATGTGCCGGCCGGCATTCCCGATCTCCTGCGCACACGCCAGCTGGTCGACTACGAAGCCAACATCACCAACCGCAGCCGTCTGGCGCAGGCCAGCGAGACGCAGTACCGCATCGAGTACAACCGGCGCCCTGAGACCGATATGGAGGTCTGCATGCCGCGCCACACGCTGGAGATTTTCGCCCGCGGCCTGGGCGTCTGGGACCGCTTTCCCGAGGCTGACCGCCGGCAGCAGCTTGCCCATATGGCGACGCTGCTTGACGATCTCTACCCCACCTTCCGCCTGTTCCTCTATGACGGCCGCATGCGCTATTCGATCCCGCTGACAATCTTCGGTCCCTACCGCGCCGCCATCTATGTCGGCGACATGTATGTCGTGCTGAACGCCACCCAGCCGGTCCAAGCGCTGACCCAGCATTTCGACAATCTGATCCGGGCCGCCGACATCAACCCGCATGAGGCCGCCGCCTACGCGCGCAATCTGGCCGGCGCGTCATTTCCATCGGGTTCTGCCTGATCCCCAACGCCCCGGAAAGGTGCGCCGCGCGGCATTGCAGGTTGCAAACACATTGACTGGACATAAAGACTTCTTTATATCCTTATTCCATTCAAATATCTGAAAGTCGATCCGATGACCGCGAACAATCCCATCGATGCTCTGCTGGCCGAAAAGGGCGTGCTGCTCGCCGATGGCGCCACCGGCACCAATCTGTTCGCCATGGGTCTGGAGGCCGGCGAAGCGCCGGAGTTGCTGAACGAGACAGCGCCCGACACCATCACCAGCCTGCACCAGAATTTCGTCGACGCCGGCGCCGATATCATTCTCACCAACTCGTTCGGCGGCACGCGCCACCGGCTGAAGCTGCACCATGCGCAGGACCGCGTGCATGCGCTGAACAAGCGCGCCGCCGAGATTGCCCGCGCGGTCGCCGACAAGGCCGGCAGGAAAGTCATCGTCGCCGGCTCGGTCGGCCCGACCGGCGAGTTGCTGGTGCCGCTCGGCGCCATGACCTATGACGAAGCAGTCGAGGCTTTTGCCGAGCAGATCGAGGGTCTCAAGGAAGGCGGCGCCGAAGTCGCCTGGATCGAGACCATGTCTGCGCCGGACGAAATCCGCGCCGCGGCGGAGGCCGCCATCCGCGTCGGCCTGCCCTACACCTATACCGGTTCATTCGACACTGCCGGCCGCACCATGATGGGCCTGCTGCCCAGGGATATCCACGGCGTCGTCGACGGACTTTCAGAGACACCGCTCGGTGTCGGCGCCAATTGCGGTGTCGGCGCCTCCGACATCCTGGCCTCGCTGCTCGACATGACCGAGGCGAAGCCGGAAGCGACGGTGATCGTCAAGGGCAATTGCGGCATTCCCGAATTTCGTGGCACCGAGATCCATTATTCCGGCACGCCGGAGCTGATGGCCGACTATGTCCGGCTGGCGGTGGATGGCGGCGCGAAGATCATCGGTGGCTGCTGCGGCACGTCGTTCCAGCACCTTGCCGCCATGCGCAAGGCGCTCGACGCGCACACCAAATCCGAACGCCCGACCGTCGCGGCGATCGTCGAGCGCATCGGTCCGATGCGCAACAAGGTGGCGACGGAAAACACCGCCGAGACCAGCGAAGCCCGCCGCGAACGCCGCCGCACCCGGGCCTGATATCGAACTTATTCGCTGTTTTCAGCGTAACGCGATAGCGCCGTCTTGAAATCCAGGGCGGTGCCGTTGGCGTTGCCACTCATCGTCACCAGGTCACCCGACGACTGCGGATTGCCGATCTGCTCCAGCATGACGCGAAAGCGGTCATTGGTCAGCGCCGACTTTGCGGTATTCCGGGCTGCGTCAACGTCATCCATGATGCGCCTGGATTCTGGCGACAGCGTTCCCGACGCCTGCGTGTGTCTCACCGCCGGCGTCGTGTTTCCAATGTTCATGATCTGCAATTCCCGGCTCCCCAAGCCCAGTCCCGACCCCATGCAATAATAGCAGGGCATTGCGATGACGTTCCGGAAAAGCCGCGCAATTTAACGATCAGGCGGATCATCGGTGCGCTTCGGATCAATCGATCCGAAAAAAGGCCGGCAGGGTTTTCCCCGCCGGCCTGCCTCACCCGCCCGTAGCCGGTTCCCCGTATCAGAACGACCCCCGTCTGAAAGGAACCGGCTGTATTGCCACTACCGGTTACCGCCGAGCGCCGAGGCAAGGCGCACAAGCGAAAGGAACTCGGACCTGTACCCAAACGGGTCGGCTCCTCGGGCGGCGGTGGCAATCTCCATGATCTTGTCGTAGCCGAACTTCGCGGTCGCATCCTCGTCGCGCAGCTTCTGGCCGAAGGCGGCGACAGCGATGGAGAAACGCTGGTCGGTGCTGGCCTGGTCGAAAGACTGGACCTCGTTGGCCGACGTCACCGGCGTGGTGATCAGCTTCGAGACGTCTTCGTTCGGCAGCTTGTAGCGGATCTTGACGAATGCATATTCGTCGGCATTGGCGACGCCGCCATTGTTGACCGTTGCCTGGCCGTAGCGCAGCGGATCCATCTGCTCGCCGCCACTGCCCTTCGGCGTGATCTCGTAGATGGCCGTCACCGAATGACCGGAGCCGATATCGCCGGCATCGACGCGGTCATTGTTGAAGTCCTCGCGGTTCAAGGCGCGGGTTTCATAGCCGATCAGCCGGTACTCCGAGACCTTGTCCGGATTGAACTCGACCTGGATCTTGACGTCCTTGGCGATGGTGAACAGCGTCGATGAGGCATCCTCGACCAGAACCTTCTCGGCCTCGGCCAGCGTGTCGACATAGGCGGCGGTGCCGTTGCCGTTCTGGGCGATGGTCTGCATCATCTGGTCGTTCAGATTGCCGCGGCCGAAGCCGAATACCGACAGGAACACGCCGGTCCTGCGCTCCTGCTCGATCAGCCGCTTCAGATCGTCGTCATCGGTCTGGCCGACATTGAAGTCGCCGTCCGTGGCCAGCATCACACGGTTGATGCCGTCCTTGACGAAGGACTGCTGGGCAAGCCTGTAGGCTTCCTTGATGCCCGCCTCGCCGGCCGTCGAGCCGCCGGGCGACAGATTGTCGATGGCGTTGAGGATCTTGTCCTTCTCGGTAACCTTGGTCGGCATCAGCACGGTGCCGGCGTCACCGGCATAGGTGACGATCGAGATGGTGTCGTCCGCCTTGAGCTTGCTGACCAGCAGCCGGAAAGCCGACTTGAGCAGTGGCAGCTTGTCAGGCTCGTCCATCGAACCCGAGACGTCGATCAGGAACACCAGATTGGCCTTGGGCTGCTCGACCGGCTTGATGTCGAAGCCCTTGATGGCGACGTGCATCAGCTTGGTGTGCCCGTTCCACGGCGTCGGCATGACGCTGACGGTCGAATTGAACGGCGTCGAAGCCGAGTCCGGCCCCTTCCAGTCATAGGGGAAGTAATTGACCATCTCCTCGACGCGCACCGTGTCGGCCTGCGGCAGGTAGCCCTGCTTCAGCGAGCCGCGGACGAAGGAATAGGAAGCGGTGTCGACGTCGATCGAGAAGGTCGAGACCGGATCCTGAAGCGCTGCATGCACCGGATTGGTCTTGAAATCCTCGACGCGGTCGCGGTTTGGCTCCTGCGGCGCAATCTGGTCGGCCGGCATGGTAGAGGGCTGCGCCAGGTACTTGGATTCGGTCGCGCCGGCCATGCGGTCGACCCGCGCGCCGCCGGCCGGGGCAGCGGTGCCGTCAAGCGAAAACTCGCGGCTCTCAACTGGCGCAGGCTCGGCCAACACGCCGCGCCCCAGCGCATCCTGCTGCGCAGGGGCGACAGCAACGGTCGATTCGGGCTTCGGCGGCGCGGGCGGCGTAAGCGTCGTAGTAGTGTCGCGGCTTCGCGCGTCGGCGTCGGCCTTCTTGTCGCCTTCAGGCGCCTGCTTGTCTTTTACCGGCGCGTTGATCGCCGGCCCATTGGTTGCCGGCTTGTCGGCCAGCGTCTCAGTGATCTTCTCGTCGCTGCCGAACGGCGACGGCTGTTCCCTCAGCATATGAAAGGTGGCGTATCCGGCGATCGGCAGGGCGACGAGCCCGGCAATGGCTGGCGTGGCGATGAGTTTCTTCTGCATGATCTCGCTCCAGAGCTTTTGTGCTCGCTCTGTGAGACGAAGCCCGCCGACCGATCCTTGGGTGACGGCAGAAATATTTTCCTGATCATAGGCGCTCATGGCGGCTTCGACGGCGCGTGCCTTCGCGCTTTCGCCCGGCGCCGGTACTGCTGCGTCGCGCAGCCTGTTGAGTTCGTTGTCGTCGACCATGGTCACACTTCCCCGGCTGAACGAATCAACGTCTTCAGCCGTTTCTTCGCTTCATGGATGTGCCAGGAAACCGTCGTCTCCGAGATTGCCATCGCCTCGGCGGCGGCCGCATGGCTCAAACCTTCGCCATAGACCAGAAGTACTGCATCGCGCTGCTTGTCCGGCAATTGCCGCACCGCTGCCCAGAGCGCCTCAGTGGGATCTTCAGGTTCGGCCGAGGCCTCTCCCGATATCATGCTGTAGGCGCCGAAAGCCTCGGTCTTGACGTTTTCGCGCGTCGTCTTGCGCATCATGTCGCGCGCCGCGTTCAACGTCACGGAATAGAGCCATGTCGTGAACGCGCCGCCGCCGCGGTAGTCGCGGATCGCCTTGCCGAGACGGACACAGACCTCCTGGGCGATGTCTTCGGCATCGGCCTTCTTTCCGCACCAGCGATAGGCGGCGCGATAGACGAAGTCGTAGTGCCGCTCCAGCAATTTGCCGAAGGCACCCCTGTCTCCGCCCTTCGCCCGCCCGATCAATTCGGCGTCGGAGGCTTCGCTTTCATCCAGCATCATCGCCATCATTTGCCTGTTGGACGAAGGCTAATGGCCAATCCTTGGGGTTATGGAAAGATTTTTTTCCGAGGCGACGGATGCACGCGCAACAGGTGCGCTGAGATTCAGGTCAGGCCGAGCCGAAAACGATGGATTTCGAGAACCGGAGCGGAGCGTACTTTTGGTACGCGAGCACCGGAAGCACAGAAAGCCGTCGTTTGCAGGCCGGCCTCACCTGAATATCAGCACACCTGGCCCGAGGCCCAGCCGGACGACCAAGCCCACTGAAAATTATAGCCGCCCAGCCAGCCCGTGACATCGACGACTTCGCCGATGAAAAACAGCCCCGGCACGGATTTCGCCTGCATCGTCTTCTGATCGAGCCCGTTGGTATCGACACCGCCAAGCGTCACTTCCGCCGTGCGGTAACCCTCGGAGCCGGCCGGCTTGATGCGCCAGTCGTTGACGGCGGCTTCGACGGTTTTCATTTGCAGGTCTGTCAAATCAGCGAGATTGCCATCGATCCCACTGCGCTCGGCGACTGCTTGCGCAAGGCGCTTCGGCAAATGGTTTGCAAGCACCGTCTGCACCGCTTGCCTGCCGTTGACGCGCCGGGCGGCGCGAAGCAGTTCCGCCACATCCCTCCCCGGCAGCATGGCGACGCGGATCTCGTCGCCCTCGCGCCAATAGGACGATATCTGCAGGATGGAAGGCCCGCTCAAGCCGCGATGCGTAAACAGCATCGCTTCTGAAAACCGCGTCTTGCCGCAGGCGACTTCGGCATCGACGGCATTGCCGGCCAAAGGCGCCAGCCGCTCCAGCGTTCTTGCGTCGAAGGTAAGCGGCACCAGCGCCGGCCGTGTTTCCACCACCGCAAGGCCGAATTGCGCCGCAAGCTCGTAGCCGAAACCGGACGCGCCCATTTTGGGGATCGACTTGCCCCCGCAAGCCACGACCAGAGAATTGCAGGCGACGCTGCCAGTGGAGAGCGTCAGCACAAAACCGTCCGCGGCCTTGCTGACGTTCCTCACCTCGGTCGACAGCGCAAGCTCCACGCCCCCATCCTGCATTTCGGAGACCAGCATGTCGATGATCAGCCGCGCCGAGCCATCGCAAAACAGCTGTCCCAGCGTCTTCTCGTGATAGGCGACGCCGTGGCGTTCGACGAGCCCGATGAAATCGCGCTGCGTGTAGCGGCTGAGCGCCGAAATGCAGAAATGCGGATTGCCCGAGATGAAATTCTTCGGGCTCGCATGGATGTTGGTGAAGTTGCAGCGGCCGCCGCCGGAGATGCGGATCTTCTCGCCGGGCTTTGCCGCGTGATCGAGCACCAGGACCGAGCGGCCGCGCTTGCCCGCCTCGATGGCGCACATCATTCCGGCCGCACCGGCGCCGATCACCACGACATCATAGGATTGCATCAGGCTGTTCGTTCCCGCTCGACTGGCGCTGTTTTAACAGGCCGCGCCAATCGTGCAGTCTCTACCCGTTCGTTGCGACTTCAGGCAACGCCTCGTTAGATCAGCGTCTCGGCGAACAGCGTCGTCAATCGCTTCCAATGACGTTCGGCGCCGGCCGCGTTGAACACGCTGTGATCCGACACACACCAGCCATGCGCCATGCCGGCATAGTTTTCGATGACGTGGTCGACTTCCGCCACGCGCAGCGCCTCGGCCAGTCGCGCCGACTGCTCCGGCGGAAAGCTGCGGTCCACCCCAGACGTTCCGACATAGACCCGCGCCTTGATCATTGCAGCCTTGCGGTGCGGACTGTCGGCGGCATCGCTGGCGAGATTGCCGCCATGGAAGCTTGCCGCCGCCACGATGCGATCGGGATAGGTTGCAGCCGCATTCAAGGCCCGCGCCCCGCCCATGCAGTAACCGACGACACCGACCGGTCCGGTGACACCTTCAGCGGTAAGCGTGTCGAGGAACGCCCTGCTGTCGCGGATGGTCATGTCCTGTGTCGTGCCGTGGACCAACGCCGTCAGCGCGACCTTGGTCTCCTCGACGACGAAAGCGGTCTTGGGCTCGAACGGCCCGTAGGGTGCGTTGCGATAGAAAAGATCCGGCACCAGCACCGCACAGCCCTCGCCAGCCAGGCGCTCCGCCATTGCGTCGAGCGCCGGTCGCGGACCGAAGGCGTCCATATAGAGAATGACACCGGCCCTGGACGGGGAAGCGGTCGCCGAACGGAACAGCCCGGCTTTCGCTACGCCGTCCTCGGTTTTTATCTCAATGTCCTGCTTCGCCATGGCGCGCCCCGTTGATTGTCGTGTGTACATATAAGCAGGCATTGTCAGGGCAAGCCGTTCCCTGACAATCCCGTTCAACACTTTGTGCGGGCTTTCGACCCGGCTACAGGCCGGCAAACGCCGTCATGTGAAAGGCCTGAACCTCAGGCGGATAGCGATGGGCCGTGCCATACGGACAGGCGTTGCGGTCGAGGCAGCCGCCGCCGCGGCATGGTTCGCCCTTCGATCCCCGCACATGCGCCAGGCAAGCCTGATGAGCGAAACCATCCGCGGAATAGGCATCGACCGGACAGGATTTCAGGCAAGGTTTTGCGACACAGGCGTCGCAAAGGTGAATCGCTTCGCGACGTTCAGGAAGCGCGATCTCATCCTCGAACAGCAACGCGCCGCGATAGGCATGCCAGAGGCCGTACTGCGGATGCATCAGGATGCCCAGCGGCGACGGTCTCAGCCCCTCCGCTCGCATCGCCCATTGCTGGAACGGCAGATAAGGTCTGTCCGAAGGCGAAACGGCGCGCGCGACGAATTTCTCCGCCACCGCACCGATCACTTCGCGCGACCATGTGTCGAGCGGATTAGCAATGGTTTGCGGTTGCCGGTCGCGCCAGCGCAGGAAATGCGGCCAGGGTGCCGCTCCCGCCTGCCCGACCAACAGCACGGATTTGGCAGGGGCGGCTGAAGGGCCATGCGGCGGCGTTTCGCTTGTTGCGAAATTGAAGCCGCCGCGCAGGATGAGGCCGTCGGCGGAAAGCGCGGCCGCTATCTCGTCAGCCCGGCGCCGCGCAATCATCCCTTCTTGTCCGGGTCGGAGAAAGCGCTCCGCCAGACTTCCTTGTGGATGATGTTGGCGACTTTAGCCCCGCCTGACTCGGGCTCCTTTCAGGTGAAGGCGTCAGCCATCGACGCCTTCTTCGTCGCGATGTAGTCCTTCAGCCCGTCGTCGATGCCCGGATCGAGATACGGCGCCTCATAGGTCTCCAGCCAGCGGCGGGCGAGTTCGTTGGCGCGCTGCGGCGCTGTCTTCTCGCCCTCGGCCAGCCACTGCTCGTAGGAATTGTTGTCGGCGATGCTGGAGCGGTAGAAGGCGGTCTGGAAATTGGCCTGGGTGTGGTCGCAGCCGAGATAGTGGCTGCCCGGGCCGACCTGGCGGATGGCGTCCATCGCCTGGCCGTTTTCCGACAGGTCGACGCCTTCGGAAAACTTTTGCGTCATGCCGAGCTGGTCGATGTCCATCATGAATTTCTCGTAGCAGGACGCCAGTCCGCCTTCGAGCCAGCCTGCCGAATGCAGGACGAAATTGGTGCCGGCAAGAATGGTCGAGTTGAGCGTGTTGGCGCTCTCATAGGCGGCCTGCGCGTCCGGAACCTTGGAGGCGCAGAGCGATCCGCCGGTGCGGAACGGCAGGCCGAGCCGGCGGGCAAGCTGTGCGGCGCCGTAGGAAACCAGCGACGGCTCCGGCGTGCCAAAAGTCGGCGCACCAGACTGCATGGAGATCGACGAGGCGAAGGTGCCGAACAGCACCGGCGCGCCGGGGCGGATCAACTGCGTGAAAGAGGCGCCGGCCAGCACCTCGGCCAGAACCTGTGTCAGCGTGCCGGCCACCGTCACCGGGCTCATCGCACCGGCAAGGATGAACGGCGTGACGATGCAAGCCTGGTTGTGACGCGAATAAACCTTCAGCGCGCCCAGCATGGTTTCGTCGAACACCATCGGCGAATTGGCGTTGATCAGGCTGGTCAGCACGGTGTTGTTTTCGACGAAATCGTCACCGAACACGATCTTGGCCATGGCGACGGTGTCTTCGGCCCGCTCTGGCGCCGTCACCGAACCCATGAACGGTTTGTCCGAATATTTGATGTGGCTGTAGATCATGTCGAGATGGCGTTTGTTGACCGGCACGTCGACCGGCTCGCAAACCGTGCCGCCCGAATGGTGAATCGACGGCGCCATATAGGCGAGCTTCACGAAATTCCGGAAATCCTCGATCGTCGCGTAGCGCCTGACACCGTCGAGATCGCGCACGAAGGGCGGACCATAGACCGGCGCGAAGACCGTGGCGTTGCCGCCGATCTGCACCGAACGTTCGGCGTTGCGCGCATGCTGGGTGTAGATGGGCGGCGCGGTCTTCAGCAGCGAGCGGCAGAGGCCCTTGGGAAAATGCACGCGCTCGCCCTTGACGTCGGCGCCCGCCTCTTTCCAAAGCTGCAGCGCCTCGGCGTCGTCGCGAAAGATGATGCCGATCTCTTCCAGCACCGTATCGGTGTTGTTTTCGATAATCGCCAGGCCTTCCTCGTTGAGGACCTCATAGATGTTGATCTTGCGCTTGATATAGGTGAGCTGGGTGCCCGGTCCGCCGCCCGAGCGCGCCGCCCGCCTTGCAGCCGCGCCGCCGCTGGCAGCACGTCCACGTCGCGCATTGGACGCTTCCTGGTCGACTGACGCGTTTTCACTCATGATCGTTTTTCCCTAAAAACCGTTTGCGGCCGCGTATGGCGGCTTCTCGCCCGGATCGTAGCCATGCACCCTATTCGAAACGGCCCGCCAGCGCCAACGCCTGTCGCAAAATCGACAAGAATTCCAATAGATTTGCGGTCGCTTTCCTTTTGCGGGAAGTCGCAAATCAGCTATGGATACCTGCCCCCGCCGGGTTAGGTATTGACGCGATTATTTTAAGCCGCCGTGGTCGCATCCCGTGCGGCAAGGAGCCCGAGAAAAATGGCCGACGACGAGATCATCCTCTCCGAGCTTTCCGACGACGAGTTGGTGCAGCAGATGCACGACGATCTCTATGACGGGCTGAAGGAAGAGATCGAGGAAGGCACCAACATCCTGCTCGAGCGCGGCTGGGTGCCCTACAAGGTGCTGACCGAAGCTCTGGTCGAAGGCATGCGCATCGTCGGCGAGGACTTTCGCGACGGCATCCTGTTCGTTCCCGAGGTGCTGCTGTCGGCCAACGCCATGAAGGCCGGCATGTTCATCCTGCGCCCGCTGCTGGCCGCCACCGGCGCGCCGAAGCAGGGCAAGATGGTGATCGGCACCGTCAAGGGCGACATCCACGACATCGGCAAGAACCTCGTCGGCATGATGATGGAAGGCGCCGGCTTCGACGTCATCGATCTCGGCATCAACAATGCGGTGGAAAAATACCTCGACGCCATCGAGCAGCACCAGCCCGACATTATCGGCATGTCGGCGCTTTTGACCACGACCATGCCCTACATGAAGGTCGTCATCGACACGATGAAGGAAAAGGGCATCCGCGACGACTATGTCGTCCTGGTCGGCGGCGCGCCGCTCAACGAGGAATTCGGCAAGGCCGTCGGCGCCGATGCCTATTGCCGCGACGCGGCTGTGGCGGTCGAGACCGCGAAGGACTTCATGAAGCGCAAGCATAATATGCGCGCTTCAGCCTGATCTCTTCCGTAAGGCGTCTGGCCCACAATCGAAAGCCGCGCCTTGCAGCGCGGCTTTTTTGTTCCCAGCTATTGGAACGGATGGCTGCGTCAGGGTTTGGTGACGGTGTCGTCGACGGCTTTGGCAGTCGATTTGATATCCCGGCCGACACCACGGACGGTGTTGGCACAGGCCGTAAGCGCCAGGACGCAGGCAAGGATTGCAATCGGCGCAACGCGTAACAGTTTCATGGACGGTTTATCCCTCTCTCGATAGATTCGCCCCACAGCAACGAAGGCCGCTTCGACCGGGTTCCATGGCCAGAATGCAAAAAACGAAACCGAACCAAGACGACAGGCTGCTGGTCATCGCCTGTGGAATGATTGCGCGCGAAGTTTTGGCCGTCAAGGAGCAGCTCAAGCTCGACCATCTCGACCTGACCTGCCTGCCGGCGGAGTTCCATTTCTACCCCGACCGCATCGCACCGGCGATGGACAAGGCGATCGAAAAGGCCAAGGCGGAAGGCTATAGCAACATCTTCGTCGGCTATGCCGATTGCGGTACCGGCGGCATGCTCGACCGGGTCCTGGAGAAGCACGGCGTCGAGCGCATGGCCGGGCCGCACTGCTTTGCCTTCTACCAGGGCATGGACGCCTATGCGAAGGTCGCCGACGACGACATGATGTCGTTCTACATGACCGATTTCCTGTGCCGCCAGTTCGACGCCTTCTTCATGAAGCCGCTCGGCCTCGACAAGCACCCGGAGCTGATCAAGGACTATTTCGGCAACTACCAGAAGCTGATCTACATCGCCCAGACCGACGATCCGGAACTCGACAAGGTCGCCGAGAAGGCCGCGAAGATGCTTGGCCTCGCCTATGAGCGCCGCTCGACGGGCTATGGCGACCTGACGGCCGGACTGGCGCAGGCCGCCGCCCACGCCTGAAGCGGTTCTTGAGCCGGGACGCTGTCGAGAACAGATGACAGGCCGCCGCGAATGGTTAAGTTGTGAGCCAAAAGCAAACAGGCTGATTCAGCCATCCGAACACGGAACGTCCCGATGACCCCTCGCGTCCTGCTTGCCGCCCTTGGCCTCCTCTGCCTCGTCTTGCCCGCTCGCGCCGACGGCGAGGTGCAGAAGATCATCACGCCTGCCGACAAGGTTCGCCTCGACAAATATGGCGAGACCCGCAAGGCGGCGCTGGCCGAGGCAAAAGCGGGAGACCCGGCTGAGGTCAGCCAACTCGACGCGCTGCTGGCAAAGCCGATAGTGGCCTTTTCCGACAAGGACCTGAGCGGCAACTGGCAATGCCGAACCATCAAGGTGGGCCTGACCGGCCCGCTGGTCATCTATGGCTGGTTCAAGTGCAAGGTCACGGACGATGGCTCCGGCTGGCAGCTGGAAAAGGTCAGCGGCTCGCAACGCACCAAGGGCCGTTTCTTCGACGATAGCGAAAAACGCGCGATCTATCTCGGCTCCGGCTATGTCAATGACAACAAGCCAAAACCCTATGGCAGCGGCCCGGAAAGCGACCAGGTCGGCTATGCCTTCCGCACCAGCGCCAATGAATGGCGCATCGAATTCCCGGCGCCCTACTACGAATCGAAACTCGACATCATCGAGTTCAAGCGCTGATCCGTTGGTCTCTCGCTGGCCGGGCGGTCATCAAGATTTAACCTCGCCCGGCACAGAATTGAGCCGGGCAGCGCACGGCAAATGGTTGCGCGCCGGCAAGAAAGCGTGCCATGGCATCAGCGGTTGAAAAAAGTGCTGCGATCGTCATCGTCACCGAAGGCGGACCGCACATCTGGGCAATCGTCAACGCCATCGCCGACCAGTTCGGTCCTGTCAGCGTCATCCTCGAAAGCCCTGAATCCAAAAAACAATTGCTGCTCGGCCGGGCGCGCCGCCAGGGCTTGTTTTCGGCCATCGGTCAACTCGGCACGATGGTGTTGACGCGGCTCGGCAAGCGCTTCTTCGCTGGCCACGCAGAGCGGCTCATCGCCGATCAGAAGCTTGAGACCGAGCCGAAGCCGGGACAAAAGATCATCCACGTCTCCTCCGCCAACGCAGCCGATTGCCTGCAGGCGATCGCCGACATCCGCCCGGGCGTGGTGCTGCTCGCCGGCTGCCGGCTCTTGTCCCGGCAGACGCTGGCGCAAATGCCCTGCCCGGTGCTCAACTACCACGCCGGCATCGCGCCCAAATACCGCGGCATGAATGGCGGCTACTGGGCGCTGGCCTCCCGCGATCTCCAGAATTTCGGCACCACCGTGCATCTGGTCGACGCCGGCGTCGATACCGGCGGCGTGTTGAAACAGGCGCGCGGCAAGCCGGAGCCCGGCGACACGATTTCGAGCCATGCGTTGCGCCAGGCGGCGTTCTCGCGTGACATCTGCGTCGAGGCGGTCCGCGATGCGCTGGACGGCAAGCTTGTCACGATCGACCCCGGCCTGCCGTCGAAACAATGGTACCATCCGACGATCTGGTTCTATCTCTGGACCGGCCTGACCAAGCGGGTTTGGTAGCCAGCCTTCCCTCGGAATCTCGCCTTTCTTTTTGCGACTTCCAATAGCGTCGCTTTTGAATGCGCGCGCGTCGTCCCATAACAAGCAGCCCCACTGCGCATCCGGCAATGCTCGCACCTGCTGGACAAAGTGGTGGAGCGTCGTTTCCCTCATGGACGCACGGCGCTCTACAGGGAGTGAGAGAATTCATGGCCGATCTGATCGTCGTCTATTGGCGCGACATCCCCGCCCAGGTCATCGTCAAGAAGGGCCGGCAGAACGCCAAGCGCGAACTGCCGCTGCGCTTCACCGAGGCGATCGATATGTGCGCCATGCGCACCGGCGCCGGCGGCACCGACGATTACCTCGCCGAATGGCGCAAGGCCGATCCGATCCCCGTCGGCGACGACCTCGAAGCCGAGGTCGAGAAGGCATTCAGCGACATCGACGCGAAATACGACCGCGAGCGGCTGGTCGCTCTGGTCAAGGCGGGCGGGAAAGAAAATGTCTGAAACGACTCCCGGCAAAGGGGGCCCGGCGGTGACCCAGGCCACGCAGGTCAAGAAGGCAGCGCCGAAATCCGACTACAAGCCGGCCGACGTATCGCCGCAGCGGCGCGTGCAGCGCTCGTTTGCGATCAGGCTGTGGTCGATCCGCCATTCGCGATTGCTCGAATGGTTCTACTCCAGATTCGCAGACATGTTCCTGCTGCTCCATCCGCTGTGGAAAGGCCTTGGCTACGGCCGCGTCGAAGCGCCGATCAAGTTCGTTGAAAAACGCGTAAAAGGCTTCATGTTCGACTGCCGCATGTGCGGTCAGTGCATATTGTCCTCGACCGGCATGTCGTGCCCGATGAACTGCCCCAAGCAGCTGCGCAACGGACCTTGCGGCGGCGTGCGCGCCAATGGCAATTGCGAGGTCGAGCCCGATATGCCTTGCGTCTGGGTCAAGGCCTGGGAAGGCTCGCGGAACATGGAGCATGGCAACAAGATCCTGACCGTTCAGAAGCCCGTAGACCAGTCGCTGCGTGAAACCTCGGCCTGGCTGCGGGTGACGGCGCAGTCGGCAGCGGCCCGTGAAGCCGCTGCCAAAGCCAATACCGGAGCGGGCGCATGATCGGCCGCCAGCGCGACGAAAACCCGGCCGGCATCCATCTGCCGCTCGATCCGCTGCCCGGCCACTCCTCGCGTGGCCGGTTGGAGCGTGTGCTGCGGCGCGGCGAATTCGCGGTCACCACCGAGCTCAACCCGCCCGACAGCGCCGATCCCGAAGACGTCTATAACCGCGCGAAAATCTTCGACGGCTGGGTCGACGCCATCAATGCCGTCGATGCCTCCGGCGCCAACTGCCACATGTCCTCGGTCGGCATCTGCGCGCTTTTGACCCGCATGGGCTATGCCCCGATCATGCAGATTGCCTGCCGTGACAGGAACCGGATCGCCATCCAGGGCGACGTGCTGGGCGGTGCGGCGATGGGCGTCGCCAACATGCTGTGCCTCACCGGCGACGGCGTCCAGGCCGGCGACCAGCCCGGCGCCAAGCCTGTCTTCGACCTCGATTCCATGTCGTTGCTGGAAACCTGCCGCATCATGCGCGACAACGGCAAGTTCCTGTCCGGCCGCAAGTTGACGACGCCGCCGCAAATTTTCCTCGGCGCCGCCGTCAACCCCTTCGCGCCACCCTTCGATTTCCGCCCGATCCATCTCGGCAAAAAGATCGTCGCCGGCGCGCAGTTCGTGCAGACGCAGTATTGCTTCGACGTGCCGATGTTCAGAACCTTCATGCAGAGGGCGCGGGACTTGGGGCATACGGAAAAAGTTTTCATCCTGTGCGGCGTCGGCCCGCTGGCTTCGGCCAAGACGGCCAAATGGATCCGCTCCAACGTGCCGGGCATTCATATTCCCGATACCATCATCAAGCGGCTGGAAGGCGCGCAGGACCAGAAGAAGGAAGGCAAGCAGCTCTGCACCGACATCATCAACGAGGTGAAGGAAATTCCTGGTGTCTCCGGCATCCATGTGATGGCCTACCGCCAGGAGGAATATGTCGCCGAGATCGTCGATGAATCGGGTGTGCTGAAAGGCCGCCAGCCATGGAAACGTGAGATCCGCCACGACGATCAGATGGTCGCCGACCGGCTCGAGAGCATACTCCACGACGACATTACCGAAACGCAGGTGGATATGGTGAAGACCGCGCACTGACAGCGCGGACGGCCAGCCATTCGCTTGAATGAAACCAGACAACGATATAAAGAAATCTTTATATCAGGCGGAGAGACTTCATGACCCGGACCATCGTCGCCTCGGCGACACGAGAGATCATCATCGGCTTCGACCAGCCTTTCTGCGTCATCGGCGAGCGCATCAACCCGACCGGCCGCAAGAAGCTGGCCGCCGAGATGATCGCCGGCAATTTCGAGACCGTCATCAAGGATGCGCTGGAACAGGCCGCCTGCGGCGCCACGATGCTCGACGTCAATGCCGGCGTCACCTCCGTTAATCCGAACGAAACCGAACCCGGCCTGCTGGTGCAGACGCTTGAGATCGTCCAGGGCCTGGTCGACCTGCCGCTGTCGATCGACTCGTCGGTGACCGCCGCCATCGAGGCAGCGCTCAAGGTCGCCAAGGGCCGGCCGCTGGTCAACTCCGTGACCGGCGAAGAGGAAAAGCTCGAAGCCATCCTGCCGCTGGTCAAGAAGTACAATGTTCCGGTCGTCGCGATCTCCAACGACGAGACCGGCATTTCGATGGACCCGGATGTGCGCTTCGCCGTCGCCAAGAAGATCGTGCAGCGCTGCGCCGATTTCGGCATTCCCGCGCATGACGTCGTCGTCGACCCGCTGGTGATGCCGATCGGCGCGCTGGGCGATGCCGGCCGCCAGGTCTTCGCGCTGTTGCGCCGCCTGCGTGAAGAGCTCAAGGTCAACACCACCTGCGGCCTGTCCAACATCTCGTTCGGCCTGCCGCACCGCCACGGCATCAACGCCGCCTTCATCCCGATGGTGATCGGCGCCGGCATGACCAGCGCCATCATGAACCCGGTTCGGCCGCAGGAAATGGAAGCCGTGCGCGGCGCCAATGTGCTCAACGGCACCGACGAAAACTGCACCAACTGGATCCGCACCTACAAGGATTACAAACCGGCCGAAGGCGGCCAGGCCGTCGCAGCGCCCACCGCCGTTAACGCTCCGGGCGAAGGCGGCGGCAATGGCGGTCGCCGTCGCGGCGGCCGTGAAGCCCGCATGGCCAGGGGATAAGCGCGCAATCGTGAACTCGCCTGCAAACATTACTGATCCGCTCGTGCTGTTCATGCCGTCAGGCAAGCGCGGGCGGTTTCCCGTCGGCACACCGGTGCTCGATGCCGCGCGTCAGCTCGGCGTCTATGTCGAGAGCGTCTGCGGTGGCCGCGCCACCTGCGGTCGCTGCCAGATCGAAGTGCAGGAAGGCAATTTCGCCAAGCACAAGATCGTCTCGTCCAACGACCACATCTCGCCCAAGGGCGCCAAGGAAGAGCGCTATGAGCGCGTCCGCGGCCTGCCCGAGCGGCGCCGCCTGTCCTGCTCGGCGCAGATTCTCGGCGACCTCGTCATCGACGTGCCGCAGGACACGGTCATCAACGCCCAGACCATCCGCAAGGATGCCGACACGCGCGTCATCGCCCGCGATGCGGCGATCCGCATGTGCTATGTCGAGATCGAAGAGCCCGACATGCACAAGCCGCTGGGCGATCTCGACCGCCTCAAGATCGCCTTGATGAAGGATTGGGGCTTTAAAAACCTCGAATTCGACTTCTACCTGATGCCGCAGGTGCAAGGCATACTGCGCAAGGGTAACTGGACCGCGACCGCGGCCATCCACAAGGATGCCGAAAGCGACATCGCCCGCGTCATAGCACTCTGGCCCGGCCTCAAGAACGAGGCCTATGGACTGGCCTGCGACATCGGCTCGACCACCATCGCCATGCATCTGGTGTCGTTGCTGTCGGGCCGCGTCGCCGCTTCGTCGGGCACCTCCAACCCGCAGATTCGCTTCGGCGAGGATCTGATGAGCCGCGTCTCCTATGTGATGATGAACCCGGACGGCCGCGAAGGCATGACGGTCGCCGTGCGCGAGGCGATCTCGGGCCTGGTCGACAAGGTCTGCGCGGAAGGCAATGTCCAGCGCAACGACATCCTGGATTCCGTCTTTGTCGGCAATCCGATCATGCACCATCTGTTCCTCGGCATCGATCCGACCGAACTCGGCGGCGCGCCCTTCGCGCTCGCCGTCTCGGGCGCGGTGCGCATCAAGGCCTCCGATATCGGCCTGAAGCTCAACCAGGGCGCCCGCCTCTATATGCTGCCCTGTATTGCCGGCCATGTCGGCGCCGATGCGGCGGCGGTGACGCTGTCGGAAGGCCCGCACCGCCAGGACGAGATGATGCTGATCGTCGATGTCGGCACCAATGCCGAGATCGTGCTTGGCAACCGCAAGCGGGTGGTCGCAGCCTCCTCGCCCACCGGCCCGGCCTTCGAGGGCGCGGAAATCTCCGGCGGCCAACGTGCCGCCCCCGGCGCAATCGAGCGCGTGCGCATCGACCCCGATACGCTGGAGCCGAAATACCGCGTCATCGGCTCTGAACTCTGGTCCGACGATCCCGGCTTCCTCGACAGCGTGCAGGCGACCGGCGTCACCGGCATTTGCGGCTCCGGCATCATCGAGATCGTGGCCGAAATGTACCTCGCCGGCATCATCTCCGAGGATGGAGTGATCGACGGGTCGCTGGCCGAGCGGTCGCCGCGCGTCACGGTCAACGGCCGCACCTTCTCTTATGTCTTGAAGGAAGGCGAACCCAAGATCACCATCACCCAGACCGACGTGCGCGCCATCCAGCTTGCCAAGGCGGCGCTCTATGCCGGCACCAAGCTTCTGATGGAAAAGCAGAACACCGAACACGTCGACCGCATCCATTTCGCCGGCGCGTTCGGCTCGTTCATCGATCCGAAATACGCCATGGTGCTCGGCCTGATTCCGGATTGCGACCTCGACAAGGTCTCGGCCGTCGGCAACGCCGCCGGCGCCGGTGCGCGCATGGCGCTGCTCAATCGTGGCTATCGCCGCGAGATCGAGGACACGGTCAGCCACATCGAGAAGATCGAGACCGCTCTGGAGCCGAAATTCCAGGAGCATTTCGTCTACGCGATGGCGCTTCCCAACAAGGTCGATCCGTTCCCGAAACTGTCGGCGGCGGTGAAATTGCCGCCACGCAAGACCGTCAGCGAGGATGGCGTCGCCGGCGACGCCGCCCCGCGCCGGCGTTCGCGTGAAGGCCATGCCGCCAGGCGCAGCCGGGAATAAGCCGCCTTACGAAGGCCGCCAATTCGACCAATTTCATTTGTATGCAAATGTTTCCAGATCGCACCGATCTGGAAACCGAAACGCTGTTTTGGCGCAATACGTCCGATACAGACGTGAAGCATTTAACGGACATCGAATGGCGGACCGGACTATTCCGCCGCCACAACGCTCGAAAGGAGAATAGAGATGTTCGAGACCCTCGGCCGTTTTCGTGCGGCCATGAAGAATGCAAAGGCCGTGCGCGCCATGAACAACCTGCCACCCGAAATCCAGAAGGACATCGGCTGGCCCGTGTCGCCGCGCATCGACGCCCAGACCAACCTGTCGCGTCTGATCCTGGGCTCGGGCCGCTGATGACCTTCGCCGACAAGTGCAAATTGCTGACCAAGCGCCGGGGCCGCCGCATGGTCCCGGCTGCGACCGACATCAAGCTGCGCGCCGCGCTGCTGCCCCGGCGCTGAGCCGCGCTGCGCAGAACCGCGGACGTGGCTGATCAAACAACCGTGTTGGCTTGGGCCAGAATCTTGACATTTCGGCTGGAGGTACGATCTTCGAGACAGTGGGGGAATTCTCTTAGTCGGCTGCGGCCGAGCTTGTGTACGCGAATGCCCAGTTTCAAAAGCCACCTCGTTTCCTTCATCCTCCGGCACAGCCGCAAGAAGGCATTTGCCAGCCCGGAAAACCTGCAGCGCTGGATCGCCTATGCCCGCAAGACCGAGGATCATCATCCCCCGGCATTGCTGCGGGAGCGGCTCGATATCACCGAGCGCAGCGTCGATGGCTTCCCTGTCTATGAAATCGCGCCGAAGGCCGGCGAACGCAGGCGCATCCTCTACATGCATGGCGGCGCCTATGTCTTCCAGATCACATCCTATCATTGGGGGTTGATCGCCGAGGTGGCCGAGCGCTTGGGTTTCGGCATCACCGTGCCGATCTATCCCATCGCGCCGGAGCATGATTTCCACGCCATGTTCGGCATGGTCGGCGACGTCTACCGGCAGATGCTGGATGAGACCGACGCTGAAGACATCGTCTTCATGGGCGATTCCGCGGGCGGCAACATGGCCGTCGTGCTGACCATGATGGCGGCTGAGGAAGGCCTGCCCTTGCCGTCGCGCCACGTGCTGATTTCACCCGGCCTCGACATGTCGCTGTCCAACCCCGAAGTGTTCGAGGCGGAACGCAACGATCCGTGGCTCGGCATTTCCGGCGGGCTGGAAGCGATCCGCATGTACAGTGCCGGCATCGATCGCAGGGACTGGCATATCATTCCGCTCTATGGCGACCTCTCGGTGCTGCCGCAGACCCTGCTTCTGACCGGCTCGCACGACCTGCTCAGCCCCGACAATCTGATCTTCGCCAAAAAGGCACGCGCTGCCGGCGTCGATATCGACGTCGTCTATGAGGAAGGCATGTTCCACGTCTGGCCGCTGATCGAGATGCCGGAGACGCGTCGCGCCAGGGACAGCATCGTCGCCTTCCTTGAAGGTGAGCCCACCAAGCGGCGCGCAACTGCGCGGCGCACGGCGCGACCCGCTCTCGCGGCGCGCCCCGCCCAAGCAGCGGAATAGCAGAGCAATTCCAGGAAAAGTGTAAAACGGTTTTCCCGGGAAAGCGTGTAGCGCTTTCCCTTGGGAATTGCGTCAAAACAAGGAGTTAGAGCGGCTCGCCGTTTCCGTGAAACGGTGAACCGCTCTAGAACTTGCCGGTTTCGCGGAAAAGCTCGAACGTCGCACGGATATGGTCGGCGACGGCCTTGACCGGCGCGCTGGCGTCCGGCGACACCACCATCGCCAGATTGTAGGTGCCGATATCGGGCATGCCGTCCTTCGGGCAAAGCTCGACCATGTCGTTGCCCAGGAACGACTTCGGCAACGGTGCAACCGCGAGATCCGACATGATGGCGGCGCGCTGGCCTGCCGTGTGGGCGCTCATATAGGCGATGCGGTAATTGCGGCCTTCACGGCTCAGCGCATCGAGCGCGCCGGCCCGCCAGGCGCAGCCCTCTTCCCACAGCGACACCGGCAAAGGCTCGCGCAGATGCGCGCTGCCGCCCTTGGCGCCGGCCCAGACGATCGGCTCGGTGAGCAGCACCTCGGCGCCGAGTGCGCTGGTCTTGTAGGAATTGGTCAGCAGCGTGATGTCGAGCGCCCGGTCGTCCATGCGGCGGCGCAGATTGCTGCTCTGGTCGATGGTGACGTCGACGGCAATCGACGGATGCGACTGCGCGAAACGCTTCAGCACATGCGGCAACACGCGCTCGCCATAGTCGTCCGGCGAGCCGAGCCGCACCACGCCGACGATCTCGGGGATGATGAACTTCGACACCACCTCGCGGTTGATCGACAACAGCCGGCGGGCATAACCGAGCAGCATCTCGCCATCCGTGGTCAGCGTCACCGAGCGCGCATCCCGCGCGAAAACAGAGCGCCCGAGAATGTCCTCGAGCTTCTTGATCTGCATGGAGACCGCCGACGGCGTGCGGAACACCGCATTGGCCGCCGTGGTGAAACTGCCGGTCTCTGCAATGGCCACGAAGGTGCGCAAAACGTCGAGATCGAGCAGCGGCAGCGGATGATTGAGTGGGGCGTTCATCGGGATCGACCTTCAATTTTTCTGATGTGAAGCATCATTCCATTTCGTTTGATTGAACATCAGATTGGGATGATAGTCAACTCCATCGAAGGCAGGACGTGCCATGGCTCCAACGCTCCTGACACGGAATTGCACTCGCGGAATATCCAGGCGACGGAACGCGTTCATGCGGGACGTGCCACAACCAAAGGAGAATGAAATGTCTATCCTGTCATCCATCGGTCGGCTTGCGACCGAGTTCAGCGCGGCCCGCGCCCGCTTCCAGACCGAACGTGCGATCCGCTCGCTGCCGATCGAACTGCAGAAGGATATCGGCTGGCCTGAAGCTGCCGACACCAAGACCGGTGCACGCCACGGCGTCGGATCCTGGGCTGGAGCAAAGTAAACCATTGTGTACCATGTGCTGAAGGCCTGCCGCGCAGACCAGCCCGGCAGGCCTTCTCTATTTGCCCCGCAGGCTTCTCCAACTTATTTGCATTCAAATGATTTTCAGAGCCGTGTCGCCGCTGCATGGCGCATATGCGTCACTTGCATGGCGCCTCAATGTCGCCGGTAACACGCTGTAAGTAATCGCAAATTTTGGGCACCATGCCCAATAATGTCGCAACCGATGTCGCATTTCCATTCAAGCGCTTCGCATTTGCGATTTAGTTTCTGCTCACGCAGGCCTATATCAACGCCAGCAAACGAGCTGCCCCACTCCATCAAGCGAAGGCGACCCGTCTGAGCAACCGATAGGAGATGATGATGAAGCTTTTTGCCCGCCTCTTTGCCCGCCGCGAAATGAACCTGACGACCGCTCTCGAGCGCCAGCGCCTTGCCAACACCATGCCCGGCCAGACCGGCGCCATGAATGCGGTGCGCCTCGGTTTCGTTGCCTGAGATAACGGCTAGCGCTCAGCGCTTCCCTGCCGCTGCCGATAGTCGATAACAGCGCCGCTTCGGTTTGACCGAAGCGGCGTTTCTCGTTTTTGGCACCTATGCCGCCACCACCATGCCCAATCCGTCGGCAGCCCGTCCCTGTCATCCCGGACGATTGCCCATTTGCGACCCATGTCGCAAATATAGTTTCCGCTTAGCCCCCTAGCCAATTGACAGGAATGGTTTTTCCTGATGTCGCTGTGCTGTTCGCGACATCCTGTTCGCGCCATGGCTGCGTGAGGTTCCCTTGAACGCCGTAAAGCATCCGATCAAGCGATCGTTTGTATTCTTCCTTGTCCCGGACTTCACCATGATCGCCTTTGCGACGGCGCTCGACCCGCTGCGCTCGGCCAACCGCATGCTTGGCTATGAGGCCTATCGCTGGCGCCTCGCCAGCATCGACGGCAAGCCGGTGCGCGCCTCCAACGGCGTCGAATGCGCCGTCAACACCTCGCTCGAGGAAGAGCGCAAGAAGATGGCCGGGCCGGATCGGCCGAACATGGCCATCGTCTGCAGCGGCATGAATGTCGAGCGCTACCAGAACAGGTCTGCCTTCGCCTGGCTGCGCGAGGAATATAACAGAGGCGTCGCGGTCGGCGGCCTGTGCACCGGCGCGCATATCCTTGCCGCCGCCGGCCTGCTCTCCAACAAGCGCTGCGCCATCCATTGGGAGAACCTGCCGGGCTTCTCCGAAGCCTTTCCGAAGGCCAACGTCTTTGCCGACCTCTTCGAGATCGACCAGAACATCTACACCTGCGCCGGCGGCACTGCGGCACTCGACATGATGCTCAAGCTGATCGGCGACGACTTCGACGACAATCTGGTCAACCGCGTGTGCGAGCAGGTGCTGACCGACCGCGTGCGCAGCCCCACCGACCGCCAGCGCCTGCCGCTGCGCGCCCGCCTCGGCGTGCAGAATTCCAAGGTGCTGACCATCATCGAACTGATGGAAGGCAACCTCTCCGAGCCGCTGTCGCTGATCGAAATCGCCGACCACGTCGACCTGTCGCGCCGCCAGATCGAACGCCTGTTCCGCACCGAGATGGGCAGGTCCCCTGCCCGCTACTACCTGGAAATCCGCCTCGACCGCGCCCGGCACCTGCTGATTCAGTCGTCGATGCCGGTGGTCGAGGTGGCGGTCGCCTGCGGCTTCGTCTCGGCCTCGCATTTCTCCAAATGTTACCGCGAACTCTACGCCCGCTCGCCGCAGCAGGAGCGCGTCGACCGCAAGCAGCTGCTGGCGGCCTGAGAGTCACATGACCGCGCGAACGGCACTCTCCAAAGAATTCGCCGACCGGCAGAGTTTCCGCCTCGACGTCGAAAAATGGGCAGCTTTCATGGCGGCGTTGGAAACTCCTGCGCGTGACCTACCACGCTTGAAGCGATTGCTGAGCGAACCGAGCATCTTTTCCATAGGCGACCCAGCTTAGGTCACTGCGCCTGCGCCGTCCGCATCGCCTCGACGCGGATATCCTCGGTCAGCCGCGCCTTGAGCGCCGAGAATTCCGGGCTGGTCTTCAGCGTGTAGTGGCGTGGATGCGGCAGGTCGATGGCGACATCCGACTTGATGCGGCCTGGCCGCGCGCTCATCACGATCACCCGCGAAGCCATGAAGATCGCCTCCTCGATGTCGTGGGTGACGAACAGCACTGTCTTCTTGCGCCGCTCCCAGATGCCGAGCAGCAGCTCCTGCATCAGTCCGCGCGTCTGGTTGTCGAGCGCACCGAACGGCTCGTCCAGCAACAGGATTTCGGGGTCGTTGGCCAGCGCCCGGGCGATCGCCGTGCGCTGCTGCATGCCGCCGGACAGCTGCTTTGGCCAATGGTTCTCGAAGCCCTTCAGCCCGACGAGGTCGACATAGGAAGCGACGATCCCGTCTCGCTCCTTTTCGGCCATGCCACGTTCGCGCAGGCCGAAGGCGATATTCTGCGCCACCGTCAGCCACGGAAACAGCGTGTAGGACTGGAACACCATGCCGCGATCTGGTCCCGGCCGCGTCACCGCCTTGCCGTCAAGCAGCACACGGCCTTCGCTCGGCGCTTCCAGGCCGGCAACGATCCTGAGCAGTGTCGACTTCCCGCAGCCGGACGGCCCCAGAATGGTGATGAAGTCGTTGGCCGCGACCGCAAGGTCGACCGGCATCAGCGCCTTGACCGGCTGCCCGCCGCGCACGCCGGCGAAGGTTCGCGAGACGCCTTCGATAAGCAACTTGCTCATGCCAGGCTCCAGGGAAAGAGCCAGCGATTGAACGCCTTGAAGGCGAAGTCGGACAACAGTCCGATCATCCCGATGACGATGATGCCGAAGATGATCTGCCCTGTCGCCAGCCGCGACTGGCTGTTGATGATCATGTAGCCGATGCCTGAGGACGAACCGATCAGCTCGGCGACGATAACATAGGTCCAGGCCCAGCCGAGCACCAGCCGCAGCGTCTCGGCAATCTCGGGCGCATTGGCCGGCATGATGACCCGTTTGACGATGCCATTGTTGGTCGAGCCCAGCGTATAGGCCGCCTCGACCAGGTCGCGCCGGGTCGAGCCAACCTTGACCGCGACGATCAGGATGATCTGGAACACCGAGCCGACGAAGATGACCAGCAGCTTTTCCAGCTCGCCAATGCCGGCCCACAGGATGAGCAGCGGAATGAAGGCCGAAGCCGGGAGGTAGCGGGCGAAGGAGACCAACGGCTCCAGAAAAGCCTCTATTGGCTTCCAGGCGCCCATGGCGATGCCGATCGGCACGGCGACGATCGACGCCAGCAGGAACCCGCCGAAGACCCGCCAGATGGTGATCAATATGTCGAGCCAGAAGCGGTCCTCGACCAGCAGCCGCCAACCATCCCGCAGCATCGACAGCGGGTCGGCGAGGAAGATGCGGTTGACGTGGCCGCCAAGCGTGATCCACGCCCAGAAGGCGACGAACAGCACGAAGAAGGAAATGCCAAGCACGGTTCGAATGCCCGGCGACACCGGATGCAAGGGGCGCATCTTCAGATCGTCCGCATCGTCAGATCGTCCCCATGCTCAGTCGCGTTGCCCGGTAGAAAGCGGCGGCGCGCTGGCACCGCCGCATGATGGTCAAAGGCCGGACTATCAGTTCGCCACCGCGCTGGTATCGGCAAGCGCTGCAACATCTGGCGCTTCCTTGATCAACCCCATCTGCAGCAGAAGTTCGCCGGCGGTCTTGGAAAAGTCCTGGAATTCCTTGGTGAAGAACTGCTTGTTCTCCGCCTTGTCGGCCCATTTCAGGTATTTCGCCGAATCCTCGAATTCTTTCGCAGACTGCTTCACGTCGGCGCCCATGATCTCGTAGGATCTCTGCGGATCGCTCTTGATCAGGTCGAGCGCTTCGAAATAGCTGTCGGCCAGCGCCTTGGCGGCGTCGGGATTGGCGGTGAGGAATTCAGGCCTGCAGCCGACCGTGTCGAGCACCATCGGGTAGTCGAGCGTGGTCGCCAATATGTGGCCCTGATCGGACTTGTCGCGCACCGCCGAGATGAACGGCTCATAGGTGACCGCCGCATCGTTCTGGCCGGCGAGGAAGGCTTGCGCCGCCGCATCCGGTTCCAGGTTGACAACGGTCACATCCTTGGTCGACAGGCCGTTCTTGTTCAGCACCCAGGCCAGCATGAAATAGGGCGACGTGCCCGGCGCCGAGGACGCGACATTCTTGCCCTTGAGGTCGGCGACGGTCTTGATGTCGTTGCGCACGACAATGCCGTCGGCGCCATAGGATTTGTCGAGCTGGAAGATCTGCTTGGTGGTCACCCCTGAGGCGTTCCACACCAGCCAGGTCTCGACCGTGGTGGCGGCGCATTGCAGATCGCCGCTGGCGATGGCGAGCGGCCGGCTGGCCTGCGGCACCTTCTTCAGGGTCACGTCGAGGCCATGCTTCTCGAAGATGCCGGCCTGCTTGGCGAGCGTCAGCGGCGCAAAGCCGGTCCATCCGCTGATGCCGATGGTGACCGATGTGGCAGCCTCGGCCGGCACGGATATTGCAGCCGCAAGCGCCAATACCGCGGCAGCGACGATGGTCTTGTTCATGTCGGTTCCCCTTGTTTTTTCGGATGCCGAATTGTGTCACAGACGCCCATGGGCTTGTCAATGAAACCGGCCCTTCACGGCAGCGTGATGATGCGAACGCTAACGCGCATCGAACATCCAGCTGCGGTCGCGCCACATCTTTTCGCCGACCTGGCAGTCGGTCGGCCGGTCCTGCGCCAGCACCACCGGCGGATGCCCGGCCTCCTCGCGCGCCCGTTGCGGCGAAGCGGGACCGGCCAGCTCCAGCACCAGCTTGCGGCGGATGGCTTCGGGAAACTGCGTCCAGTCATTGACCGGGATCATAAAGGATCCGGGACCGCCGATGACGCAGTCGCTGTAGTAGCGGTCGAGATTGTTGACGTCATAGGCGCCGCCGAACCCGCCGCGCGTCATCAGCGGCAGGCCGTTGATGATGATGCCTTGCTTGACCACCGCGTCGCGGGTGATGTCGACGGGCGCGCCCTGGTTGTTGGGCCCGTCGCCGGAAATATCGATGACGCGCTTTGTCCCCTGAAAGCCGCTTTCGGCGAACAGATCGCTGCCGAATTCCAGCGCGCCGGAAATCGAGGTGCGCCGGGCGCTGGCCGGCGGATGGGCGGAAAGCTGCGCGGCCACCCGCTCGGCATCGACCCGGCTGGCGATCACCGTCCACGGCACGACGACCTGCTGCGTGGTCGCTCCGGCCCATTCGACATAGGTGACGGCGACCTTGCCATAGGCGCCGTCGGCGATGGCCTGCAGAACATTGTCGTGCGTCAGCGCAGCAGCATAGCCGTGACGCTGGATTTCAAGTTCGCCCGGCGACATCGACAGCGACACGTCGACGGCCAGCACCAGCTCGACGTCGACCGGCTCGGCGGCTTGAACCGGCGGCACAAGCCAGAGCACCAGCGCCAGTGCGGCGCTGCCTGAAAACAAATGTCGTGCGCAAGAAAATGCAGACATGCCCGAAGGTAAGCGAAAATCGGCTGCTGACAAAGCGAAAAGCCCGGCGAGGTGCCGGGCTTTTCGATGTGTTGGTTGGAACCTATGACGCTCAACTCCGCGGTTTCAAATTCTCCGGATCGTAGAGCGGCTTGTAGCCGACGGCAGCCACCTCGACCGGGTAGGTCTCGCCGAAATATTCGATGGCAAACTTGCGGCCCTCCTGGGCGTGGGCCCAGGGCAGATAGGCGAGGCCGATGTTCTTGCCGATGGTCGGGCCATAGGCCATCGACGTGGTGAAGGAGCGGCGGCCGAGTTCGTCGACAAGGGTTTCGCCGGTCTTCGGATCCATCACCGGCATGGTGCCGACGGGATAGCGGGCAACACCCTTCGAATCGACGTTTTCCGTCATCACCAGCGTGCACAGGATCGCCGGCTGGTGTTCGCGGGCGCGGTATTCGACATGTTTGGCCTTGCCGCAGAAGTCGTTCTCCTTGACCTTCGGTCGGGCAAGGTCGGCCTCGAGCAGATTATACTCGGTCAGAAGGTCGGCGTTCTGCAGGCGCAGGCTCTTTTCCATGCGCCGGGTGTTGGCATAGGTCTCGACGCCGAACGGCATCACGCCGGTCGAGCGCAGCGCGTCCCAAACGGCCAGGCCGTCCTCGTAGCGCATGTGCAGTTCCCAGCCCTGCTCGCCGACATAAGAGATGCGGAAGGCGGTGACGTCCTTGCCGCCGATCCTGACCGGCTTGATCGCCGCGAACGGGAAGTTCTCGAGCGAGAGACCATCCGGATTTTCGACCACTTTCTGCAGCGTCGTGCGGGCGTTCGGTCCCCAGATGCCGATGGTGACATATTTTTCCGTCACGTCGGTGATGGTGACGTCAAAGCCTTTATCCTGCGCGGTGCGCTGCATGTAGCGGAAGTCGCGCGGACCGGCGTCGGCGCCGTCGATCAGCCGACAGCGGTCGGCCATGCGGATGACGGTGAAGTCGGCGCGCACCATGCCTTCCTCGTCGAGGAAGTGGGTGTAGATACCCTTGCCGATGTTGTTGTCGCCACCGATCTTGGCCGCACACAGCCACTCCAGCAGCGCGACATGGTCCGGCCCTTCGATGTCGTACATCGAGAAATGCGAGAGGTTGACGATGCCGCAATCTTCGCTCATCGCCAGGTGCTCGGCATTGGACACCCGCCAGAAATGGCGATTGTCCCACTCGTTCTCACGTATGGGAACCCGGTTGCCATACTTCTCCAGCAGATGCTCGTTGGCGGCATAGCCATGCGCGCGCTCCCAACCGCCCAGCTCCATGAAGTAACCGCCAAGCTCCTTCTCGCGCTCCCAGAATGGCGAGCGGCGGATGTTGCGGCCTTTGGAGAACGGCTCGCGCGGATGCACCGCCGGATTGTAGACCTTCATCGCCGTCTCGGTGCAGCGATCCCAGATGAACTGCTCTTTCGTCTGGTGCGGATAGAAGCGCGCATAGTCGATGGCGTGATGGTCGATTTCCGTGCGGCCGTCCGTCATCCAGTCGGCGATCAGCTTGCCCATGCCGGGGCCGTCCTTGACCCAGATGGCGACGGCGTACCAGAGGCCCCTCACCTTCTGGCTCTCGCCCATGGACGGGCCGCCATCGGCGGTCACCTGCAACAGGCCGTTGAAGGAATGGCTTTCGTTGTAGCCGAGTTCGCCCAGGATCGGCGTCAGTTCCATGGCGCGCTCCAGCGGCGCCAGGATCTGCTCCATGTCGAGATCGCGCTGCGACGGCGACAGCCGCGCCTGATCCTTTTCCAGCAAATCGCGCGGATGGCAAAGACGCGGATTGGTCTCTTCGTAGTAACCCCATTCGATCTGGCCGCCTTCGGCGGTCCTGGGGTCGCCGGTGTCGCGCATATAGGCCGAATTACCCTGGTCGCGCAGCAGCGGCCAGCCGATCTCATTGCCCGTGCCGGCAAACTCATTGTAGGGACCGAAGAACGTCAGCGGATGGTCGATCGGCATGACCGGCAGGTCTTCGCCGACCATCTCGGCGATCAGCCGGCCCCAGATGCCGGCGCAGACGATGACATAATCGGCCATGATCGTGCCGCGGTCGGTGACGACGCCCTTGATGCGGCCCTCCTCGACGATGAGAGATTTGGCCGGCGTGTTGGCGAAGGACTTCAACTTGCCCGACGCTTCCGCCTGGTCGACCAGCTTGCCGGCGACAGTCTGCGAGCGCGGGATGACCAGGCCGGCGTCCGGATCCCACAGGCCGCCCTGCACCATGGACTCTTCGATCAGCGGGAATTTTTCCTTGATCTCGGCCGGTTCGATCAGCCGGGCGCGGGTGCCGAAGGATTTGGCCGAGGCGATCTTGCGCTTGATCTCGTCCATGCGGCTGTCGTCGCCGACGCGCGCCACTTCGAGACCGCCGATGCGGGCGTAATGGCCCATCTTTTCGTAGAAATCGATCGAGTAGAGCGTCGTCCAGCACGACAGGAAATCATGGCTCGTGGTGTAGCAGAAGTCCGAGGCATGCGCGGTCGAGCCGATATCGGTCGGGATGCCCGACTTGTCGATGCCGACAATGTCGGTCCAGCCGCGCTCGATCAGATGATGCGCGATCGACGCGCCGACAATGCCACCCAGGCCGACGATGACGACCTTCGCCTGTTTCGGAAACTCTGCCATTGCCCGCGACTCCAAGGGGATAAAGCGGGCGCGTCCGCGCCCGTTCGAATGGCGCACAATATGCAGAGGACGTGGATGCAGCTACCGCCTGTTTGCGACACGTCGCGGATGCGACGCGACCCGGCGCGCCGGCGTGCCGCCAGTGGCGATCTATCTCAGGCGAAGGCCCAGATGTCCTCGGCCTGGAAGCCGACCTGATAGCCTGATGTCTTCAGCTTGACCACGACCTGGCCGATTTCGGCGGCCGGCAGCGCGCCGACCTCGACCTTGATCATGCCCGGACGATAGCGCTTGAGATCGAGCTGTTCGAAGACGATCCAGTCGGCGCCTTCGCAATCGACCAGGAAGGCGTCGATATGCGTGATGCCGTTGCGGTCGAGCAGCGTCTGCAGCGTGTCCGACGGCACCTCGATATCCCTCAGGTGCGGCGCGAACTTGTTGAAATTTACGTCGGCCTCGCCCCAGGCATTCTTGCCCGACTTCAGATTGGTGTCGGTGACCGACGAGCAGCCGATGAACTCGATCGGCAGCGTGCCGGCCTCGAGTGCCGCGGCATCGAAAGTGTGGACGGTGATCGTGCCTTTGATTTTTGTCACCGCGACCGGCTCGATGACGAAGCGTTCCGTGTCGGGATAGTTGGCGCGCAACCGCTTCTGATTGTGCGGGATCGGCTCGACCAGCACGGCCCGCGCCCGCGGAATGCGGTGCAGCCACGGCGTGACGTCGTCGAACAGCGCGCCGTCGCAAGCGCCGACATTGACCATCTGGAAGGGTTGCCCGCTGCTGAACCGCGCCTTCAGTGCAGCCTTGGCCAGGAATTTCGTGCCGCGCAACGCCGGCCCGCGATCCAGCAGACCAGCGGGCAGGCCGAGCGAAAGGGCGATGCGCGCCAGGCCGGAAAATGGAACTCATGGCTTATCTCCAGGTATGGCCTGCAAGGCGATGGGCCGCCTTCCATTCAGGCTTGCCGACGCCCACAGCGCCATGATCGGGCCGACGAGCAAAAGGTAGGGCGGCAGAAGGTTCGGGAAGTAGATGCGGGTGTCGTGGATCGGAAAGACGGTGAATTTCGCCAGCACGCCAAGCACCAGTGCTGCAAGCAGGATGCCGGCGCGACGATCGAGCCGGAAGCCGGCGCGGCCGAGCGCAAACCACGCGGCCAGCGCCAGAACCGAGACCCCGACCCAGCTGTTGATGCTGATGGCGCGAATGAAGGATGCGGCAAACGCCTTGAGATAGGCGCCAACCGAGAACGGCGGCTCGAAGCCATCCATATTGTAGTGCTGCTCGATGCTGGAGAACCACAGATGCGGCCACCAGCCGGGATGTTGGGCCCAGTGCGAAATCGCGAAATAGGCGACGAAGGACGCGGCAAAGCCGGCCAGCGCGCCCCACGCCCGCTGCCGGAAGACCAGCAGCAGCACGGCGAAAATGGCCAGGAACACGATGTTGTCCGGCCGCGCCATGAAGGCCATGAAAAGCAGGAAAGCGGTCGCTGCCTCGCGGCCGCGCACATAAGCAAACAGCCCGCCGAGGAACAGGGCCGAGCACATCAGATCCGGAGTCGAGGCGCGCGCCGCGTCGCCGAAATCGGCCATGATCAGTACCGCGCCGGCCACCGGCGCCAGCGCCAGCGCACCTTCGGTTCGCAGCCACAGCAGCGTGATCATCCCGAACAGCAGCACCGAGACCACCTGCAGCACCCGCATCGCCTCGACCGGCGACATCACCGAACTCATCGCCGACAGCATCTCGGCATAGAGGAACTTGATCCGGTACATGCCAAGCAGCGAGTGGAAGTCGGCGGCATTTTGCGCCATATGGCTGCGGAAGCCGCCGCCATCGTCTGTCAGCGCCTTGTAGTCGGCGGCCGAAACGCCGGCCTGGACCGTCCTGTAGGCATAGTCATGCAGCGCCTGCGCATCTGGGTAAGCGCCCTCCTCGGCGATTGCGAGATAAGGCAGCATGTCCCAATTGGCATCGGGCATCGTCCAGGCGGTAAACGCCGTCAGCAGGATATAGAGCGAAAACGCGATCGCGCCGATTGGCGCGGCCCATCGCGCATAAGTCCCCTCGCCCCACGCCAGAGCGGCCGCGGTCAGCCGGTCGAGTGTGTTTTGCGGGGCGGGAGACTTGCTCAGCATTGTCGGACTCGGGACTTCGCTCAACGGACTTCTTTAACGGACCTGGCTTTTGACGAAATCCTTCACGATCCCCACGATGCCGCGCGACAGCAGGCTATCGAAGGCATCGACGAAATGGTCGACATGCTCGCGCTGGCAGATCAGCGGCGGCTCGAGACGGATGACGTTGCGGTTGTATTCGGTGAAGGCGACGAGCACGTCATAGTCGCGCAGCAACAGCGCGCCGACGAAGCCCGACAGCGAGCCCTTCAGCTTGTCGTCGAGGACGCTGACGATCGGACGCAGCACCATCGGCAAGGTCTGCGAGAAGTCGTGGAACTCGAGCCCGACCATAAAGCCTTTGCCGCGCACATCCTTGATGATCTTCGGGTACTTCTCCTTCAGCGCCTGCAGGCGCTGAAGCAGATAGTCGCCGGTAGTGGCGGCGTTGTCGATCAGCCCCTCATCATAGAGCACATTGATGCCCTCGATCGCGGTGACGCAGGCCTCGCCCATGCCGCCAAAGGTGGCCATGGCATGGATCATCGCCGTCTTCGGCGTGCCATAGGCCTTCATATAGACCTCGCGCCGGGCGATCATCGCGCCGACCGCCGCCTTGCCGGCGCCGAGCGATTTCGCCAGCGCCGTCACATCGGGCACGACGCCATAATGCTCGAAGGCATAGAAGCGGCCGGACCGGCCATAGCCGCACTGCACTTCATCAGCCACCCACAGCACCCCATAGTGGTCGCAGAGCGCGCGCAATTTCTGCCAGTATTGCGCCTCTGCCTGGATGATGCCGCCGCCGCCCTGGATGGTCTCGAGTACGATGACGCCGACCTCCGGGTCGGAGCGGAACAGCCGCTCGACCGCTTCGATATCGGCGAACGGAATGCGCACGGTGTTCTCAGCCATCTTGAAGTCCGCGCGGTAGAGCTGGCCGTCGGTGATGCCGAGCACGCCCTTGGTCTTGCCGTGGAAGGAATTCTCGGCATAGACGACCTTCGGCCGCTTCGGCCCGGCGGCGCGCTCGGCGAGCTTCACCGCCGCTTCCATCGCTTCCGAACCCGACGAGCCCAGAAATACCATGTCGAGATCGCCGGGCGAGCATTTGGCGATGTTGTGCGCCAGCGCCGATGCATATTGCGACATGAAGGCGATGGCGATTTCCTGGCGCTTCTCCTCCTGGAATTTGCGCCTGGCCTCCAGGATGCGCGGATGGTTGTGGCCGAAGGCCAGCGAACCGAAGCCGCCGAAGAAGTCGAGAATCTTGCGGCCGTTCTGGTCGATGTAGAACATGCCTTCGGCACGCTCGATCTTGATCTTGTGGAAGCCGAGCAGCTTCATGAAATGCAGCTGGCCCGGATTGAGATGCGCCTTGAACAGGTCGGTCATGCGCGCGACATCCATCGCCTTCGCCTGCTCGACGCTGATCAGGTCGGGCTTGGCGATGGCGGTAGGCGACAACGCCGGCGCGCCGACCATGGTGCGCGCGTTCGTCTGCTCAGGCTTGGCCATGACGGTCATTTCGGAGTTCTCCTGGTCGTCCCACTTATTCGGCGGGGACATGATTGGCGGTGACGGCAAGCCCGTCTTTCTTGGCGCGGTATTCGCTGTAGGCGGCGATCAGCATGTCCTCGTCGCGATATTGCGGCACCCAGCCGAGCTGGCGCTCGGCCTTGGATACGTCGAGCACGCACTCCTCATCGGCGATCAGATATTGTTCGGGATCCATGATCGGCATGTTCATGAGATCGAGCAGGTCGAGGGTGCACTTGACCGCCCAGCCCGGCGTCGGGATCAGCAGCGATTTCGAGCCGGCATGCTTGATCAGGTCGCCCAGCAATTTCTTCACCGGCGGCGGATTGAGGGAGCCAAGATTATAAGCCTGGTTGGGCACGCCTGCCTTCCAGGCCGAGCGGGCAGCTTCCGCGCAATCGAACACCGAGATGAACTGATAGGGGTTCTTGCCCGAGCCGATCATCGGCACAGGAAAATTCCAGTCGATCAGTTTGAACAGCTTTTCCAGGATCCCGAGCCGGCCGGGACCGATGATCAGACGCGGGCGAAACAGCGAGATCGACATGCCGCGCTTGCGCCATTGAGCGGCGAGCTCCTCGGTCTTCTGCTTCGACCAGCCATATTCGCCGAGCGGTGCGACCGGGTGCTCCTCGGTCATCGGCTGGGTGACCGTGTGGCCGTAGATCATGTCGGTGGTGTAGTGGACGAGCTTGGACGCGCCGGCCTTGTCCATCGCCTGCATGATGTGTTCGGTGCCGTGGAAATTCACCGGAAAGAAGAAGTCGTGACGCTTGGCCCGCACCTGGATCGGCGACAGCATTTTGGCCGACAGGTTGTAGACCATGTCGTCGGCCTTCAATCCGATGTTGGCCACCGAGGCCGTATCCGTGACATCGCAGGTGACGAAGCGAACGTTGCGATAGTGCGTCAGGTCGCTCTTGACGATGTCGGCAACGACAACGTCTTCACCATCGGCCACAAGCTTCGGGGCAAGATGACGGCCGACAAAGCCGTCGCCGCCGAAAATAACATGTCTCATCGAACGATCTCGCTGGTCTTGTCGGGGATGATGGAAGCGGTTTGGTCGTCATGCCCGCGCCCGCCCAAGTCTCGACCGCTTTGCGCGATCAGCACGGTGCCGACGCAGATGAAGGCGATGCCGGCAATGCGCCAGGCATTGAGGTCCTCGCGGAAGATGAAATAGGCGAAGATCGCAACCGCGACATAGGCAAGGCTGAGGAACGGATAGGCAAAGCTGAGCTCGACCTTGGACAGCACATAGAGATGCGAAGCCATCGAGATGACGAAGGTGCACAGGCCGAGAAACACCCATGGGCTGAAAACGACCTGCAACAGCCTCAACAGCGGATTGGTGCCTTCGAACGAAATCGGCCCGAGTGACATCATGCCTTGCTTCAGCATCAGCTGCGCGGCGGCATTGGTCATGACCGTGAACAGAATGAAGACGATGTATTTCATATTTTGCACCCGCCACTCGCAACGGTCCTATTACGAACCTGCAAACATTTCATGAAGTCACGACAATGCTTTGAGTAAACCACGGAACTTACGATCTATTAACCATGACTTATTCGGATTGTACCTATTCAGCTGCCTTGACACGCCCTGGCCGGCCGTTGAGCTTTTTCGCCGTCCGCAGCCAGAAACTGGACACGAACGCCGGGTCGCGCAGCGCTTCAAGCCGCTGCCAATTCGGGAAGGAGGCCGCGAAAGTATCAGCGCCCATGCGCGCATCCTTGTACGGGTTGACCGCGCCGCCGGCCGCGACCGTGATGCGGTCGAGTTCGCTGAGCAGGGCCAGCGTCCTGTCGCCGCGATTGGGGAAATCCAGCGTCAACGTGAAGCCTGGCCGCGGAAAGGACAGCAGCCCCGGCGAGCGGATCGAGCCGAAGCGCTTCAACACGGTGAGGAAAGAGCCCTGCCCGTCCCGTCGCGCCGCCTCGAGCAGCGCCGGCACGGTCTGACGCGCGACATTTTCCGGCACCACGCTCTGGTGCTGGTAGAGACCTTTCGGGCCATACAGCCGATTCCAGTCGCCGACACCATCAAGCGGAAAGAAAAAGCCCTGGTAGCCGGTTTGGCTCGGCCCCGGCGAGCGCCCCTTCTTCCACCGATAGGCGGCGTTGAAGGCGGTGAGGAACGGCCGGTTGAGCACATTGAACGGCGGCTGGAACGGCACTGAAAAACGGGAGCCGGCGCGAGACGCCGCATGCGAACCATACTCGGCATGATTGCCTGTCAACAACAGGCCGCGCCCGCGGCCATGGCCGCCGGCAAGCTGGTCGATCCAGGCGACGGCATATTCATTGGCCTGGTCGGCGGCCTCGGCCAGTTCGAAGAATTCGCCGAGATCGGCAAACCGCGTTACCTTCTCGGCGATATCGAGCGAATGCACCCGCATCAGCCGGATCGAGGCCGACAGGATCAGGCCGGTCAGCCCCATGCCGCCGATCGTCGCCGCAAACAGCCTTGCATTGTCGGTTGCCGAGCAGGTGTAGGTCCGCCCATCCGAGCGCAGCAGCGTGAACGACTCGACATGGCAGCCAAAGGTGCCGCGCCGGTGATGGTTCTTGCCATGGACGTCATTGGCGATCGCGCCGCCAAGGGTGACGAACTGGGTGCCTGGGACCACAGTCGGAAAGAAACCGTAAGGTGCAGTGTGCGCAATGATATCGGAGAGGAACACGCCGGCCTCCGCCTCGAGCAGGCCGGCCTCGGCATTGAAGGCGCCGATGCGGTTCAGCGGCCGCATGTCCACGACCGCACCTGGCTCGTTCTGGCAGGAATCACCGTAGGAGCGGCCATTGCCATAGGCGAGCAAGGCCTTCTTTGTCGCCTTGCCGCTCCTCATCAGCGCGATGGCATCGTCGGCCGCGATGGCTCGCTTTGCGGCCGGCGTGGCGAGGCCAAAACTCCGGTACCGTTCGCCGGCCATGCCCTACCAGCCTCCCGCGACCAGAAGGGCGGCGCCGATCACCACGACGATCTGGCTTCGCCAGTCGCGGATGATGAAGATGACCGGATCGTCATTCATCTCGTTGCGGCGCGCCAGGATCCAGACCCGCATGGTCAAATACAGCACGATCGGCGCCAGCGGCCAGACCAGCCAGGGATGCGGATAGAGTTCGCGTACCGCGACGCTGTCCATGTACAGCGCCAGCACCAGCGCCGAGGAGAAGGCCGACGCCATTCCTGCCTGGGCGACGATCTCCTGGTCTTCGATGCGGTAGCCGCGGCCGGCAATGCGCTCGCCCACCGGAATGGCTGTGGTGCGCAGTTCGACATAGCGCTTCACCAGCGCCAGCGACAGGAAGAAGAAAATCGAGAAGGCAAGCAGCCAGAACGAGACTTCGACCCCGGTCGCCGCAGCACCTGCCAGCACACGCACTGTGTAGAGCCCCGCCAGCGTCAGTACGTCGGCCAGGAGCATGCGCTTGAACGACAGCGAATAGGCTGTCGTCACCACCAGATAGCCGGCGAGCACGCCCAGGAACTCGGTCGGCAACAGAAGCCCGGCGGCAATGCCGATCGCCAGCAGCACCGCCATCGCGCCGAGACCGAACGGGATCGACAAAGCGCCGCTGGCGAAAGGCCGGTTGCGTTTGGTCGGGTGCTTGCGGTCAAGCGCAAGGTCGAAGAAATCGTTGAGGATGTAGATGGCGGAAGCCACGGCGCTGAAGGAGACGAACGCCAGCAGGCATTGCCAGATCATGTTGATGTTGAAGTATTCATGCGACAGCACCATCGGCACCGCTATCAGCGAATTCTTCAGCCACTGATGCACCCGCAGCATCTTGACGAATGTCTTCAATGTCCTTTTCGGCGCCGGCATCCTTTCGGCGCTATGCGCGGCCTGCCAGCGCCTCGCATGGCGGTCGGGCGCCACGACGATGGCGTTGCGTGCGGCTCCGAAAACCTTGAGGTCGTGCCGGCTGTTGCCGGCATAGTCGAAACCGCCGTCGCCATAGGCGGCGATGAGCGCGTCGCGCTTGCGGCCCGAGGTCATGTTGTGGGGACCGTCGGTCGCCAGCACATAGTCGAAGACGCCCAGATGCGCGGCGATCGCCTCGGCGAACTTGCGTGGCGTACCGGTCGCCAGCACGATCTTGCGTCCGTCGCTATGGTCGGCGCGCAGCCGCTGCAGCAGCGCTTCGCGATAGGGCAGCGAGGCCGGATCGATGTCGATGCGGTCGGCGATCGCTTGTTTCAGCCGCGCCGGGCCGGCGGCCAGCCAGAACGGAACCAGGAAAACATAGAGCGGATTCTTCTTGAGCAGGATGAACAGGCCTTCCCAAAGAAGATCGGTCGCAATCAGCGTGCCGTCGAGGTCGACCGCAAGCGGAATTGCGTTCTTGTCCGACCGCGCATCCATATCTTTCCTGCCCAGCTCAAAAACCCGTCGCGCCACGTTTCGGCGTATTGGTATCCGGCATAGCGAGCAACGGCGCAACGAACGTTAAAACGTCTGGTTGCAACGGATATGCGCCGGGGTATTTCCCTCGTCATCGTTAAGCAACCGTTGCCGTAGACGAGAAAAGGCCGGGCATTGCCCGGCCTCTGCAAGAGCTGCCTGCCGACTTTACTTGATGCGGGCAACGCCACCCGAGATTTCGACCGTTTCCGAGCCGGTCAGGGCCTCGAGGTCACCATTGGGCAAGGTGACGAAACAGCCGTTCGGGCAGAATTCCACGGTTTCGCCGGCGGCCAGCGCCAGCTCCGTCTTGCCGCCGCCTTCCGTCACGATCAGCGTACGGGTCTCAGCATCCTTGTTGACCGCGCTGGCGGCAAAGGCCGAGCCACTCGCTGCGGTAAGAGCGATGGCGACGACGAGCGACTTCCACATTTTGCAATATCGGTGTTTCCACACCGCCTCTGTTGCATTTCGCAAGGCATTCTCGCCTTTGCATGTGAGCTTATATGAGATGCAAGCTGAACCGCAACTGAATGCCGCATTCATGCCGCAATTGGTTTGGGAGGAGCTTGGGGCCTTAGCTGGGATCGGGTTTGCGGGCCTTGCGACCAGTTTTGGCCAGCCGCTTCGCCTCGGCGGCGGCTCTGGCCTCCGCCTGCTCCTTCTCGGCGAACTCGACCTCGATCTTGTCGTCGTCGATCGGCCATGCGTCGGTCTTCTTGACCTTGACCTCGGCGCGCGGCGTCGAGGGGATTTCTATGTGCTCGGCGTCAAAAGCATCGAGAACGGCAAAGCGGATATCGTTCTGAACGATGGCGCCGTTCAGCACATCGGCCAGGAACACGCGGATCTCGAACTCGAGTGCTGCCGGCCCGAAATTGGTGAACAGCACGAAGGGTTCCGGGTTCTTCAGCACCAGCGCATGGCCGCGCGCAATCTCAAGCAGGACCGCGTGTACCCGCTTGAGGTCGCTGCCATAGGCGACCCCGACCTTGATCTCCACACGTCCGAGCTTGTTGCGGTGCGTCCAGTTGCCGACGGCGTTGTTGATGAGGTTCGAATTGGGCAGGATCACCGATTGCCGCTGGAAGGTCTCGATTTCGGTGGCGCGCACGCTGATCTTCTTGACCGTGCCTGATGTGTCGCCGGCGACGATCCAGTCGCCGACCTTGAACGGCCGCTCGGCGAGAAGGATCAGGCCCGACACGAAGTTGGACACGACATTCTGCAGGCCAAAGCCGATACCCAGCGAGAGTGCGCCGGCAACGAGCGCCAAATTGGAAAGATCGATGCCCGCCGCCGAGATGCCGACGAGGCCGGCGAGCGCGACGCCGGCATAGCCGACCGCCAGCCGGATCGAGTTGCGCACGCCGGTATCGACCTTGCCGCGCGCCATAACCGAGCCGTCGAGCCAGCCCTGGAACCAGCGGGTCAGGAAATAGCCGATGATGAAGACGACGATGCCGGTGAGGATGCCGGTGACCGAAATCGTCACCGAACCGACGGTGACGCCTGTCGCCAATTTATAGCCCCAGGCCTGGATATCGCCGGGCTGGAAGCCCCACATCAACAGGATCAGCGGCAGGAACACCAGCACGATCATCAGGTTGATCGCGACGCTGACGACGAGGCCGAGCTGGTCGAGCGCGGTGTCCTCATAGCTGGAGTTGGTCTTCAGCCAGCGCCCAATCGAGGTGCCGGCGAAACCACCCTCCTCGCCGATCTCGCGCGCCGACAGGAAGCCGATATAGGCGGTAAGCAGGATGGTGCCGGTGACCACGACCTGCAACGAGACGAAGATGGCAAGACCGATATAGCCGAACAGCGCCGCCGCAATCGTGAACAGGCCGAGCGCGACACAGGTGTAGCGCAGCCAGGCCGGCCAGCGGCGCCAGCGCCCAGCGACGTCCTTGTAAGGCTTCAGCAGCGCCATAAGGATCAGGATGACGCCCACGATGACGGTGGCGACAAAACTCCTGGCCACCGTCAGCGACAGGGGCGAGCCCATCTTGTCGTTGACGATCGACAGGAAATTGTTGATGCCGATGACGACTGCCATGGCCGTCGTCAGCCGCACCAGCCAACGCGCCGGGCCGGTCTCGACCTGGATCAGACGCCAGTTCGGCATGCTGGGCGACAGAGCCGCATTGGTCAGGCGGTTGACACAGAACACTATGGCGATGACGGCTGCCAGAGCGTTGAGGAACACGCCTATGTCGCCGCGCAGCACATTGTAGTAGTTGTACAGGAACACCGTCGAGGCGAGGAAGGCGCTGACCGCCAGCGTCGGCAGCAAGGTCGACCAGAACGCCACCGACAGGCGACTGAGATACGTCGGATCTTCAACCGACGCGTCGGGCTCGAAGATGCGCCCAAACAGGCGGCGCCCACCGACCAGAAGCACCACGGCCAACGCAAGCGCCATGAGGGTCGCCGCGAGCATCGCCTGGAACTTGAACTTGAAGGCAAAGCTCAGCCACGACGACACCGCCCTGTAAAAATTGGCGTATTCGTCCCTTGCGTCGGAAAACACCTGCGGGCTCAGTGCATCGGACAGCACATAGCGCTTGGTTAGGCCGCTGCGAAACAGCTCGCTGCGCATATTACCGATCTTCTCGATCAGCGAATTGATGCGAATCGACAGGTTCTGCGCCCCGGCGATGACGGCGTTGATCTCCGCCTTTTCCGACACCAGCGCCTGGCGCTCGCCGGTCACGATGTCCGGTTCAGGGGGCTGTCCGGCAGCCGGCGGGGCGCCAAGCTGCTCGAGCCTCGAATTGATCTCTCCCAGCCGCGAACGAAACGCCAGCGCGCTGTTCAGCGCAGCGCGCGACAGCTCTTCCAACTGCAGGCGGATCTCGACAAGGGTGGTGTCGTCGACGCCGTCCTCCTGGACCTTCTTCTCCAGAGCGTCGGTTTTCGTCGTCAAACCCTGCAGGATTTTCTGCTGGTCGGCGACCAGCCCGGCAGGCGCCTGGCCAAGCCCCTGCGCCATCGCGCCGAACGAATGCGGCGCCAAGGCAACGAGCGCGAGGACCAGGATCAGGCGAAAGAAGCGAAAAGACATAATGGTGGCGACTCAAAGGGCGGCAAAGGCCGCTTCTAAAGCGGTCCTTGATAGAGACGCTCATCCCGTGGGGCAAGTCGTGGCGAAGTCATGACAGTTGGGCGCCTTGCGGGAGTCGGCCAGTCGAAAAGCCATGGCGCAATCTTGGCTTTGCGCACGCCGCCTGCTCTATAGTCTGCCGCATCGCACCCGAGCCGGATGGCTTCAGGTCTGTTGGACCTGAAATCATCCGGCTCTAGAAATTAAAGATATAGAGCATGATGTCGTCCGAAAACCGCTTCACACTTTTCGGCATCATGCTCTAGGGATGACATGAAGAATGGCGGAATATTCAGCCCTTTCGCTTCTCACGAACGCGCTCAAGGGAAACAAGGACTGGAAGCCGGCCTGGCGCAAGCCCGACCCCAAGGCTTCCTATGACGTCATCATCATCGGTGGCGGCGGCCACGGCCTGTCGACGGCGTACTATCTGGCCAAGGAGCACGGCATCACCAATGTCGCGGTGCTGGAAAAGGGCTGGCTGGGTTCCGGCAATGTCGGCCGCAACACCACGGCGGTGCGTTCCAACTACCTCCTGCCCTCCAACACCCGCTTCTACGAACATTCGATGAAGATGTGGGAGAACCTGTCGCACGACCTCAACTACAACGTCATGTTCTCGCAGCGCGGCTGCCTGAACCTGGCTCACACGCCGGCCCAGTTCGACGACTTGGCCAGGCGCGGCAACGCCATGCGCCATCTCGGCGTCGATGCCGAGCTGATGAGCACCGCCGAGATCGCGCGCCTGGTCCCGGCGCTGGACATGTCGTCCTCGGCGCGCTTTCCGATCGTCGGCGGCCTGATGCAGCCGCGCGCCGGCACCGCCCGTCACGATGCGGTGGCCTGGGGCTATGCCCGCGGCGCCGACCGCCGCGGCGTCGACATCGTCGAGAATTGCGAGGTCACCGGCTTCCTGCGCGACGGCGACCGCATCACCGGCGTGCAAACGACGCGCGGAGAGATCCGCGGCAAGAAAGTTGCCGTGGCCGTTGCCGGCAGCACCGGACGGGTGATGCAGCTTGCCGGCATCGACAGGATGCCGATCGAGAGCCATGTGCTGCAGGCCTTCGTCACCGAATCGCTGAAACCCTTCATCGACACGGTGCTGACCTTCGGCATGGGCCATTTCTACATGTCGCAGTCCGACAAGGGCGGCCTCGTCTATGGCGGCGATATCGACGGCTACAACAGCTACGCCCAGCGCGGCAACCTGCCCATCGTCGACGAGGTGATGAGCGAGATGCTGGCGCTGTTTCCCGGCCTTGCGCGTGTACGCATGCTGCGCTCCTGGGGCGGCGTCTGCGACATGTCGATGGACGGTTCGCCGATCATCACCACTGGCCCGCTGCCGGGCATGTATCTCAATTGCGGCTGGTGCTATGGCGGCTTCAAGGCGACGCCGGCCTCGGGCTGGTGCTTTGCATACACCATCGCCAAGGATGAGCCGCACGCGTTCAACGCGCCCTTCACGCTCGACCGTTTTTATCGCGGCCTGATGATCGACGACAAGGGCCAGGGCGCAACGCCCCGGCTGCATTAGGGTTCAAACAAATGCTTATCACTTGTCCCTATTGCGGCCCGCGCGACGTCATCGAGTTCACCTATCAAGGCGACGGCAACCGCGAGCGCCCGCAGCCCGCCTCGCAGGATCTCGACGCCTGGAACGCCTATGTCTACGACCGGCTGAACCCGGCCGGCGACCACAATGAGATCTGGCAGCATTCCGGCGGTTGCCGCACCCATCTGAGGATGGTGCGCAACACGGTCACGCATGAGATTTCCAGCACCGGTTTCGCCCGCGTCGACCACAATGCCGGTGCCCGGCACAAAGCCGGAGGCAAGTCGTGAGCCCGCGCCGCACCGAGACCGGCGGCCGCATCGACCGCCTGCGCACCATCCGCTTCACCTTCGACGGCACGCCTTACACCGGCCATGGCGGCGACACGCTGGCCTCGGCGCTGCTTGCCAACGGCGTGACGCTTTTCGGCCGCTCGTTCAAATACCACCGCCCGCGCGGCCTGCTCTCGGCCGGCGTCGAGGAACCGAACGCGCTGGTGACGGTGCTGCGCGGCGAAGTGCGCGAGCCCAACATCGCCGCAACCATGGTCGAGATCTATGACGGGCTGGTGGCCGTCAGCCAGAACCGCTTTCCCTCGCTCGCCTGGGACATCAACGCCGTCAACCAGCTCGGCGGCAAGATCCTGGCCGCCGGCTTCTACTACAAGACCTTCATGGGCCCTGTCTTCGGCCCCTTGAAAGGCACCCGCTTCTGGATGTTCTGCGAGCATTTCATCCGCCGCGCCGCCGGCCTGGGCCGCGCCGGTATTGCCGCCGACACCTCGCGCTACGAGCGCATGAACGCGTTTTGCGACGTGCTGGTGGTCGGCTCCGGCCCGGCCGGCCTGTCAGCCGCCAAGGCCGCTGCCGACCAGGGCGCGCGCGTCATCCTGGCCGAACTCGAGCCGCGTTTCGGCGGCTCGGCCAACTGGTCCGGCGAGACCATCGACGGCGCGCCGGCCGCCGACTGGGCGGCGCGCACCCTCAGCCAGCTTGAGGGCCATGACACGGTCCGCCTGCTGCCGCGCACCACAGTGTGGGGCTATTACGACGGCAACACGCTGGCGGCACTCGAGCGCGTCACCGACCACAAGGAAACGCCTGGGAAGGGCGAGCCGCGCCATCGCTACTGGGCGATCCGCGCCAAAACGGTGGTGCTGGCCACTGGCTCTTTCGAGCGGCCGCTTGTGTTTCCCGGCAATGACCGGCCGGGCATCATGCTGGCGCATGCCGGCGAGCGCTACGCCAATGATTATGGCGTGCTGCCCGGCGACAGCATTGCCCTGTTCACCAACAATGACAGCGCCTATCGCTCGGCTCTGGCGCTGAGGAAGGCCGGCGCGGCCATTGTCGCCATCGTCGATGTGCGCCCCGAACTGTCGGCCGAGATGCGCAGCCTCGCCACCGAAGCCGAAGCCGAAATCCTCTCCGGCCATGCCGTGGTCGCAACCGAGGGCGGCAAGGCACTCTCCGGCCTCAAGGTGCAGCGCTTCGACATGAATTCGGGCACGCTGAGCGGTGACGCCCGCAGCATCCACGCCGATTGCCTGCTGATGTCGGGTGGCTGGTCGCCGACCATCCATCTCGCCAGCCAGGCCGGTGCCAGAGCCGAATGGAACCCTGCCCGCCAGGCCTTCCTGCCGCCGAAACCGACTCGGCAATGGATTGGCGCCGGCGTTTTCAACGGCAGCTTTTCGACCGTCGAAGCCATCACTGAGGGCCGTGCAGCCGGCCTGTCCGCCGCGGGCGGAGCGGCTGCGCCGGCAGCTTTGCCGGATGTCGAAGCAGCCCCGGGAAACCCCGATCCGGCGCCGGTGTTCGAGATCAAAGCCAAGGGAAAAAGCTTCGTCGACTTCCAGCATGACGTGACTGCCGAAGACGTGCGGCTGGCGCATCGCGAAGGTTTTGTCTCCGTCGAGCATCTGAAGCGCTACACCACGCTCGGCATGGCGACCGACCAGGGCAAGAACTCCAACGTTCCGGGCCTCGCCATCATGGCCGAGGCGTTGGGCAAACCGATCCCCGAAGTCGGAACGACGCGCTTCCGCCCGCCCTATTCCGCGGTGTCGATCGGCTCGCTTGCCGCCGAACGCTTCGGCGATCTGAAACCCGAGCGCCTGACGCCCATGCATGACTGGCACCTCGCCAATGGCGCAACGATGTATTCCGCTGGCCTCTGGTATCGACCAATGATCTACGGCCTTGCCGGCGAGACGGTCGAACAGGCCTATGTCCGTGAAGCCAGGGCGACGCGCGAAAGTGCCGGCATCGTCGACGTTTCGACGCTGGGCAAGATCGCCGTTCAGGGGCCGGATGCCGGCGAATTCCTCGACCGCGTCTACACCAACATGTTTTCCACCCTCCCCGTCGGCAAGGCCCGCTACGGCCTGATGCTGCGCGAGGACGGGCTGGCCTTCGACGACGGCACCACATGGCGGCTCGGCGAACAGGATTTCCTGATGACGACCACCACGGCCAACGCCGGCAAGGTGATGCAGCATCTGGAATATTTCCTCGACGTCATCTGGCCGGAACTCAAAGTGCATGTCACCTCGGTAACCGACGAATGGGCGGGCGCGGCCATCGGCGGGCCGAAGGCACGGGCCATCCTCGCCGCCTGTGTCACCGGCACCGCCGTCGACAACACAGCCCTGCCCTTCATGGGCATCGTGCGCGGCGAGATATCAGGCGTGCCGGTGATGATTTGCCGGCTGTCCTTCTCCGGAGAAATGGCCTTCGAGGTCTATTGCGGCGCCGGCTACGGCACCCATGTCTGGCAAGCCCTTGTCGAAGCCGGCAAGCCGTTCGGCCTGGTCACCTACGGGCTGGAGGCGTTGGGCACGATGCGCATCGAAAAGGGCCATGTCACCGGCGCGGAGATCGACGGCCGCACCACGGCGCGCGACCTGCATCTCGACTGGATGCTGTCGAAGAAGAAGCCGTTCATCGGCTCGGCGATGATGGACCGCGAAGGCCTGATCGCGCCCGAGCGGCTGCAGCTGGTCGGCCTGGTCTCGCTCGACAACCGGCCGTTCAATGGCGGCGCCCACCTCGTCGAGCAACTGGACGAAGCCAATCCGCACGATTCCATCGGCCACATCACCGCCTGCTGCTATTCGCCGGCGCTGGGCAAGCACATCGCGCTGGCCCTGGTCGAAGGCGGCAAGGCGCGCCATGGCACCCGCGCGTTCATCTCCGATCCGCTGCGCAAGCGGTTCGGGCCGGTCGAGATCGTCTCCAACCATTTCTACGACCCGGACGGGAGCCGCATGCATGGCTGAGCGCCAATCACCCGAACGCCAACTGCCCGAGCGCCTCTCGCCGCTCGAGCCGGTATCCCATCCGGGTTCGCACGGCAATTTCGAGCATGGCGTTGAAGTCATCCTGACCGAGACCCGGCCAGGCTCGATCCTGCAACTGGCCGCGTGGCCGGGCGCGGAAAAGCAGCTGATCGAGGCGATCGGCAAGGTCACCGGGCTCGCTTTGCCCGACGGTGCCGGCGGCGGTCTCGCCAAGTTCGGCAAGGCCGTGTTCGGTTTCGCGCCTGGAAAATTCACGGTCGTCGACGATGCCGAGGGCCTGGCGGCGCGTTTTGCCGGGGACGTAACCCCGGCAATCGGCACGATCACCGACCTGTCGCATGGCCGCACCGCTATCCGCATCGCCGGCCCTAAGGCCGAATGGGTGCTGGCGAAATTCTTCGCCATCGACTTTGCGCTGCCCGCCTTCCCCATAGGCTCCGGCCGTTCGACCACCCATCACGACGTCTTTGCGCAGATCCAGCGCACCGGCGCCGACCAGTTCGACATCTATGTCTTCCGCTCCTTCGCCCGCTCGTTCTGGAAGGCGCTCTGCCATGCCAGCGAGGAGGTCGGCTACGAGGTTCAGTAGGGCCGACAGCCGTTCTGGCCTCAAGGCCAGCCGGTTCTGCCGCTAGAGAATGCTCCAATGGAAGCCCATGGTGGGGAACGTGGCCCAACCGGCCCACGGGATTAAAAGATCCCGTCTCAGAGTCGGCATCGTCGTTTGGTTCGAACATCCCCATGACCGCAGAACTATCCGCCGGCGCCACGGATCGCGCCGATGTGTCCGCCAGAGCCTTGCTCCTGCTGCCGCTCACGGTCGCCTGCGGCGTGTTCATGACCAGCCTCGACCAGAATGTCGTGGTCACCGCCCTGCCCGGCATCAGCGACAGCCTCGGCCGGCCGCCGAGCCAGCTCGGCCTGTTGATCACCGTCTATGTTGCCAGCCTGATCATCTCGATGCCGCTCGGCGGCTGGGCCGCCGACCGCTTCGGCCTGCGCAATGTCTATTGCTTCGCCTTGCTGGTGTTCGCCGCGTCATCGGCGCTGTGCGGCCTGTCCAACGACATCTGGACGCTGGTCGGCGCCCGCGCGCTGCAAGGCTTCGGCGGCGCCTTGATGGGGACGCTCGGCCAGGTCGTCATCCTGTCGACCTTCCCGCGCAGCCGCACGCTGAAGATCAACATGTATATTTCGCTGGCCGGCCAGTCCGGACCGCTGGTCGGCCCGCTGGTCGGCGGCGCGCTGACTACCTACATTTCCTGGCGCTGGATCTTCTTCATCAACGTGCCGTTCGCGCTGGCCGCGGCCGTTCTTGCCGCGTCGCTGTTTCCGGCCGTTACCAAACCGGTGCGCACGCCGTTCGATTTCCCGGGCTTCCTGCTGGTCGGCAGCGGCATGGTCCTGCTGGTCTTCGGCATGGATTCGCTTGCGGCCAAAGACGCCGCCGGCAGCATGATCGCGGCCGAGCTGACGCTGGCGATCGTCATCCTGACGCTTGCTTCCTTCTACTGCCTGCGCGCCCGCAACCCCTTGCTTGACCTGAAACTCCTGCGCATCCGCACCTTTCGCATCTCCTTCCTCACCGGTGGTGGGCTGGACACGATCGGCCTGAGCTCGGTCGTTTTCCTTTTGCCGCTGATGTTCCAGCTCGGCTTCGGCATGAGCGCGGTGCAGGCGGGATCGCTGACTTTCGTCGCCGCAATCGGCTCGCTGATCATGCGTGTGTTCATGCCGCGCCTGCTCAACCGTTTCGGCTTTCGCCGCGTGCTGGTCGTCAACACGCCGATCGTTGCTGCCATGGTAGCGGGCTTCGCCTCGATTGAGGCGACAACGCCGGTCTGGATCGTGCTCGTCTATATCTTTGCCTTCGGCGTTCTGCGCTCGGCGCAGTGGGCTTCGACCGGCAACCTCGCCTATTCCGACATCGCGCCCGACCAGCTCGCCCGCTTCAGCGCGCTCTACTACATACTGTGGCAGTTGGGGGTGGCGATCAGCGTCGGCCTGGCGGCGGCGCTGTTGTCGTTCCTGGCTGGCGGCAGGCCGGCGGTGACCAACGATTTCCGCATCCTGTTCGTGGTCGAGGGCGTCATCACGTTGTGCGCGCTGATCGCCTATCTCAGACTGACACCGCAGGACGGCGCCCATGTCAGCGGCCACGGCGCGCAGATGAACGTGGAATGAGGCGCCGTTAGCCGAGCCCTATTCGCTGAACGTCACCCACTCTTCCAGCGGCACGCGGTCGGTGCGGAAGTCGTTTTCGGGTTTCGACGTATCCTCGAGGCCGAGCGCCATGCCGCAGACGACGATCTCCTCATCGGGGATGTTGAGCACCGGCCGGATCTGCCGGTGATAGGGCGCGAAGGCGGCCTGCGGGCAGGTGTGCAGGCCCCTGCCTCGCGCGGCCACCATGATGTTCTGCAGGAACATTCCGTAGTCGATCCACGAGCCCTGGTTCAGCCGCCGGTCTATGGTGAAAATCATGCCGACCGGCGCGTCGAAGAAGACGAAGTTGCGGTCGTGCTGGGCGCGCATCTTGTCGACCTCGCGGCGGCCGATGCCGAGTGCCCCATAGAGCCCGAAACCGTTGGCGCGGCGGCGGGTGAGATACGGCTCGAAGAACTGGGTGGGGTAATAGCGATACTCGTCCCAATCGGCCTTTTCGGCCCGGATACCGGAATTCAGGATGGCATCGGTGATCTGCTGCTTGACCTCGCCCTTGACGACATAGACCCGCCAGGGCTGCATATTGGTGCCCGAAGGCGCGCGCGCGGCGACGCCGAGAATGGCTCGGATCGTCTCGTCATCGACCATGTCGGGCAGGAAGGCGCGCACTGAACGGCGCGAGATGATCGCCTCGTCGACAACAGCCGCGTTATGCGCTGCCAGGCCGTTTTTTTCCAGCATGGGCCGTCCCTTTGCGCACACTTCGAAAGCCGAACCGGCTATCGGAGAAGACCTTGCGCAGATTTCAATCCTTGGTCGCCGACCCGCATTCCCACACCCGCCGCTCGTGCCAGAGCCTTTGCATGAACCGCCAAAATGGCGCAAGCAAATCTTGTGTGCCCATGAAAATTCGCTTGATTTTTTCACGGACATGAGCTCCCATGAAACTCATTTCCAGATTTTCATCAAGTGAGCGTTTTGCCCCCAGCTATTCCCAAAACATTGCAGGGACCTGACGAGCGCCTGCTGGCGAGCGACATCCGTGCGCTGCGCAAGGCGCGTGGGCTGACGCTGGCTGAGATCGCGCTGAAGCTTGGCCGCTCTGTCGGCTGGGTCAGCCAGGTCGAGCGCGGCCTATCTATCCCTTCACTTGGCGACCTCAGGGCCTTCGCAGACCTGTTCGGCGTGCCGCTCAGCCTGTTCTTCAGCCACGACGTGCCGATCGAGAAGGAGCGCGGCGTTGTCGTGCGCGCCGGCAGCCGGCGCACGCTTGGCACAAGCGAATCCGGCCTGGTGGAGGAGCTTCTGTCGCCCGATCTCGGCGGTAGTTTCGAGATGGTGCGTTCGATCTTCGCGCCGGGCGCCGAGATGAAGAGCGAGCAGCTGCGGCCGACCGAGGAAGCCGGCTACATCGCCTCTGGCATTTTCGAGATCGAGATAGCCGGCGTCTGGCACCGGCTCGGCGAAGGCGATTCCTTCCGCTTCGAGCGCAAGCCGTACCGCTGGCGCAATCCCGGCACCGAGCCGGCCGTGATCATCTGGGTGGTTTCGCCGCCTGTCTACTGAACGAGGGGTTTCTAATATGGCCGGTTTGCCGACCACGGCACGCGTGGTGATCATCGGAGGCGGTGTCGTCGGCACCTCCTCGCTCTATCACCTTTGCAAGGCCGGCTGGACCGACTGCGTGCTTTTGGAAAAGAACGAGCTGACCTCGGGCTCGACCTGGCATGCCGCCGGCAACGTGCCGACCTTCTCGTCGTCCTGGTCGCTGATGAACATGCAGCGCTATTCGACCGAGCTTTATCGCGGTCTCGCCGACGCGGTCGACTATCCCATGAACTACCACGTTACTGGCTCGCTCCGCCTCGCCCACACCAAGGAGCGCATGCAGGAGTTCCAGCGCGCCAAGGGCATGGGCCGCTACCAGGGCATGGACATCGCCATTGTCGGCCCTGATGAGGTCAAGCGCCGCTATCCCTTCATCGAGACGCATGACCTCAAAGGTGCGCTCTACGATCCAAACGACGGCGACATCGACCCCGCGCAGCTGACGCAGGCACTGGCCAAGGGTGCGCGCGACATGGGCGCCAGGATCGTCCGCTTCTGTCCGGTGTCAGGTGTGCGCCGCGAGAACGACGAATGGGTTGTCGAGACGCCGCAAGGCGAGATCCGTTGCGAAATCGTCGTCAACGCCGCCGGCTACCGAGCCGCGGAAGTCGGCAAAATGTTGGGCCGCGACGTCCCGATGATGGTGATGAGCCATCAGTACATCTTGTTCGAGGAAATCCCCGAACTGGTGGCGTGGTCGAAGGAGCAGGGCAAGAAGCTGCCGCTGCTGCGCGACGTCGACACCTCCTACTATCTGCGCCAGGAAAAGAACGGCATGAATCTCGGTCCCTATGAGCGCAATTGCCGCGCGCATTGGGCAACCCACAACGACCCGATGCCGGAGGACTTTTCCTTCCAGCTCTTCCCCGACGATCTCGACCGTCTCGAGCACTACCTTGCCGATGCCGTAGCCCGCGTGCCGATTCTCGGCACTGCCGGCCTGTCCAAGGTGATCAACGGGCCGATCCCTTACGCGCCGGACGGCAATCCGCTGATCGGTCCGATGCCCGGCGTTCCCAACGCGTTCGAGGCCTGTGTCTTCACCTTCGGCATCGCCCAGGGCGGCGGCGCCGGCAAGGTGCTGGCCGAATGGGTTACGCAGGGCCAGACCGAATGGGACATGTGGTCTTGCGATCCGCGCCGTTTCACCAGCTTTGCGGCCGCCCCCGACTATAGCGTCGCCAAGGGCATGGAGATCTACGGCAACGAATACGCCATCCAGTTCCCGCGGCATGCCTGGCCGGCCGGGCGCGACCGTAAGCTGTCGCCGATCCACGATCGCATCAAGGCGCTCGGCGCCCAGTTCGACGCCTATAATGGCTGGGAGCGTGCCACCTGGTATGCGCAACCCGGTGACGACACGTCGGAAGAAGCAACACTCACCTTCCGCCGCGACGGGCCGTGGCAGCACCGCGTGCGCGAAGAATGCTTGGCGGTGCGCGACGCCGCTGGCATTCTGGACCTGCCCGGCTTCTCGCGCTTCAACCTCGAAGGTCCTGGCGCAGCCGAATGGCTGGCGCTGCAGGTCACCGGCCTGGTGCCCAAGCCGGGCCGCATCGGCCTCGCCTATTTCGCCGACGACAAGGGCCGCATCGTCACCGAGATGTCGGTGGTGCGCCATGGCGAAGAGCAGATGACTCTGATCACCGCGGCGGTAGCGCAGTGGCACGATTTCGAATGGCTGAAGTCGCGCCTGCCGAAGGACGCAGCTTTCACCCTCACCGACAGGACCGAAGACTATTCGACGCAAATCCTCGCCGGCCCCAATTCGCGCAAGATCCTGGCCGAGGTCTGTGGCGCGGATCTCTCGCTGCCCTGGCTGACGCATCAGGAAACCACCATCGCCGGCCGCTGGGCGAAGCTGGTGCGGGTATCCTTCGCCGGCGAACTCGGCTGGGAAATCCACACCAAGGTGGGAGACACCGCCGCCATCTTCGACGCCGTCTGGACGGCGGGACAAAAACACGGTCTGAAACCGTTCGGCATGTATGCGCTGGATTCGCTGCGCCTCGAAAAGGGCTACCGGACCTGGAAGGGCGACCTGTCGACCGACTATACGGTCCTGCAGGGCGGGCTCGAGCGCTTCGTAAAATGGGACAAGCCCGACTTCCGCGGCAAGGCAGCCCTGCAGAACGAAAAGCAGCAAGGCGTAAAGAAGCGCTTCGTCACGCTGGTGGTCGAAAACCCCGGCGATTGCGACGCGCCGTCGGTGTCGACGCTCTGGCATGACGGCAAGATCGTCGGCGAGACGACGTCCGGCGGCTGGGGGCATCGCATCGACAAATCGATCGCGCTCGGCATGCTGCGCGCCGACCTGGCTGAACCCGATACCGCGATCGAGATCGAAATCTTCGGCGATCGCTTTCGGGCGGTCGTGCAGAAAGACGAGCCGCTGTGGGATCCGAAAAACGAAAGATTGAGAGCATGAAGAAAGTCATTCTCACCGATGGCGGCATGGGCCAGGAACTGGTCCGCCGCAGCAGCTCCGAGCCGACGCCGCTCTGGTCGGCCAGGGTGCTGATCGACGAGCCGGATCTGGTGCGTGGCCTGCATGCCGAATTCATCCGGGCCGGCGCTCGCGTCATCACCATCAACACCTATTCGGCGACGCCGGAGCGGCTCGCGCGGGAAGGAGCAGAAGACCTCTTCAGGCCCTTGCAGAAGCGCGGCATCGAATTGGCAAGACAGGCACGCGAGGAGGCAGGCGATGCAGCGATCGCCGGCTGCCTGTCACCGCTGTTCGGCAGCTATGCGCCAGCGCTGACCATATCGTTCGAGGAGACGCTGGACATCTATCGCCGCATCGTCGCCGAGCAGACCGACGGCGTCGACCTGTTCCTGTGCGAGACCATGGCCTCAGCCGACGAAGGCCGTGCGGCCGTTACCGCTGCGTCGGAAAGCGGCAAACCTGTCTGGGTGTCTTGGACGCTCGCCGATCACGGCGCGCCGCAGCTGCGCAGCGGCGAAACAATAGCGGCAGCGGCGGACGCCCTCGACGGCCTGACGGTTGCAGCGCGCCTGGTGAATTGCTGCCGGCCAGAAGCGATCGCCGCGGCACTGCCCGAATTGATTGCTCTCGGCGGCCCGGTCGGCGCCTATGCCAATGGCTTCACCTCTGTCGAAGCGCTCAAGCATGGCGGAACGGTCGAAGTGCTGCACGCACGCCACGACCTTGATCCGGATGCCTATGCCGACCAGGCGCTCGGCTGGGTCGCCGCTGGCGCCACCATCGTCGGCGGCTGCTGCGAAGTCGGCCCTGCCCACATCGCCGCGTTGCGCGATCAGCTCGAACAGGCCGGCCACGAAATCTCGGGAGTATCCTGATGCCCAGACCCTCATCGCGCATTTCCGGCATCGTGCCTTCGGGCAAGGATGGCTGGGAGGTCCACACCGAGGCATGGGCCCGCAAGGAGGCGGGCCAGGACATCATCATGCTGTCGGTCGGCGACCATGATTTCGATACGCCGAGCCAGACCATCGAAGCCTGCGTGACGGCGGTTCGCGGCAGCAACCACCACTACACCCCGCTTCCCGGCGTTCCGCGCCTGCGCAGGGCGATGGCGGCGGCCTCGACCGCCTGCACCGGGGTCGAGACGAGCCCCGACCAGGTGATCGCCACGCCGGGCGGTCAGGCCGCCCTTTACGCGGCGGTGCAGGCCGTTCTCGACCAGGGCGACCACGCTATCGTGGTGGCGCCCTACTACGCGACTTATCCCAACACCTTCAGCGCCGCCGGCGCCAGCTTCACCGTCGTCGAGACGCCGGCCGGAGACGGTTTCCAGCCGCACGCCGAGATGATCCGCGCGGCGCTCAAGCCCAACACGCGCGCCATTTTGATCAACACGCCGAACAACCCGACCGGCGCCGTCTATTCGCGTGAGCGTCTGGAAGAGCTGGCCGAGATCTGCCGCGAGCACGATCTCTGGCTGCTGTCGGACGAGGTCTACTGGACGCTCGGCGGCGGCGAGCACATCTCGCCGCGCGGCCTGCCCGGCATGGCGGAGCGCACGCTGGTCATCAATTCGATGTCCAAGAGCCATGGCATGACCGGCTGGCGCATGGGCTGGCTGACCGGCCCAGCGCAGATGATCACGCTGTTGACCAATCTCAATCTGGTGACGACCTACGGCCTGCCGGCCTTCATCTCGATCGCCTGCGCCGAGGCGCTGGAGAACCGCTTTGGCGTCAGGGAGATCGCCGAACGCTATGCGGCGCGCCGCACCGTCCTGCTCGACGCCGTGCGCGGCATGAACAATATCAGCGTGCACGGCTCCGAGGGCGGCATGTATGTCATGCTCGACATCTCCGCAGTCGAGCCCGACGACGAGAAATTCGCCTGGGCCTTTCTCGACCAGGAGAGTGTCGGCGTCATGCCGGGTTCCAGCTTCGGCAAGGCCGCTGCCGGCCACATCCGCATCAGCCTCTGCCAACCGGAGCCGGTGCTTCAGGAAGCCGCAAAACGCCTGCGCCGCTTCGCATCCGGCTATCGCCGCGAGGCCGCATGACCAGAAGCATTCCCACCAAGGCCCGCGCGGTTATTATCGGCGGCGGTGTCTCCGGCTGTTCGGTCGCCTACCACCTGGCCAAGCTCGGCTGGACCGACATCGTGCTGCTCGAACGCAAGCAGCTGACCTCGGGTACGACCTGGCACGCCGCCGGCCTGATCGGCCAGCTGCGCGGCTCGCAGAACATGACGCGGCTGGCCAAATATTCGGCCGACCTCTACGTCAAGCTGGAAGCCGAAACGGAAGTCGGCACCGGCATGCGCCAGGTCGGCTCGATCACCGTGGCGCTGACTGAGGAGCGCAAGCACGAGATTTATCGGCAGGCCTCGCTCGCCCGCGCCTTCGATGTCGATGTGCGCGAGATTTCGCCTGGTGAAGTCAAGGAGATGTACCCGCATCTCAACGTGTCCGATGTGGTCGGCGCCGTGCATCTGCCGCTCGACGGCCAGTGCGATCCGGCCAACATCGCCATGGCGCTGGCCAAGGGCGCCCGCCAGCGTGGCGCCGCCATCGTCGAGAATGTGAAGGTCACCAAGGTCCATACCAAGGCCGGTCGCGTCACCGGTGTGTCGTGGGCGCAAGGCGACGACCAGGGCACGATCGAGGCCGACATCGTCGTCAACTGCGCCGGCATGTGGGCGCGCGAGCTCGGCGCCCAGAACGGCGTCACCATCCCGCTGCATGCCTGCGAACATTTTTATCTCGTCACCGAGCCGATCCCCGGGCTCGGTCGTCTACCGGTGCTGCGCGTTCCCGATGAATGCGCCTACTACAAGGAAGACGCCGGCAAGATGATGCTCGGCGCCTTCGAGCCGGTGGCCAAGCCCTGGGGCATGGACGGCATAAGCGAGGATTTCTGCTTCGACCAGTTGCCGGAGGACATGGAGCATTTCGAGCCGATCCTCGAAATGGGCGTCAATCGCATGCCGATGCTGGCAACCGCCGGCATTCACACCTTCTTCAACGGCCCCGAAAGCTTTACCCCCGACGACCGCTACTATCTCGGCGAAGCGCCGGAGCTGTCGGGCTACTGGATGGCGACCGGCTACAATTCCATCGGCATCGTCTCGTCCGGCGGCGCCGGCATGGCGCTGGCGCAGTGGATCAATGACGGCGAAGCGCCCTTCGACCTCTGGGAAGTCGACATCCGCCGCGCCCAGCCATTCCAGAAGAACCGTAGGTATCTCAAGGAGCGTGTCTCCGAAACACTCGGCCTGCTCTATGCGGATCACTTCCCCTACCGGCAGATGGCAACGTCCAGAAATGTCAGGCGCTCGCCCCTGCACGAACACCTGAAGGCGCGCGGCGCCGTGTTCGGCGAAGTCGCCGGCTGGGAGCGCGCCAACTGGTTTGCGCGAGAGGGGCAGGAGCGCGAATACCGCTATTCCTGGAAGCGGCAGAACTGGTTCGACAACCAGCGCGAGGAGCACCTGGCGGTCCGCAACAAGGTCGGCCTGTTCGACATGACCTCGTTCGGCAAGATCCGTGTCGAAGGCCGCGACGCCTGTGCCTTCCTGCAAAGGCTGTGCGCCAACGATATGGACGTGGCGCCGGGCAAGATCGTCTACACCCAGATGCTCAACCAGCGCGGCGGTATCGAAAGCGACCTCACGGTGTCGCGGCTATCTGAGACCGCCTACTTCCTCGTCGTGCCGGGCGCGACGCTGCAACGCGACCTCGCCTGGCTGCGCCGGCATGTCGGGGATGAATTCGTAGTCATCACCGATGTCACGGCAGCTGAGGCCGTGCTCTGCCTGATGGGTCCGGATGCGCGAAAGCTGATCCAGAAAGTCAGCCCCAACGATTTCTCCAACGACAACAATCCATTCGGCACCTTCCAGGAGATCGAGATCGGCATGGGCCTCGCCCGTGCCCACCGCGTCACCTATGTCGGCGAACTCGGCTGGGAACTTTATGTCTCGACCGACCAGGCGGCTCATGTCTTCGAGGCGATCGACGAGGCCGGCGGCGATGTCGGCCTGAAACTTTGCGGCCTGCACACGCTGGATTCCTGTCGCCTCGAAAAGGCGTTTCGGCATTTCGGCCACGACATCACCGACGAGGACAATGTGCTGGAGGCCGGCCTCGGCTTTGCGGTCAAAACCGCCAAGGGCGAGTTCATCGGCCGCGATGCGGTGCTGAAGAGAAAAGAAGCCGGCCTGTCGCGCCGGCTGGTGCAGTTCCGTTTGAAAGACCCTGAACCCCTGCTCTTCCACAACGAGGCGATCCTGCGCGACGGCAAGATCGTCGGCCCGATCACATCGGGGAATTACGGCCACCATCTCGGCGGCGCGATCGGACTGGGCTATGTGCCCTGCCAGGGCGAGAGCGAGGCGGATGTGCTGGCCTCGTCCTACGAGATCGAGATCGCCGGCGAGCGTTTTGCGGCGGAAGCATCGCTGAAGCCGATGTACGATCCCAAGGCGGAACGGACGAGGATGTAGCACCTTTTTACCCTCCCCCTTGTCGGGAGGGTCGGCTCGCAGTCGGAGCGAAGCGGCGATTGCGAGCCGGGGTGGGGGTGCGCCCTACGAGACCCCCCACCCCGCTTCGCAAATGCCGCCTTGCGGCATTTGCTGCGCGACCCTCCCCACAAGGGCGAGGGTGAAGAAGCTCAAAACCGCTCCAGCTTCGCCCGCACTTTCACCAGAAACGCCGCCCTCGTCCTTGGCGTCGAGGCGTCCATCAGGTAGTGCGCCAGGAAAAACGTCCGGCAGCGGCGGGCGCACAGCGCGCGCATACCGCGCAGCAAGGTCTTGCGGCCGGGCTGGCCGACGACGACGCTCCACCAGGTCGGCGCGCCGCAGGTGGTAATGACGCCGACCCTGGTGACATGTGTCATCAGCGACGTGATGCGCCCCTTGCCCAGCTTGAAGGCGACATCGGTCGCCCAGACCCGGTCGAGCCAGCCCTTCAGCATGGCCGGCAGCCCGTACCACCAGGTCGGATAGATGAACAGGATCGCCTCAGCCCAGGCGAGATGCTCGAAATGCGGTTTTAGGGCCGGATCCTCCGGCGCCCGCTCATTGTAGGCGCGTCGCTCTTCGCAGCCCATCACCGGATCGAATTTCTCCGCATAGAGGTCGAGCAGCCGCACCTCCCAGCCGCGTGCCTTCAGCACATCGACTGCGGCATCTCTGATGGCGGCGCAAAAGCTTTCGGGCACCGGATGGCAATAGACCACCAGCACGCGCATCAGAATTCATCCATCCCGGCCGCGACCTTGGCCATGAAGGCTGCCCGCGTCTCGTCGGTCGACAGGTTCATCGAATAATGAGCGAGGTAGGACACCGAGGCGCCGGGCCTGATCGTCGCGCGCAGCATCCGCTTGACCAATCTGCGTGGCGGATCGCCCATCAGCATGGCGCGGAAGCGGCTGCCGCCATAGGTGGTGACGGCGGTCAGCTTGCGGATGTTGTGGAGCGAAGGCTGCGCCTTGCCGTCGACCAATTTGAACGACACGCCGGGCAGAAACACGCGGTCGAAAAAGCCTTTCAGGATGGCCGGGAAGCCGTAGTTCCAGACGGGATATGACAGCACCAGCGCCTCGGCCTTGAGCAGCCGCTCGACATAGGGCGCGGCCGGGTCCGCAGGGCTGCGTTGGTTATGATAATCCAGCCTCTCCCCGCGCGTCAGCCTGGGGTCGAAATCCTCTGCATAGAGATCGCAATCGTCGACCTCATGGCCGGCCGCCGTCAGCCGCTCGACGATCGTGCGGTGCAGGCCTGCATTGAAGCTGGTCTCCACCGGATGCGCGTAGAGGACGAGGACTTTCATGGGGAAATACTTACGAGGTGGGCGCGAGGCACCCCCCTCTGCCCTGCCGGGCATCTCCCCCGCAAGGGGGGAGATCGGACTGCCGCATCGCTTTCACTAATTGTCAGCGTGTCAGATTGGCCGCGGCGTTCAGGCTGCCAATCTCCCCCCTTGCGGGGGGTGAGAAGTGGTCGGCGAAGCCGATGGGAAGCCAATTGCTTGGCTTTCCAAACGACGAACGCCCGAAGCGGCAGCGTAGGGCCTGTGCCGGCAGGACAGAGGGGGGTGCTCAAGCTCAAACCTCTGCTCATTCTGCTTTCTGCAAACCCTTGAACAAAAAAGTCCGGCCCGAGCGATAGTCGTAATCCGGATTTTCCCAGGCGATCATCTTGCCGGGATTGAGCAGGCCTTGCGGATCGGTCTCGCGCTTGAAGGCGAGCTGGATTTCATCCGTCTGCTTCATGCCGCCCTCTTCCAGCGTGTAGCGGTGCGGGTTGAAGATCGGGCAGCCGTTCTCCTCATGCAGCCGGATGATTTCGTTGAGCCGCGCCTCGGTGGTGAATTTCACCAGCGGCAGGCCGAAGCAGGTGATGTTGCCGTCGAGGCGCACGAATTCGAGATGCGAAAAGACCTCGTTCGGAAACATCGCGTCCATCTTCTCCACCAGCGCCAGCTGGTTGGGAAACGGATAGAGCGATTGCAGATAGGTGATCGCGGGATCGACCCGCAGTGCCCTGAGCGTGGTGTGGTTCCACGCCAGCTCGAAGCCCGGCGGCAGGCCCTTTTTCTCTTCGTCCGTGGCCGTCGCGGCATTGAAGATGACCTCGCCGCCGGCGCGGCGGGTGAAGGCGAGGAACGCGTCTAGCCCATGCCGGGCAACCATGACGACGCAGATGCTTTGCCCGTCCCGGAAGAACTTCTGGTGGCGCTTGAAATAGAGCTGCGGCACGGGCGCGGCGATCGGCGTGATCAGCTTGGTCAGGATGCCGTCCTGGCGTGCCAGCGCGTTGCCGTAGCGGGCTGCCGGCATGAAAGCGTCGAAGCCGACGATCACGTCGATCCATTCATAGGCTGCAGTCAGCGGCATCTCGACCTCGGTGATGATGCCGTTGGTGCCATAGGCGTGGGTGACTTTGTGCAAATCCTCGCCGGTGAGTTCGAGCGCCTTCGGTTCGGTTTCCATGGTGACGACGCGCAGCCGCAGCACATTGCCGAAATCACGCAGACCGCCGAAATTGATCGAGCCAACGCCGCCCGAGCCGCCGGCGATGAAGCCGCCGATCGAGGCGGTGTTGTAGGTCGACGGCGACAGCCGCAGTTCCTGCCCGGAATGCGCGCGCGTCGCTCTGTCGATGTCGGCGAGGATCGCGCCCGGCCCGGTGACGACGCGGCCCGGCGCTATGGCCTTGATCTCGTTCATCTCGGCAAGGTTCAAAACCACGCCGCCCGATAGCGGCATCGCCTGACCGTAATTGCCGGTGCCGCTGCCGCGCGGCGTCACCGGAACGCCGTGGCGGTGGCAGGCGGCGAGCACACGGATCAGTTCGGCCTCGGTCTTCGGTGTCACGATCAGGTCGCCGGTGACGTGGTCGAGCTGCTGCTTCAGCACCGGGCTGTACCAGTAGAAGTCGCGGCTCTTCTGCTGGACGATGGCCGGATTGTCGTCGAGCTTTATCCCGTCGAGATCGCGTTTGAGCGCCGAAACATCCATCATTCCACCATCAGTTCGTCGAGCTCGGCATAGTCGGGCAATTGCCTGTCGATCGCTCGGCCGTCGCGCACGACGATGCGATCCGATTCGGGCCGCGAGAGCAATTCCGTCCAGCTCCGCCCTTTGAAGACGATGAAATCGGCGCTGCCACCGGCTGCCAGTGTCCCGACACCGTCGAGCCGCATCACCTTGGCCGGCGTCGCCGCCACCGTCTGCGGCCAGTCGCCGACCGGATGGTCGAAATGCAGGATGCGCGTCGCCATGCGGTAGACCTCCAGCATGTCGAGATCGCCATAGGCATAGAAAGGATCGCGGGTGTTGTCGGAGGCGACCGCGACCGCAATGCCCCTCGCCTTCATCTCGTGCAGCAAGGTCACGCCGCGCCAGCGTGGCGTGGTCTGGTCGGCGCGCCGGTCCTGCAGATAGAGATTGCACATCGGCAGCGACACCACGGCAAGTTTGGCCTTGGCGACCTTGTCCAGCGTGTCGAGCACGTCGAGGTCCGGCTGGCGCGCCAGCGAGCAGCAATGTCCCACCAGGATGTTGCCCTCAAAACCGTTCCAGAGTGCGGCCTCGGCAATCTTCTTCAGCGAGATCGCCGCGATATCGTCGGTCTCGTCGGCGTGGAAATCGAGATCGAGCCCGTGCTTGTTCGCCTCGGCGAACACCTTGTCGAGAAGCTCTTCGAGATCCGGCACCATATAGGTGACGACGCCGAGCACGCCCTTGGCCGCAGCCACACGCTTGGCCAGCCTCTCGAACCACTTTCTGTCGCGCACGCCTTCGATGCCGAGCAGGCAGGCTGCCTGCAATTCGATGCGGCCGCGCCATTTCTCCCGCATCGCCTCGAACACCGGCCAGGAGATTTCCTCCTGTGGCGGCACGCTGTCGAGATGAGTGCGCAAGGCCTTGGTGCCGTGCGCGTAGGCCGAGCGCAAAGAGAAATCCATGCGCCGCGCCACGTCCTCGGCGCTCCAGCGCGCTGCACGGTCGGCGCTGGTGGCATTGAGCGCGCCCATGAAACTGCCGTCGGGATTGGGTTTGCGCGGCCAGATCTGGCCCTTGTCGATATGGGTGTGGCAGTCGACGAAGCACGGCAGGATGATGCGGCCGGCAAGGTCGATGGCGGTGGCTGGCGCTTTTGATTTCTTGTGCGCGGCGATGCTGGAGAGCTTACCGTCGGCGACGGCGATGTCGGCCAGCGCGAAACCGTCGGTGTCGTAAGTGGGGGCAAGACCTGATGTCAGCGACCGGTGAAGGCGGACGTTGGTGAGATGGTACGAGCCAGAGGTCGGTATCAAGGACCGCCCCCCTCTGCCCTGCCGGGCATCTCCCCCTCAAGGGGGGAGATTGGCAGCTTTTCCGACAGCACCCGTCTTCCAACGTCGATAATTGGCGAAATCCCGGATGACGTCCAATCTCCCCCCTTGAGGGGGAGATGGCCGGCAGGCCAGAGGGGGGTGTTTCGCGCCAGCATCTCAATCACGTCACCCAACCCCCCTACCGCTCATGCTTCAGCGCGCTCTCGTGCCAGCGGCGCAGGATGAGATGCGACACGAGCGACAGCACCAGGAAGATCAATATGCCGGTGAGCGAGATCAGGATCAGCGCCGCGAAAAGCCTTGGCGCGTTGAGGCGGTAGCCGGCCTCGATGATGCGCGAGGCGAGCCCTGAGGATTGTCCCTGCGCGCCGGCGACGAACTCGGCCACCACGGCGCCGATCAGCGACAGACCGCCGGCGATCTTCAAGCCTCCTAGAAAATACGGCATGGCCGCCGGCAGTCTGAGATAGCGCAATTGCTGCCAGCGCGTCGCGCCGTTGAGCTTGAACATGTCGCGCAGATTGCGGTCGACCGAATTGAGGCCGAGCGTGGTGTTGGACAGGATCGGGAAGAACGCAACGATCCAGGCGCAAAGCAAAAGCTTCACCGTCTGGTTGTCCACATAGATGTTGATGAGCGGGAAGACCGCCACGATCGGCGTTACCTGCAGCACGATGGCGAAGGGAAAGAACGACATCTCCACCCATTTCGATTGCGCAAACAGCACCGCCAGTCCGACGCCGCCGACGACCGCGAGCAGCAGGCTGAGAAAGGTTATGCGCAACGTGACCAGCAGCGCGGAGAACAGGAGCCCGGCATCGCTATAGAGCGTCCACAGCACCACGCCGGGGCGCGGCAGGATATATTGCGGGATCGCGTTCCACACGCAGATGCGGTCCCACAGCCAGATCGCCAGGATCATGATCGCCAGCGGCAAGACCCACCGGCCGATCCGCTCCAGCCGCTCCTGGCGTACGCGGCCGGCCTCTTCCGCGTCGAGCGTTGCGGCATTCTGGTCAATGGCCGTCATGGTGCGGTCCGGCTGATGTGTTGATGGCGTTGACCAGGATGTCCGAGGCCTGGCGGCAGAGCGCGGCATAGTCGGGCGAAGTGCGGAACACCTCGTCGCGTGGATAGGCGGCATCGATTGCCAACTCGGCATGGACGCGGCCCGGCCGCGCCGCCATGACGACGACGCGGTTTGACAGGAACACGCTTTCGAAGACGCTGTGGGTGACGAAGACGACGGTGAAGCGCTCGTCCTGCCACAGCTCCAGAAGGTCGTTGTTGAGCTTGAAGCGGGTGATCTCGTCGAGTGCCGCGAACGGCTCGTCCATCAACAGAATGCGCGGCTTCGTCACCATGGCGCGTGCGATCGAGACGCGCATCTTCATGCCGCCGGAAAGTTCGCGCGGCACGGCGTTTTCGAAACCGGTCAGGTGCACCCGCTCCAGCATCTCCATCACCACCGGCGCCGCTTTGGCACGCGACACGCCTTTCAGCCTGAGCGGCAGCCAGACATTGTCGAAGACATCGGCCCAGGGCAGCAGCGTCGGTTCCTGGAAGACGAAGCCGATATTGGCGCGGTCGATCGAACCGCCCCAGTCGAGCTGACCGGATGTCGGCGTCGACAGGCCCGCGATCAGCCTCAACGCCGTTGACTTGCCGCAGCCGGACGGCCCGAGAAGGCTGACAAAATCGCCCTCGCGGATGGCGAGATCGACGTCGCTCAATGCAGTCACGCCATTGGAAAACACCTTGCCGACATGGCGCAGCGTCAGCAGCATCGGGCCTTCACCCGATGCCGTCATGGGCGCCTGCGCCATCTTTTCCAGCTTCACGACTACTTCTTCAGCTCGATCCCGACACCTTTGTTGATGAAGGCCAGCGTGTAGGCCTTCTTGATATCGATGCCCTCGGGCGTGACCTTGGCCTTGACCATCTTGTCATAGAAGCTCTTGATCCGGTCTTCGTTCATGGCGCCGATGCCGAGCTTTTCGGTGTCGCCGGAATCGGCCAGGCCGAACTTCTTCATCTGCTCGATCGAGAAGGCAATCTGCTCGTCGCTCATGTCGGGATTGTCTTTCTTGATCATCTCGTTGGCGGCCTTGTTGTCGCCGTAGAGGTAGTTGTACCAGCCCTTGGCCGAGCCATCGACGAAGCACTGGACCACCTCCGGCCGCTTGTCGATCGTGTCCTGCATCACCTCGATCGTCGTCGAATAGGTGTCCCAGCCATAGTCGGCGAGCAGGAACTGGTTGGGCACGAAGCCGCCTTCCTTCTTGACCGCAAAAGGCTCCGAGGTGACGTAACCCTGCTGGATCGACTTCTTGTTGGCCAGGAATGGAGCGGTGTTGTAGGTGTAGGGCACGCGCTTGGCGGCATCAAAACCGAGATCGATGACCATCCACTGGAAGAAGGTCTGGACGCCCTCGTCGCCGAGAATGTACTGGTCGGCGTTCTTCAAATCCTCCCACTTGTCCAGCCCCTGCCCCGGGTGGGACATGATGACTTGAGGGTCCTTCTGGAAATCGGCGGCGACGACGCGCATCGGGATGCCCTGCTGGACGGCGTCGAAAGCCGACAGCAGATTGCCGCCCATGTAGAAATCGAGCTTGCCGGCCAGCAGCAGCGGCCGCCCGCTGACCTGCGGACCTCCCTGCGAAATCGTCACGTCGAGGCCACATGCAGCGTAGGTGCCGTCGGCGACGGCCTGGTAGTAGCCGCCATGCTCGGGCTCGGCCAGCCAGTTGGTGCCGAAGGTGACCTTCTCGTTTGCTGCCGCGCCGAACGTGCCGGCTCCAAGCAGCGCGACCGCAAGCGCTGAAATCTTCTGTTTTCCGTACATCGACACCACCCTTTGTTGGCTCCGGAGCGTCACGCGCCGGGCTCGACACCATTGATCCAAGAAGCAAGACACATGCCACCGCCCGGGCCGCCTGCTTGCGCGGCAGTCACTGCCAACACCGGACGGGTCATGCTGTGCGGGAGGCATCGTGCCTATTTTTTGGACGCCTGTCCACAATCGCCCTTGTGCCATGCACCACATCTTGAACGTACTATCGGTCACGTCTTAGGCTGGTCTCGCAGACAGGAGATTGCCATGTTCAGATACCTCGCGCCGAAGTCGATCAAGCCGCCTTTCGCCCGCTACAGCCACGGCGTCGAGGTGCCGCCAGGCAAGCGGCTGGTTCTGTGCTCCGGCCAGGTCGCCATCACGGCGGACGGCCAGATCCCCGAGGATGCCGGCGCGCAGGCCGAGCTCTGCTTTCAAAACATAGCGGCGATTCTGGCTGAAGCCGGGCTGGGGCTAGGCGACATCGTGCGCATAAACGCCTACGTCACCGACCGCGCCTTTCTGCGGCCCTATATGGACGTCCGCGACCGCTTGTTTGCCAGCCCCGCGCCCGCCTCGACGCTGATGATCGTGTCAGGCTTTGCGCGGCCGGAGTTCAAGGTCGAGGTCGAGGCGATTGCGGCTGGGTGATCGACAGGCGACGTTTGGCGCGCTAGGTCTCCCTCACAGTCAAGAGGCATGACATGACCGTTGCAAACAGACGCGTGTGGTGGGGCGACTACCGGACCACCGAATACGCCGCGATCGATCCGGAGGCGACGATTGCCGTGCTGCCGGTGGCGGCGATCGAGCAGCACGGCCCGCATCTGCCTGTATCAACCGATACCTCGATCATGAACGGCATGCTGGAGACGGTCATCGCCCGCCTGCCCGGCGATCTCGACATCCGCATCCTGCCGGTCCAAACGGTCGGCAAGTCGAACGAGCATCTGCAGGCGCCGGGCACGCTCACCCTGCCGGCGGCCACCCTGGTCGATGCCTGGACCGAGCTTGGCCTGTCCGTTGCCCGCGCAGGCGTAAGGAAACTGATCGTCGTCAACTCGCATGGCGGCAATGAAGAGATCATGGGCATCGTCACGCGCGAGCTGCGCGTGCGTGAGAGGATGCTGGCGGTGAAGACCAGCTGGCAGCGCTTCGGCCGCCCCGCCGGCATGTACACCGAGCTGGAAGACCGCCATGGCATCCATGGCGGCGACGTCGAGACCTCGTTGATGCTGCATTTTCGCCCGGAGTTAGTCGACATGGCCAAGGCCGACAATTTCGCCTCCAAGGTCGCCCGCGCCGAAACCGAATTTGCGCTGCTGCGCCACACCGGAACGCACGCTTTCGCCTGGATCGCTGGGGATCTCAACCCCAACGGCGTGGTCGGCGATGCCAGCATTGCCACGGCCGAGAAAGGCCGACTGACGGCGGAGCATCAGGCCGACGGCTTCATCACCCTGTTGAAGGATGTGCGCAAGGCGAAGCTTGCCGACTGGCTGGCATAGCGGGCCGCCTTAGCCGTCGATCTTCAACACGAAAGGCGTACCCTCAAAAGCATCGGCGCCCCGCCCGATCGCTTCGATCGCTTCGATCATGCGGCCTTGTCGTGAGAGCAGAGCATCCGCGACGGCGATCAACCGTGGATTGGGTGTCGCCGAGGGCGAAAGCTTCCGCAATGTCTGCGCAAGTTCGACTTCGTCGCGCTTCGGGGCGAGCGCCGCCGCAATGATATAGGCCGAGGCGGTCGAGCGGCTGATGCCGGCATAGCAATGGACGACCATGGGTTTGGCGCGGTCCCATTTCCGGGCAAAATCGAGCAGACTGCGCACATGGTCTTCGCCGGGCATGGTCATGCCGTCCTGCGCCACCGCGATGTCGTGCATGACCAGATGCAGGTGGTTTTCCCTCGCGATTGAGGCCGGCCGCGTCACCTCGGTGCCGGCAGCGAGCAGCGACAGCACGCGCTCGGCGCCGCTTTTGGCCACCGTCTCCTCAAGCTTTGCCAGCGAACAGATATGGATCATGGCGCGATCTCCTTCGACCCATCGTCGCGCCGTGCGCCCCAGTCGGCAAGCGCCGATTCAAGCCGCTGCCATTCCTCCTGACTTCCAGGCAGCCCCGCGCGGAGCACCTGGGGACGCTCGGAAAAATGCCTGAGCAATATGCCGCGCTCGCCGAGCGTCGAAAACAGCCCCGGTGCATCGGCAAGCCGGAGATAGCGAAACAGCGTCGTGCCGCCGGCGACAGCAACGCCAAAGCGCGAAAGCAGCGCATCGAGCCGCGCCGCATCCTGCGCCAGCCGCCGCCGCATGTCGGCCTGCCAGCCGCTGTCGGCAAGCGCGCGGATGCCGTATTCGAGCGCTGGGCCGGCGACCGCCCAAGGGCCGAATTGCGTTTCAAGCCTTTCGACCGTCGCTGCATCGGAAAGTGCGAAGCCGAGCCGCAGGCCGGCGAGACCGAAGAACTTGCCAAACGAGCGCAGCACGACGATGCCGCCCCGCCCGACATCGCCGGCCAGGCTTTCCGCGTGCGGGCCGACATCCATGAAGGCTTCGTCGACGACCAGCAGACCGCCTATGGCGCGCAATGTCTCGGCAAGCCGAAGCAGCCTTTCCCGCGACACGACTCGCCCGTCGGGATTGTTGGGATTGACGACGATGGCAATTTCGGCTCCGGCAAGCGCCTCGAAATCGTCGACCTCCGCCACCGCATGGCCGGCAATCGCGGCGGCCTTGGCATGCTCGGCATAGGTCGGCCCGAGCACCAGCGCCTTGCCGGGGCTGACCAGCGAGGCGACGCGCGGCAGCAGGATCTGCGTGCCCGGGGCGACCACCACATTCTCGGCCGAAGGCGCGCCATAGGCGCCGGCCGCGACCCTGGCCAGCTCACGCAGGCGCGCGGCCTCCGGCAATCGTGACAGGGCGGTGGCGGGCAGCTCGAAAAGCGGGTAGGAGTGCGGATTGATACCTGTCGAGAGATCGACGAAAGGTTGTGGCGCGTGAGGGAAGAGCGCCCTCGCCCGGCCAAGGGATCCACCGTGATCCACCACAGTAATCGCTCCATCAGAAAGCTTCATGTCGATCCTGATCGCTTTCCTGTCGCTCGCCATCGAACGCATCCTGGGTTACCCGGACTGGCTGTTCCGTGCCGTCGGGCATCCCGTCACCTGGTTCGGCAGGCTGATAGCCTTTCTCGACCTCAGGCTCAACCGCGACACTGATTCCGACGCGCTGCGTCGCCGCCGCGGCGTGCAGGCGCTGCTGGTGATCGTGCTGGTGCCGGCGGCAATCGCCTTCATCGTGCAAATCCTGCTCTGGCAGCTCTTTCCTGCCGGCATGATCATCACGGCAATCCTGGCCTCGTCGCTGCTGTCGCAAAAGAGCCTTACCGAACATGTCGAGGCGGTGGCCGATTCGCTGGATACCGGCGGGCTGGCGCTCGGCCGCATTGCGGTTGCGCGCATCGTCGGCCGCGATCCCGAGAAGCTCGACCATGCCGGCGTCAGCCGCGCCGCCATCGAAAGCCTGGCCGAGAATTTCTCCGACGGCATCGTTGCGCCCGCCTTCTGGACAGGTGTCTGCGGTCTGGCCGGCGGCGTCGCCTACAAGGCCGCCAACACCGCCGATTCGATGATCGGCCACCGCACCCCGCACCACGAGGCGTTCGGCCGCGCGGCGGCACTCTTCGACGACTGGATCAACCTGCCGGCGTCCCGGCTGACCGCGTTGCTGATCGTTGCCGCCGCCTTTCTCGTTGACGGCGCCGATCCCCGCAACGCCTGGCAAGCAGTGCGGCGCGACGCCAAAAAGCACCGCTCGCCCAATGCCGGCTGGCCGGAAGCGGCAATGGCCGGCGCACTCGGCCTGGCGCTCGCCGGCCCGCGCAGCTATCGCGGCGTTGTCGTCGAGGACGCCTATATGGGCGAAGGCGGTAGGCGCGCGGCGGAAAGCCAGGACATCAGGCAGGCGCTGAAATTGTACCAGGTCGCCGACTATCTGCTGATTGGGCTGTTCGGGTTGCTGTCGGCGGTGCTTATCGCGGTGACGTTCTGAGAGCTTACCGTCGCCCTTCCTCAACCCCGGCGGCTGGGCATAGGCGCTAAGATAGGTATTGCCCTGCGGAATCGGGTGTGATTCTACACTGCGATGACACACGAATCGCTTGTTGATGACGGCTGGGCCGAGACTATTGAGCTTCTGGGCGGCGAAGAGTTGATCGCAGCAAGTGCCCGCGAGACGAAGGCGTTCCTGCGCCCGCGCGGCGTCAGGTCGGCGAGCGACCTGTTGCGCCTGACACTGGCTTACTGCCTTGGCAAGGTTGGCATGCGGGGCGTCGTGGCCTGGGCGGCGGCGAGCGGGATTGCCGACATTTCGGACGTGGCGTTGCTCGGCCGGCTGCGCAATGCAGGACCATGGCTGCAGCAGTTGATTGGGCACCTTTTGAAGCGCGAGGATGCAGGTTTGGCCAAAGGCCGACTGGTTCGCATCCTCGATGCGACAGCGGTTGCCAAGGCCGGTGCGTATGAGAAGAAGAACAATGGTCTTTGGCGCATGCACTGCGCCTTTGAGCTTGAGCGCGAGCAGTTCGACTTCCTCGAGATCACCGACCAGAGCGAAGCCGAGTTGATCGACCGCGTGCCGGTGGTGCCGGGCGAGATCCGCATCGGTGACCGCGCCTATCTGCAGGCCGAGCGGATCGCCAAGGTGATGGCGCAAGGCG
>NZ_JAMYUL010000024.1:0-70293 GCF_040322955.1 Mesorhizobium sp. M0077
GGAACATCTCGACGCCCGTGCAGGTCGTCTTGGTCGTCGGACGGATGCCGATGATTTCCAGTTCCTCGCCGACCTTGACGATGCCGCGCTCGACGCGGCCGGTCACGACCGTGCCACGGCCCGAGATCGAGAACACGTCTTCGATCGGCATCAGGAACGGCTTGTCCAGCGGACGAACCGGCGTCGGGATATAGGCATCGACCGCAGCCATCAACTCGCGGATCGCATCTTCGCCGATGGTCTTGTTGGAATCTTCCAGAGCAGCCAGCGCCGAACCCTTGACGATCGGAATGTCGTCGCCGGGGAACTCGTTCTTCGACAGAAGCTCGCGAACCTCGAGCTCGACCAGTTCGAGCAGCTCGGCATCGTCGACCTGGTCGACCTTGTTCAGGAACACCACGATCGACGGCACGCCGACCTGACGGGCAAGCAGGATGTGCTCGCGGGTCTGCGGCATCGGGCCGTCGGCGGCCGACACCACCAGGATCGCGCCGTCCATCTGCGCAGCGCCGGTGATCATGTTCTTCACATAGTCGGCGTGGCCGGGGCAGTCGACATGGGCGTAGTGGCGCGCTGCCGTCTCGTATTCGACGTGCGCCGTCGAAATGGTGATGCCGCGGGCCTTCTCTTCGGGCGCCGCATCGATCTGGTCGTAGCGCTTGTACTCGCCAAAATACTTCGTGATCGCCGCCGTCAGCGACGTCTTGCCATGATCGACGTGGCCAATCGTGCCAATGTTCACATGAGGCTTGTTACGCTCGAATTTACCTTTTGCCATAGTCTCTTTCCTTGGACGGCCTTGACCTTCAGTTCAGTCGAATGCGGGGCGATTAGCGACTACGGCCGAAAAACACAAGTGCCTTGTGGCCGGGTGCGCTGTCCACTCGGTGCGAACCGATGATCCGATTGCGGGGATGTGGCGCTGATATAGGAACGCGCGAACGGAAATGAAATGGGGGCTGCGGGCTCCAGCACCTGTTTGCTATTCCCGCCCATGTCCTGTCCCGCCCATGTCCTGGCCTTTGCCTGCCGGATGTGCAGCCGGCGCCTGGCCCATTGCCGCTGCGGCGGCGGTCTGATTTGGTTGCCCCATGCAATTCATACCGACCTCCATACGCGGCCCGCTGTTCATGATCGTTTCGACGGGGTCGTACCTCGTCAACGACACGATGATGAAGCTCGCCACAGCGGGATTGCCGTCCTATGAAGTGCTGTTCCTGCGCGGGGTCGCGGCCACGCTATGGGGCATGCCGCTGCTGTTCCTGCTGGGCTATCGCAGGCAGATCCCTTTGATCTTCGACAAACGCGTGCTGCGCCGCAACCTGCTCGAGCTGGCGGCCATCCTTTGCTACGTCGTGGCGCTGGCCAACATGCAGATCGCCGATTCGACCGCGCTCGGGCAGATCACCCCGCTTTTGATGCTGGTCGGCTCCTCCATCCTGTTCGGCGAACGGATCGGCGGCGTGCGCATGGCGCTGATCGGGCTCGGCTTCATCGGTGCGCTTATGGTGGCCCAGCCGACCATGCAGGGCATCTCGGTCTATGCGTTGCTGGCGCTCGGCAACGCGGCATTGGCGGCGGCACGCGATCTTGCCGGCAGGCGGGTCGCGGCCGAGGTGCCGGGCATGATCGTCGCCATTTCCGCCATCGTGGTGGTGCTGATCGGCGCGGGCGCCGCGCATCTCGTTTCCGAGCGCTGGGTGATGCCGGAAGCCCGGCACCTGCTGCTCATGGCCGGCGCCGGATTCTTCCTGATCTTCGGCCATTTCTTCATCTTCATGGCCTATCGCGTCGGTCCGACCGGCGTGGTGGCGCCGTTCTACTACTGCTTTACCGTCTGGGCGGTCATCTCAGGCGTGCTGGTATTCGGGCAGTTCCCGAATGCCCTGGCGGTCTGCGGCATCCTGCTGGTGGTCGCGAGCGGGCTGACCATCGTCTCGCTTGATGAACGCAAACGCAGGCTGACCGTCGTCGCCTGACCTTCAAGTCAACGCGTCGAAGCAGGTTTGGCCGACCTGCGGTCGGCCAGTCGGCAGACTGGCGCCTAAAGCGTTCGCTTGCCGGAGAACTGGTGATAGGCCCACAGCACGACCACCGCGCCGATAATGGCGACGATCAGGCTCCAGATGTTGAGGCCGGTCACACCCGTGGCGCCAAAGGCGCTGAAGATCAGCCCTCCGACGATGGCGCCGACAATGCCGAGCACGATATCCATGATCAGGCCCTGGCCGGTCTTGTTGACGATCTTGCTGCCGATAAAGCCGGCGATGACGCCGAGGATGATCCAGCTGATAATGCCCATTTTTCCTCTCCATTCCCCGCCCGCCGATCATGGTCACATGATTGTCAAAAGCTCAAGCCAACTTGAATTTCCGCCCGCATGCTCCATTGTAGCCGGCGGGACGGGCTTGGTCGTTATGGAGGATTGACCTATGGGACTCTTTGACAACGCCGTACCCGGCGGCAACATCACCAAACCGCTGATGATCGCGCTCGGCGCGCTGCTGGTGGGAAAGATGCTGAGCGGCAGAAGCGCCGAACAGACGAGTGCCGAAGAGACGGGCGAGCCCGCCCAGCCTCAAACGCCAGCCCCCACCGGAACCACGGCCTCAGGCGATGGCGGCCTGCTTGGCGGACTGGGCGGACTGCTCGACAAGCTCAAGAATGCCGGCCAAGGCAATGTTGCTGACTCATGGGTCGGCACCGGGCAGAACCAGCCGATCAACGCCAATGATCTGCGCAAGGCGATCGGCCCGCAGGTCATTCGAGAGATCGCGCAAAGGACCGGACTGGACGAGCAGGAGTTGCTCAAGCAATTGTCCACAGCCCTGCCCGGCATTGTCGACAGACTGACGCCGAACGGACAGGTGCCGCAGCAACACCAGGTCGCGTCCGCTTTCAACAGCTAGACTTCTGCGCCTGCATCACGCGCAAACACGCCCAGCACCGCCTTGCGGCTGTCGGGCGTTGCTCCGACCAGCGCGGCGAACCGCCTGGCAGTCGACGCATCGACCGGCGTGTAGACGGAAACCGAGAAATCACTGTCGCGGCCGCCCGGCTGCAGCGTGGCGAAATCGAACGACATCGCGCCGGCGACAGGGTGCCGGATGGATTTCCGCCAGATCGGTGGCTCGGCGATGTCGCGGCTGTTCCAGCACGTGGCGAACGCTTCGCTTGCCGCTTCCAGTGACGAAACCAGCGCAGCCAGCACCGGATCGCGAGTCATGGCGACAGTGGCAAGCCGGAACTGCGCCGCCGCCGAGCGCGAAACCTCCGGCCAGTCGACAAAGCGCTGCCGCCATTCCAGGTCGAGAAACAGCCGGGCGAGCAGGCTGCCGGACCACTCATCATCCGTCTCGAAATCCCCGAGCAGCACCGCCGCCGGGTGGTTCCAGGCGACGACCTGCCAGTAGCGGTTGACGACATAGGCCGGGTGCGGCGCCAGCCCGTCGAGCAGGCTGAGCAACGGCGCGCTGGGCAGGCCTTGCGCGCCGAGCCGGTTTCGCCAATCGAGATCGGGCCGCGCCAATTGGAACAGATAAGCCTGCTCGGATCGGCTCAGCTTCAGCACCCGCGCCAGCGAGCGAAGCACCTTCGGCGATGCGTTCACCTCCCGCCCCTGCTCGAGCCAGGTGTACCAGGTGGTGCTGATCCCCGCCTCGGCGGCGACCTCTTCGCGCCTGAGGCCCGGTGCCCGGCGGCGGCCATTGGCGCCATCGACCCGCGGCAAGCGGTCCCGCCGCTCGCGCAGGAAGCGGGCAAGCTCATCGTGCCGTGGGCCGTCGTATGGCATGCAGTCACCTCCGATACCAGTATAAGCTATAGTCTTGTACTACTTTAAAGGAAAGCTAGGTTGCGGGCGATCGCAACATCAGCCCACGGGACTTCGACAATGAATGCGCTCAATGAAATCCGTCAGATCGACTACACCGTCATCTTCGCCCGCGACATGGCCGCCATGCGGCACTTCTACGGGGATGTGATGGAATTTGATCTGCAGCGCGAACTCGGCGACAGGTGGATCGAATATCGGGTCGGCCCGAACACGCTGGCCTTGACCAGCCTCGGCATGATGTTCAACGACACGCCGCAGCAGCGGGATGCGCTGTCGCTTCAGCTGGCATTCCGGGTGGCGCCGGAGATGGTCGCTGCTTGCGCCGAGGCGCTTCAGGCCAAGGGCGTGCAGCCGGTCCTGCCGCTCACCGACCAGGAATGGGGCCACAGGACAGTGTTCTTCCGCGATCCGGACGGCAACGTTGTCGAGATATTCGCTGAGATCTGATGCGGAGTGGGGAGTTTGGAGCGGGTAGCGGGAATCGAACCCGCATATTCAGCTTGGAAGGCTGCTGCTCTACCACTGAGCTATACCCGCATCGTCCTCAAGGTTCGCGGGCTGGCAGTGGTGGAGAGGGTTGGATTCGAACCAACGTAAGCTAAGCTAACGGATTTACAGTCCGTCCCCTTTAACCACTCGGGCACCTCTCCAGCCTGCCGTCGAAGCCTTGCAACGAGGCATTCTCGCCGATCAGGTCGAAACCAGGGTTTTGTCCGAAATCAGCGAAGCGCCTTATGGCGGCAAGGCCAGTGGGTGTCAACCGCACCCCAAGGCAAAATGCGCTGATTTTGACAGCTCACCCGGCAAGCCGGCTTTCTGCCTGTATCCATGGCCCGGCGACGCGGCTATAGAAGCCGGCCATGAGCAATGACAACACGCCCAAGACCGCCAAAGACACCCACTACGCCAAGCTGCGCCGCGCCCATCGCGACGAGAAGGCCGGCGGCGCGCCTGCCTTCCGGCCGCGCCAGCCGGTGCCGCCGGGCGAGAACGCCGCCGACGGGCTGGTGCGGCTTTATGGCCTGCACACGGTGCGCGCCGCGCTCGACAATCCGCGCCGGCGGATCAGAAAGATGTTGGTGACGCGCAATGCCGCCGAGCGGCTGGCGATCGCCGACCTCGCCGCTTTGCCGTTCAAGGCCGAACTGGTCGAGCCGAAGGACATCGACAAGATCACCGGTTCGGACGCCGTCCACCAGGGCGTGCTGATCGAGGCCGAGCCGCTGAAGCCCAAGCGCCTTGACGCGCTCGGCGATACCAAACTGGTGCTGGTGCTCGACCAGGTCACCGACCCGCACAATGTCGGCGCCATCCTGCGCTCGGCGGTCGCCTTCGGCGCCGGTGCGCTGATCACCACGGCCCGCCACAGCCCGCAGGAATCCGGCGTGCTGGCCAAATCCGCCTCCGGCGCGCTGGAACATATCGACCAGATCGAGGTGAAGAACCTCGCCGACGCGCTGGAACAGCTGCACGAAGCCGGCTTCCAGACCATCGGCCTCGATTCGGACGGGCCGGCCGAACTCGAAACGGGTTTTTCAGGCGAGAAGATCGCGCTGGTGCTTGGCGCCGAAGGCAAGGGCCTGCGCCAGAAGACGCGCGAGACGGTGACCACGCTCGCCCGCCTTGACATGCCCGGCGCCATCCGCTCGCTCAACGTGTCGAATGCGGCGGCGGTGAGCCTTTATGCGGCACGGAAATTCCTTGGAGGGTGAATGGTGAAATAGTGAATGGGAAAGCGTTCTTACCGTCACCATTCACCATTCACTATTCACCATTCACTATTCACCCACTTCATGCCCCGCCATCCGCTCCAGCGCGCGAACCAGCGCCGAATGATCCTCCTTCGCCCCGCCATTGGCGGCGCAGGAATTGAACAGCTGCTGCGTGGTCGACGTATTGGGCAGCGAGACACCGAGTGCCTTGGCGCCTTCCAGCGCCAGGTTGAGATCCTTCTGGTGCAGTTCGATGCGGAAGCCCGGCGCGAAGGTGCGCTTTATCATGCGCTCGCCATGCACCTCGAGGATGCGCGATGCCGCCAGCCCGCCCATCAGCGCCTGCCGGACCTTGGCGGGGTCGGCGCCGGCTTTTGAGGCAAAGACCAGCGCCTCGGCGACCGCCTCGATGGTCAGGGCCACGACGATCTGGTTGGCAACCTTGGTGGTCTGGCCGACGCCGTTCGGGCCGACAAGCGTGATGTTCTTGCCCATCTTTTCGAACACGGGCTTGGCTCGCTCGAACGCCTTGTCCTCGCCGCCAACCATGATGGTCAGCGACGCCGCCTTTGCGCCGACCTCGCCGCCCGAGACCGGCGCGTCGAGATAGTCGCAGCCGAGATCGTTGATCTTTTTGGCAAAGGTCTTGGTCTCGATCGGCGAGATCGAGCTCATGTCGATGACCAGCTTGCCCTTGCTCAGGCCGGAAGCGACACCATTGTCGCCGAACAGCACCTCGGCTACCTGCGGGGTGTCGGGAACCATGGTGATGATGATATCCGCGGCCTTCGCCACTGCCGCGTGGCCGGTGATGCTTCTCAAGCCCTTGGCGACGAGATCGGCCGGCGGCTTCGAGCGGTGGTCGCTGGCAATGACGGCGTAGCCGGCATCCAGGAGATGCCCCGCCATCGGCGCGCCCATGATGCCAAGGCCGATGAAGCCGATGGTTTCCATTGTTGTTCTCCAAATGACTGTGTGAAACGCCCCCTCATCCGGCCGCTACGCGGCCACCTTCTCCCCGTTGGGGAGAAGAGGCTGGCGCTAACCTCGGCGATCTCTTCTCCCCTCGGGGAGAAGGTGGCCCGAAGGGCCGGATGAGGGGGCTGCGACGCTTAAGCCGCAGCACTCCCCTGCCCGTTAAGCTCTCTGAACCACCCCAACCCGGCCTCCGTCCCCGCCTTCGGCTTGTATTCCGCCCCGACCCAGCCGGAATAACCAATCCTGTCGATATGCTCGTAGAGGAAGGGATAATTGATCTCGCCCGTCCCCGGCTCGTGACGGCCGGGATTGTCCGCAAGCTGGATATGCGCGATGCGGCCGAGGTTGGCCTCGATGGTACGGGCGAGATCCCCCTCCATGATCTGCATGTGATAGATGTCGTATTGCAGGAACAGGTTCTTCGAGCCGACGCGCTCGATCAGCGCCAGCGCCTGCTCCGAATAGTTCAGGAAAAAACCCGGTATGTCGCGCGTGTTGATCGGCTCGATCAAAAGCCGGATGCCGGCCTGCTCCAGTTTCTCGGCTGCAAACGCCAGGTTTTCGGCAAAGGTATTTTCCAGCACCGAACGATCCACGCCCTGCGGCGCGATGCCGGCGAGGCAATTGACCTGCTCGCAGCCGAGCGCATGGGCATAGCTGATCGCCTTGGCGATGCCTTGCCGGAATTCCGGCGCGCGGTCGGGCAAAACCGCGATGCCGCGCTCGCCCTTGCCCCAGTCGCCGGCCGGGAGGTTGAACAGCACCTGTGTCAGGCCGTTCTTCTTCAGCCGGGCCGCGACCACGTCAGGCGTATGATCATAGGGGCCGATATATTCGACGCCCTTGAAGCCGGCGCGGGCTGCGGCATCGAAGCGATCGAGGAACTCATGCTCGCCAAAGAGCATCGACAGATTGGCTGAAAAACGCGGCATTCTTTTTCTCCTTCTTCTGCTTGGCCCTAGGCGTGTTGAGATTCAGGTCAGGCAGAGTCGAAAACGGTGACTTTCGAGAACCGGAGCGGAACGTACTTTCTGTACGTGAGCACCGGAAGCGCAGGAAGGCGCCGTTTGCAGGCCTGTCTCACCTGAATATCGGCGCGCCTAATCGAGCAACACAATCGCCGTCGGCGCATCCTCATGGCTTTCGGCAAGGTCCTCGAATTCGGTGATCTTGTCGATTTCCGTGCCCATGGAAATGTTGGTGACGCGCTCGAGGATGAATTCGAGCACCACCGGCACCTGGTATTCCTTCATCAGCCGCTGCGCTTCCTTGAACGCGCCGGCGAACTCTTCCGGTTTGCGCACCCGGACCGCCTTGCAGCCCATCGCTTCTGCGACCGCGACATGGTCGACGCCGTAGCCGGCCTCCGGATCGTTGGCGCGGTTGACGTTCTCGAAGGCCAGGCTCACCTCGAAATCCATCGCAAAACCGCGCTGCGCCTGGCGGATCAGGCCGAGATAGGCATTGTTCACGACGACATGGATATACGGCAGTTTGTGCTGTGCGCCGGCCGCCAGTTCCTCGATCATGAACTGGAAGTCGTAGTCGCCCGACAGCGCCACGATGGTGCGATCCGGATCGGCGGCGCGCACGCCAAGCGCTGCCGGCAGCGTCCAGCCGAGCGGGCCGGCCTGGCCGCAATTGATCCAGTTGCGCGGCTTGTAGACATGCAGGAACTGCGCCCCGGCGATCTGCGAGAGGCCGATCGTGGTGACGTAGGTGGTGTCACGGCCGAACGACTTGTTCATCTCCTCATAGACGCGCTGCGGCTTCAGCGGCACCTGCTCGAAATGCGTCTTGCGCTTCATCGTCTTCTTGCGGGTCTGGCATTCCTTCGCCCAGCCCGACCAGTCGCGCAGCTTTCCTGCCGTCTTCCATTCGGTGGCGACGTCGAGCAGCATCTTTAGTGCCGCACCGGCGTCCGAGACGACGCCGAGATCCGGCGCGAACACCCGGCCGATCTGGGTCGGTTCGATGTCGACATGGATGAATTTCTTGCCCTTGGTGTAGACATCGACCGAACCGGTGTGGCGGTTGGCCCAGCGATTGCCGATGCCAAAGACGAAATCGGCTTCCAACATCGTCGCATTGCCGTAGCGATGCGAGGTCTGCAGCCCGCACATGCCGGCCATCAGCCGGTGGTCGTCGGGGATCGCGCCCCAGCCCATTAGCGTCGGGATGACCGGCACGCCCGTTATCTCGGCAAATTCGATCAACAGATCCGACGCATCGGCGTTGATGATGCCGCCGCCGGCGACGATCAGCGGCTTTTCCGCGGCATTGAGCATCGCCAAGGCCTTTTCGGCCTGGGCGCGCGACATTGCCGGCTTGAACGGGACCAGCGGTTCATAGGCATCGATATCGAATTCGATCTCGGCCAATTGCACGTCGACCGGCAGGTCGATGAGCACCGGGCCCGGTCGCGACGAGCGCATCAGGTGAAATGCCTTCTGCAGCGCCATCGGCACGAGATAGGGCTCCATGACCGTGACCGCCCATTTGGCGACGGGTGCGGCTATGGCGGCGATATCGACCGCCTGGAAATCCTCCTTGTTGAGCCGTGCCCGCGGCGCCTGACCAGTGATGCACAGGATCGGGATGGAGTCCGCCGCCGCCGAATAGAGCCCGGTGACCATGTCGGTGCCGGCCGGGCCCGACGTGCCGATGCACAGCCCGATATTGCCTGATTTAGCTCTCGTGTAGCCCTCGGCCATATGCGAGGCCGCCTCGACATGGCGCGCCAGGATGTGGCGGATCGAGCCCCTCGCCTTCAGCGCCGAATAGAACGGATTGATCGCCGCGCCCGGCACGCCGAAGCCGCAGGAAACGCCTTCCTTTTCGAGAACGAGAACCGCTGCATCTACAGCGCGCATCCTGGCCATGTCCAGCCTCCGCAAATTGTTGGTCGACCGACAATGCCAGTATGGTTTTCATTTTTCAATTTTTTCAGAATAATTTTTCATTTCTAGAAAACGGCTCCTGTCCACTGATTTCGCTGGCTTTTCCGTTTTTCATGAATCCGGGCACCAGAATCTGTGAAAAAGTTTTTCATTGCGATTTCGGCGAAACCGGCGACAATGCCGCCATGGAAACCAGCGAAAAACGCCAGCGCGGCCGGCCGCGCGCTTTCAACGGTCCGTCCGAGGCCGGTTCTGTACAGTCGCTGGACCGGGCCTTGCGCATCCTGGCCATCGTCGCTGAAGGCAGTGGCCTGTCGCTGAGCGAGATTTCGGCGCGTAGCGAGCTCGCGGCGTCCACCGCCTACCGCATGCTGACGACGCTGCAGAACCACGGCATGGTCGAGTTCGATACATCGGACCAGCTGTGGTCGATCGGCGTCGAGACCTACCGCATGGGTGCCGCCTTCCTGCGCCGCCGCAAGCTTGTCGACCGGGCCCGCGTGGTCATGCAGGAATTGATGGAGAAGACCGGTGAAACCGCCAATCTCGGCGTCGCCGAGGACGATTGCGTCGTTTTCGTCAGCCAGGTCGAGACCCATCAGGCGATCCGCGCCTTCTTCCGCCCGGGCACGCGCAGCTCTTTCCATGCCTCGGGCATCGGCAAGGCGGTGCTGGCGCAGCTCGAGCCGGAACGCGTCGCCGCCATCCTGCGCAAGTCGGGCCTGCAGCGCTTCACCGACAAGACGCTGTCCGACATTTCGGCGCTGGCCCATGACCTGGCTGTCATCAAGCACCGTGGCTGGTCGGTCGACGACGAGGAGCGGCATCCCGGCATGCGCTGCGTGGCCGCCGCCATTTTCAACGAGTTCGGCGAGCCGATCGGCGGTGTCTCGGTCTCCGGACCGACGGTGCGGGTGACGATGGAGCGGCTGGACGAGATCGGGCCGCTGGTGCGCGACGCCGCCGCTGAGGTGACGAGGATGATCGGCGGGTTCCGATTATAATGCGGAGAACGCTTCAGCTTTTGCTCGCCGCTTCACTGTGCGGATGCGTGGCGACGGCGCCCGAACCCGCCCCTGTCTCCCAGCAAGTCAGCGAGATTCCGATCTCGCTCGCTTTGGAGGAGACAATCACGATCGGCATTCGCCAGCATTTGCAGGATCCTGTATCCGCCAAATTCGGGACGATGCGCGCCGGCGAGCGGACGCTCAACGGCCGCCGGGAAATCGTGGTCTGCGGCCATGTCGCCGCGAAGTCATCGTCCGGTGGTCATACAACAGACCAACCGTTCGCCGCCAAGATCTATCCGGATGAAGGAAGCAGCTTCGAACTCATCGCCATGGGCGATCAATCGCTGAATGCGAGCGGTGGTGTTGTCGGCACCTGCCATGCAGCCGGATTACCGATCTCCAAACCGTAGCTGACACTGCCACGCGCTCAAATGTAGGAAAGAGGGGCTGCGTACAGCCCCTCCTTCTTGTGGGGAGCCTCCTCTTAGAGGCGGCAATAGTGGCGGTAGCCGTCATAGCCGACATAGGTGTCGGAGTACGGATCGTAGCTGGCGTAGCGATTGGCGCAGCGGCGGACGTGCCAGGAACCACCCTCGTCGTCGACATAGACGGTGCGGGGCTGCTGGTTGAGCAGGCTGCCGAGCACGAAGCCGCCGACGCCGGCGGCGATGCCGATGCCGATTTCGCGGTTGTGGTGATGGCTGTGGGCGGCCGAGGGCTGGACGGTGCCGACCAGCGAGGTGGCGGCGACGGTGCTGGCGATGAGGGCAGAAGCGATTTTGCGCGTGAACATGACGATCTCCTTGTTTCGTTGCGAGAGGCGATCCATCCGCCTCTTGATCATCTGTCGTTTCGGCGCGGAAAAAGGTTCGAAAGAATTTGGGATTTTCTTGAAGGCCGGAAATCAGCCGATGGAAACCAAGATCTGATCGATCGAGCGCTCAACGCAAAAAAGGGCGGCCGAAGCCGCCCTTCCGCGAGGCAGGTCGTCTCGCTCAAAGGAAGATGATCACCTTGCCGTGGTGATGATGATGCTTGTGGTGATGGTGCTTGTGTTGATGGTTCCACCACCAAGAGGGCTTGTCGTGGTGCTTGTGATGGTGGTGATGATGGCTGTGAGCGGAGGACGACTGCACGGTACCGGCGAGCGCGCCGGTGGCGACGAAGATGGCGACCAGGCCCGAAGTAAGACTGCGCTTCAACATGATGATCTCCTTGATCGAGGCGACCATTCGCCTCTGGAGATCAGTCGCGGTGACGTGGTGAAAGGTTCGAGGTTTTGAGCGAGTGTGAGTAGTCAATGGTCCGAAAGGCGTTCGCCCATTCACCATTCACCATTCATCCCCATCCCAGTCACATGCCGCAGCCAAAACGCCATCGCGATAAAACCGACGATGGCGGCGATGCCGGTCCAGTCGACATTGGCGCTCTTCACGTCCCTGATGAGCTTTACCGCAAGCAGCCAGGCAATGACGACAAGCGGCAGGATGATGACAAGTCTGATCATGCGACACCCCGTTCGATGCGTTTGCACCTGAGAGATATGTAGGGATCGCATTGGCGGTTTTCAGCATGGCGGCCCGCCCACCTCGGCGGGGTCCATTAGCGATCGAAAACGGAGTTTTGTCTTTACTGGCGCACGAAATATGCTAACCGGAGCGCCGTGCCCTTGTAGCTCAGCTGGTAGAGCAGCGGTTTTGTAAACCGAAGGTCGGCGGTTCGATTCCGTCCGGGGGCACCACCTTTCGCTCTTCGAGCTTCGGGTGGCAGGCCACTCGAAGCTCGTTAGTCGAAGGAGGACTGCCGACGGTTCTATTCGGCGGAGCTGGCAGCACGACATCAGGCCAACTCGCAGCCGTCGGACCTTCTAGGAAAATGTGGCAGCCTGTATGGCTGCCGTATCGCCGAACGTGTTCCTCACCCTAACCGACCTGTAGACGTAGGCGGCCCAGATCCCTGTGACTATGAAGGATGCCAAAGGTGTAACCAGAGCTCCTCCGGCAAGCAAACGGTTTACCGGGACACCCAGAACAGTCGATATCCAAACTGTGTCCAGTACGAATAAGAGAGGGATCGCGAACCACAGACATATGAACAGCTGCGGAAAGCGGTGGCTTCGCCGCAGCATCGAAACAAGCACGACCAGCTGAAGCACCAGAAATGCCAGATTGAGGGCTGCCTCGCCATAGATGGCCAAGGCCCCGTTGGGCACTGTAACAAGCTGTTGGTAGGTTTTGACCAGACTGGCCATATCGACAAGTGTGCGCAACGGCGAAAGGGACAGGCTGATCGCCAGCAGGATCAGCCAGCCGCCGAACCCCACGAGGTCATCTGGGCTCTGTGAGGATTTGCGCGACGACCGGACGGCGAAGAAAACCGGCACGCCAATCAGCAACAGAAGTATCGCCCAATGCCACATTTACCCACCCTCGAATGCATCCCTGGGTTGTTTAGCTCGCACCTCTGGATTGTGCAAGCGTTTTTACAGAGATCAAGGCATCGTAGAGATTTTCGGGTTTAGGTTTGCAGAGGACGCTTTCGTCGCTCGCAATGGCCGCATCTCACCCCAAGTCAAAATGCCGCGGAAAGGCCTGGTGCAGCAGGAGCAGCATGGTCTTGCGCAGCACGTCGGTGTCGCGGCTGGACGGGTTGAGATGGTCCCAATACCAGGCGCCGTGAACCAGATAATTCAGGCTCTCCGACAGCGTGTCTATGTCGACGCCGGTGTAACCGCCGCTGCGCGAAATCTCGATCAGCAGTTCGCGCGCTTCGGCCGTGTAGGCGAGATCGCTGGGCAGGCCTATCTCGTTGTAGAGCTGCATGCTCTTGCGGTCGCTGGAGAACACGACGAAGACCGACACCCAATTCGGATGCTGGCGGGCAAAGCGTTGCGCGCAATCGACCGCGCCCAAGACCCGCTCGACCGGCGACAGGCCGGGCGCCCGCACCAGCGTCAGCCACAGCGCGTCATATTGGTCGCTGAGATATTGCAGGACGGCTCGGAACAGGTTCTCCTTGCTGCGAAAATGAAAGACCACCAGTGCGTTGGACGAGCCGACATGCTCGGCGATGCGCTGCATGGTGACGCTGGCCAGCCCCTCCTCCGCGATGAGCTCGATTGTGGCGTCGATGATGCGCTGGATGCTCGCTTCGCCGCGCTCGCGCCGGCGGTCCTTGGGCGCAGCGTCGTTCGCCGCACCCTTGGCCGCCTTGCTTTTTCCCGCATCCGGAGTGGCTATGCGTTGCGCCATTGTCGTCAGGCCTTTCCCCGGCGGCCGAAACATCCCGCCGCTGCCTTGGGATGCCGGCGCCCTGCGGACTCACAGCGCCGGGCGTGTCCCGGCATTCGTGTACCACTGACCACGAGCCGTCTCATAGGCCATACCCGCCCGGAACACGTCGGCGTCGCTATAGGTGCGGCCGACAATCTGGATGCCGGTGGGCACGCCGTTGGCGGCGCGGCCCGACGGCACGGACAGAACCGGGCAGCGGCTCAGCATGTTGAACGGCGTCGTCATCACCCAGCCCAGCGACGGGTTCACCTCCCGTCCATTGATCTCGACCTTGCCTTTGGTCTGATCGAATTCCGCCGGCACTGCGGGAAGCGCATTGGTCGGGCAGATCAGCACATCGTGTTTTTCCAGCAACGGCCCCAGCGTCAGATACATCCTGGCCGCCACGTCCAAGGTCGCGACGAAGTCCGTGGCCTTCGACTTCTGCCCGTCGTTGGCAAACTGCCTGGCATAGCTGGTCATGTCCTTGCCGTGCTTGGCGAGCAGCGGCGACAGCGAGGCGCCGAAGAGATGTTCGAGATAGGCCATGCCGGCCTTGAGCACCTCGTCGCCCCAGCCGAGGTCCACCTCCTCGACGGTGGCGCCGAGCGAGCGGAACACATCGCAGGCAGCGAGCGTGTTCTTGCGCACGTCCGCATCCACCTCGAAGGACCCGAGATCCATGGAGAATGCGATCTTCCAACCCTTGATCGGCTTGTAGTCGAGCGGCAGGCGCAGTTTCGGGCGCAGCGTGGCGATGTCGAGCGGGCTCGGCCCGGCCATGACGTTCTGCAGCAGGATCGCATCCCCGACGTTTCGGGCCAAGGGCCCGGTGTGGCAGTAGAAATCGAGATTGAACGGCGCCTCATCGGGATTGCGGCCGTAAGGCGGCTTGAAACCGACCAGGCCGCAGGCCGAGGCAGGGATGCGGATTGAGCCCGCTATGTCCGAGCCGGTTGCGATCGACGACGTGCCGGAGGCCAGCGTTGCCGCCGAACCGCCCGACGAACCGCCCGGCGTGAAATCCGGGTTCCAGGGGTTGCGCGTGACGCCCCAGCGCTTCGACCAGGTATAACCGGCGCAGCTGAATTCGGGCGTCGCGGTGCGGGCGTGGACGATGCCGCCGGCCTTCATGACACGCTCGTTCATGGTCGAGGTATGGCCGCCAATGGCGTCCCCGGACAGCAGCGAGCCATGCGAGGTCGGCTTGCCCTTGATGTAGCTCTCATCCTTGATGCCGATCGGCAGGCCCTCGAGCGCGCCGGTCCTTGCGCCTCTGGCGTATTTCGCCTCGGCTTTTCTGGCGAGATCCATCGCCTCGTCGAAATGCGTGAAGGTGAGGCAGTTGATCGTCGCCTTGGTTGCCTCGGCGCGGCGGATGGTGGCCTGCATCAGTTCCACAGGCGACAGTTTCTTCGCCTTGAACAGCCGCAACGCCTCGCTGGCCGGCATGTAGCAAAGGTCGAGATCGGACATAAAAAATCTCCCGCGGCGGCTTTACGGCATCTGGCATTGGGGATGGCCGAGCCGCGATGCGCGGCCCGATGTTGGTCAGCTTCGGCCGGCGGCGCTGCTATTTCTGCAGATCGGTCCAGATCCTGGTGTAGAGCGCCTGGACGTCGGCGGGACAGGCCGACATGAATTGGCCCTTGTCGGCAAATTCGGCCGGAACATCCACTTCGGGCGCGCCCTTCATATCGGCCGGCAGGAAGGGCTCGGAGCCCTTGATGCCATTGGCGTAGTGCGCGAAGGCCGAGATCATCGCTGCATTCCTGGGGTCCATGATGAAATTCTGGAAGAGCTTGGCGTTCTCGACGTTCTTGGCATCCTTGAGCACCGCGACACTGTCCATCCAGATTGGAAAGCCCTCCTTGGGATAGCCGTAGACGATCTTGTCGTTCTCCAGCCGCTCGCGCAGCGATATGCCGTTCCAGTTGACGCCGGCGGCAATGTCACCCCTGCCGAGACCGTCGACGGCCGCATAGTCGAGCGACAGCCATTTCGCTTTCGCCTCGATGAGCTTGTCATGCACCTTTTTCAAAAGCACCTTGTCGTCGGTGCAGTACTTACCGCCCTCATAGGCAATGGCGAGGAACATGATGTCTCCCATTTCGGGCACGACATTGATCTTGCCCACGAGTTCCGGCGGCGGATCGAGGAAAATCGCCGAGGTGTTCGGATCGCCCGCATAGACCGATTTGTTGACCGAGATGCCGGTCGTGCCCCATTGCCACGGCACCGAATATTTGCGGCCGGGGTCGAACGGCACGTCGACCCATCTCGGATCGACGTTTCTAAAGTTCTCCATCGTGTTGGGATCGGTTTCCAAGAGCAGGCCTTCGCTGATCCAGATCGGCATCACGCTGGCCGATGGAACGACGATGTCATAGCCGGAAGCGCCCTGGCGGACCTTGGCCAGAGCCGTATCGTTGGAGTCGTAGTCGGTGACGGTAACCTTGACCTTGTAGGTTTCCTCGAACTTCTTGATCAGGTCCGGGCTGGTGTAGTTGCCCCAATTGTAGATTTGGAGTTCGCCCTCGGCGCGGGCAATGCCGGTCATCGCCAGCAGCGACAGGCCGAGCGCCGTGGCGGTCGATTTCAACTGCATGCTTGTGTCTCCCATTGTTGGGACCGGCGGGATTGCGCCTCGAGTCCCTAAGTTCCCTTCGTCCTGGTGATCATTCACCGGCGAATGCCGGCTGACCAACTCGGTATCTCGGCAACGGTATTAATTACTAAACATACAGTCAATATCTTTGCGACACAACTGCATGATCGGCACCGGCAGTGCGCCGGCGAAGCCGACATGATATGGTCAAGGTTGGGCCATTGATGAATTGGGGCAAGCCGTGGCGTGAGCGCCGCAGCCTGCAGGGCTTGGATCACGGTCATGCGCCTTTTTCTGGCGGTCGTGCTGCTGATGACCATGGCGCTCTTCTCCGCTGCGCGCGGCGAAGCGCGGATAGCGCTGGTTGTCGCCAATCCGGCCTCTGAGGGCTCACCGGCAATCGCCAACGCCGACCTCAGTGCCGAACTCGTTGCAGCGACACTACGATCGCTTAGCTTCACCGTCCGGCAGGTGTCGGATGGCGACCGCGCCGATGTCGCGCGCGCCATGCATGATTTCGCCCAATCCCTGGCCAATCCGGACTCCGTCGGCATCTTCTACTATGTCGGCCACACCGCGCAGGCCAACGGCAGGAACTATTTACTGACGCGCGGCACCCGGATCGATTCAAAGGAAACGGTCGACCAGACGGCATTGCCCCTCGATCTGTTCATGCAGGCGCTCGAGGCAACCCCGACATTGAAGGTGGTTCTGCTCGACAATCCCGGCGATGGCCACAACCCTACTTCCGGCGTGATGCAGGGTCTGGCTGCGGTCGATCCCCTCACCCACGCCATCGTCGCTCTGTCGGCCAAACCCGGAACCGTTGCACTGGACGAAGCCCGCCCCGTCACCGTATTTGCCGATGCGCTCACCGCTGCGCTGGTCAAGCGCGGCGCGGACATAGCCATCATCCTCGCCTCGGTCAGGCAAACCACTATCGACAAAACGTCAGGCGCCCAGTGGCCATGGATGGCATATGGCCGCTCGGCAGACGCTGCCTTTGTGCTGACGCCGGACCAGGTGGCCGGCGCGGCACCGGCGCTGCCGCTTGTGCCGGAACCGGCACCGCCGGCGATGGCGAGCGGCGGCTACATCTCCGGGAGTGGCGGTTGGGAGCCTGATGGCAGCGACTACGCCGATGGCAGCGGTCAGGAGCCCTACCCCATGGACGTTGCCCCGGGCTCCGGCAGTCCCGATGCCGCGATGGGCGACAGCGCCAAGGAGGCGGCGCTCTACGAGGAATACAAACGCCAGGAACAGCAGCGCCAATTGCAGGAAGAGCAGGCTCGGCAACGATACGAAGAGGAAAAGCAACGTCTTGAAGACGCAGCTGCGGCCGCTGCCCAGAACAATCTCGGCGGGACCTATCCGCAGGATGGCGGAGCCACCGGCGCCGAACCGCCCCCCGATAAGGCAGGGATCCCCCCTGAGGACGGCATGACATCGGCCCCGCCACCCGCGACCGGCGCCGAAAGTCCGCCGGAGGCGCAGGCGCCACCGAAACCAGCGCCGCCGCCCATCGACCAGGCGCAAAGCCCTCCTTCCGGCGGCGCCCTTCCACAACCCGAGACGGGCGCTGTCGAAGTGGTGCGCCATCCAACCATCGATGCGCCGGATGAGATTGTCGCCGGCGAGACGGTGACCGTTTCGATCGCCCTTACCGAAGAGCAATTCACGCCCGAAGTGAAGGTGAAGGCAGCGCCGGGCTCGTCGGTGACGGAAGATGGCGCCCTGGCCATGGCGATGCCGGCAGGAGCCGAGCAATGGCCGATCGACATCGATCTGTTCGCCTCCGGCTTCGATCTCACCGACGGCGGCAAATGGAGCCGACGGACGACGCTCTACCGCCAGGGCGACAGCGACTTCGTCCGCTTCGACGTCAAGGCGCGGCCGATCGCCAAGGACAGCAAGCCGTCCCAGTTCATCGCACGCATCTACAGCGCCGGGAGGTTCCTCGGATCGGCGTCGCGGTCCGTTGTCATCCGTCGCACAGCGCCTGTCGAGGCAGCCGCTCCGAGCGCCACAGCCGAACGCTCCGCAGCACCTGCCATGCTGATGCTGGCCGCAGCGGCGCCGCAGCCGGCGGTAACTGGCAATGTGACGCTCGGCGGCGCAGCCGGCGATGACGTCCCCGATCTCGACGTGACCATACTCTATGACGATCCGAGCGGGCTGGGTTCGGGGCAGATCATCATCCATTCGCCGCATCTGGCCGGTCCGGTGACCGATACGTTCTCGACGCCACCTGAGATGGCGGCATGGCTGGACTCCGAATATCGCCGCCTGCTGCAGCTCGGCCTGAGCCTGCGCGGCGCGGTATCGCTGCAGCAGCCTGCCGCAAGCAGCGATCCGGGGACGCAAAAGCGCTTTGTCACGCTCGCCGCCGAAGGTTTTGGCGATGCGCTCTACCGCGACTATGTGCCGAAAGCGTTCAAGGACGTGTTCTGGTCGCTGCGCGGCAAAGGCGAGCTGCATTCGATCCAGATCACCTCGAACAGCCCGACACTGCCCTGGGAATTGATCCGCCCGCGCAGCGTCGACGGCGCCACCGCCGACGGTTTTCTCGGCATGGGCTATCGGCTGGCGCGCTGGGCTCCGCGCAGCAGTGCCTCACAGGTCGACAACCCGCTCGACCGCATGACCTTCACCGGCGTCGCGGCTGTCGCGCCCTCCTATGTCGACAAGCGCTCGCTGCGCTTCCAACAGGACGAGATCGCGGCGCTGAGCAAGCTTTACGGCTACCGCCGCTTCGATGGCGATTTCACCTCTTTCGAGAAACTGGTCGGTGAAGTCTCGACCGGTTTCATTCATTTCTCCGGTCATGGCGCGGTCAACCAACCGGGCAGCGGCCGGCCGGTCTTTGCCATCGATCTCGTCGATCAGTCGCTCGACCCGGATACATGGGCTGCGTTGGTCGCCACCGCGCATGGCAAGGGCAATCCGTTCTACTTCTTCAACGCCTGCGACACAGGCCGTTCCCAGATGCTCGGCGGCTTCGTGCAGGGCTGGGGTCCGGCGGTTCTGGCGGGCGGCGCTTCCGGCTTCATCGGCGGCATGTGGCCACTGACCGACCGCGCGGCAGCGGCCTTCTCGACCGATTTCTATGGTGGCATCAGCACGCGGATCAAGGACAGGCCGGACTATCTGGCCGAGATCCTGCAGGATGTCCGCAGAGAATTCTACCAGACCGGCGATCCGACCTATCTCGCCTACACATTCTACGGCAACGCCAATCTTCAGATCGTCGCGCAGTGAGCGATGGATCGTCGTTGGCAGATTGGCTTCAGCCTACAACGCGTTTTGCGGGCATGGCACGCCGGCGTCGCCGCAGCGTGAGGCCGTCGGCCTGGAGCTCATGTCTTCGGAATGCCGTACAAGCTCAGCAAAGAGAAGGGCGAAGCTTCCCAGCATCAGGAAGACGATAATCAGGCGTGTCACCGGCAATATACAGGTCTCGACTGGCTAGCCCCCCAGCCACCCATCCTCTGTCGGCTAACATGATCGATCAGGCTTTACGAGTGCTTAAGCTCGCACTTAACCATCACATTCGCCGTTCCGGCGACATGAAGCGCGAGCCGCCGATTTCGTTTCGCCGCGGCCGCAACTGCGCCGACGATGCCTCCCTTTGCAGATGCGCTTGCCCATGCTACCCCACGCAACCGCCGCCGACCGCCATCGGCCGACCGCCATCGGAATGTCATGAGCAAAGCCAATTTCGCCTTCGTCTCCTCCGACACTGCCGATGCCAAGGCGGCGATGGAGAGCCTGTCGGCCCGCTATGGCCAGGCATCCTTCGACGACGCCCAGGTGGTGGTGGCGCTGGGTGGCGACGGCTTCCTGCTGCAGACCTTGCGCGACACGATGAGCACGGGAAAGAAGGTCTACGGCATGAACCGTGGCACCATCGGCTTCCTGATGAACGAGTACCGCGTCGGGGGCCTCACCGAGCGCATCGCGGCCGCCGTCGCCGAAACGATCCGCCCGCTGGAAATGCTGGCGTTGACGCATGAGGGCGAGACGGTTTCGGCACTCGCCATCAACGAGGTGGCGCTGTGGCGTCAGTCCTACCAGACGGCAAAGATCCGCATCACCGTCGACGAGCAGGTCCGCATCGAGGAACTGAACTGCGACGGCGTGATGATCGCGACGCCGGCCGGCTCCACCGCGTACAATCTTTCGGCGCACGGGCCGATCCTGCCGCTGGATGCGCCGTTGCTCGCGCTGACCCCGGTCAGCCCGTTCCGGCCGCGCCGTTGGCGGGGTGCCTTGTTGTCAAACAAGGCGACCGTACGCTTCGATATTCTGGAGTCGGAAAAGCGCCCGGTGAACACCGCCGCCGACCACACCGAGGTCAAGGCGGTGGCTTCCGTAACGGTCCGCGAATCGCCGACTGCGACGGCAACGCTGCTGTTTGATCCCAACCATTCGTGGAACGAACGCATTCTCGCCGAGCAGTTTCGCTATTGAGCCGGCGCAAAGAGTGACTACCTAATTAAGCATCGCGATTAAGCTTACGTTTTCACAATCGTGCCAATCCCGCCCGTTTCTGTTGACAAATCGCGGGCTTGCGCCTAATCGCAATACCAATCTTGCAGGCACGCTGTGCTTGCCGCGACGGATGCCGTTGCGCTTCCCCGAACCAGCCAAAGACAGCAACTCTTGTCCTCAGACACCACGACCGCTCTAGAAGCGTTGACCTTTTCAGACCTCGGCCTGTCGCCCAAGGTCCTTTCCGCAGTCACCGATGCGGGCTACACCGTGCCGACGCCGATCCAGGCTGGCGCCATCCCGCATGCCTTGCTCGGCAAGGATATTCTGGGCATAGCACAGACCGGCACCGGCAAGACGGCTTCCTTCGTGCTGCCGATGCTGACCCGCCTCGAAAAAGGCAGGGCCCGTGCCCGCATGCCGCGCACGCTGATCCTCGAGCCGACGCGCGAGCTCGCCGCGCAGGTCGAAGAGAATTTCATCAGATACGGCAAGAACCACAAGCTCAACATCGCGCTGCTGATCGGCGGCGTCTCCTTCGACGAGCAGGACAAGAAGCTGGAGCGCGGCGCCGACGTGCTGATCGCCACGCCCGGCCGTCTGCTCGATCACCGCGAGCGCGGCAAGCTGTTGCTCAACGGCGTCGAGATCCTCGTCATCGACGAGGCCGACCGCATGCTGGACATGGGCTTCATCCCCGACATCGAGCGCATCTGCGAGATGATCCCGTTCACCAGGCAGACGCTGTTCTTCTCAGCGACCATGCCGCCGGAGATCACCAAGCTCACCGAGAAGTTCCTGCATGCGCCGGTGCGCGTCGAGGTTTCCAAGGCGGCATCCGCTGCCACCAACATCATCCAGCGCCTGGTCAAGTCCGGCTCCAAGCCGTGGGACAAGCGCGAGACGCTTCGCAATCTGATAAAGGCCGAAGACGCCGAGCTGAAGAACGCTATCATTTTCTGCAACCGCAAGGTCGAGGTCGCGGAGCTGTTCCGCTCGCTGCTGAAGTATGATTTCGACGCCGGCGCCCTGCATGGCGACATGGACCAGCGCGCCCGCATGCAGATGCTGGCCAATTTCCGCGATGGCAAATTGCGCTATCTCGTGGCGTCCGACGTCGCCGCGCGCGGCCTCGACATTCCCGACGTCAGCCACGTCTTCAACTACGACGTGCCGATCCACGCCGAAGACTATGTCCACCGCATCGGCCGCACCGGCCGCGCCGGACGCTCGGGCAAATCCTTCACCATCGCCACCAAGTCCGACACCAAATACATCGACGCCATCGAGCGGCTGATCGGCAACAAGATCGAGTGGCATGACGGCGACCTGTCGACCGTGGTCGCCAGCGAAGGCGGCGAGGACGAAGCGCCCCGCCGTGGCCGTGGCGCTCCGCGCCGCGCCGGCCGCAAGGACGAGGACCGCAAGGCCCATGATCGCAAGGAGGGTGGCGAGCGCAAGCCGCGCGAACGCCATGCCAAGCGCAGCGACGACGCGCCAGCGGCAGATGCCGCGCGCGAGGAACAGCCGGTGGTAGCCGAGGCCGCGGTCGCCGACATCGGCGAACGGCATCAGCGCAAGGAAGCGATCCGCTCCGAAAACAGCGACCGCAAGGTCTCCGATCGCAACAACGAGAACCGCGCCCCGGAACGCGGCGACACAAGGCCGCAGCGCGCCAGCAACAGCCGCCCTGCCCGCGGCAACAACCGCGGTGAAGACAATGACGGCACCGTCGGCTTCGGCGACGACATGCCGGCCTTCATGAAGATCGTCGCCAAGGTCTGATTCCATGAGCCGCGGCGTCCCGAGGACGCGCGGCTTTCCTGGACGCGATTGGGATGCGAGATCTGGAGCCCGCTCAGGATCAATCAGCGCCATGCGCGGTAATCGCAAGACAGGCTCGATCTGCCCGATCTCTTCCGGCCTGGAGCGCTTCAAATACCCGTCGATGCTACAGGCTTTTGAGTTCCAGGCGGGATGCCAATAAATCCAGAAATGCCCGAACCTTGGCCGAAGATGACCGGCCTTCCTGCCACAAGGCATGGATCGGCACCGGTGCCGGCTCGAATTCCGTCAAAACCAGTTCGACGAGACCGTCGTCGACCAAATGTCTTATCTGCCACAGAGGCGAGAAGCCCAAACCCAGTCCGTGGATTGCGGCGGCATAGACCGAGGTCATCAGATTGGAGCGAAAAGCGCCTGCGACCTTCACGGTCCGGGGTTTCCCGTCGATCTGAAACGTCCATTCACCTGGACGCTCGTTAGCGGTTCTGATGATGCAACTGTGCTCACTCAGCTGGAAGGGATGGGCCGGCCGGTCGCACCGCGCGAAATAGGAAGGCGCGCCGAACACAACGCGCCGCAACGCTCCCAGGCGTTTGGCTTTCAAGTTGGAATCCGGCAAATCGCCGATGCGTATTGCCAGGTCGAGACCTTCGGCGCCAAGATCGGCAAATCCATCGGAAAGTTGAAGATCGACCTCGACCCGGGGAAATGTCCGCATGTATTCCGCGATGACAGGCATCAGGACGTTCGGGCCAAACAGAACCGGCGCCCCGATGCGCAGGACGCCTGCCGGCTCCGATCGTTGATTGATCGCCTGAAGTCTTGCGTCGTTTATTTCGTCGACCGCGGGTTTGATCCGGTTGAAAAAGGCTGCTCCGACTTCACTTGGTGTCGAGCGACGCGTTGTCCTGTGGATCAGCTCGACGCCGACTGATTGCTCCAGTGCCGCCAGGGACCGGCTGACCGACTGCAGCGAGCGGTTCAGCCGATGTGCGGCAGTCGTCAGACTTCCATGCTCGACGATCGCGATGAAAGCCTCGAAATCGTCCATCCGGCTCATGTATTCTCCCGATCTTCGACATAATATATCGCAAAAACGGGTAATTGTAACGACAAGTGCGACGTCGTACCTCTCTGCAAGTTGTCCCGCGAGGACAGGCTTGATGGAAGGGAATCGTCATGCAAGTAGCCAATCCAACTGTTCTGGTTGTTGGTGCCACAGGCCGAGTTGCGGGACTTGTCGTGCCTGAACTTGTCCGCCGCAATGCCAATGTTCGAGCGCTCGTTCGCGACCCTGCGAATGCCGAAAAGGCCCGGAAGCTGGGGGCATCCGAGGTAGCGACAGGAGATTTGCGAAATCGTCAGAGCCTCGAAAGGGCGGTCGAGGGCGTCGACGGCGTCTTTCACATTGGGCCGGCTTTTGCTCCCGATGAAGCAGCCATGGGCGTTGCCATGGTTGAGGCCGCCACGCGAGCAGGAGTTCGAAAGTTCGTCTTCTCGTCGGTGATCCAACCTACCAATACGCGACTGAAGAACCATGCCAGCAAGGTGCCTGTCGAGGCTGCTCTCTACTCGACGACGATGGAATATACGATTCTGCACCCTGCCAATTTCATGCAGAACCTCGCAGCGGCCTGGCCGTCCGTCGTTGAACATGGTGTTTTCTCGGAACCGTTTCCAAAGACGGCGAAGCTGGCCCGCGTCGACTACCGCGATGTCGCTGAGGTGGCGGCGATCGCCCTAACCGAAGCGCGATTGTCCGACGCGACCCTCGATCTGTGCGCTGACGGTATGCACAGCCGGGAAGACATCGTTGCGATGATGAGTGAGGAACTTGGCAGACCCATCTCTTCTGGTGAGCCGACATTTGGCGAGTGGGCGGCCGAGGCACGCCTTCCCTACAATGACCGCCAAATGCAGGTGCTGGCCAAAATATACGCCCACTATGCCCACTATGGCCTTGGCGGAAACAGTCTGACATTGCGCGCCGCCCTGGGCCGCGAACCGCGTTCGTTGCGCGGCTTTATTCGGAACCTGGCCCAGCAAATGGCGCAGGCCGCCTGACTGCGCTCAGCCCCGCATACTTTCACCTTTCGAGAAGGAGATAGGTGATGCGACCGTCATCCCACAAGGTTTTGAAATCGAGAAAGCTACCGGCCTCTTACAATGCGCTGGTGATGCCATTCGTTCTTTCCATCCTGATGTCGTGCATTGTTCCCGCGGTAGCGACGCTGATCAGTGCCGGCTGGACAACCGGTTTCGTGGCGACCTGGCCGTATGCATGGGGAGCATCATGGCTAGTGGGCTTTCCAAGTCTGCTGCTGGTCTTGCCGATCGTGCGCCGTATCGTTGCGGCAATTGTCGATCAGCCGACCTCGTAGGCCTTGATTACAGGGTCCGACATGCCAAACAAAACGGCCCTTGCGGGCCGCTTTTACCTTCGACTGACGGCTCGCAGCGCCATTGTCGGCTTCCGCGACCAGATACCTGTCCTCAAGCGGGCAGCCTTCATGCGCGCCGGCCCTCATGCCGATCGTCGTCCGAGCCTGATCCCGAGCACTCTCAAATGCAGCCGGCCAGCTTGCACTCTTGGCAAGCTCCTATCCTGGCCCGTCCGTCACATCGGGCCGGGCATCATCTTGGTCGGCTCTTCCAGCATCGGAAACTCTGCCTTGCTGCATTTCACGTTCGGGTTGGTCGGACTGAACATGCCGTTCGGATTGTCTCTGAACAGCCAGGCATGAAGGTCGTAGTGGACGAACTCCCTCGGAATGAGCGGATAGTGCCCTTCCATCGGTCCCATGAAGGTCTGGCCAAATAGTTTTGGAGGTTCCTTGGTGTCTGGCGTCAGGGGCATCAGCCATTCCACGCCAACCAATTTCAAGCCTTTCTTGGTCGGCTCGTAGATCAGCACATTGGGGCGCATCGGATCGAGTTTCTGACCGACACTCGGGACGTTGACGAAATGGATGCCCATAGCGCCCTTCGGATAGTCCATAGCGCCCTCGATCCTGTCCCCGCTGTAATAGACACACCCGACAGTCGACAGATAAAGGTCGCGGACGGCGACCGTGTAGTCCTCATATTTGGCGAGCGATTTCTTCAAAGCTTCGATGTCGGCTTTGTTGGCGTCCTCGGCTCGAGCCGTGGCGGCTGCGCACCAAGCTGAGGCCAGACCTGTCAAAATGAGGACGCCGCAACGCCCAAGACGAGCTGTTCTTGTCATGCATTCCTCCCAGATTTCCTTATCTGGCCGTGCAGGACCGGGGCCGACTAAAAGTGACTGCGCGGCCGTTTGTACCGCCCCATCCCCTCTGGAAACGCACCAATGCTAATCCCTTCCAAGGCCTCCGGAAAGGGATTATTAGAAATCTCTAATGCGTTAGACCTTTTGGCCGACCACAGGAGCCCAAAAAGAAAGCGGCCCTTGCGGGGCCGCCTTCGCATTTCGATGCCGAACAATTCAGGTCAGCGGCGAAAGCTGGATCTCGACGCGCCGGTTCTGCGCACGGCCGGCCGCCGTTCCGTTGGACGCGATCGGACGGGTCTTGCCGAAACCGGTGACGGCGAAGCGGCGCGAATCGACACCTTGCCCTGAGAGATAGTTGGCGACCGCCAATGCGCGGCGCTGCGACAGATCGAAATTGTGTTCGTCGCCGCCGGTCGAATCGGTGTGGCCGAACACGTCGACCGTGGTCTGCTTGAACTTCTTCAGCACCAGCGCAACCGAGTTCAGCACCTGGTAGAAGCCAGGCTTCACCGCATCCTGGTCGACGTTGAAAGTAATGTCGGACGGCATGTTGAGGATGATCTGGTCGCCGGTGCGGGTGACGCTGACGCCGGTGCCTTCGAGCTGGCGGCGCAGTTCAGCCTCGTTCTGGTCCATGGTCGCGCCGATGGCGCCGCCGGCCAGCGCGCCGATACCGGCGCCGATCAGCGCGTTGCGGCGGTCATTGCCGCCGGCAAGCAGGCCGAGGCCCGCGCCCGCCAGGGCGCCAAGGCCGGCGCCGGCTGCGGTGTTCGAAACCTTCTGCTCCCCGGTGTACGGATCGGTCGTGGTGCAGGCACTCACCAGCACAGCCGTCGCAACGGCGACGAGCACAGTCTTTTTCATAAGGATCGTCCCTCTCCAAAGCGCGGCCTTTGCGGCTCGCGCATATAAGCCCTTCTCCGGTCTTGTAACATGAAATGCGGCGAAAAACCGAGCGGCGAAAGCGGCTTCTCCCCGCTCGCGCCACACTTCTGCTTCGGCAGTTGGCGCTGGCCTACCAGAGGTTCTTGCCGTCAATGACGACCACCTCGACCTTATCGAGGTCGAAATCGTCGAACAGCCGCGAATTGACTGAGATCTTGGGATTGTCGAAGTCCGGTTTTCCGGTCGACCAGTCCGGCGTTTCGGTGAAGGTGCCGCAGCCGCAAATGGCGCAAAACCCGTGTTTGACGGTCTTCGATCCCCATTGATAGAAGGAAACGTTTTCCGGCGAGCTGGTGAGCTTGAATTGCGACGGAACGTAGTAAGCCCACAGCGAACCGCGCTTGGAGCAGAACGAGCAGGTGCATTGTGTTACCGTCTCGGGCGCCTGCGAAACCTCGAACGTCGTCGCCTTGCAATGACAGCTGGCCTTGATGGTCATGAAAAGCTTTCCTCTCCGTTGCCCGCCACCCATGCGGCAAGGCACCATAAAGGAAGGCTCCTGACAACTGTCTGTCAGCAGGCTCTGATCGATCGAGCCGAGCGGCGCTCTGGCTGAAGCAGGCCCGTCGTCACCTCCCAATCGTCGTCACCTGCCGATATAGGCGGCCAGTTCGTCCGGCGTCCCGTTTGGGAAAGCCTGTTTCAGAAAATCCAGGAACGCCGACACGCGCGCGCTGAGCAGCCGCCGGGAGGGGTAGAGCGTCCATAGAGAAATTTCGGGGCCGTCAATATCCCCCCAATTCACCAGTGTGCCGTCAGCCAGGTCGTGGGCCACCAACGAAATGGGAAGCCGTCCTGCGCCGATGCCGGCTCGCACCGCATCCCGGACCATGATGAGCGTCGACAAGGCGAGGACCGGCTCGATTCTAAGTGTTGCCCGGCCACCTGGTGTCTTCACCTGCCATGTTTGCCGCTCGCCTGTCCCGCGCGCAACGCCAGGAGCGGCGAGCCCATCGGCCGGGCGAGGAAGGTCCGGGCTCGCCACAACGACCAGGCGGTCGCGGAGAAACGCCCGTCCGACCAGGCTTTCATCGGGATCCGGATTGACCCGGATTACCAGATCGTAGCCTTCCTCGATCATGTCGACATGCCGGTCTTCGGTGGTCACTTCAAGCCTCACCTCAGGATACCTCAGGGCAAATCCCGCGGCGATCCTCCCCATTGCAGTCTGCGAAAAATGCAAAGGCGCGCTGATCCGCAATCTGCCCTTGGGTCTCTGGCCGCCCGAGGCAATCGCCGATGCCGTCTCGTCCAGCTCGGCAAGCAACGCCCCCGTCCGCTCGAAGAGCGCCCGTCCTTCTTCGGTCAGCTTCAGGTTACGCGCACCCCGTTCGAACAGACGCAGATCGAGACTGCTTTCCAATTCGCCAACCCGCCGGGACAATGTTGCTTTGGGCCGGCCGGTGGACCTTGCCGCTTTGCCGAAGCCGCCATGGCGGGCCACGAGGTTAAAATCGGCAAGGGCTAAAAGATCCATGACTGTCCCACCAGTGAGACGACGTGTCTAAAATTGCCGTCTACTGGGCTCTTTGTGAGCCACACATATTGGGGCTGTCAAGCAACCCAACAGGAGAAATTCCATGACCATTCTCGTTACCGGCGCCACCGGCAATATCGGCCGCCAAGTCGTCGAACAGCTCGCCAAGCGCGGCGCCGATGTGCGTGCTCTCGTGCGCGATCCGTCGAAAACCAGTTTTCCGGCAGGCGTATCCGTCGTGCAAGGCGACTTTCTCGATGTCGATTCGCTGCGCAAAGCCATGTCTGGCGTTTCCACGCTGTTTCTCTTGAACGCCGTGGTGCCGGACGAATTCACCCAGGCTTTGATCGCCTTGAATGTCGCCCGATCGGCCGGCATCGAGCGGATCGTCTATCTCTCGGTGATCCACGCTGACGTCTATGTGAACGTGCCGCATTTCGCGGGCAAGTTCGGCGTCGAGCGAATGATCGAACAGATGGACTTCAAAGCTACGATCTTGCGCCCGGCCTACTTCATTCAGAACGATCTGACGGTCGAAGACGTCATCACCGGCTACGGCACCTACCCAATGCCGATCGGCCCCAAGGGTCTCGCCATGATCGATGCCCGCGATATCGCCGAGATCGCCGCTCTTGAGCTGCTGCGTCGCGAACGGTCCAAGGAGCCGCTTGCGTTCGAGAGGATCAACCTCGTCGGTCCGCAGACACTGACCGGGACGGACATTGCCGCAATCTGGTCAGACGTACTCGCCCGCCCGATCAGCTACAGCGGCGACAATACGGAGGGTTTTGAGCAAAATCTCAAGCAGTTCCTGCCCGCCTGGATGGCCTACGACATGCGCCTGATGGGCGAGCGTTTCTTTACCGACGGGATGCTGCCCGAGACCGGCGACGTCGAGCGCCTGACGGCACTTCTGGGTCGCCCACTGCGGCCGTATCGCGACTTCGCCTCAGCACTCGCTGCTTCCGTCTGACGCAAGCGCCTTCAGCACCAAGGCCGGCCTTCCGATGAGAACTGCCAACAGAACTCAGTAGGAACGCGGTGGCACGAACAGGCAGATCGTCTTGCCTGCGTCGAGGCCGGCCTGGTGCGCGCACCAGTGGAAATCGCCGTCGGGTGAATCCTTGACCCGCTTGTCGCTCATCGGAACGACCTCCCCCGTTCCGGCGATGACATAGCCCTCCGGCTTTTCCAGCACCTCGCCGGTATGGGTGGTGCGGCAGTCGTAGTTTGCGCAGCAGGCGAAGGGATAACTCCAGCCTTGCGGCTTCGCCGCCGTAGGCTTGGCGTCATGGGCGAAGGCGGGTGCGGTCAGCACCGCAGCAAGCATCTCGATTGCAAAGATCGGGGTCACGAACAAGGAAAACAGGAGTCGGCCAGCCGGTTGAACGGCTCTGGCCGATCGGAGAGTGGCAGCAGACATGGAAGCGTTCCTTTCAAACGAGCATCAAGCGTTTCGCTTGCCCGTTCCCGGAACGTGTCTTCCCAGTGGCCGGATCGTCAGGTCGCAGATATGCCGCGTCCGGCCATAAATGCTTTTTCTCTTCCAGCCCTCGGATGCTGGGCTGATTCCTAGGTCGGCGCAAGAAGTTGCTGCGCGAGGCCGCACAACTACGCCGCTATCTGCAACCGCTGACGAGATCCAAGGCCAGGCTCAACTCCCGGCAGACGGGCATCGAAACAACGGGATTGGCCGTATGTGGTTCCAGCCTATACGTCGTCTGGACCGGCGATCACATGCCCTTCATATTGCGGCAAGTCGTCGGCGATGGTGAACCATGGCGCCTTGGAGCCGACGAAAATATGCGCGGTCGGCCGGATCGTCGGATCGTCGACCAGCGTGCCCATGGCGACATGGACATAGGCGCCGTCGCGGACCAGCGAATACAGCAACGAGCCGCAGCGGCTGCAATGCGCATCGTGGCCGCTGCCATCGCCGAAATGGATGAGCCCGTGATGCCCTTCGGCAAGGGCAAGTTTCTCGCGCTCGATGCCGGCGAAGGGCTTGAAGGCGGAACCTGTGGTGCGCCGGCAGTTCGAACAATGGCAGATCGCGGCATAGACGAACTCGTCCGCCACTTCATACTGAACCGTGCCGCAAAAGCATTTGCCGGTGAGCCTGCGAGTCATGGTTCCTCCTTCGCTCCCCCGCCAAGGGATGTTCTTATTCAAGTCAGCCGAGTCGAAAGTGGCGGAAGCGCAGGTATCATCCATTCGCAGGCCGGCCTCAGCTGAATATGAACATATCCTAGTCGAGGTCGGCCACGGCTTCACCGGCACCGCCCTCGATGCGCTGCGACAACGAGGCTTCCATGAAGTCGTCGAGGTCGCCGTCGAGCACGCTCGACGGGCTGGTGCTCTCGACGCCGGTGCGCAGGTCCTTCACCAACTGGTAGGGCTGCAGCACATAGGAACGAATCTGGTGACCCCAGCCGATGTCGCTCTTCGACGCTTCTGTGGCATTGGCCACCGCTTCGCGCTTCTTCAGCTCTTCCTCGTAAAGGCGCGAGCGCAGCATTTCCCAGGCCTTCGCCTTGTTCTTGTGCTGCGAGCGTTCGGCCTGGCAGGCAACCGCGATGCCGGTGGCGATATGGGTGATGCGAACCGCCGAGTCCGTGGTGTTGACGTGCTGGCCGCCCGAACCGGATGAGCGGTAGGTGTCGATGCGTACATCGGATTCCGAGACGTCGATCTCGATCCTGTCATCGACGACCGGGTAGACCCAGACGCTGGAGAAGGACGTGTGGCGGCGCGCATTGCTGTCATAGGGTGAAATGCGGACCAGGCGATGAACGCCCGACTCGGTCTTCAGCCAGCCATAGGCATTGTGGCCCTTGATCAGGAGCGTGGCGGACTTGATGCCGGCCTCTTCGCCGTCATGGACTTCCAGCACTTCGACCTTGAAACGGCGACGCTCGGCCCAGCGCGTGTACATGCGCAGAAGCATCGAGGCCCAGTCCTGGCTCTCGGTGCCGCCGGCGCCGGCATGGACTTCGAGATAGGTGTCGTTGGCGTCGGCCTCGCCCGACAGCAGCGTCTCGACCTGGCGGGCCTTGGCCTCGCCCTGCATCGAGCGGAGGGCTGCTTCCGCCTCGGCGATCACGCTCTGGTCGCCCTCTTCCTCACCCAGTTCGATCAGGCCGATATTGTCTTCCAGCGCCTGAGTCAGGCTTTTGACGCCGGCGATCCCGTCTTCGAGGCCCTGGCGCTCGCGCATCAGCTTTTGCGCTTCCAGCGGATCATTCCAGAGGCTGGAATCCTCGGCGCGCACGTTCAGGTATTCAAGCCGCTTTATGGCCTGATCCCAGTCAAAGATGCCTCCTCAGCAGGGTGATCGCCTGCCTGATCTCGTCGACAATATTCTGCGTTTCCGCGCGCATGGCTGGTTGTTCTGTCCTGTTTTTGAAGTGGCGCTTGGGTCGGCGCGATACATAGGCACGGCATTGCTGCCTGTAAAGCGAAATGGGCCGGCTCAACAAGCCAGCCCATTCGACGTAAAAAATCAGGTCGTCAGTAGAGTCCGCCGCCGGGTGCCTGGATGGCTTCCGTAGCCTGTGGCGATAGCGGTCCGCCGGCGCCGTTGGACCCGTCGGCGCCCATGCCGATCACCCAATAGCTGTCGGCGGGGCCGGTGCCGGGCTTGAAGGCTTCGATGATGGTGCCGGGATCGCCCGACGCGGCACGCATGCCGGTCTTGCGGTTGATGGCGACCATGTTCATGCCTTCCGGCACCTTGAAGTCGACATTGGGCGTGCCGTCCAGCGCAACGCGCATGAAGTCCTTGAAGATAGGCGCCGCCAGACCGCCGCCGGTGGCGCCATGGCCAAGACCGCGCGGCGTGTCGTAACCCATGTAGAGGCCGACGACGAGGTTCGGCGTATAGCCGATGAACCAGGCGTCTTTCTCGTCATTGGTCGTTCCGGTCTTGCCGGCGATGTGGCGGCCAAGCTCGGCGATGGTGGCGCCCGTGCCGCGCTGGACCACGCCTTCCATCATCGAGGTGATCTGGTAGGCGGTCATCGGATCGAGCACCTGCTCGGAATTGTCGACCAGTTCCGGTTCGGGCTGGTTGTTCCATTCGGGCGCATTGCAGCCTTCGCAGCCGCGCTCGTCCTGCTTGAACACGGTCTTGCCGTAGCGGTCCTGGATGCGGTCGATGAGCGAGGGTTTGATCGACTTGCCGCCATTGGCCATGATCGAATAGGCCGACACCATGCGCATCACCGTCGTCTCGCCGGAGCCCAGCGCCATCGGCAGATACGGCGCCAGATGGTCGTAGACGCCGAACCTCTCGGCATATTCCACCACCAGCTTCATGCCCATGTCGTTGGCGAGCCGCACCGTCATCAAATTGCGCGACTTTTCGATACCGGAGCGCAAGGTCGCGGGGCCGGCCACCGTGCCGTCATAGTTCTTCGGCGTCCAGGTCGTGGTGCCGCTCTGGATGGTGATCGGTCCGTCCATGATCACCGAGGCCGGCGTATAGCCATTGTCGAGCGCGGCCGAATAGACGATCGGCTTGAAGGACGATCCCGGCTGGCGCATCGCCTGCGTGGCACGGTTGAACTCCGACTGCGCATAGGAGAAGCCGCCGACCATGGCCAGCACGCGGCCGGTATGCGGATCCATCGCGATCAGGCCGCCCTCCACTTCCGGCACCTGGCGCAGCGTGTAGGCGCCTTCCGACCCTTCGTTCTTCTGCACGAAGATGACGTCGCCGGGCTGCAGTACATCGGCCGGAGACTTGGCCTTGACCGTCTTGCCATCGACCACATGGCGCATGGCAAAGCTCATGTCTTCCTTGCTGACGGCGCCTTCGATGCGTTCCTTGACGATATCGCCCGAAATCTGCCGCGTCGGCTGCAGGCCGATGGAAAGGCCGGTCGCGGAGCTGTCGAGCACGACGGCAAGCGACCATTCCGGCACGTCTTCCAGCCCCTTGACGTTGCCCAGCGCCACGCCCCAGTCGCCGGAAGCATCGATATGCGTCACCGGTCCGCGATAGCCGCGCAGCGTGTCGTATTTGAGCAAGCCGTTCTGCATCGACTTGCGGGCGATGAGCTGGATCTTCGGATCGAGCGTCGTGCGCACCGAAAGGCCGCCCTCATAGAGCGCGTTCTCGCCATAGCGCGAGATGATCTGGCGGCGCACTTCCTCGGTGAAATATTCGCCCGCAAACAAATAAGAGCCGTTGCGACGCGGCGTCACGCCGAGCGGCTCGGCCTTGGCCTTGTCGCCTTCCTCGCGCGTCACGTAGCCGTTCTCGACCATCTGGTCGATGACCCAGTTGCGGCGCTCGATGGCGCGGTCGGCATGCTTGAAGGGATGGTAGTTGTTGGGCCCCTTCGGCAGCGACGCCAGATAGGCGGCTTCCGCGACCGTGAGTTCGTTGACCGACTTGTCGAAATAGGTCAGTGCCGCGCCCGCAACGCCATAGGCGCCGAAGCCGAAGAAGATTTCGTTGAGATAGAGCTCAAGGATGCGGTCCTTCGAATAAGCCTGCTCGATGCGGAAGGCCAGGATCATCTCCTTGATCTTGCGCTCGTAGGTCTGGTCCGAGGACAAGAGGAAGTTCTTCGCCACCTGCTGGGTGATGGTCGAGGCGCCGACCTGGCGCCTGCCCGAACCCAGATTCTGCAGGTTGACGTAGATGGCGCGGCCAAGCCCGGTGATGTCGATGCCGGGATGGTTGTAGAAATTCTTGTCCTCGGCCGACAGGAACGCCGCCTTGACCCGGTCCGGAACCGCCTGGATCGGCAGATAGAGCCGCCGTTCGCGCGCATATTCGGCCATGAGCGAGCCGTCGGAAGCATGGATGCGGGTCGTCACCGGCGGCTCGTACTTGGCCAGGACCTCGTAGTCGGGCAGGTCTTTCGACAGATGGCTGATGTATATCGCCACGCCCGCGGCGACGATAAGCGCCAGCGTCGTGCCGATACCAAAGAAATAGCCGATAAGACGAATCATGCCCGCTCCAGTCCGAGGTCCGGGAATTTCCTAGACGAAGCCGCCTTTCGCGCAAGCCTTCGCAACGGTCCCGATCCGTGATGGAAAACCCATGTCGCCACCATGTGGGCAAAATACGGCAGTGCCCGGTTTCGGCATCCCCCACCGGAAATAAAAGCGCCTGGTGTTGTCGGCGTGCAACGCTGCCTCCGGTTGTGGGCGGCGGCGACCATCTCAGCCTCCGGTTCCCGTTCCCATCTTGGCGGAGGCAAACAGGGCGATGGCGTTGGTGATGCTCTGCGCCGCCTTGCCGCGCCAGTCGGCGTCGAGCAGTTGCGCCTCATCCTTGGCGTTGGAGAGATAGCCGAGTTCGACCAGCACCGACGGCACATCGGGCGCTTTCAGCACTTTGAAGCCGGCCGAGCGCTGCGGATTGTTGATCAGGCCGACGCTGGTGGACAACTGGCCGACCAGAGTGTGGGCAAAGCTCATCGAGAAATTATGCGTCTCGCGGCGGATCAGGTCGATCAGTATGTCGGTGACTTCCTTGTTGTCGTCCTTGATCACCATGCCGGTGAACTGGTCGGAGAGGTTTTCGCGGTCGGCAAGCGCCTGCGCTTCCGGGTCGGATGCCTTGTCGGAGACGGTATAGACGGTGGCGCCTCTGATACCCTTGACGCTGATCGTGTCGGCATGGATCGAGATCAAAAGGTCGGCCTCGTGCTGACGGGCGATGCGCACGCGGTCATCGAGCCGCAGGAACTCGTCGGAATCGCGCGTCATGAACACGTCGTAGTTGCCGACGGCGGCGAGCTTGTCGCGCAGTTCGGTGGCGAAGGCCAGCGTCACGTTCTTCTCGATGGTGCCGTTGAGGCCTTCGGCGCCACCGTCGATGCCGCCATGGCCGGGATCGATGACGATGGTGAAGCGATGCCCGGGATTGGAGATCGGCCCTGTGCCGACCCTGGAGCCCTTGTCGGTGGAGACGGTCGAGCCGGTGGTCAGCGCCTGGTTGGCAAGGGCTTCGTCGAACTCGCGGTCGGAGGCTGCCGACACGTCGATGGCGATGCGATAGCCTGCGCCGTCCTCGTTCTTGAGCACGTCGAGCTTGTCGACCGAGAACGGCCCCTTGCCGGTCAGGATCAGCCGCGATCCCTCGCCCTGATCGCCATAACGCACCGCTTTGACCAGGCCGCGGGCCTTGGCGTCCTTCGCGCCAATGGCGAATCGGGTGCGCGGCAGGTCCACGACCAGCCGGTTGGGGCCGCGCAGCAGGAACCATTTGATGTCGGGCTCGCGGTCGAAATCGATGACGATGCGCATCTTGGTTGCGTCGCCGGCCATCTTGTAGGCGGTGGCGCCGAGTGGCGCATCGGCGGCGCGTGAAACCGGCGCAAAAGCAAGGCAAAGCGCCAGCAGCAACAGCACACCGGCAGCGCGCAGGAAATGGCCTGCACGGCCATGGCCCTTGTCTGTGGTGCCCGCCAGTCCCATTTCTTTGCAGTCGCTCCCGGTTTGGCGCCTTGCGCCCGCGTGGTTGGTCGAAATGCCGGTCAGGCCGCAGACTCGATTAACGATTGGTATCCAGAGAAGGTTAACCAAGCCTTTTCATCGAGGATTAAGGCCTGTGCTTCCGTTACGGCACTGCTTTTTGCCGGCATCCGAAATCGGGGTTGCCTTCCACCCCGTCAAATCATAAAAGCGATGGTGGATCACTGCAATCCTGGAACCGCTTCTCCCGCAGCTTCCTGCTACAGGTCAGATGAAAGGCGGCTCCTTTCGCTCCAGCGAAAAGGCTTAGGTGATCGCGACGAATTTCGCAGGTGTGCGCCCGTGGCGGGGGAATCGCCTGCGTGAGGAAAACGGCCGGGTTTGTTCCCGTGCCGGCTCTGTATGAGCAAACAAGCTGGTCCGGTTCGTCCGGGCTTTGGTTCAAAAGGTTCTGCTGGTGACGATGGCTTCAAGCGCAATCATGGAAAGGTCCGCATCAAACCGCGCCATTGTGGCTGCGGGCGGCACCGCCATGGCGCTCAAGCGGCGTCCGGCGGACATTCAGACATCCGGCACCCACATCGCAGACACGCAGCAGCGGGCTTTGCCTCGCAAGCTGCGGCTGACGGCTGCCGGGAGGAAACGAAATAATGCCCAACAAAATGCTGATAGACGCCTCCCACCCGGAGGAAACACGCGTTGTCGTTATCCGCGGTAACCGTATTGAAGAATTCGACTTTGAATCTCAGGACAAGAAGCAGCTCAAAGGAAACATCTATCTCGCCCGCGTAACGCGCGTCGAACCTTCCCTTCAGGCAGCCTTTGTCGAATATGGCGGCAACCGTCACGGTTTCCTCGCCTTCAGTGAAATTCACCCCGACTATTACCAGATCCCGGTCGCCGATCGTCAGGCTTTGCTGCGCGCTGAAGCGCAGGAAGCCGAGGACGAGGAGAACGAGGACAATGAGGGCGACGACCGCCAGAGCCGCGATCGCGGCCGGCGCGGCCGCCGGCGCGGCGGCAAGGGTCGTGAGCGCGGCGAACACAAGCGCGACGCCGGCGCCGATGATGAGAACGGCGAACATGGCGATGCCGGCAGCGATGCCGTCTCCGAAGAGCCTGCTTCCGAGCATGCCGCGGCCGATACCGCCGGGCATGACGATCATGCCGGGCATGGCGGCAGCGAAGCCTCCGACGCCGAGACATCCGGGACCGAACCGTCGGAAGGCGGCCCGACATCGATCGCGGCAAGCGTCGAAGCGGATGTGATCTCCGAAGCTGTCCCTGCGGCGGAGCCGGGTGACGAAAGGTCGTCCAGCGAGGCAAGTGGCGAAGCCACCTCCGAGGACAATGATCGCGGCATGCTGGAAGAGGTGCAGTCCTCGCATCCGGACGACCACGAGATCGAATCCGTAGGCGCCGAGGATGCGCTGGAAGAGGTGCGCAGCCGCCGCAAGCCGGTGCGCCGCCAGTACAAGATTCAGGAAGTCATCAAGCGCCGGCAGATCCTGCTGGTGCAGGTGGTCAAGGAAGAGCGCGGCAACAAGGGCGCTGCGCTCACCACCTATCTGTCGCTTGCCGGCCGCTATTCCGTGCTGATGCCCAACACCGCACGCGGCGGCGGCATTTCGCGCAAGATCACCAGTGCCGTCGACCGCAAGCGCCTCAAGGAGGTCGTTGCCGATCTCGAAGTGCCGCAGGGCATGGGCGTCATCCTGCGCACCGCCGGCGAAAGCCGCACCAAGGCGGAAATCAAGCGCGACTACGAATATCTGATGCGGCTTTGGGAAAACGTCCGCAATCTGACGCTGCAATCCACCGCCCCTGCCCTCGTCTATGAGGAAGGCAGCCTGATCAAGCGCTCGGTGCGCGACCTCTACAACAAGGATATCGACGAGATTCTTGTCTCCGGCGAGGAAGGCTACCGCGAGGCCAAGGATTTCATGCGCATGCTGATGCCGAGCCACGCCAAGGTGGTTCAGCCGTTCCGCGACACGACGCCGATCTTCGTGCGCAACGGGATCGAGGCGCAGCTCGACCGCATGCTGCAGCCGCAGGTGACGCTGAAGAGCGGCGGCTATATCATCATCAACCAGACCGAGGCGCTGGTCGCCATCGACGTCAATTCGGGCCGCTCCACCAAGGAGCACTCGATCGAGGACACCGCTCTCCACACCAACCTTGAAGCGGCGGAAGAAGTCGCCAGGCAATTAAGGCTGCGCGATCTCGCCGGCCTGATCGTCATCGACTTCATCGACATGGAGGAGAACCGCAACAACCGCTCCGTCGAGAAGCGGCTGAAGGATCACCTCAAGAACGACCGAGCCCGCATCCAAGTCGGCCGCATCTCGCATTTCGGTCTGATGGAGATGTCGCGCCAGCGCATCCGCGCCAGCGTGCTGGAATCGACCATGAAGCCCTGCCCGCATTGCGGCGGCACCGGCCATGTGCGCTCCGATTCGTCGGTGGCGCTGATGGTGGTACGGGCGATCGAGGAATTCCTGCTCAAGGATTCGCGCAGCCACATCACGGTGCGAACCCCGGCGGCGACCGCTCTCTATGTGCTCAACCACAAGCGCGGCACGCTGGTGGAACTCGAAAGCCGCTTTGGTCTGACGATCACCGTCGAGGCCGATGACACGGTCGGTGTCCAGCACTATGCGATTTTCCGCGGCGCCATTGCCGAAAAGCCGGAAGGCTTTGTCGAAGCGCGAACCTTCCCGGCCTATGTCGAGCCGGAAGAGCCCGAGGACGAGATCGTCATCGAGGAGGAAGACGACGAGGTTGTGGTACAGGCCGAGCAGCCGCGCCAGGCGCAGCCGCAGTCGCAGCAGCAGCAGCCGAGATCGGCTGAGGACGGCGAAGGCCGCGATCGCAAGCGTCGCAAGCGCCGCAGGCGGCGCGGCGGCAAGGATCGCGAACGCGAACATGGCGATCACGAGCATGGCGCCGAAGGTGCTTCGGTTTCGGCGGCAAGCGACGACTTTGCCGCTGAACCAGGCGCTGACGATGCAACACAGCAAGACGAAGCCCAGGTTGGCGCCGTCGAAACGGTGGAAGCATCAGATGACGCCCAGGGCAAGAAGCGCCGTCGCGGCAAGCGCGGCGGCAAGCGCAATCGTCGCGAAGACGGCACGGAGACCGAAGCCGGCGAAACCGCCTCGGTGGCCGAGGCCGCTGAAGTCGGAACGGCCGCAAGCGAGCCCGTAGCAGCCGTAGCGGTTGAAGAAGCAGCGGCTCCCGCCGCGGCGAACGACGACGCTCCAGCCGAAAAGCCGAAGAAGAAGCGCGCTTCAAGGGCAAAGAAGGCTGTGGTGGAAGTCGCCGATGAGACGGCGGCCGAGGCTGCACCGGAAGCTGCCGTCGAAGCAGCCGCCCCCGCTGCGGCCGATGCCGCCACGGAAACGACCGTCGACGACGAGCCCGCCAAGGCTCGCCCGTCACGGCGCAAAGCCGTGGCCGCGGATACCTCCGCGGTGCCGGTGGTTTCCTCCAGCGTTGCCGACGAGGCAAAGGCCGAGGAAAAGCCGAAGCGCGCCGGCTGGTGGCAGCGGAAGGGCTTTTTCTAAGCTATTCAGCCGATTAAGATAGGTTCCTGACAAAAATCCCGCGCCGTTCAAACCACGGCGCGGGATTTTTGCATGCGCGAATGACGGAAGGCGTCAGGGGGCGAAAATCGACCAGTTCATCATCCTGGCCAGTTTTTCCAAGGCGATCGACCCCAGCTTGGAATTGCCGTTGGCGTTCAAGCCCGGCGACCATACGGCGAGCGAAGCAACACCCGGCACGATCCCCAATATGCCACCGCCGACGCCGCTTTTGCCGGGAATGCCGACACGGAAGGCGAAATCGCCGGAACCGTCATAGTGGCCGCAGGTCAGCATCATGGCGCCGATGCGCCGCGCCCGCTCGGCAGACACCACGGAGTGCCCGGTTGCCGGGTTTCTGCCGCCATTGGCGAGGAAGCGGCCGGCCAGCGCCAATTGCCGGCAGCTCATGGCGATGGCGCAATGGTGGAAGTACACGCCCAGCGCCAGCTCCGGTGCATGGTTGAGATTGCCGAAGGATTTCATGTAGTTGGCAAGCGCGAAGTTGCGATAGCCGGTGGCGCGTTCGGAAGCCGCGACCTCGCGGTCGATGATGATGGTTTCGTCATCGGCAAGGAACTGGATGAAGCGCAGGATTTCGCCGATCGCCTCGCGCGGCTGGTGGCCGGCAAGCAGTATGTCGGACACGACGATGGCGCCGGCATTGATGAACGGATTGCGCGGAATGCCGTTCTCATGCTCGAGTTGCACGATCGAGTTGAACGGATTGCCCGACGGCTCGCGTCCGACACGCTGCCACAGCGCGTCGCCGACATTGCCGAGCGCCAACGTAAGCGTAAACACCTTGGAGATGGACTGGATCGAAAACGCCTGGTCGGCGTCGCCGGCGACCAGCACGCGGCCGTCATTGGTCACGGCGGCAATGCCGAATTTCTTCGGATCGACCTTGCCGAGCTGCGGAATGTAGGTGGCGACGTCACCGCGATCGGTGCGCTCGGCCATCTCGGCGGCGACATCGGCCAGCGCTTGTTCAAGATCCGGCATGCTCGTCCCCGCTATTTCACAGCCAGCGCTCGATGCGCGCCATCGCCTCGACCATGTCGTCATGGCTGCCGGCATAGGAAAAGCGCATCGTGCCCTGGCCCTGAAGTGGATCGAAATCGCGGCCGGGCGTCGCCGCCACATGCGCCTCGGCCAGCATCTTGCGCGCAAAGGCCATGCTGTCATTGGTATGCCGGGTAACATCGCAGAAAGCGTAGAAGGCGCCGTCCATCGGCGCCGCCAAGGGAAATCCGAGTTCCGGCAGGCGCCGCATCAACAGCTCGCGGTTCCAGGCGTAGCGCGCCTTTACCGCTTCCAGCTCTTGCGTCGCCTTGAAGGCTTCGATCGCCGCGATCTGCGACAGTTCCGGCGGCGAGATGTAGAGGCTCTGGGCGATGCGCTCGATCGGCCTCACCAGAGCTTCCGGCAGCACCATCCAGCCGATGCGCCATCCGGTCATGCAATAATATTTCGAGAAGGAATTGATCACCGTCACGCCTGAGCCATAGGCCAGCGCCGTGGTGTCGGGCGCCGCATAGGCCAGCCGGTGATAGATTTCGTCCGATATCACCGCGATGCCGAGTTCTTCGGCTGTCCTCACCAGTGCCGACAAGTCGTCGACGGGAATGACCGCACCTGTCGGATTGGCCGGGCTGGCGAACAACACGCCCTTCAGCGGTTTTTCCCGATGCGCCGCCTTCAAATGCTCGGCATGAAGATAGGCGTCGCTGCCGAGCTCGATCTCGACGATCTCGATGCCGAGCGCCGCCATAATGTTGCGGTAGGCGGGATAGCCGGGTGCTGCGATGGCGACGCGGTCGCCGGGATCGAACATCGCCAGGAAGGCCAGATTGAAGGCGGCCGACGATCCCGTGGTCACGGCGATCCGGTTCGGCGCGACATCGATCCCGTAATGATCGCCATAATGTCCGGCGATCGCCTTGCGCAGATCCGCCAGACCGAGCGTGTCGGTATAGCCGATGCGTCCGATCTTCAGCGCATTTGCGGCTGCTTCCCTCACGCCCACGGGCGCCGGATCGGATGGCTGGCCGACGGCCATGGACACGACAGGCACGCCCGTCGCCTTCAGCCGGTTGGCTTCGGTCAGAATGTCCATGGCGTGAAACGGCTCGACTTCACCGCGGCGCGACAGCGAAACTACCATTTGACCTCAATCTTTCCGTCCGGCCCGCCGCTCGAAGCCATCAACCGGCGGCAGCGCCGCACAAATGCCCGATTGATGTGAGGATCACAAGTTCGCCTAGTTTCGGTGCCGTGACTTTTCATCGTTCGCCCGCTCGTTTACCAGTGGACCTCATGCTGAGCCGACCCAAATCGACGATGTCCAAATCTTCCATCGGGAAGACAGCGCGCGGCTTCGCGACGCTTTTGCTTGCCGCCGCCGTCGCTGTCACCGGCTCGGTGACGGCCTTCGCGCAGGCGGTGCCGGTCGTGCGCGATGCCGAGATCGAGGCGCTGGTGCGCGACTATGCGCGGCCGATCTTCAAGGCGGCCGGTCTTGCCAATGACGTTGTCGATATCGTTCTGGTCAACGATCAGAGCTTCAACGCCTTCGTCACCGGGCGCCGGCTGTTCATCAACACCGGCGCGCTGATGCAGGCAGAAACGCCCAACGAGATCATCGGCGTCATCGCCCACGAGGCCGGCCACATCGCCGGCGGCCATCAGCAGAAATTGCGCGACCAGCTCGAGCGCGCCAAGACCATGGCCATCATCGCCACGCTGCTTGGCGCCGGCGCCATCGTTGCCGGCGCCACCACCAACAGCCGCGGCCTTGCCGGCGCCGGCATGGGTGTCGCCGCGGGCGGCGGCGAGATGGCGCAGCGCAGCATTCTTGCCTACCAGCGCACCGAAGAGTCGACCGCCGACCGCTCTGCCATCACCTATCTCAATGCCACCGGCCAGTCCGGCATGGGCATGCTGAAGACCTTCGCCCGCTTCCAGAGCGCGCTGTCGCTTTCCGGCACGCAGGTCGATCCCTACCGCATCAGCCACCCGATGCCGCAGGAGCGCATCGCCAATCTCGAAGTGCTGGTCAAGCAGAGCCCTAACGTCGACAAGGTCGATCCGCCGGCACTGCAGCAGCGGCACGACATGATGCGCATCAAGATCGCCGCCTATATGGGCGGCCAGGCCGCCGCCACGCGGCTGATCCGCAAGGCCCCAGGCAGCCTCGCCTCGCGCTATGGCGAAGCGCAGATGGCCTATCTCTACGGCAATCTGGGTGCAGCACTGACCAAGGCCAATGCATTGATCAAGGAACAGCCGAAGAACCCCTATTTCCAGGAAATGCGCGGCGACATCCTGATGAAGGCCAACAAGCCCAAGGACGCCGCGGACGCCTATGCCAAGGCGGTCAGCCTCGATCCGGTGAGGTCGGGCCTGTTGCCCGTTTCTCTCGGCCAGGCGCTGATGGCCATCGGCACGCCCGACTCGCTGAAGAAGGCGGTGGTGCAGATCAACAACGGTCTCGGGCGCGACAAGGAAAACACGGTCGGATACCGCTATCTCGCCCAGGCCTATGGCGAGCTTGGCAACATTCCGGCGGCGGAACTCGCCACCGCCGAGGGCCACTTTTATTCCGGCGATTACACGAATGCCAAAATTTTCGCCATGCGCGCGCAAAAAGACTTGAAGCGCGGCGAGCCCGGCTGGATTCGGGCGCAGGACATCATAAACTACAACCCTTCAGGCAAACTCAAGAAATGAACCTTCCGGTCGCCCGCTGCGACTAGGATAGACCGGAACCGGCAAGAGGATCAGACGATGAACAAGGCAATATTGCTCGGCACGACGGGAGTGGCGGCTGCTCTTGCCATGCTGGCGTTCGGGTTCGTCGCCGGCAATCCGCAGGTGGCCAAGGCCGGCACGGCGCAGACCGTGCAGACCGCCTCTGCCGACACCAAGATCGATCGCACTGAGGTCGAGGGCATTATCCGCGACTATCTCCTGAAGAACCCCGAAGTGCTGCTCGAAGTGCAGGAGGCGCTCGAGGCCAAGCAGAAGGAAGAGCAGCGCATAGCCAGCCTCGGCGTCATCGAGAAGGCCAAGTCCGAGATTTTCAACTCGACCTTCGACGGCGTCGTCGGCAATCCGAAGGGCAAGGTCACCATCGTCGAATTCTACGACTACAATTGCGGCTTCTGCAAACGCGCCATCGACGACATGCAGGCTCTGACAAAGGCCGATCCGGAGCTGCGCTTCGTGCTCAAGGAATTCCCGATCCTCGGGCCGGATTCGCAAAAGGCCAGCGTCGTCTCGATGGCTTTCCACCTGATGCATCCGGAGAAATACGGCGAGTTCCACAACGCCCTGCTCGGCGGCCAGGGCCGCGCCACCGAGGCGGCGGCCATCAAGGTTGCGCTGTCGCTAGGCGCCGATGAGGCGAAATTGCGCGAGAAGATGAAGGATCCGACGATCACCGAGGCTTTCTCCAAGACCTTCGACCTCGCCAACAAGCTGGCCATCACCGGAACGCCTTCCTACGTGGTCGGCAATGAGGTGGTGTTCGGGGCGCTCGGCCAGGAAGTGCTGGCTGAAAAGATCGAGGCGGCGAAAGCCGCACTCTGATCTTGCACGCGAGCCTATTTCTCACGGGCACATTTCCGCCTGTTGTGGACAGTGAAAGATCGCACTTGTGCTCTTTCCGCGGGCGGCTATGCCCATTATAGAAGGCCCTGCGCGCCGGCTTGAGGCCGGCGTCGGAAAAGGTCGGCATTTTTGAAAACGATTTTCGTCCTGAACGGCCCCAACCTGAACGCGCTCGGCAAGCGCGAGCCGGGCATCTATGGCGGCAAGACGCTTGCCGCGATCGCCGACGACTGCAAGCAGGCGGGCGCCGCGCTTGGCCTCGAGATTGATTTTCGCCAGTCGAACCATGAGGGCGACCTCGTCGACTGGATCCAGGAAGCCGGCGACAAGGCAGCCGGCATCGTCATCAATCCGGGTGCCTACAGCCACACCTCGATTGCCATTCACGACGCCATCCGCGCTGTCGCGCCGCTGCCCGTCGCCGAAGTTCACCTCTCCAACATCCACGCGCGGGAACCATTCCGCCACGTCTCCATGGTCGCGCCGGTCGCTGTCGGCATGATCTGCGGGTTCGGGCCGCTTGGCTACTCGCTGGCGCTGCAGGCGCTGGCGGCACGCCTATGACCGGCCCACAAACAGAAGGCTCGAAAATGTCGATAAAGAAGACCGGTGTTGACCAGCAACTGATCCGCGATCTTGCGGGCATACTGAACGACACCAATCTCACCGAGATCGAAGTCGAGCTCGGCGACCTGAAGGTGCGCGTATCGCGCCAGGCGCCGGCCGTCCACGCCATCGCCGCACCGCAGGCCGGTTATGCTCCGGCAGCGCAGCAGCCCGCGGCGGGCGCGGCTGGCGCACCAGCAGTGGCCGATCCGTCCAAGAACGCGGTCCCCTCGCCGATGGTCGGCACCGCTTATCTCGCGCCCTCGCCCGACGCCAAGGCCTTCATCGAAGTCGGCCAGAAGGTCAAGGAAGGCCAGACGCTGCTGATCATCGAGGCGATGAAGACGATGAACCAGATCCCTTCGCCGCGCGCCGGCACGGTAACGGCGATCCTGTTCGAGGACGGCCAGCCGGTCGAGTACGGCATGCCGCTCGTCGTGATCGAGTAGAGCGGGCCGGATGTTCCAGAAGATCCTCATCGCCAACCGCGGCGAAATCGCGCTTCGGGTGCTGCGCGCCTGCAAGGAACTCGGCATCCAGACCGTGGTCGTGCATTCGACCGCCGACGCTGACGCCATGCATGTCAGGCTCGCCGACGAAAGCGTGTGCATCGGTCCGCCGCCGTCGCGCGACAGCTATCTCAACATCCACCAGATCGTCGCAGCCTGCGAGATCACCGGCGCCGATGCCGTGCATCCGGGCTATGGCTTCCTGTCGGAAAACGCCAAGTTCGCCGACATTCTCGCCGCCCACAACATCACCTTCATCGGCCCGTCGGGCGACCACATCCGCATCATGGGCGACAAGATCGAGGCCAAGCGCACCGCAAAGCGGCTCGGCATTCCGGTTGTGCCGGGCTCCGACGGCGCCGTCACCGATCAAAAGGAAGCCAGGCGCATTGCCGCCGAGATCGGCTATCCCGTGATCATCAAGGCATCGGCAGGCGGTGGCGGGCGCGGTATGAAGGTCGCCCTTACCGAGGCTGACCTTGAGATCGCCTTGCAGACAGCGAGCACGGAAGCGGGAGCCGCCTTCGGCGACGATGCCGTCTACATCGAGAAATACTTGGAAAAGCCGCGCCACATCGAGGTGCAGGTATTCGGCGACGGCGCCGGCCGCGGCGTGCATTTCGGCGAGCGCGACTGTTCGCTGCAACGCCGCCACCAGAAAGTCTGGGAAGAGGCGCCCTCGCCGGCCCTTAACGCCGAGGAGCGCGCCCGCATCGGCAATATCTGTGCCAAGGCCATCGCCGACCTCGGCTACTCCGGCGCAGGCACCATCGAATTCCTGTACGAGAATGGCGAGTTCTACTTCATCGAGATGAACACGCGTCTGCAGGTTGAGCATCCGGTGACGGAAGCGATTACCGGCATCGATCTCGTCCACGAACAGATCCGCGTTGCCTCCGGCGGCGGGCTTTCGGTGCGCCAGGAGGACATCAAGTTCAACGGCCACGCCATAGAATGCCGCATCAATGCCGAGGACCCGCGCACCTTCACGCCTTCGCCCGGCACGATCACGCATTTCCACACGCCTGGCGGTCTGGGCATCCGCGTCGATTCCGGTGTCTATTCCGGCTACAAGATCCCGCCCTATTATGACAGCCTGATCGGCAAGCTGATCGTGCACGGCCGCAACCGCGTCGAATGCATGATGCGGCTGCGGCGGGCGCTCGACGAGTTCGTCGTCGACGGCATCAAGACGACACTGCCGCTGTTTCGCGACCTGGTCGGCAATGCCGATATCGCCAATGGCGACTACGACATCCACTGGCTGGAAAAGTATCTGGCCAAAGAGGAATAGCGCCCGAATTGCCGCTATGATGCCGCGATGACCCGCCCTTACGCACCCGGCTATCGCATTCCGACCGACCTGTTGCTCAAGGCCTATGCCTCGGGCGTCTTCCCGATGGCGGAGAGCGCTTCCGACCCGGAAGTGTTCTGGGTGCGGCCGGAGACGCGCGGCATCATCCCGCTCGACGGCTTCCACACGCCGAAGAGCCTGCGGAAGACGATCCGCAAGCACCCGTTCGACATCCGCTTCGATTTCGATTTCGAGGCGACGATCGACGGCTGCGCCGAAAAGCGCGAGGAGCGCCGCTCGACCTGGATCAACGCGCCGATCCGCGAAGCCTATATCGAGCTGCATCGTCTCGGGCACTGCCATTCGGTCGAGGCATGGCGCGAGGAACGACTGGTCGGCGGCCTCTATGGCGTCTCGCTCGGTCGCGTGTTCTTCGGCGAAAGCATGTTCGCCCGGGAAACCGACGCGTCCAAGACCTGCCTGTATCATCTGGTCGAGCGGCTGAAGGCGCGCGGCTTTGCCCTGCTCGACACGCAATTCACCACCGAGCATCTCAAACGCTTCGGCGCGGTCGACGTGCCGCGCGTCAAATACGAGAAGATGTTGGCCGAGGCGCTGAAGGGCGAAGCCGTTTTTTATCCCTGACCGGAGACCGAGCGGCCGAGCCGGCTCGACAGGTGAAAGGGTCAGCCCTTCGCGGTTTCCATCGGCGTCTGCGAATGGAACATCATCTTCCACCCGTTAACCCGATGAACATAGCCGGTGCTGACCAGCGCCGCGTAGGGCTCGCCGTTTTCTCGTGTCGCATGAGCCTCATAGGTCAGCATGATAATGTCGCTGCCGGGCTCGATGATACCCTTGAGGTCGATCCGAAGGTCGCGCCAGCGGTTGGGCTTGGTCGCGGTCTTGGCCAGATCGGCATTGTCCATTGCCTGTGCCATCTCAGGAAATGCCACCAGGCATTCTGTGTCGACATTGGCGGCGTAGTAAGCTTCGTCGCCCGTCCAGAACCCCTTTTCGAGTTCGAGCAGGTCGTCTTTGCTGGCCGTGATCCGTTTGCTGTCCGACATCAGAATATCCTCCAAGCGCATAAATGCGTCATCGTCCATGGCCCAACGCATAGTTGCCACCACGGTTCCGGAGGATCAGTTGGTGTTGGTCGCGTCAGGTTCCGTGGGGTCTGGCTGTTCGGCGGCCGGAGCAGCGGCGGGCTTTGGCTTGGACGTGTCGACCTTGGGCGTCTCGGCATTGGCCGCGTCGGGCGGCGGCACATCCGACTTCTGCTTGCAGCCCTTTAGCCAGACGTCATAGACGGCGTGCTCGACGGCGTTTAGGCCGGGGCTCTCGGCGAACATCCAGCCGGTGAAGATGCGGCGGATCTTGCGGTCGAGCGTGATCTCGTCGACTTCGACGAAGGAATCGGTCTTCGGCTCTTCATTCTCCGGCCGCGAATAGCAGATGCGCGGCGTCACCTGCAAAGCGCCGAACTGCACGGTTTCGTCGATGTAGACATCGAAGGTGATGATACGGCCGGTGATCTTGTCGATGCCGGCAAATTCGGCGACCGGATTGGTGATGCGATCGGAGATTGCGGGTGCTGCCGCAGGCGCCTGCGCCGCGGCAAACGCTGTCGAGAACATGGCGACAGCGGCAATTGCCGCCAGTCCGGCCATCGATGTCAGGCTGAAAATGTTCATGCGGAGATACCGGTGGTTTGGGCCTGGGTGATTCTGTCACGCCCAAGGCTATTCGCCGTTGTCATATCAGCAAGCAGCTAAACGCCAATTGTGGCGACAAAGGACCGGCCGGCGGTCAAGAACCAGGCGTCCACGCATCGTAGTCGCCCGTCACCTGCGGACGGTGCTGATTGGTGAGCACGGAACCCTTTGGGCGATAAGCCGCCGGTGTTCCCGTGAGGTTCGGCTCATGCGCCTTTTCCCATTCGCGCGGCCGATAGTCGTCGCTTGGCGGCGCCACATCGACGCGGTGATGCATCCAGCCGTGCCAGCCCGGAGGGATCGCCGACGCCTCCGAATGATTGGCGTAGATGACCCAGCGGCGGGTGCGGCCTTCCGAATCGACGCCGCCTTCGTAGTAGACGTTGCCGGCAGCGTCCTGGCCGACCTTGTTGCCGTGGCGCCAGGTGTGGAAACGGGTTCCCAGCGTCTGGCGGTTCCACCAGGTGAAAAACTGCAGAAGGAAAGTTTTCATTCAGATCCTCGCGGGGCGCACGGCGGTGCCTGCTTCCTGCTTATGGCGTCAGGACTCCGCGAAGGCAAGGGTTTTGCGGCGCCTGCGGCACTGACGGCATGCCCAAACGCTCAGTCATTGGCCGATCCATTTCGCACCTGCGAACCGACGCTTGCCAAGCCGGCTGCGTCTTCCTAAAGCTCTCATCGCCCGGCGCTGCCGCATGACCCCGAAAATCGAAATCGATTTTCGGAAAGGATCATGCGCAACCAAAGTGCTACAGCGTCCTTTGCGCATCCACGGGACGCGCGGCGCTGGTCAACGCCGGCTGCGGGAGGTGAGGAATGGCCTTAGCTGCCGCCAGGATCAGTGCGGAGACAATACGCGCCCGCAAGGGCGGCGTGCCGGTCGTATGCCTTGCCGCTTACACCTATCCCGTCGCCCGCCTGCTCGACGATCATGTCGACCTTCTGCTGGTCGGCGACAGCGTTGCCATGGTGCTGCATGGCCACAAGACCACGCTCGGCGCCTCGCTGGAGATGATGATCGCCCATGGCCAGGCCGTGATGCGCGGTTCGGCAAAGGCCTGCGTGGTGGTCGACATGCCGGCCGGCAGCTACGAGACTTCGGCCGCGCAAGCCCTTGCCTCGGCCCGCCGCATCTCTGAGGAAACCGGCTGCCAGGCGGTGAAGCTGGAAGGCGGCGTCGAAGTCGCCCTCCAGATCGCGGCAATCGTCGCGGCCGGCATTCCAGTGATGGGCCATATCGGCTTGCAGCCGCAATCGGTGGAAAAGGACGGTGGCTACAAGATCAAGGGCCGCACGCCGGAGAATGTGGCCGCGCTCATGCGCGACGCCGACGCGGTCGAGAAAGCCGGCGCGTTTTCGCTGGTCATCGAGGGCACGGTCGAGACCGTTGCCGCCGACCTCACCCGGCGCGTTGCCATTCCCACCATTGGCATCGGCGCCAGCCGCGATTGCGACGGCCAGATCCTGGTCATCGACGACATGGTCGGCCTGACGGTCGACCGGGTGCCGAAATTCGTCAAGGAATACGCCGATTTGCGCAGCGCGGTCGCCGATGCCGCGGCGCGCTACGCAGCGGAGGTGCGCAGCCGCACCTTCCCCGGGCCGGGCCACGTCTTTTCAGCCGCAAGCGACAAGGACAAGGCATGAACCGGCCCCCCATCAGCCAGCCGCTCGTCGTCGACACCGTGCCCGGCCTTCGCGCGCAGATCCGCGAATGGCGGCGCGAAGGCCTGAGCGTCGCCATGGTGCCGACCATGGGCGCTTTGCATGACGGCCATATCTCGCTGGTCGGGGCCGCGCTCGCAACGGCCGATCGCTGCGTCGTCTCGATCTTCGTCAACCCGGCCCAGTTCGCCCCCACTGAAGATCTCGACAAGTATCCGCGGCAGCTGGCCCGCGATCTCGACCGGCTGACCGAGGCCGGCGCACAGCTTGCCTTCACGCCTACGGTTTCCGAGATGTATCCGGCAGGCTTTGCCACAAAAATTTCGGTCGGCGGCCCGTCTTCTGGCCTGGAATCGGATTTCAGGCCGACCTTCTTCGAGGGCGTCGCCACGGTCGTGGCCAAGCTCTTTCTGCAAGCCCTGCCCAACTACGCCATCTTCGGCGAAAAAGACTACCAGCAGCTTTGCGTCGTCCGAAAGCTCTGCCGCGATCTCGATTTGCCGGTGGACATCGTCGGCGCGCCAACCGTGCGCGATGCGCATGGCCTGGCAATGTCGTCGCGCAACGCCTATCTCGACGCCGCCGAGCTCGACGTCGCGCGACAGCTCAATGTCATCTTGCGCCAGACGGCGGCAGCGCTCGCGGCCGGTGCCGATGAAAACGGCGTTACCGGTAAAGCCACTGCCGCGCTTCTCGAGGCAGGCTTCGACAGCGTCGACTACGTCGCCGCACGCGAGAGCCTGACGCTCACCTCGTGGCGGCGTGACGGCGATGGCCGCCTGCTTGCCGCAGCGTGGCTTGGCAGAACCAGGTTGATCGACAATGTGGAAGTTTCCTCATTTATTCCCTGAAAAAATTCCAATTCCGTTCACTTTGATTTGTATCGCAGACCGGCCCGAGCGCTCTTAGACAACGGCTCATCAGGCACGTTCTGGCCAGCCCGTAAGCGCTCACAATACACCGAACGCCGCTGTGAGACGTTTCACAGACTTAACCAAGCCGGCTATGTTGTGTGCGACCCCACGCAGAGACAGTGTGTTACCTGCCACTACGCTGCAATCCTTACGAGGCTCTACGTGTCTGTCCAAGCCAACGTATTCGGTCGCGCCCTGCCGCAGATCGTCGAAGCGATTTACGATTCGATTGCCGATGTCGGCCGTTGGCCATCGACGCTCGAATCAATCTGCAAATTGGCGCTCGGCCGGCTTGCCATGCTGGCGGTCGTCGATACGGCGAGAAACTCGGCCCGGTTTTCGACTTCCTGCGGCGATCCGGTCCTGCTTGAGCCGCTGCAGCGCGACTACGCCTGCGAGGTGCCCTTCTTCAAGGCGGTGCCGAAGATGGAAATCGACATGCCGTTCACCGTCGATAGCGTCTACGCCCTGCAAGGCCCCGACGCCCGCCAGAACTGGCTCGAAAGCCGCATCGTGCGCGAGTGGGTGGAACCCAACCGTCTCGACGATTTCTTCTGGGTAGCGCTGATGAAGCAGCCGCGCGCACCGGCACGCTGATGGTGGTTACCGACAAGGACAGGCCCCAGATTTCAGCCAGGGATATCGACCTGATGTCCAGGCTGGCCCCCCATGTCCGGCGTGCGGTGACCATCGGCGACCTGTTCGAGGCCGAGCGGCGCAAGGCCGACATCTTTCGCTCGATCCTTGAGAGCCTCGACCATCCAGTGCTGATCGTCGCCGACGATATGCAGATCATTTTCGCCAATCCGGCAGCCGAAGCCCTGCTCACCGAAACCGCCTCAGTGTCCTCGGTGCGCGGCCAGCTGTCCTTCGCTTATGCCAACGCCAACACCGCCATCGGTCGCGCCGTCCAGCTCGGCACGCGCGACGAATTCGCGCTCGGACCGTCCGGCATCAACATTCCGCTGGTGAAGGCCATGTCTCCGGCGGTGGCGCATGTCATGCCTCTGGCGCGACGCGACATTTCGGCCCGCATATCGCCGCGCGCCGCCGCGGCCATTTTCATTGCCGCCGCCGGCGCCGCATCAGTGCCGGCGCTGGAAGCGATCGCTGCGCTGTTCGGACTGGCCGCAGCGGAAAAGCGTGTCGCCGGCCATGTCGCCGCCGGGCTGACACGGCGTGAAATCGCGGCTGCCAGCGGCGTCTCGGACGGCACCGTCAAATCACAGCTGGCAACCATCTTCGACAAGACCGCCACCGGCGACCAGCGAGAGCTGGAACTCCTGATGCGCGAATTGACGCCGCCGCTGCGCTCGGCCTGAAGCCATACTCGGAGCCAATCGTCAAATCTTTCAACTATTTGCCGGTACGCAGGCGTAATCCACAATACCAAGCCGGCATCGTTGCAATTCGGCCAAAATCATGGTGCGGTTCTGCTCCGGTCCGGAGACGGTGCATCGTGCACGACCGGACGTGGAAACGATTTCCTGGGCGGTCCCCGAACTTGATACCGACACGAATTGAACGGCTGCTGCCTTACCTCTTCCTGCTGGCCCTGCTTTGCATCGCGCTCGCTTTCCGTCCGCTACTGCCGGTCGATGAGACGCGCTATCTCAGCGTCGCCTGGGAGATGTATCTCGGTGGACATGTCTTCGTACCGACGATGAACTTTGCGCCCTATCTGCAGAAGCCGCCGCTGTTGTTCTGGCTCATCGATCTCTCTTGGAACATCTTCGGTGTGAGCCGCGCGGCGGCGATGCTCGTCATCTTCGCCGCCTCGTCGCTGGTCATCTGGCTGACGACGCTTCTGGCCAAAACCCTGTTTCCCGAGCGCCAGGACATCGCCAGCCGCATCCCCTGGCTGGTGGCCGGCAGCACCGTCTTTGTCATCTATTCGACCCTGATCCTGTTCGACATGCTTTTGACGGCCTGTGTGGTCGCCGCACTGCTGGCGTTGCTGGGCTTCGCCAGGACCGGCAACCGCTGGCAGGCGGTGCTGGCGGGTCTCTTCATCGGGCTCGGCGTGCTGGCCAAAGGCCCGGTCGTGCTCATTCACATCGGCGCGCCCGTCCTGCTCTATCCCCTCTGGCGTGACCGGCGAGCCGGCCTTGCCCCTTTGCAGTTCTTTGCCGGAGCCGGCCTGGCAATTCTCGCCGCCCTTGTCCCGGTCGCCATATGGCTGGCGCCCGCGACCATCCTGACCAAGGGTAGTTTCGTCTACGATCTCGTGTGGAACCAGTCGGCAGGTCGGGTTACCGGAAGCCTGCACAATTCGCATGGCCGGCCGTTTTACTTTTACCTGATGCTGTTGCCGCTCATGTTCGTGCCCTGGGGCTTTATCCCCCCGGTGTGGCGGCTGAGGCCGGTTGCCCGGATACGCAGCCTGATCGACACCAAATCCCCGGATCTGCGTGCCCTGCGCCTGCTGTCGTTCTCGTTCATTGCGGTGCTGCTGGTCTTCAGCGCCATATCCGGCAAGCAGCCGCACTATGTCGTGCCGGCACTACCATTCGCGACCATTCTGCTGGGCTACTTCATGGCCGAGATTTCAGTCGCCAGGCTGAGGGCTACGGCCTTTGTCATGCTTGCCCTTTTCGCCATCGGCCACGCCGCCGCCTCGGCAACCGTGTTCAAACGCTACGATCTCACGCCGCTGGCGAGCTTCATCGACGAACGAAAGGACGCGGACTGGGCCGTCGCTTACGACTATCAGGGCGAGGTCGGTTTCCTTGGGCGAATAGAGAAGCCATTCGAGAACGCCGACAAGCCTGAGGAATGGCTCAAGTCTCATCCCGGCGGCTACGTCATCGAAAAGCAATCGAAAGATCCGGGCACATCCGAACAGATCGCCTTCCGGCAGCCGGTGGAACGCGGCTATCTGGTCGTCCTGAAGGGACAGCACTGAACGTTTCGCCGGACGCCTATCCCAGCGGCTTCTCGAAGATCAGCGCCGGCAACCCCGAACCGCCGCCGCAATCGGCTGTGCTGCCGACCGGCAAAAATCCCTTCGAACGGTAGAAGGCGATGGCCGGCACGTTGGCCTCTTCCACCTCGACGCGCAACCTGTTCGCCTCGGGAAAGCTGGCTTCGACCTCGTCCAGCAAGGCCTGGCCGATGCCTTGCCGCTGGCAGGCCGGCAGTACATAGAGCTGGTTCAGCAGCACGATCTTCGCATCCGTCGTTGCGGCGGCAAAAGCCATGCCGCCGATACGCTTGCCGTCATCGGCGACCAGGAATTCCGAGTTCGGCCTTGTCAGCCGCGCCTTGAGCGAGGCGATCGAATGCCAGTCGTCGGTAATTTCGGTCACCCGCTGGGCGCCATAGATCGTGTCGTAGGTTGCGTGCCAGGTTTCGACCAGCAGCGCGCGGACGGCGGCAAGGTCACGTTCGCTGGCGGTGCGGACGAACATTGTTCTATTCGATACCGAGCTTGGCCTTGACCAGATCGTTGACCGCCTGCGGGTTGGCCTTGCCGCCGGTGGCTTTCATCACCTGGCCGACGAACCAGCCGGCCATGGTCGGCTTGGCGCGAGCCTGCTCGACCTTGTCGGGGTTGGCGGCGATCACCTCGTCGACCGCTTTCTCGATGGCGCCGGTGTCGGTGACCTGCTTCATGCCGCGGCTTTCGACCAACTGGCGCGGATCGCCGCCCTCGTTCCAGACGATCTCGAACAGATCCTTGGCGATCTTGCCGGAGATGGTGCCTTCCTTGATCAGGTCGATCACGGCACCGAGCTGCTCCGGTGTTACAGGAGCATTTTCAATGCCCTTGCCGGCCTTGTTAAGCTGGCCGAGCAGGTCATTGATGACCCAGTTGGCGGCAAGCTTGCCGTCGCGGCCCGAGGCCACCTGCTCGAAATAGTCGGCGATCGGCTTTTCCGACACCAGGATCGAGGCGTCGTATGTCGACAGGCCAAGTGAGGAGATCAGGCGCGCCTTCTTGTCGTCGGGCAGTTCCGGCAACTCCTTGGCCAGCGCGTCGACATAGGCCTGGTCGAACTCCAGCGGCAAAAGGTCGGGATCGGGGAAGTAGCGGTAGTCATGCGCCTCTTCCTTGCTGCGCATCGAGCGCGTCTCGCCTTTGACGGCGTCGAACAGCCTGGTTTCCTGATCGATCTTGCCGCCATCCTCGAGGATGGCGATCTGGCGGCGCGCCTCGAACTCGATGGCCTGGCCGATGAAGCGGATCGAGTTGACGTTCTTGATCTCACAGCGCGTACCGAATTCGCCGCCGGGCCTGCGAACGGAGACGTTGACGTCGGCGCGCATCGAGCCTTCGTCCATGTTGCCGTCGCAAGTGCCGAGATAGCGCACGATGGTGCGCAGCTTGGTGACATACGCCTTGGCCTCGTCGGCGGAGCGCATGTCCGGCTTGGAGACAATCTCCATCAGCGCCACGCCGGAGCGGTTGAGATCGACATAGGACATGGTCGGATGCTGGTCGTGCATCGACTTGCCGGCGTCCTGCTCCAGGTGCAGGCGCTCGATGCCGATCTCGATGTCCTCGAACTCGCCCTGCCGGTCGGGACCGACCGAAATGACGATCGTGCCTTCGCCGACGATCGGCTGCTTGAACTGCGATATCTGGTAACCCTGCGGCAGGTCGGGATAGAAATAGTTTTTCCGGTCGAACACCGACTTGTGGTTGATCTGCGCCTTCAATCCGAGGCCGGTGCGGATCGCCTGCTTGACGCATTCCTCATTGATGACCGGCAGCATGCCGGGCATGGCCGCGTCGACCAGACTGACATTGGCATTGGGCGCCGCGCCGAAAGTCGTCGACGCCCCGGAAAACAGCTTTGCTTCCGAGGTCACCTGCGCATGAACCTCGAGGCCGATGATGACCTCCCAATCGCCGGTGGCGCCGGGGATAAAACGTTTGGCGTCGGGCGTGCGGGTATCGATAAGGGTCATGGTGGCCTGCGCTTTTGGCTCGCGAAAACTGCGATTTTCGCGAATTTGGGTAATCGGTCTTCGCTAGTGCAAACCGCTTCGCGAGACAAGCGCCCAAAGCAGCGCAGAGCAGCGGGCTGGCTTTTCAGCCGCTTTCGGCCGCTCGGCACCGATAGAATGAACGCCGCCGGCCGGTATTCCGGTCGGCGGTCCTTTCGTCAGGTCAGGCCGTTGCGATATAGGCCCTGATTTCGTCGGCCTCGCGCTCGACATCCTCGATGCGGCGCTTGACCACGTCGCCGATCGACACGATGCCGTCGAGCAGCCCATCCTTTTCCACCGGCAGATGGCGGAAACGGCCTTTGGTCATGATCTCCATCACCTCGTTGACCGTGTGGTTCTCGTTGCAGATCTTCACTTTCGGCGTCATCGCCGAGCGTACCGTTATATCAAGTGCGGCAGCGCCTTCCCTGGCAACGACCCGCACGATGTCACGCTCGGAAAGGATGCCGACGATCTTGCGATCGCCATTGGTGATGACCAGTGCACCGATCTTGTGGTCGGCCAGGATTCGAATGGCTTCGCTGAGCTTTACATTCGGCCCGAGCGTGAACACGTCATGGCCTTTTCTCTCGAGAATTGCCTTAACCGTCATGGCGTCCTCCTCCTCCTGCTTGGCTAGCCAGCTCCCGCCCTGACCGGCTTCACATAAGAGTGAACATCGTGCGCCGTGATCGGTTGCTTTTCAAGTGTGCCAGTGGGGTGGGCCAGTGGGGTGCCCCAATAGAGTGCGCTAGTCGGGGGTGCGCTGGTCGTCGGGGATCTCCCATTCAGGCGCCCGCCAGCGCCGGTCGAACCAGCGCAACCCGAAGAAGCCGGCGACGAGGCCGCCAATGTGCGCTTCCCAGGCGATCTGGCCGGGTTCTCCGAGCCCGAGACCGTAAAGGCCGGTGGCGAGATTGATGACCATCCAGGCGCCGAGAAAATTGACGACGCCGCGCATGCGCAAAACGATTGCGATCGGCAGCACGGGACCGGCAAATGCCGCCCTGCCGGAGGAGCGGTCGGTACGGAACCCGAAGCGAGCCGCCGCACCCATCATGCCCGATATCGCCCCGGAAGCGCCGACCAGCGGTGCTTCGCCATATGGATGGACCGCCCAGAACAGCACCACCGCGGCCAGCCCGGTGGCGGCGAAAAACAAGGCGAACCAGAACCAGCCGAGACGGTTGGCCAGCGGCGACCCGAAGGCGGCCAGCGCAACCATGTTGATGGCAATGTGGGCAACGCCACCATGCATGAAGGCATAGGTGAAAGGACGGGTGAAGAGGAACCAGTCGAAACCGTATTGGCCGGTGTAGAGGACCGGAATGAAGGCGCCGTCGGTGAGCAATGTTATCTGCTGCTCTTCGGTCAGCACATATTGCTGCAGCAGGAAGACGGCAACGCAGATGCCGATCACCGCCAGCACCGCCGGTGGCAGGTTGAACACCGGCTCGCGGCGCGGCGGCGGCGCCTCCTCGGTCTGTTCGGTCTCCAAGGGGCCGGCCGGTTCGCTCATATGCTCTGATCCAGGGATTTGCGTGTCGCGAGCATCTAGGCCATGCCCGGACAAATCACAAACTACGAATCACAAAGCGCGAATCACAAACCGCGAATCAAAAAGAAGCCGTCCAAGGTTTCCCTTGAACGGCTGGTCGAGCCCCCTGCTCCCCTAAAACTATTGACCGAAGTGCTGTTGGTCGTCGCGAAACGACCGCTTCTGGAGTGGTTTTGGTGTGCCATGGCGAGCCTGTGCGCGCAACGTAAACCATTTGTTAACCTTAACGTCCCCGACCCGTGAACAAGTCTTAACGACGCTGGCACGCATCCTGCTCCGGAACGCATGTAGGTCATCGGAGGGCGCCCTTTCTGTTCACCGATGGGACCATCAGACGGCAGAATGCGCGGAGTTTCATAGCATGAACCAGAACGGATCAATCGCGCTGTTCCATTATTGGAATCGCCTGCGTGGTGGACGTCCTGCCCCAAAGCGTTCGGAGGTCGAACCGGCCGACATCAAGGCGCTTTTGGCCGACACCTTCATCCTGGAAAGGGATACGCGCGGCGAAGCGGTGTTCCGGCTTGCCGGCACCAGGCTTTGCGCCGGCTACGGCCGCGAGCTCAAGGGGTTTTCGTTCCCCTCGCTATGGCGTGAGAAGGACCAGCGGCTGGTGTCGCGCCTCATTCACGGCGTTTTCGAGCAGAAATCCGTGGTGTCGATCACTTATGAGGGATTCAGCCGCAACGGCCGTTCCAACCACTTCGAACTGCTTGCGCTGCCGCTCGATGGCGGCGTCGAGAACCCGCGCTGCCTCGGCGTCATCAGCGCCGTGGAAAAGCCGTTCTGGCTGGGCGCCGACCCGATCACCGATGCGCTGATCGATGCCATCCGCGTCATCGATCCCGACAAGGACCCGATGTTCCTGAAAAACCGGCCGGAAATATCCGTTCCGTCGTTGGCTCCCGAACTCGAAGCGCCGGAGACCATCTCGGCGCTCGGTCGGTCGCGCCGTATCCGCCACCTCGTCGTGTTCGACGGCGGGCGCGAGCAATAGTCTCCAAGCCGGCGCTAATCTTAACTATCGGGGGCCCACTTTTCCCCTTTGTTAACCTGCTTGGCTGTAGTTTTTGCCGAGATTCCACGCACGACGCGGGAATGCCAACGGGGTGTAGGCAGTCATGAGGTCAGCGGCGGTCGAATACGCACCGTCCCGCGCCGAAAGGCGTAACTTTCAGCGCGTCCGGGTCAAGATCTACGGGCGCTTCATGCTGGAGGACCGCACCGAGCACCCTTGCCAGGTCGTCGACATGTCGCCGGGCAATGTCGCGTTGCGCACCGAGCGCGTCGGCATGCCGGGCGAAAAAATCATTGCCTATATCGATCATATCGGCCGCATCGAGGGCGTGGTGACGCGCACCTCGCAGGACGGCTTCGCCATGACCGTCATTGCCTCGGATCGCAAGAAGGACAAGCTTGCCGCGCAGTTGACCTGGCTCGCCAACAAGCATGAACTCGACCTGCCGGAAGACCGTCGCCACGAACGCGTGGCGCCGCGCAACCCGACAAGCGTCCTGCAACTCACCGACGGGCGCCAGTATCAGTGCCGCATCATCGACCTGTCGCTGTCGGGCGCGGCGGTCGAGATCGACGTCAAGCCGGCGCTCGGCATCCAGGTCATGCTGGGCACCATGCGTGGCCAGGTGGTGCGTCATTTCGAGGATGGCGTCGCCATCGAATTCGCCGTCATCCAGCGCCCGGAAACGCTCGATTCCGAGTTCAACGCCCCGCGCGCCTGAACGATCGGCAACAGGCAGCAAAAACGAACCGGCCCTGCGCGGCCGGTTTTTTGTTGCCGGCGTTCCGCCTGCCTCTCCAGCTTGTAGCGGCACGCAGCAAATCCACGGCTCCACCCGGAAATCCGCGCCCCGACACCGCGGTTTTACGCCGAGACCTGAACGATTTTATATTAAAATAGGTCAAATTTTACGCGTATTCTATTGAGCTTTTACTCAATGTCTACTTCGGGTTTTTGCGTCAAATAAATCCAGCGCTGTCATTGTCTCCTCAAACGGGGAGACTGACCAATGGCGAAGATTTGGGGCAAGCTGTTGCTCTTGGCAATGGCGATGCAGCTTTCCGCTTGGGGAACGGCGCAAGCAGCAGGACCGGCCTACATGCACACTGGCGGCCGCACGACACAGCCGGTCGGTCACTACGAATTCTGCCAGAAGCTGCCGCAGGAGTGCGCTCAGCGCACGCCGAAGCAGGCACCGGTCGAACTGACCCGCAAGCTGTGGGCGGCGATCGTCGACGTCAACAATTCGGTCAACACCCGGATCGTGCCGCGCACCGATATGGAAATTTGGGGTAAGGAAGAGGTCTGGTCCTATCCCGACAGCGGCTTCGGCGACTGCGAGGACTATGCGCTGGAGAAGCGCCGCGAATTGATGGCGCTCGGCGTTCCCGCCGGCAATCTCTTGATGACCGTGGCGCGCCAACAAAATGGCGACGGCCACGCGGTGCTGACCGTGCGCACCAGCCTCGGCGAGTTCATCCTCGACAATCTGGAGTCCAAGGTGCTGTCCTGGACCGACACCGACTATACATACCTGAAGCGCCAGTCCGACCAGAATTCCGGCGTGTGGGTGACGATCAACGACGGTCGCGCCGACGCGGTTGCCAGCGTCCGCTAGGACGCCATCACAGAGGTCAAGCACATCGAATAATGCGACGTGCCTAACGAGAAAGCCCGGTCGAGTCCCCACCCTCCCCGTCCCCAACGACCGGGTTTTAAGGAGCCGGCCCCGTCCCCGGGCCGGCTCCACCATTTCTGGACCATGATCCCGAACCGGAGGACCGCGTCAGCGAAAGCGAGAAACGATTTTTTCTGCGCTGACCTGCCGTTCGGAAAAGATCATCGTCAAACAGGAATAGAGTTCAGGCCTCTTTCAGCCCGGCCTTGAAGCGCTTGCCGTTGGCGACATATTGCGCGGCCGAGGCGCGCAGCTTGGCGACCGCGGCATCGTCCAGCGTCCTGATCACCCGCGCGGGGGAGCCGACGATCAGGCAATTGTCGGGGAACTCCTTGCCTTCGGTGACCAGTGCGCCGGCGCCGACCAGGCAATTCCTGCCGATCCTGGCGCCGTTGAGCACGATGGCGCCCATGCCGATCAGGCTGTTGTCGCCGATCGTGCAGCCATGCAGCAAGGCGCGGTGGCCGATCGTGCAGCCCTGCCCGATCCTCAGGGGAAAACCGGGATCGGTGTGCATCACCGTGTGTTCCTGGACATTGCTGTCGGCACCGACGACGATCGCCTCGTTGTCGCCGCGGATGACTGCGCCAAACCAGAAGCCGGCATTGCGGCCGACGCTGATGTCGCCGATCAAGGTCGCATCGGGCGCAATCCAGTTGCTGCCGGCATCCTCGAAGCGGGGCGCTTTTCCGTCGATTGCATAGGTCGGCATTTGCAGTCTCCGATTCGTCGCAGGCCGGGACAAACCCTAGAACAATCCGAGGAAAACCGCGTGCCGGTTTTCCCCCGCAATTGCCTCAAGGCAAATACCGCGCCAGCGATTCCACCGAAAGCTGAAGCGCACCAGGAGAGCCAATGCCCCAGGAGGCAATGGCGATCAGCACGATGCCCAGCGCCAGCGCCCAGGCGATCACCGTGCAGCCGCAGGACACCAGCATCAGCATCGAAATACGGCCTTCGCGCCGCGCATCGAGCGCATCGTTGGCGAGCATGAACGGACCGGCGCAAGCGGTCGCGGCCAGCGAGCGCAGGATGTACGCCGGCGACACATAAGGCTCGGCAAAGGCAAGCCGGCGGCCCGCCGCCAGTTCCATCACGGACCCGGTAAGCCCGCAGGCAGTGAGGCCGACGGCAGAAGCGAAGAGAACGGGCAGCAGCAGGCTCATCTTTACCTTCCGTTTACCATGAGATCGCACAGTCGCGTCCAGCGCAGCAAGAGCCGTGCCACGGCATGTGTGCCGCCCAGGGACAGACGGCGGCGACGATGGGGATTGCGATGAAGCAGGCAGCGACCGCCGAAGGGTTCAACGTCGTCGATTCCGTGCTGATGAAGCGGGTGTTCTATGCCTTTGCCGCACTGGCGCTGCTGTCGCTGGCGATCAGCCTTGGCGGAAAATGGTTCGGCCGCTCGATCGCCATGGCCGGCTACACCGACGACACCACAGTCCACAGGGTGGTGATTGGCAACAATGTCATTGCCGTGCCGGCCAACGCCATCCGCTTCCTGCAGGCGCGGCGCGACGGCATCGCTTCGCGCCTCGACCTTTATCTGCGCTATCCCCAGATGGACGGCTACAGCGAAGCCGCACGCGAGGATTTCAACCACACGGGCACGGCCAAGAACATCATCTTCCTGTCGTTCGAACCGCAGATGATGTCGCGCGACATGAGCGGCCGTTTCGTGCCGATCTATAGCGCGCTCATAAGCCAGCCCGGCGCGCCCGGCCCCGGCGGCACGACGATTTACGGTTTTACGGAAAAATCAGGCTATCTCAACGAGGTGCTCGCGGTCGCCGGCCGGGCCGGCAAGGACCCGTTCGTCGCCCGCTGCCTGAGCGGACCGAGCGCCGAGGAATCGCTGGCGCCCTGCGAGCGCGACATCCAGGTCGGCGACAGCCTCAGCCTGACCTACCGCTTTCCCCGGGAGTTGCTGGGCAACTGGCCGGCGCTTGACGCCGCTATCGTCGCCGAGGCCACGCGCGTCCTGAAGACGGGGCGCTAGCCTGCCTCTGTTCGGGCGAAGCGAAGCGGCGCAGAAGTTACGAACGTTGGCGGGACAGCACCCCCCTCTGTCCTGCCGGACATCTCCCCCGCAAGGGGGGAGATTACGCCCCCATCACTACTTTCGCCAATTATCGAGGTTGCAGAAGAAGAGCCGAGGAACTGCCGATCTCCCCCCTTGCGGGGGAGATGTCCGGCAGGACAGAGGGGGGTGGGAAGGATCGCCGAGGCTTGCTCTTCATCTCCCCACTTCGTTGGAGATAGGCAACTCCGATCCCCAGTTCCGCGATCAGGCCAGATCGATGTCGAGGATCGCCATCGAGAAATTATAGTCGCCGTCGTCCTCGTCCTTGAAGACGATGCCGAGGAACTCGTCGCCGACATAGACCTCGGCCGAATCTTCCTTGCGCGGCCGCGCCTTCACCTCGAGTTTGGGATTCTGGAAGACGCGCTTGAAATAGGCGTCCAGCTTTCTGATTTCGTCCGGCTTCAAAAGTCTTCTCCGATCGTCGGGCTTGCTCGTTGGAACGCGCTTCTGGCACGTCGACAATGGCGATGTAAAGGCAAGCCGGCTGGATAGAACGCGAACCCTGGGGCCGGATGATTTCAGGTCGAATCCAAATCCGCCTCTAAATCAAGGAGGTAGAGCATGATGTCGTCCGAAAACCGCCTCACACTTTTCGGCATCATGCTTCAGAGGCAACGGCGCCGGCAACCGGACTTCAGTCCGGCGCGCCGGGTGTTGCAAATCAGATGTCGAAGCTGACGACCTGGTCCATCGATTGCGACGGCAAAAGCTGGTCCATCTGGCGCGAAGGCTGGTCGCAGCCGGTCTCGCCGACGACGCGGGCCGGTACGCCGGCAACCGTCTTGTTGTGCGGCACCGGCGACAGCACGACCGAGCCTGCCGCGATCTTCGAACAATGGCCGATCTCGATATTGCCGAGAATCTTGGCGCCGGCGCCGATCAGTACGCCGTAACGGATCTTGGGGTGGCGGTCGCCGCCGGCCTTGCCCGTGCCGCCCAGCGTCACGCCGTGCAGGATCGACACATCGTCCTCGATCACCGCCGTCTCGCCCACGACGAGGCCGGTGGCGTGGTCGATGAAGATGCCCTTGCCGATGCGGGCGGCCGGGTTGATGTCGGTCTGGAACACCGAGGACGAGCGGCTCTGCAGATAGAGCGCGAAATCCTTGCGGCCCTGATTCCACAGCCAATGTGCCAGCCTGTGCGTCTGGATCGCATGGAAACCCTTGAAATAGAGCACCGGCATGATGAAGCGGTCGCAGGCCGGATCGCGGTCGTAATAGGCCTGGATGTCGACACGCACGATCGACGACCATTCCTTGTCGTCGGCCAGCATCGACTTGAACGTCTGGCGGATGAGGTCGGAGCCGATGTCCTGATGCGCGAGCCGCTCGGCGAGCCGATGGATGACAGCTTCCTCCAGGCTCTCCTGGTTGAGGATGGTCGAATAGAGGAACGCCGCCAGAAGCGGGTCGCGGTTGACCGCTTCCATCGCCTCGTCGCGGACCGAACGCCAGATCGGATCGATCGGCTGGACCATTGTGGGGCGGGAAATGCTGATGCTGTTCATCGACGTCTTGTCCTGCGTCCTGGCCGCTTGCCTATTCTCCGGCGGCACATATAAGCCAGATCATAGCACGATTGAACTCAATTTTCCTTAGTGCTCGGTGAAATGGATTTGGTTCACGGAAATTCAAGCCGCCATGGAAAACGAACCCTTGATCGACGCTCCGCTGAAACGCGCGCTCTCCGCGCTCTATCAAGCTCCGGATCGCCACTATCACAACCTCGCCCATATAGAGGCGTTGCTGGCGCTGGCGGACGAATATCGAGCATCGCTGCATGATTCCGGCGCCGTCGAAGCCGCAATCTGGTTCCATGACGCCATCTATGACAGCCGCGCCAAGGACAACGAGGCCAGGAGTGCGGCACTTGCGCAGGACAAACTTGCCGCCCGCACCGATCCGGAGCGCCTCGGCCGCATAGCGGCGATGATCGTCGCCACCGCCACGCATGAACTGCCCAGCCTTCAACCACGGTGCCTTGCCGATGAGAACGCCCTCCGCGACGCAGCGCTTTTCCTCGACATGGACCTGGCGATCCTGGGTGCGTCAGCCGACGCTTTCGACGCCTATGAACAAGCGGTCCGCCGCGAATATGGCTGGGTCGAGGAGCCGATGTGGCGCGCCGGTCGCGGCGCGATTCTCAAGACTTTCCTCGCGCGCCAGCATATTTTTCACACGCAGGAATTCCGCCAGAGGTTCGAGCCCCAGGCCAGGCAAAACCTGGCGCGGTCTCTAGAAACGCTCAAATCCTAATCCGGAAATGTCTCCATGCGCTGCGCATAGGCTTTGAACCCGGCGCGCCTGTAGACCGATTGCGCAGCCGGATGGTCGTATGTGTCGGTATGAAGCCAGACCCCTTGCGGCGCGTGCGACCAGATGGCGCGAAGCGCCTGGTCGAGCAGGAACGGCCCAAGCCTGCGACCCTGGAAGACGGGGACCAGCCCGAAATGAACCAGCTCGACCTCAGGCTGGCCGACGCCGTTGAATTCGCACAGACCAGCCGCTTCGCCCTCGACGCGCAGCACATGGATATATGTCGAGGGCAGCGCCAGCAGGCGCTCGAGCTCTTCCGCCGGCATGCGCAGCCGCTGGTCCCACTGCACCGGCTCGCCGACAGCGCGGTAGAGGCTGAGATAGGCGGCGCGGTCCAGCCTCTCACGCACAACCCTGGCACTTGCCGCCGGGTTGGCGCGCGCAGGCGCCAGATCGGCCTGGCGCATTTCCATATAGGTGACGAAAAGTTCAACCAAAGCGGCACCGCCTCCGGCTGCAAGCCAGACGAAGATCGATCACCTGAAGGCGCCAACGGACTTGGTCGCCGCCCAAACAAAGAACAGGCCGATCACCAACGACAGCCCGTTGAGGAGGATACCCATGATGCCGAGGACATGATTGTCGTTTGAACGTCCCAGTGCCATCAAGCCAAAAACCACGCCGGTGATGTGCGCCAGCGGCGCCGCAACGAGAAACACCACCAGAAAAACCCCGCCGAGGACGTTTTGAGCGGCCAGCGACGCCTCGCCTGGCATCAACGCCAGCGTGACCACCGCCGCAAAATCCATTGCGAACGCCAGCAGGGCCAGGATCACCGAGCGTTTGCCCAAGCTGCTCCGCCCCACCACGCCGGGCATTGCTATCGTGCTTCTTCCCCATCCGGCCATTACTCGTCCCCGATCAGGTGAAAGCGCCTATCGTCGATGCCATTGCCACAAGCAGCAGGAAGCCAACCGCCAGGGAGCCGCCGTTGAGCAGGATGCCGACGACCCCAAGCACGCGGCTATCGTTCGAACGCACCAGCGCCATCAGTCCGAAAATCAATCCGGCAATATGCGCCAACGGCCCTGCCAGCAGGAAAACCGCCATGAAGAAACCCGTGGCGATGTTCTGGGCACGCTCGGATGCGTGGGTCGGAAGCGCCACCATTGTGGTCAGCGCCATCACACCGGCACCGAAGGCGAGCAGCGCCAGGATGACGGAACGCTTGCCGAACTTGCTTGTCACGACGGCGCCCGGCAGAGCGTCGGCGCTTCTTCCCCATTGTGCCATTGTTTGCCACCCCTCGCCGGCCGCCCAATCCATATCGCCCGAAAATCGCTTACCGGTTAAAGCGGATTTTCGGCATAAAACTCCAAAACCCGCTGCTTGAAGGTCTTGTCGCCCACAGCCAGCATATGGTCGCGGCCGTCTATGTGAAACACCTTGGCGTTCGGCATCAGCGCGGCGAGCTCGTCGGGCGAGCCGCCGATATCGTCTGTCGTCCCGACCGCAATCAGCGTTGGTTGGGCGATGCGCGTCATGTCGTCTTCGCTGAGCAGTTCGCGCGACGTGGCGATGCAGGCGGCCAGCGCGCGGCGGTCGCTGCGCGTCTGATCGGCAAAGGCGCGAAACGAGCGACCGCGCGGATGGCTGGTGGCGGCCGGATCGTTGGCCAGCAGCGCCTCGGCGATCGGATCCCAGTCGCCGACGCCGTCGACCATGCCGATCCCGAGCCCGCCGAAGACAAGCGTCGCCACCTTGTCGGGATCCGACAGTGCCAGGAACGCCGCGATGCGCGCGCCCATCGAATAGCCCATGACATGCGCGCGGCCGATGCCAAGATGGTCGAGCAGGGCCGCCGCGTCCGAGCCCATCTTGGCCGGGGTGTAGTCGGCCTCGTCATAGCTTTTCGACGACGAGCCGTGGCCGCGATTGTCGAAGGCGATGGCGCGATAGCCGGCATCGTTCAGCGTCTTGAACCAGCCGGGCGATACCCAGTTGACATAGTGGCTGGAGGCAAAGCCGTGGATCATCAGCACCGGATCGCCCGCCCCCGACGCCGGCTGGCGGTCGAGGAAGGCGAAGTCGAACCCGTCATGGGAGAAGAATTGCATCGGGAGCGGCTCAGCCGGCGCCGGGCGTGGGCGCGTTGCCCTTGTCCGATGGCGGCATGCCGGGGCCGGACACCGTGCCGACGGCCGGATGGCGCAGCAGATCGCCATAGTCGATGCCGTTTTTGGCGGCGGTGCCGGCCTTGAGCTCCAGCACGAAGCGCACTGGCACACCCGGCGAGATGACTGCATCGGACAATGGAGTGCCGTGCTTGACGGCCCGGACCTTGCCGTCCTGTCCAACAAAGATCAGGTCGAGCGGCATCGGCGTGTTGTGCATCCAGAAGCCGACCTGCTTCTGCATCTCGAAGACGAACAGCATGCCATGATTGTCGGCCATATCCTGGCGATACATCAGGCCGGCCTCGCGTTCCGAGTCGGTGTCGGCGACTTCGATCGAAAAGGATTTATCGCCCCCTTTCGTCGCCACGACCAAGGGTGTCGGATCGACGGGAAGGATCATCGCCTGACCGCCGGCGATCGTCTGCTGGGATGCGGTCGGCTGCCCGGAATAGAAGTAAGCGCCTGCGGCTACCGCAACGATGACGCAGAGCGCGCCCGCTGTCAGCCAGTTCCTGTACGCCATTGGAAATCCTCGACCAAAGACCATGATCCCTAAAAGTGGTCTCAGGTATTCGGATAAGATCGTGGTGAAACCAAGAAAAACGCCGTCCTGACTTCCTCAGGAAGGCTCGCGTCCTAATGCGCGACCGGCAAGGTGCCCATATCAGGGTGAATCTCGGCAGCCATGAGGCCCTTGTCACCGCGTCCGAAACGCACCAGCACGACCTGTCCGGGCCTGAGCTCGGTGATGCCATAGCGGCGCAGCGTCTCCATATGGACGAAGATATCCTCGGTGCCCTCGCCGCGCGTCAGAAAGCCGAAGCCCTTGGTGCGGTTGAACCACTTAACCAGCGCCCGCTCGAGCCCGCTTTCCGGCGTCACCGCCACATGGGTGCGCTGTTCCTGCATCTCGGCCGGATGGACCGCGGTGGCGGTGTCCATGGACAGCACCCGGAAAGCCTGCAAACCACGGTCGCCATGCTTGACAAGGCACACGACACGCGCGCCCTCCAATGCCGTCTGAAAACCGTCCTTTCGAAGGCAGGTGACATGGAGGAGGATGTCGCCCGAGGAACCGTCATCGGGTAGTATGAAACCGTAGCCCTTGGCCACGTCGAACCATTTGATGGCGCCGGCGATTTCGACAAGGTCGGCGCTATCGCCGCCACTGTCGCGCTTCAGGGCGTCGTCAAGGTTCTCATCCCGCCTCGTGAAAGAGGCCTTATCCCCCATAAGAACGCCCCCTTTTTTTCAAGAAAACCGCAAGTGATTCTTGACATTAGATTAACACCGCCGCTTCCGGGGTGTGCAAGACCTGCCGTGCCTTTTTTCACGGTTGAATACAGGAATAGCTGACTTGTTGTTTGCCGGCGTCGCTGCCGGCTGCAATGGCGATCCGTCAAGGCCGTCAACCGGTCGGCAATTTGCATCGGATTTTGCCGAAATCGGCAACCACTTGTGGTCGGACGCTTTTGTCAGAGCAACCTGATTTTCCAAAAACCGGTGATCACTTTTCCAGTCCGATGCTCGTTGCCCTCCGACGGGGTGGACCTTATGTTGCCTCGCAACCCAAACATCCCCGAGGAAATCCCATGCGCTACCTCCACACAATGGTCCGTGTCGCCGACGTCGATGTCTCGCTCGATTTCTACTGCAACAAGCTCGGCCTGAAGGAAGTGCGCCGCTACGAAAACGAGCAGGGCCGCTTCACGCTGATCTTCCTCGCCGCCTCCGAGGATGTAGAAAGCGGCATCACTGAGAAGGCGCCGCTGATCGAACTGACCTACAATTGGGATCCGGAGGAGTACAAGGGCGGCCGCAATTTCGGCCATCTCGCCTATGAGGTCGACGACATCTACGCCACCTGCCAGCATCTGATGGACAATGGCGTCGTCATCAACCGGCCGCCGCGCGACGGCAACATGGCCTTCGTCAAGTCGCCGGACGGCATCTCCTTCGAACTGCTGCAGAAGGGCCCGGCCAAACCCAAGGCCGAGCCGTGGGCATCGATGCCGAACACCGGCACCTGGTAGCGATCACGCCATCTTGAGCGAGGCGGCCGCGCCGACAAGCCGGCCGCCTTTGCCATTTCGACCAACGGCACCTATTTACCTGCCTGTCGCGCCAGCCAAGCAAAGCCAGTGCCTCATCCAGGAGAATTCATTTATGCCGACCAGCCGTGCCGATGTCACCACCGCATATGCCAGCCGCTATTTGCAGCAGCTGTGCAAGCACTGGGCGCACAAATTTCCCGTCGTGTTCGATCCAAACCACGGCACCATCGATCTGTCGCTCGGCCGCACGGTTCTCGATGCCGATGCGGCAGCGCTGCATATCACGGTGTCGACGGAGGAAAGCGGATCGCTGGAGCGCATGGAGAGCGTTGTTGCCGATCACATCAAGCGCTTTGCCTTCCGCGAGGAACTGACTTTCGAGTGGAAGCAGGCTCCGGCGACCTGATCTGCTGTCAGCCGCAACGCCGAACGCCGGAAGCTGCCAGCCCCGGGCGACGTTATGGCGTCACTTGGTTGCGACGCCATCTGAACCGTCGGAACGACGGATCGATCAGAACTTGTAGTTCAGGCCGATCTTGATCGTATGGGCGTCGATCTTCACCTTTGCGTCGTTGCCCTCGATATCTGTCAAACGGACCTTACCGAAGTCGAAGTACTGGTATTCCAGCTTCGTGGTCCATTTGTCGGCGAAGGCCCATTCGACACCGCCACCGATCGTATAGCCGAAGCGGCCTCCGCTCTTCGATGCGCTGCTGTCCGGGTCGGGCACCCCGTCAAAATCGAAAGTATCGCCATAACTCAATTTGTAGTGAGTCGCCGCCGCGCCGCCCTTGGCGTAGATCACCAGCCTGTCGGTGGCGTAGCCCAGACGTGCCGTCAGATCGCCATAGACGCCCAGTTTCGCCGATCCGAAATTGTCGGGCTCTTCGACGATAGTCCTGTCGCCATCGAGGCCGAGATAGCCCAGATCGGCTTCGACGCCATAGACGAATGCTCCAGACTGCCAGTTGTAACCGGCCTGAACGCCGCCGAGGAAGCCGTCGGTATCGACGTCATGGGTCTGACCAAGCTCCTCGTCGAAGAAGGAATCCGTCTGGTCGACCGCGTCACCGCGTCCCCAGCCATAGCCGGCGTTGATGCCGACATAGCCACCCGACCAGACAAACCCTGCCGGTACGGTCTCAATCACGTCGGCGGCGAACGTCGCGCCGCAAGCCGAAATCAGGAAAGTGGATGCGAGAAGCAGACGTTTCATGAAACTCCCCAATGCAGTCGGAAAGAGCATAGCACAGACATGCAATATTCATTAAGCTGCCCAGGCCGGAAAATCGGAAATTGTTGCAGAAAACAACTGTTTAGCCGAGACTTAATTAGCATCGCAACCGCAACGCAGATCTAAGCGATTCAAAGCGAACGCGCCATCTGCAGCAGCGCCAGCACCGACCGCCAGTTGCGCGCGGTGCCGGGCACTTTCAGCACGCGCGGGATGAGATTGGCGAACACCGATTTGCCGAGCCCGTCCGGCGCCTTGAGGTAGAGCACGTCGTCCCTGACCTCGAAGCTTTCCGGGCCGGTGCATTTTTCGGCAAGCCTGGCGATCTCGTCCGCCGTCGGCTGGCGCTCCAGCGTGTAGGCGTGAAGCTTGGTCGGATCGCCGGCGACTTCCGGATAAGGATTCTCCTTCACCAACCGTTCGAACCAGGAGAGATCGCGCACCATGATGCGCGAGTGAAAGCCCCATTTTTTCTCGAACGCCATTTCGATCTGTTTCGCCAGCGTGGCGGCGTCGCCCTTCTTGGTCCGGAACACGACATTGCCGCTCTGCACATAACTGGCGACATCGGTGAAGCCTAGCTGTTTGATCCCAGGCTTTGATGGCGCATACTTTTCGTCCGAATCAAAGGATGCGCTATGGGCCAGGTTCTTCATGGGAGCGCCACGACGACAGAGGCGATCCG
>NZ_JAMYUL010000025.1:0-63217 GCF_040322955.1 Mesorhizobium sp. M0077
CGACACTCTCGCGCGCCATCGTCGGCGCATGGACGCCGGTCGCCGGGAAGGTTCGCATCGACAGCGCAAGCCTCGATCAATGGGACCGGGAAGCACTAGGCCGCCATATCGGCTATCTGCCGCAAGGTGTTGAACTGTTCGACGGCACCATTGCCGAAAACATTGCTCGTTTTGAACATGATCCTGACCCTGAGGCTATTGTCGCCGCGGCGAAAGCAGCGGGCACGCACGAACTGATCCTCCGATTTGAGCACGGATACGAAACTCCGATTGGTGAGGTCGGATCGGCACTTTCCGCCGGGCAGCGCCAGCTTATCGGTCTTGCCCGTGCCCTTTATCGAGACCCTTTCCTTGTTGTGCTGGATGAACCCAATATCCATCTCGACGCGGAAGGCGAAGCTGCAGTCGCTAAGGCGATCGCCTCCGTGCGCGAGCGCAAGGGCATTGCGGTTGTTGTCTGCCATCAGCCGAGCGTCATCCGCGCCGTGGATTTGGTGTTGGTGATGGAAGGTGGACGGCAGCGATCATTCGGTGCGCCTTCCAAAGTCCTGAAGGCCATCGAGTCTACACAGGATAACGTGGCAGAGCGCGCTGACATGGAGGATACCGGTGTCCGGCATTGATCAGAACAATGACGTTTCAAGCTCCATTCGCCGCCACCTGGTGGCGGGCTTTCTGGCGAGCGTGATCTTTGTGGGAGGAGCCGGAGCCTGGGCGACCTTCACGAATCTCTCCGGTGCGGTTGTAGCGTCCGGACACTTTGTCGTCGTTTCCTATGTCAAGAAGGTGCAGCACCCGACTGGCGGGGTGGTGGGAGAAATCCTGGTGCGCGAAGGCGACAAGGTAAAAGCCGGCGACATCCTCATGCGGCTCGATGCCACCCAGGCGCGCGCTAATCTCGCCATAGTCACCAAGCGGCTCGATGAGCTGGCCGCCTACCTGGCACGACTCGATGCTGAGCGTGACGATCTCGCGGAAATCCCCTTCCCGGACTGGCTACTCGCCCGAAGAGATGTTCCGGACGTAGCTTCGGCAATAGAGAGCGAGACGTTGCTGTTCGAATTCCGCAGGCAATCCCGCGACGGGAAGCAGGCGCAATTGGCGGAACGCATTACTCAATATCACCACGAGATCGAAGGACTCAAGGCGCAGGAAATTGCCTGTGAAAAAATGATCGAGGTTCTCCAAAAGGAAATTGCTGTTCTAAGTGGGCTGCGCAACCAAGGCATTGTCTCGGACCAACGGTTGAACAGCCTGAAGATCCAGGTTGCCACTTTCGGTGGCGAACGCGGTGAGAAGATCGCAGATCAGGCACAGACGGCAGCCCGCATAGCCGAAACGCGCCTGCAGATCCCGCAGATCGATCAGGATTTCAAGTCGGAAGTGGGCCAGGAGCTCAGAGAGGTTCAGGCGCAGGTCGGGGAGTATGTTGAGCGCAAGGTGGCGGTTGAACAGGAACTGCGGCGGATCGATATCGTCGCGCCGCAGTCAGGCACCATTCAACAACTCGCAATTCATACGGTCGGCGGAGTGATCACGCCCGCCGATCCGATCATGCTAATCGTGCCGGAAGGCGACGATCTTGCGCTTGAAGTACGAATCACCCCGAAGGACATCGACCAAATCCAGCTTGGTCACAAGGCCGTGCTGCGGATGTCAGCCTTCAATCTGAGAACCACGCCGATATTGAACGGATATGTCAGCCGGATCGCAGCCGATCTGGCGACGGATGAAAAAAACGGCATTTCGTACTACCTGGTGCGCCTGTCGGTTCCGCAGGCGGAACTGACGAAGCTCAAGGGCCTGACGCTCGTGCCCGGTATGCCGGCCGAAGCGATGGTCCAGACGGGTGAGCGTACGGCGCTTTCCTATTTCGTGAAGCCGCTGTCGGACCAAATCAGTCGGACATTCCGGGAGGAATGAAATAAGCCACAGGAATCTATTGTTGCTATTTCTGTTGATTGTCCGCATGCTATGTGCGTGGTAAGATCTGAAAGCACAGACATTTCCTACTTGCCTCTGGGCACCGCTTGTTTCTGTAATATTCAGCTCATGTTGCAACTGAGTATCCTTGGTTTCCAACGGTTTTTACTGGTGCGCGGCTGATGGACGCGACATGAAACGCGACATGAAAAACCCGCCACCAGCCGCAGCGGGCTGTTCGTTTCTCTGATGCGGAATGAAAGTCAGTCAGTGCCGCGTGGCTGACATCGCCTCGAACATATCCCAAGCCGCATCTCGGTTTCGGTGCTTGCCGAGAATGGGGACCCAGCACTGCTTCGCAAAGATCCGAGCTTCTAGATCGTCAGGATGCGTATCGGTCACAAGCGCCGCCCAGTCCCACTTCCGGGCTTCGCGGCGCATCACGTCGACCACAAACCAGCCGGAAGGCGGTCGATCACGTTCGGTCGTTCGCATGGCAGTTTCCTTCTGAACGAAAGATCATTGCCGTTCACTCAGCGGCCTGAAGTCAACGCCGACAGCCTGCAAGACGAGCAGCGCACGCGTGGCTGGCGAGGGCACCGTTTCCCATGTCGGGCTACAACTCTCGGTCATCGTAGCGGGAAATGGTAATGCGCCGCAAGAGTGTTGCAGGGCACGAGGGCTGTTTGGCGGTAGGGGTTGCGCTCGCGAGGGTAGATGTCGCGCATAAGCAGCAGACGTTCGAAGAACAGCCACTCACTGTAGGCTTGCAGCAGTTCCTCCTCCGAGGGCAGAGGCGCCGGTTGCGGCGAGACATGCGCCGCGGCCGCGCCTCTTATGGCCGGAATAGAGGCGATGGCACCGAGCAGGGCGCGGGAAAATCTTCTAAGGGAAGGCAGCGGCCATAGCTTCGCCGGCCTCCAGAAGAGGGGTGTTAGGCATTTGGGTCTGCATTTGCGATAACGTTGCACTAATGGTATAAGGCTGCACGTATCGTACAGTCACTTTAATGTAAGGTTTAACTAAAATGACACTTTCGCCATCTCAATGCCGGGCAGCCCGGGCGCTTGTTGGATGGTCGCAGGATCAGCTGGCAGCGGCCTCCCAGGTGGCCAAGACGACCATTGCCAATTTCGAAGCTGGCAAGCGGACGCCATACGACCGCACGTTGGTCGACCTGCAGGCCGCTCTGGAGGCTGCCGGGGTTGAGCTCATTCCGCAGAATGGAGGAGGCGCCGGCGTGAGGCTCGCAAAGCCGTAGCCGGGCCGGCGCTTGCGTTCGCGCTCAACCGGCGCGAAGCTGCCTTTTGAGGAACGGGAGGGCATACGTATGGCAATCAGATATCGAGCGACGACAACGATCCGGCTCAACACGGATGGCAATGGGGTGCTTGGATGTTGATCGTGTCTCCGCTGGTGCAGGCGATTAGCTGGTACTACTATTTTGCGAAGCCGGGCTATGGATGGCTCGGCCTTATTGCCCTCACCAGCGTGACAGTGCCCTGCGGCTTCGTGCTGCTACTGATCGGCCGCGACTATGACAGTATCGTCGACGAGACGAACTGACGCCTCGCCGATGGAGCGGCGCGATGCCCAAGGACAATACGTCTGGCATGCAGCGGGGGGAGGAAGACCTAGGCTGGCGCGTCCCGATGGGCTTTGCCGCGTCGCTCTGGCTGCATTCCTGCTTGGAGGCATTGGCCCGACTACTCGACGATCTGCCGAGATGGCCAAGGCGGCGCCATTTGCGCCCGAGAATGGATCGGCGCGGCAAGCGGATGGATGGCAGCGAGTGCGGCCGCCGTTGCGCGATCAGGCCGCTGCTAGGTCAGTTGCGGGGGCAGCGCAGACAGACGGAATTCGCACCGGGCTACGCGCCGGCAACGCTCAGTGCGACCCATGTGAAAAACGGCCTCGAGGACGCCGTCATTCACATCGTGAACTGGAAGTCCCAGCCGACGTCCTTGACGTCCGGATGGATGCTGGCCGGATGGCGGCCGGGATGTCGATCTCCAGAATTAACGTCTCAGGCGAGCAACTGGCACGCCATTCGGGTGAGGAGGCCATCAAAGGCATTGTGCGCATAGACGGATGGGAGGACCGGAATTCGCGACCGCCTTTCGTCGATGTCACGGTCTACATCACTTTTCACGATGGCGCGCCGGCGATCGTCCCTGTTGAATTCGAGGTGGCCCTAGTGGTCTACGCCGAGAAACCCTATCGAACAACGCTAGGCGCATCGATGAATGTCCGGGTCGAGGGCACCTTTCAGATCGACGAAACTTCGATGGTGTTTCAGCCGTAACCCTCGCCGGCAGAATTAACTTGCTCACAGGCTACCGTGTGCACTCCTCTGCGATCCTGATGATGCGACCGATAGATACATTGCCGCCAGCTGGACGGCGGCAGTGACCCCTTGCACGGTCTATGGAAGTGGATAACTCTTCCGGCATGTCGGTACGCCAGAACATTCAAGACGCAGAATTCTTCGGGGTAGGCTCCTACACCGTCGGAGAGGCCGCGCGCCTGATAGGGACGTCTGCGCTCAATATTTCGAGGTGGATGAAGGGCTACACCTCCGCCGCGAAGAAGTTGAGCATCGAATCGCGCCGCTATGGTCATCGCAGTGGCCGATCATCGACAATCATCTCGAGATCGGATTCCGTGACCTGATCGAGCTCCGCTTTGTCAAAGCATTCACAGGGGCCGGCGTCGGCCTTTTGGCGGTTAGAAATTGCATCGAGTACGCACGTGAGTGTGTCAATGACGAGCGCCCGTTCTCAACCAGGCGCTTCCAGACTGACGGCAGAACGATCTTCCTCGAAGGAATAGAGCGTTCCGGTGAAACCAAGCTACTCGACCTGAAGAGGCGGCAGTATGTTTTCCGCCAGGTCATAGAGCGGACGTTCAAAGACCTGGATATCGAGGATGACGCGGTGGCGCGCTGGCGGCCCTTCAATGGCAAGCAGTCCATCGTGATCGACCCCCATCGTTCGTTCGGTCAGCCGATCGCCTCCAAATATGGCGTCCCGACCGTGGCGCTTGCGCAAGCTGTAGAAGCCGAAGGATTTGTGGAAAAGGTGGCGCGCCTTTTCGATGTCTCAGCTACCGCTGTTAGAGACGCCATGAAATTCGAAGAGAGCCTTCAGAGTGCCGCGTGAAAGCCCTGGTCGACGAAAACCTGTCGCCCGCTCTCGCCCGTTCGCTAAATGCCCTGTTCGCCGGGGAGCATGAGATCGTCCATATCAGAGAGAAGTTCGGCCCCGGCGTGAAAGATGTGGCCTGGATCGGCCAGCTGAGCACGGAGGGGGCGTTGGATCGTCATCTCTGGCGATCGACGCATTACCCGGAACAAGGTCGAATATGCTGCATTTCGAAGCTCTCGGCTCGTCGGGTTTTTTCTTTCGAAGGGCCTCTACAAGGCTCCGGTCGTCAAGCAAATGGAGCGGCTACTCGCCCTTTGGTGCACGATCGAAAAGCAATCGGAAATTGTCGCGGGCGGCGCGATGTTCGAACTTCCAATAAAGAGCACGCGCATCGAGCAACTGAAGGTGTAGTCTAAAGGCAATGGCTACACTTTCGCTTTCCGCCAGCCCGCCCACCACGCTTCCCATTGTGAGCAGAACCAGCGCTCTCCTCGAGCTGGGTTGACACGCGTAGCAGAGTAATATTCCTGCCCCGGCATATGGTAGATATGCTCGCCGCGCTCGTTAATATTGCCCTTGATATCGCAGCCCGCCTCGCGGACAGCCGCGTTGCTGGCCGACGAATCGCCGCCATGGTGAACGCGCGGCAGCTCGTGCCGATCGTCGCCGACTGCAAGATAGCCCGCGGAAGTCGCCCCGAGCATCACCAGAACGGCGGCGAGACGATAGCGGAAAAGCGAGCGCCACCAAGGCCGTCGCCTCTGCAACCTCCTGGCATGAACAGAATTGCCCATGATCCCTTCCCCGAGGCGAGAATGCATCGTCTGAAGCCGGGAGTCCAGTATCAGGCCGCAGCGCTGTAGCCCGCTTCCTTGATGCGGCGCCCGCGACGCTACAGGCGCGAGACATGGTCGGCACGACCGCTTCCCTCCTGATGGTGGCGCTTGGCGCCTGGCCCTATCGCTCCCGTGAGAGTAGGCCAGGAGGTCAGGCAGCGTGGCATGTAGGACTATGGTCCGCGTTGCGGCGAACCCCCATCAAGCGGAGATCGCCAATGGCCCAGAACCAAACCTTCCGAACAGCTGTCTCGGGCTGAAATCCGAGCGCTTTCTGGCGGCAGCCGAAGCGGCTGCAAAAGAGCATCGTCGGGCCGCTTCTGCGATCGATTGCGCTCAGAAGACGGACCCCGTCAACTCCACAATACAAGTATTTGACCCGGAACATTAGTGGTCCCTTAAGCACTTCTCCACAATCGGTACTTGTCCGGCTTGGCGCGTTTTGCTATTGAGTCCGTACAAACGGGGGTTTGGATAATGTCGAAACGCAATTTCCTGTCACCAATGGCCTTGTCGGCCACGATGATTCTCGGCGGCCAAGTTCAGGCTGCAGTCCTTGTCGAATCGGCAAATCAGCCTTCGACCAAGCTCGCTGAAGCTGGCACTGTCCCGGCGGACCTCGGCTACGGTGAGGTGCTAGATCGCTCAAATGGTACGGAAGTTATCATGGCGTACCACACCAGCCATTCGAGCCATGCTAGTCACGGGTCTCACTGCTCTGGCTACAGCTATTGTTGATGGCGGACACCCCTCGCGAGAGCGAGCTCGTCCAGACTGCCCAAGTCAAGTTTGATCTGTCAGTCTTCAGCCTCGACTGTGTAAAGCGCGCAGCGTATCGGGTAACCGGCAACGCTGCGGTTGAGATCACGATCGAGGGCGGCTTCGCAGTATGCACGATCAACTTCAGCAAGGCGGCCGCGCGAACTTCGGCCGACGCAGCGGTAGAAAGACTGCGGCTAGAGGTCTTGGATCAGGACCTGCGTAGCAGCATCGCCGCCGAAACCGCCACTGTTAGAAACGCGATACTGGCGCTTGCGTTTTCCAGATCGGGCCTGCAGTCCGATGACTAAGTTTGCTCCGGCAACTGAGTTCCAACGACCGTTGGACGACACTTATCAGCTCGCGTACTTTCGTTTTTCCCAGTTGGACGACGAGCGGTATGTGCTGACCAACCAAGCGGGCGAATATCTGGTATTGCCGCGCGCCGTGCTGGCTTCGTTTATCAGGCACGAGCTTCCCAGCACACACCCTGCCTACCCCCGCCTGCGCAGCAGGCAGTTCCTCTTTGATGCATCCTCCAATATCGGCAAGGAGCTGCTGGCGCTGAAGGTTCGGACCAAGGCAAGAAGGCTTGAGAACTTCACCTCGCTTCACATCATGGTCGTGTCTTTGCGGTGCGAGCACTCCTGCCCCTACTGTCAGGTATCTCGCCAAAGCGAAGATCGTTCAGCCTTCGATATGTCAGAGGAGACTGCCGAGAAGGCGTTGGCGCTCATTTTCCAGTCTCCAAGTCCGGCTATCAAGATCGAGTTCCAAGGCGGCGAGCCGCTCCTGAATTTCCCGTTGATCCAACACGTCGTGCATCGGGCTGAAGCGATCAACAAGGTCGCCGGGCGGTCGCTGCAATTCGTCATCACGACCAATCTCGCCGTCATCACCGACGAAACCTTGGAATTCTGTCGCGTGCACAGGATTCTAATTTCAACGTCGCTCGACGGACCGGCCACTCTTCACAATGCCAATCGACCGCGCCCGGGAAAGAACAGCTACGAATTGGCTGTGGCAGGTATCCACAAGGCCAGACTGGCTCTCGGCCATGAACGCGTCAGCGCACTTATGACAACGACCAAAGCCAGTCTTCCACTGGCGCGCGAGATCATTGACGAATACGTGCGGCTAGATTTCCCCGGAATATTTCTTCGCCCGCTTTCCCCTTACGGCTTCGCGGTCAAGACGAAATTGTACGCAGCCTATGACGTGGACCGCTGGCTCGATTTCTACTTCGACGGGCTGAATTACATCCTGGAACTGAACCGTAACGGCATTCCTTTCAAGGAGTTTTACGCGGCCACCATCCTTACAAAGATGCTCACGCCTTTCGAGCCAGGATATGTGGATCTTATGAGCCCGGCAGGCATCGGTATCTCCGCCGTTGTCTATAACTATGACGCCAGCGTCTACGCGTCCGACGAAGCACGAATGTTGGCCGAAATGGGCGACAAGACATTTCTGCTCGGGAATGTCCACGAAAACACCTATGGCGAGATTTTCGGGTCCGACGCTCTCCTCGATCCTATCGAGCAATCTTTTGCAGGCTCCGTACCGATGTGCGCCGACTGCGCTTACGAGCCGTTCTGTGGCTCCGATCCAGTATTCCATACCGCAACGCAGGGCGACTTTGTTGGCCTCAAAACGCGGTCGGGATTCTGCAATCGCAATATGTCGATCTCCAAGAGGCTGATCGACCTTATGGAGAGGGACGTTACCGCCCGAGAACTCTTTCTAAGTTGGGCGAATTAGGATGTTGCGACTGAGTGGCTTCGCTGCGTCAGCAAGCGTCGGTGATTTCTCACAGCGAGTGGCACTTAGGCTCGTGACGGGCCAAGCTGACCAAGCGCCTAACCGAGAACATGATGCGTATCTTTTCAAGGGGCAGACGTTTCATCCTGAATGCCAGTGGGTTGTCACCTTTGAGGAGCATCGGCCGGAAGCTGAGCGACTGTTTTCAGACCGACGACTAGTCGTTCTGCCCCACGAGTTCGACTACCTTAGCGAAGGAGACGTCATCCGCTTTGTGCCGGATCGGAAGGCAGTGCGTGTCCTGTTCAGAAAGGATGCCAACGCGAACTATTTCCTCGTAACGGAGCGGTGCAACCACCTGTGTTTGATGTGCTCCCAGCCACCCAAAGACGTTGATGATCGCTGGTTGGCGAGGGAGATTTTGGATGTGCTGCCCCTGCTGCCCGTAACGACCCCGTTTCTCGGGATCACTGGCGGTGAGCCAACGCTGGTGGGTGAGGACTTTTTTGACATTTTGTCATCAGCTCGTGACCACCTTCCGTCTACGCCGGTTCATATTCTTTCCAATGGCCGGACGTTCAAGGATCGGCAATTCGCAGAGCGCTATCAAGGGATTGGACATCCTCGTCTTTCGGTCGGCATACCGATCTATTCCGCCGACCCGGAAGTTCACGACTACGTGGTTCAGTCCAAAGGCGCCTTCGATGAGACCATCCGCGGGATCATGAACCTGAAGGCCGTCGGGGGTGAGGTTGAGATACGAGTTGTCGTTCACAAGCAGACCTATGAAGGTCTCGTCGACCTGTCAGATTTCGTTTTTAGAAACCTCACCTTCGTAGACCACGTGACGTTTATGGGACTGGAGATCACTGGCTTCACAAGGGCAAATATGGATAAGCTCTGGATGGACCCGTACGACTATCGAAGTGAGTTGCGGGCGGCTGTGCAATATCTGGCTGCGGCTAGGATCAATGTTTCAGTCTACAATCACCAGCTCTGTCTTCTTGATGGCTCTATCCACAAGTATGCAAAGCGGTCGATTAGTGACTGGAAAAATGCGTACTTGAACGAGTGCACAAGCTGCTCCAAGCGCGCCGAATGTGGTGGCTTCTTTTCATCTAGCCACCTTGCACGAAGCTCCCATATCTCGGCGTTTCAAACAAAATAGAACATCAGATTGGTTGAAAATTACGAAAGCCGTTCGCCCGGTGGGATAACCTAGCCTAAATCTTAGAAATACAATCTGTGCGCTGCTGACTCGGATAGCGATTGGAGAGAATATGACCTTCGATTTTAAAAATGCGTCCAAGGCGGAGCTTCGAATTGAGTATAAACGTATCGCCGATGAAATCGGCGACGATCAATTTTTTACAAAGAAAGAGCTAAATCACCTTCCGGAGATTCTTTCAGACGGTGAGCAGGTATTGGCATTCACTTCTGGGCTCATGGACGGCGACACGTGGCTCATCACCCTGACAGACCGACGTATCATCTTTCTCGACAAAGGAATGATCTACGGCCTGAAGCAGGCCAGCATAGGCCTTGACAAGGTAAATGCTGTTAGCGGCAAAACGGGGCTCATCTTTGGTTCGATCACCATCGAAGACGGAGCTTCGCAGCGGCACATCAGCAACGTTTGGAAGAAGACTGTTGTCAAATTCGTCAATAAGGTTAGGGATGCACTGGAGCAGAGAAGGCAGCCAGCTCCAGTCTACAATCAACCGCAGGGTACCGACGTGGTGTCAATGCTTGAGCGTCTCGGCGCTTTGAAGGCGAACGGAATCATCACAGATCAAGAATTCGAACAGCAAAAAAGAAAAATACTGGCGGGATAATGGAATTTATAGGGGTCGTTGTCGGGATTATACTCTTCATCTCCGTTTATTTTTGCGTCGGTATTACCCTGCGCTTCATTTGGGAGTGGTGGATACTCGTTATGTCGACCCCATCGCTTTTTGCGGCAGCTCTGCTGTACGGGTGGATTGGTGCACTTGTATCCATAAGCCTTTGGGCCTGGACGCTTACCTTGAATAACTCGTGGCACTCGAGTGCGGTATATTTCAGAGGCGCAGATTGGCTTGATAGGCGGTTTAATTTCAAGGATACCTAGCCGCTGCGGTTCCTCGCGCCCAGAGCCGTTATGACTGTTGATGGGGCTTTAGTGTTTTTATCGAGGAAATTCAATGAAAGTAAACGTCATCGGATTGACGGCAGCATTTCTACTCGGCTGCACCGCTTCCGCATACGCTGATTGCTTGGGTGAAAGCGACTACAGGGTCTGCACAGATTCCTATTCCGGTAAAAATGGGGATCAACATGTGAGATCGTACGATACCGAAGGGAATAACTATTCGATTGACACCGAAACTCTTCGCTTTCCGAACGGAGGCCAAGAGGTCACCAGTAGCGATAGCGAAGGAAACTCCTACTCCATTCGCTCCTGGAGAGACAGCACCGGAACTCATTCCGTGGACACTGAAGGCAACGAATGCACCATCACGCCATCAGGTACTATGATGGGATGCGGGGAATAGGTGCGATGCGATGAAGAAGTTCGGCGTCTTTGGCTGCACTGGTTGCGTAGCCGCCATTATCATAGGGTGGCTGCTCGGTGTGCGCATATTGGTAGTTCAACCGATCGGAGCCATTCCTGAGGGTGTAACTGCCATAGTATATGGGGTTCCGAATCTGCATCTCGTTGACAGTCCGGATGCCATCTGCCAACGAACCCAAGGGGGCGTCAGTCTCCTATGTAGAGGAATGACAGCTGCGGCAATTGCCAACCACGGCAAGATCCTTGCTCGGCTACCCTACAGCGAGATGCTTTTTCGTCTTAGCGGCGCTCCCGTTCTTGACCGGTAAGCCGGACGGCTTTCGATTTGCGCATATGTTGTTGTTGCACATCAGGGTATACTTGGAAGTGACACCAAAGCGTCGGGTTCAGCAGGGTTGCGCTGGGCAGCCCGGTCAGCGTCCGACACTTGCGGACGCTCCGTTATAAGACATTCCCTCTTCCTCTCGGAGGCGCGCGCGCCACTGTTCGACCCGCTCGTCGACCCATCCTACGGATGGAGCCCAGGACTTCGACTTGCTGGCCGTTTATTGACCGGCCGCTGGGTTGCTTTTCGGCATCGGCACACCAAGAAGCTTTGGACGCCTACGAGGTAGTGGCAGCTCGCTGAAGCGCCTAGCTCGCCTAATCACTTCGGATAAGATCGTCGTAAAGCGAGAGATATACGAAGCTCCGCCAAACGGGGGGTGCGGCTCGCAGCAGCAACAAATTCGCGTCAGGCTTCACGGAAGCTCTTGAAAAGATATGCCGAGCGCAAAGACCATGCCCTGCCGTGGGACATGGCCGGTGCAGTTGGGGGTGCTTGTGGGGCTTAACCGCACCGGCCACTGCGGGAAGATATGAGACCCCCACTCCTCTGCCTAAGATATAGGCATATTAGCAAGCGAGCAAATTATCTCGCAATGCCACCTTGAAGGCTCAACCGCGAAGCCAACTTAATTCCGAGAGAGCGGACGGAACTGGTGAGCACTTTGTCGAACCCCGGAAGCAGTGAGCATCTTTGGGCATTGGACCTTGCCGACCTGCGCAAGGAGTTTGGAAAGTTTCGTCAAGAGCGCGGGACAACGCCCCTTGAGTGGGACGAGCACACCGAAGCTGTTCCTTGAAGAACGACGGGAACGCCGCCGGGAACCGGATTTGTCCGAGCCGTTGGGGAATGGCTAGGCTAGCGTCGCGATCATCATTCACCTTCCGGCGTGGGGGTCTTGTTGTCAGCCCTTCGAACGCATGCACACACACCCCCCGGAACTTTTGCCGGGTCGCCGTGTTCGTTGGTGATGACGAAAATTGTTGACCTTGGACCGCCTAAGCCCGGCAAGCCACATGACGCTGACTGGCCGGAGCATTTCCATGCGTGCCCCATCTGCGGCCAGCAGGTAGACCGACACGACTTCCGGCAGGTGATGTGGCACGAGCAGCCCGATCACGAGCCGCTCGATCTCAACCAATAAAAAGCCTGCCGCCCTTCCGGCCGCGCGGGCTGACGACAGAGACGTCACACCGCAAGCCTCACCAGCAATGGAACAATGGGCCATCACCGTCGCGGCCCTGAGGGTACCCAGCCGCAGGAGGGTCCTAAAGCCGCACAACCTTGTCGAGATGCAGGCGTATCCGCTGGCCTTCTGCGAAGGCCAGTGCGAACGATTCCAGGGCGAATGAGCGTGTAATTTCCTGGTCAGTTTCAATGATGCGGACGACCCATTCGCCACTGGCTCCGACCACTTCCACGCAAGGCGCGGCCTTGCAGATTGGCACCACGTTGCCCATCACGTCCTCCCTACGAAAAGCAATGGCGAGTCGACTTAAAACCGTCGTAGCCGGTAGATCAATAACAATTGCTTGTTCGGATCGGACGAACCAACCTGGATGGGCAATACGATCGGGGGCTAATGCCACTTCGGTCAGGCGAACCCTCCGGGGAACCTACCGTGAGATAGCCTCTGCTTCAGGTCGTTGGCATTCAGGATGGCGGCCAGCTCTTCGGCATACTCCATGTCGGGAAGGTCGACAGATGGGTGGCCCGCTACAATAGCCGGGAGCCCGGTGAACACGTCGAATACCGTCCACGTCCCATCCGGTTCCTGCCTTTCGTCGTACCGCAGAGTTGCCATGAGGGGATCATATAGTCACCCTTAGGTGTTGGGAATATTTGGTCCACGGAGGCTCGCGATCCGGAGCGCTGATTTCGCCGCTTTGAAGATTGCCGATCTCGTCGACAGAGATCAGGCCGCTCAATCTGCGATCGAACTTTATGGGATGGAAGCACCGACCGCCGTGGCGCACTGCGCTTTGGAGGCGCATTTCGACGGTCGACCAGATGACTACCGCTTTTGGTGCGATGTCTTTCACCAACTGAGAAAACCAAACTGACGGAACTTTGCCGCAGCATCTTGTTCGGTCGCGCATGGCTAGAATAGCCGACCTTGGACCCGCCTATCCCCGGCAAGCCACACCAACCGCAGGACTGTGACGATCGATTTCACGCATGCCCGATCGGTCAGCAGGTCGACAAACGCGATTTCCGCCAGGTGATGTGGCACGAGCAACCAGATCACGATCCGCTTGAACTGGATCAGCTGCCCGGCGATGTCGACTTTACGGTGGGCGCTAGCCTGCCGATCTCCGGCCTAACCGCATGGCAGGGGCTGTTTCAGCATGGCCGCATCAAGGCCGGGCAGAGCGTTCTCGCGCATGGCGCTGCCGGTGCCGTCGGTTCGATGGTGGCGCAGCTTGCAAGGGAGGCCGGAGCCTATGTGATCGGCACCGGGCGGGCCGCCGACCGCCAGAAAGCGCTCGACTTCGGTGCAAATGAATTCCTCGACCTCGCAAAAGACACCCTTGAAGATGTAGGCAGCGTCGATCTGGTGTTCGATGTCATCGGCGGCGATATCCAGAAGCGATCCGCAACGCTCGTCCGCGCCGGAGGTATCCTTGTCACAGTCGTTGGACCAACGGACATTCGAGCTGCCGATGGCCTGACCGTTGACTTCGTCGTCGAGGCTGATCGCCCTCAGCTCTCTGAGATAGTGCAGCGGATCCGCGATGGACGACTGCGGACGAACATTGGCAAGGTTTCGAGCTTGGATGATGCCATCGGCACCTTCAACTCAACGGACCGACGCGCAGGAAAGACGGTTGTCCGCGTTCGTCCGTGAGAACTTGGGAGAGGAGGCCGGTCCTCTCTCCGTATGGCCGCCTCTGGCAGCTGACACGGTGAGGTGCAAATCAGCGCCTGTCGCGGGATTTAGCCATCGTAGGGCGGTGTTTGCGGGAACCTACTTTGTACGTTTCCGACTCTTGCCTTTTTCGGAAAGTGACCCACAGAATAGCTGATTGAGGTTCTATCTCTCTGGGAGGATGGGATGGACATTCAAGCACCTGTTCGGCCTACGCAGCAAACGGCCAAGGAGCTGGTCCGCGAGGTCCTGTTGGGCTCTCAACCCGGCGACATTATTTCCGTCAAAGCGACCATTGTAGGGGTCCGTGAGCGCGGCGGCGATCTTCTCGAAACTGACTGCCAGTTAGTCGAAATGATCGTCAAATCAGCCTCCGTTTGGGGACTGTTCATCGCCTTTGACGTTCGAGAGGCGTGATGCCCCACCGTTGGTTCAACCCTCCGGTTTATGTGAAGACTGAGCGCCCGGGGCTTCGCCTTGGTGTCAACCGGGTTGATGCCGCCGCCGAGGAGCTCCTAAAGTGGTCCAATCGTGGCCCCAAGTGGCGGCTGGCGGCCGAAGCTTGCCTATCTGCGATGGATGGCAAAATGCCGGGTAATGACTTCCGGCTGCTGTTCGAAGCCGCGGCCGATGAAGAGGAGATGCTGCTGCCGGATTAACAACGCTATACGACGAGCCCATTCGGGTCTGTTCGCGTTGCGAATTCACCGGCGCAACGGGCATTTATGCTGTCCGTCTCCGTCGTCAAACTTTAAAGTGAGACACTAACGAGCGACGACCTAGATGGACAGTTATTCGCCGGTGCGCGTACCATATAGGGCCGCGGGTGACCGATGGAGGTCACATGGTTGATGAAGAGCATCGCCGCGAACGGAGGCAGCGGGTGCTGAAAGGCGCCTCAATCATCAGCGGAATCACAAACTCCGAGATCAGTTGCACCATTCGGAACCAAAACAGTGGCGGAGCTGAGCTCAAAGTCCCGGTGGAATCGCGTGTCCCTGAGCGGTTCGTGGTTTACGTGCCGACCGACGGCGTTGCCTACCAGGCAGTCCTGCGGTGGCGCAGGAACGACCGAATTGGGGTTCAATTTATAGGAACGTTGCCAAAGCCGCGTCTCCACTATGGCTGAGCTTGTGCCCGGGATGCACAGACCGGGGAATTGGACACTCTCCGGCGCTCGGCACGTGTTCCATGGCAGTCGCACTTTAGAGATTACCCCCCGGCGAAACTTCGCTTCAGGTCGACACGGTCAGAAGGCTTACAAAATCGCGGGAATATTCCTCGTCCAGATATTTAGCCGGAGCGCCCCACGCCTCGGCTGGTTGGCCAGTGAACGCGTCAAACACCGCTCAGGTTTCGTCGAGTCCCTCCTGAGGTCGTATCTTTGAGAAGCCATGCCGTCGCTAGGTAAGTCTGCGGTCCAGTTCTCAAGCGGTGATCGACATTCCTGTTGGAGTGCGGGTTCTACAGGAGATTCGGTTTTGAGGATCGCGAGGGCTCAACGGATCATGAGCGACCCAGCAGGATCAGAAACCGGCACCCGTCTGCGCAGCCCTTTGATGAAGATAGGTAGAGTCAAAATCTGCGGCGCGAACGAGCCCTGCCCAGTCGGTCGCATGAAAACGCGAGCCAACGGTGGATATCAGACCGTCGCGTCTAAGGTCCTGAAGCACTCGGTTCACGTGCACGGTAGAGAGGCCAAGTGCGTCGCCAAGTGCAGCCTGCGTTATGGGGAGATAGGCCACATGATCTTCAATGCGGCCTACCGAGCGAAGGCGAACAATGAGTTCGCAAAGAATGTGAGCCATACGCGAGTAGGCGTCGCGCCTACCGACGTTGGTGACCCACTCTCGATATATCGCCGCATCGATCACCGTCGAGCGCCAAAACACTCTCGTTATCGAAGAGTGCTGGTCGCAAACGGCGCGAAGTTCGTCGTGCCGCATGAAGCCCACCCTAGCGGGCATGAGAGGGGTGAAAGTGCAATCCATGACCGACAAATGCAAACCATGCAGGTCGGGAATGTCGCCCGGAACAAAAAAGGAGGAGATTTGACGCTTCCCCTCCCCGGTTAGTTTGATCGACCCTATTAAGCCTTCAAGAACGACGAACGAAAGGCTCGGCTTATCGCCCTCGCGCAGAATGTCTTCGTTGGCCTGATATCTCTTCTCCTGAATCGAGATGTTCCCCAAGGTCGCAATGTCTGATTCTGCGAGTTCCGAGATGGCTTGGAGCTTGCGGATCAACATTTTGAAAGAATGATCATGTGCCATCAAGAACCTGTTCGTGTATGCTCCCAACTTTTAGTTGGCGCTAATGTTCCCGCTGCCTAGAGGAGACGAAGGCCAATGGTCAGTGCGTCGATGATGCGCGCAAAGTTCAGCTGTCCTCAATCCTTTTCGCCTGCCGCAACCTGTTCGAAACGGCTGGATCACAACCTGCTTTCCACCGGATTAACGAGTGCTATTGCGCGCCAGGAACCTTAAGAGTTCGCAGCCGTTCAACTGTTGGGGCGCACGAAGCAGGCTTTCAATGTCATCGGGTTCCGTGCTGATCGTGGAGACGTCGAGAACTCTCTCCGGGAGGCCGGGTTCGAGGTAGTCGCCGGCTTAAAGGGCCTTCAAGCGATTGCGACTTTCGATCGTGAGCCGGAGCGAGTTGTGGCTCTCCTGACAGATATCAGACTTGGGGACGGCCCAAGCGGGTGGATGTGGCCCGGCACCTCCGAGGCGCCGATCCTACTATGCCAGTTATATGACAGCGTTGGTCGATGCCATGGCCTGCTACGCAATTGACCGACATCAAATCGACATCCTGTCTCTCGGTTGCGTTGAATTGGAGTTCGCCTTCACCAAGGGCCAAATCGCCAAGGGCGGTATCAGGCACTGGCGCGAGATCATTTCTGCCGCCATGCGCCTGCAAAGCCAGAATGCACTGGGCCAAGCTGGGCTGCTGGTAGGACGAGACCGTCTACTACGCATCGACGGAGCACCTATGAAGTCTAATCCGATCGACCTCGACGACTACACCGGTCCGCCGCAGAGTTACCTGTTATTGCTGCCTCACTGGTCAAGCAACATGAGGAACGGCTGGCCGCGCTTTTCGCTGCGCCGCGTCCACCCTACAAAGCGGTGTATGGGCCAAGGTCTCAGGACCCGTAAATAGCCACCTGTTCTTCGCACGATGTCGGCTTTCAGAAACCGCCTAAAGCGATCCCGATATTGGGCGCAATGGCCATCCGTTCTGATTAAGTCGTCTTGGCCAGCCGTGGTCTTCACTCGACCCCGCATGATGAGGTATGACCAAGAAGGATGTAGACTAAACCGGAAGAGACAAGGTGCAGGTGCAAGGCATTGAGAGAAATAGCAGGAACCGAACCAATCCACAGGAATATTTTGTTGGTATTTATGTTGGTAGCAGATGCGGCTAACGTTCCCCTAAGTATCTGAAAGCAAAACGGGATTTTCTTCACTTGAATTCCGCCTCTGGGCACCAGTTTTCTCTGAAGACATCAAATGCTTGATCTCGGCCCGCCGACTGCGCCGGCAAGCCTGCGCAGCTGAATTATGAACTTTCGGGGCGCACGGTCTCCACGCGCAGCGAGCCGGCTGGAAGCGGCTGCAGCAGTTTGGCTTCCGGCTTCGTCAGACTGAGCCAAGCCGCCCAATCGCCGGGCCGAAGCAGCACGACCTGCCGATTTGATAGGGCGCAATATCCGGTCCAGGCTCGGTTGTCAGCATGGTGAAGGTTGGCGGCTTGTTGCCGGCAGCTTCACGCCAAAGCCCTGCGATGGCCATGAACGGCGAGCCGTTGAGCGTGAAGCGATGCTTTGCCTTCGGATACTTCGTGCCCGTGAACTCGAAGAAGGCGGATGCCGGCACGAGGCAGCGTTTGCTGCCGGCGAATTGCCGGCCTTCGGAGCGGAAGTTGAACACTGGTCCGCCTTTCGGGCCGGCCGGCGGAAATCCAAACGTCATCGACGTCAGTTCAACAACGCCAGTGTCGCCGGCGGCGCGCATGATCGGGGCTGGATCGTTGATATGGATGTCATCAACCCGCGGCAGGTCAAGTTCGGTCTGATGGGTCGGGATCTCGAGTGCCAGCGACTCCAGCATCCGGCAATATTCAGCCCAGAGAATATGCTGCTCATAGTCGTTGCACATGGAAGGCTCCCGACCGGTCTGCCAGTTTACCTCACGCCAAACAAAGAGGCGATGGACCGCTCAACCCTCGCGGTCGCGCTCGAGCAGTATATCGGCCTCGATCGCCGCGTTGACGAAGGAGGCGCGGGCATAGCGCGCCTCTTGAAGGCCTTCCAGAACGCCAAGGCAGGCTTTACGGGCGGCGACGTGATAGCCGCCTGTCTTCACGGGCCATCGGTTCATGAGGATGTCAGCGGCCTGCGCGACACGCTCCACCTTGTAGATCGTGTTTCTGGACCTGCCAAGCGCCACGCGAACCGGCTCATCGAAATGCTGATCTTGCATGCTTCCCCTCCCGAACGCGATCGCGAGTCAATTCGGGGGAGGCAAGTTCGGTTCCACGGGAGCGATTTGCCAACGCAATAAACCCGCCTTCTGAAATCACTTTGCGCGCATCGGCCAAATGGCGGATTTGATTTGCTTGGTGATCCCGTCTGCCTAGGGCAGACTGCCTGCCGGGGCTGCAGGAGGAGAAATGCGAGCACGCGCAGCTACGATCGGCGATCTCGAAAGTGTCTTCCGCGATCTGTCCACGCGGATGTCGGACGAGTATGTGGCCGCCGGCAAGGACAGCAAGGTCGCCTACGACAATCTGATGATGAATTTGAAGGAAGGCCGAGCGCACGCGCTGGTCGAGGGCGACAAGACGGTGGCGATCGTCGCCTGGCACGAGAACAGCGACGCCGCCGACACGCTGTTTGCCGCGCAGGAGGGTTTCTTCAGCGCCGCGACGGTCCGCTTCTGCAGGCGCCACATCCGCCACATTCAGGCGCTGGCCGGCAACCTTCCCATCCGCTCGCGCAGCTGGCTGCAGCGGGCCGACGTCGGCAAATGGTTCCGTGTCATCGGTTATGTCGAACGCGGCCGAGAGAACGGCGCCACTGTGTTCGAATTGCCGCCGGCACGGGGAGCGTCAGCTGCGCGGGCTGCCTAGGGCTGCGCACCCTCGGATGCCATCACGGAAAAGCCCCCGCCAGGATGGCGATGGGCCAATATCGCCTGCAATGGGCTCATATCGGGGGCTCAGATATCGGGCTGATCCAGCGCCTCGAAAATCACCCGTTCCAGCGGACCGAGATCCTCTTCGATCTCGCTGACCTCAAGGCCTAAATGCCGAGCATCCAGGGCAGCTCGCGTGGTTAGGGTTCGAGCCGTTGCCTTGTCGGCAGGCAGTTCGCCCGGCAGGTGCTCGTGGATCCAGCCCTGCAGGAAATCAACGCCGCGCTCGCTCATCGATTTATCCCTTCCGTTATCTGGGGGATCATTCCCCCAGAATGACCCCAGAAGCGACGATCTGAGCCGTCAGGCTGGTGAGCCTGCCTCGCTTCACGAGCGTCGGCTTTTGGTAGATTTTCTTCATGGCGGTGCCTTTCGCGACAAATCGCTCGTCGGCAACAACGTCCGTCGCGGGGCAGCGTTCCATGGCGGGCTGTTGAGCCCGACCCCCCTGACACATCGTATTTGAGAACAGCCCCGCTCCCGCGACCCGTGATGTTGATGCCGCGGCAGGTTGCGAAGCCAATGCGGGGCGTGGCATTTGTCGATGCCGATCATTGGGATGGCAAGCAGGACATGGCACGGCCACCAGACATCGCCCAACACCAGGCCCCGAGCGCAGGCGTCAGCCTGAACCGGGCGCTTTCCAAACTCGGCCTGTGTTCGCGCAAGCAGGCCGAGCTGCTGATAGCCGAAGGGCGCGTGCGGGTTGGCGGCAAGGTGGTGCGCGATCCGTCGCTGCGTGTCGATCTCGGCCGCGACCGCATCGCTGTCGACGGCGAGCAGATCGTCGGCGAGGCAAAAGTCTACCTGATGATCAATAAGCCGCGCGGACAGGTCACCACGCGCGATGACCCGCAGGATCGTGGCACCGTCTATGACTGCCTGGTGGAACTGGAGTTGCCTTTCGTGTCGCCGGTCGGCCGCCTCGACAAGGCCAGCGAAGGCCTGTTGCTGATGACCAACGACACGCGCTGGGCCAACCGCCTGCTCGATCCGGCCTCGCATGTCGCCAAGACCTATCATGTCCAGATCGGCACCGCGCCCGACGAAGCGATGCTGGCGCGCTTTCGCGAAGGAGCGATCGTCGACGGCGAACTGCTGACCGCAAGTTCGATCGAACTGCTGCGCAGCGGCGGCCGCACTGCCTGGCTGGAAATCGTGCTCGACGAGGGCCGCAACCGCCAGATCCGCCGCCTGCTCGGGGCATTCGATATCGAGATGCTGAGGCTGGTTCGGGTGGCGATCGGCGGTTTGCAGCTCGGCGAGCTCGCCAAGGGCAAGGCGCGGCATCTGACATCGGAGGAATTGGCGGTGCTCGCGCGTTAAGAGGCAGGCTTGCTGAGAAACACTACTTCTGGTTCCACCTGCGTATCACCGGCTCGCTCAGATCGTGCTCATAGCCGAGGATGCTGAGGCTCGCGGTATCAAGCACGAAGTGCGCACCGCCTTCGGGTGGCAGACCGAGCCAGCGCGCGGCCAGCACGCGCAGGAAATGCGAGCTTGAAAACACCAGCACATTGCCCTCGATTGCCCGCAGCCCGGCGATGATCCTGTCGGCCCTGGCGCCGACATCCGCTACCGACTCGCCGTCGGGACAGCCGTCACGGAACAATTGCCAGCCGGGGCGCTGCACAAGAATCTCCTTGGTCTTAACGCCCTCATAGGCGCCATAGTCCCATTCCTGCAGGTCGTCCTTCTTGACGGCAGCAGCGCCGAAGCCGGCAAGCGTGCAGGTGCTGAAGGCTCGCTGCGACGGGCTCGACCACACCGCCTGGAAGGACAGATCCTTGAGCCGGTCCGCCACGCCGCGAGCTGCCGCCTCGCCCTTTGCCGTCAACGGTATGTCGGTGCGGCCGGTGTGTTTTCCCGAAGCGCTCCACTCCGTCTCGCCGTGACGGACGAGGTAGATTTCGGGGTACGGATTGCTCATGCGCCGGCCTTTCGGTTTTACGTCCGCACCCTACCCGGGAGGGCCCGGCCAGCGCCAGCCACGTGCAGGCGGAAAAGGAAAGGCCGCAACCGAATCGGCTGCGGCCTTGTGCTCAAACGTCAGTGCCCGGAGCGGTCAGGCGGGCTGCAGATCGCCCGACAGCGCCAGGTCGGCTTCCTCGGACAATGTGCCGGCCATGGCGGCGGCGAACTTGGTCTGGTCGAGTTCGCCTTCCCAGCGCGCCACAACGATCGTCGCCACTGCATTGCCGACGAAATTGGTCAGCGCTCGGCATTCCGACATGAAGCGGTCGACGCCGAGGATCAGTGCCATGCCGGCAACGGGTACCGTAGGCACGACAGAGAGCGTGGCGGCCAGCGTGATAAAGCCGGCGCCGGTGATGCCGGCGGCACCCTTGGAGCTCAGCATGGCAACCAGCAGCAGCAGGATCTGGTCGCCATAGGTGAGCGGCGTATCGGTCGCCTGGGCGATGAACAGCGCCGCCAGCGTCATGTAGATGTTGGTGCCGTCGAGGTTGAAGGAGTAGCCGGTCGGGATGACCAGGCCGACCACCGAGCGGTTGCAGCCGGCGCGCTCCATCTTGGCCATCAGGCCGGGAAGAGCGGCTTCCGAGGACGAGGTGCCGAGCACCAGCAGCAGCTCTTCCTTGATGTAGCGGATCAAGGCGAGGATCGAGAAGCCGTTGTACCAAGCGACAGCGCCGAGCACGACCAGCACGAAGAGCAGCGACGTCAGGTAGAAGGTGCCGATCAGAAAGGCGAGGTTGGCAATCGCGCCGATGCCGTATTTGCCGACGGTGAAGGCCATGGCGCCGAAGGCGCCGATAGGGGCGGCCTTCATCAGGATGGCGACCAGGCGGAAGATAGGCGAGGTCAGCGCCTGCAGGAAATCGACGACCGGGCGGCCGCGCTCGCCGACCAGAGCGAGAGAGATGCCGAACAGCACCGAGAAGAACAGCACTTGCAGAATGTCGCCTTGCGCGAAGGCGCCGGTGATGGTGTCGGGGATGATGTTGAGCAGGAAGCCGACGATGGTCGTGTCATGCGCCTTCTCGGTGAAGGTGGCGACCTTCGAGGGGTCGAGCGTCGCCGCATTGATGTGCATGCCGGCGCCCGGTTGGACGACGTTGGAGACGACCATGCCGACGACCAGCGCCAGGGTCGAAAAGACCAGGAAATAGATCATCGCCTTGCCGGCGACGCGGCCAACCTTTTTCAGGTCGGAGACGCCGGCAATGCCGGTGGTCACCGTCAGGAAGATGACCGGCGCGATCACCATCTTGACCAGCTTGATGAAGGCATCGCCGAGCGGCTTCAGCGAAGCACCGAGTTCGGGATAGAAATGACCGAGCAGCACGCCGGCGGCGATCGCCGTCAGGACCTGCACGTAGAGATGACGGTAAAAGGGTAGCTTGCCGCGCGGTTCGGCGGCAGCGAATGCTGGCTGCATGACGTCCTCCATGGCGCCCCGATCGAAAGCTCGACCTCCCGGGGCAGTTGTTTTCCGCAGCCTTGCGACTGCTGTATTGGTCACTGCAACTGCCGTGCCAGACTGTGCGGCATACCGCAGCCATTGATTTTGTTGGGTATTCGTCCGATTGAGGCTGATGCCGCTCAACCGCAAGTGCGGACATCCGCATGACTGAATTGTGCTTTGTGCGAAATCATGCACAAATAGGGAATGCTGCAACGCCCTGCCGCGGTCCTGTCGCCGACGCCCGAGCAACTCGGCAAACGCGCGCGTCGCGCCTGGCTGCTGTTTGCGGCGATCGCGCTGGTGATCGTTGCCACGGCGCTCACCGGCGCCGGCCTCTACGCGCGCCGCGCCGAGGTCGCGGCACTGGCGGCGCAAGGCCGCACCGATGCCAATCTGAAGGTTGCGTTGCTGCGCGCCGTGCTGGAAAGCCCGCGGGCGCTGCCGCTGCTCTTGTCCGAGGACCAGCAGGTGCATGACGCCCTGCAGAACAAGGGCGCTGTCACGATCGACGTGCTCAACCGCAAGCTCGAAGGGCTGGTCTCCGGCACCAAGGCTTCGGTGCTTTACGTCACCGGCGTCGACGGGTTTGCGATCGCCTCCAGCAACTGGCGCGAAACAACCAGCTTCGTCGGCAACGACTATGGTTTCCGCGCCTATTTCTCCGGCGCCATGCAATCGAGAACGGCCGAATATTTTGCGCTGGGCAACATCAGCAAGCGCCCGGGCCTCTATATTTCGCGGCGCGTCGGCAATGCGGCGGCGCCGCTCGGCGTCGTCGTCGTCAAGATGGAATTCGACCAGCTTGAAGCCGACTGGCATGAGGCCAACCGGCCGGCCTATGTCAGCGACGACCACGGCGTCGTGCTGATCACCAGCGTGCCGTCCTGGCGCTTCATGACCACCGCGCCGCTGGCCGGCCCGGTGGCTGCCGCCATCCGGAGCAGCCAGCAATTCGGCAACGCGCCGCTGATCCCCTTGCCGATCACACGCCCCGAGGCATTGAGCCCTGACGTGTCGATGGTGCATGCGATAACACCGGGCGGCAGCGATGCCGAATATCTCAGGCTTTCGACACTGGTCCAATCGACGCCATGGCGGCTCGATTATCTCGTGCCGGTCGAAGCGCCGATCGCGGCTGCGGTGCGTGAGATGCGGCTGCTGGCGCTGGGCGTCATGGTGCCGTTGCTGGCGCTGGCCGGCTATCTCCTGTGGCGCCGTCAGTCGGCGCAGATGCGCATCGCCGCCGAACAGGCGGCGCGCATCGAACTCGAGCGCCGCGTCGTCGAGCGTACGCATGACCTCAGCCTGGCGCGCGACCGGCTGCAGGCCGAGATCACCGATCATCGCAGCACCGAAGCCAAGCTGCAGGTCATGCAGCAGGAACTGGTGCAGGCGAACCGTCTTGCGACCCTCGGCCAGGTTGCCGCCGGCGTCGCGCATGAGATCAACCAGCCGGTGGCAACGATCCGCGCCTATGCCGACAATGCGCGCGTGTTCCTGGAGCGCAAGCAGACCGCCTCGGCCGAGAAGAACCTTGGCGCGATTGCCGCGCTGACCGAGCGCATCGGCGGCATCACCGAAGAGTTGAAGGTCTTTGCCCGCAAGGGGCGCACGGCAGCCGAACCGGTCGAACTGCGCGGCGTCGTCGAGGGCGCCGTGGTGCTGCTCAGAAGCCGCTTTGCCGGCCGGCTGGACGCGCTCGATATCACGCTGCCGCCGGTAACGCTCAAGGTGATGGGCAACCGGCTGCGGCTCGAACAGGTGCTGATCAACCTGTTCCAGAATGCGCTGGAAGCGCTGGACGGCCGCGACGGCGCCAGGGTGGAGGTTTCGGCCCAGGAGACGGCCGACGGCGTGGCGCTTGCCGTCGCCGACAATGGGCCGGGCATTTCGCCTGCCATCCTCAAGTCATTGTTCACGCCGTTCAACACCTCGAAGGAAAAAGGCCTCGGGCTCGGCCTCGTCATCTCGCAGGACATCGTCGCCGACTATGGCGGACGCATCGAGGTGGCGAGCGGCAGAGACGGCACGCGCTTCACCATTCACCTCGCCAGGGCAGCATGATGGACACCGCACCGGTCGTATTGATCGACGACGACAGCGAATTGCTGAGGGCCACGCGGCAGACGCTGGAACTCGCTGGTTTTTCCGTCTCGGCCTTTGCGGTGGCGAACGAGGCGCTGGCCGGGCTCGACGCCAATTTTCCCGGCGTGGTGGTGTCCGACATCCGCATGCCCGGCATTGACGGCCTGCAGCTCTTCGACCGCGTCTTGCAGCTCGATGCCGACATTCCGGTCATCCTGGTCACCGGGCATGGCGACATCGCGGTTGCGGTCAAGGCGATCAAGGATGGCGCCTACGACTTCATCACCAAGCCCTTCGCCGCCGACCGGCTGGCGCAAAGTGTGGCACGGGCGGCGGAAAAGCGCCGGCTGGTGATGGAGAACCGCGCCTTGCGCAAAAGCGCCGAACAGGCGCAGGACGGCCTGCCGCTGATCGGGCAGACGCCGGCGATGGAGCGATTGCGCCGGACGCTGCGGCAAATCGCCGATACCGATGTCGACGTTCTGGTGACCGGCGAGACCGGCTCCGGCAAGGAGGTGGTGGCGAGCCTGCTGCATCGCTGGAGCCGCCGCGCTAGGGGCAATTTCGTGGCGCTGAATTGCGGCACGCTGCCGGACACGGTGATCGAAAGCGAACTGTTCGGCCATGAGGCCGGCGCCTTCACCGGCGCACAGAAGAAGCGCATCGGCCGCATCGAGCATTCGAGCGGCGGCACGCTGTTTCTCGACGAGATCGAAAGCATGCCGGCCTCGACCCAGGTGCAGATGCTGCGGGTGCTGGAAATGCGCGAGGTGACGCCGCTCGGCACCAATGAAATCCGCCCGGTCGACCTGCGCGTCGTCGCCGCCGCCAAGGTCGATCTCGGCGATGCCAGCCGGCGCGGCGCCTTCCGCGAGGATCTCTACTACCGGCTCAATGTGGTGACGATCTCGATCCCGCCGCTGCGCGAACGCCGCGACGACGTCGCCCTGCTGTTCTTCTACTTCGCCGAGCGTGCAGCCGCCCGCTTCCGCCGGCAAATGCCAGCCGTGCCTGCCTCAGTGCACCGCCATCTGAGCCAGCACGACTGGCCGGGCAATGTGCGTGAACTCGCGCATTTCGCGGAGCGTTTCGTGCTGGGACTGGAGGAAGCGGCGCAAGCGCCACCTGCCGCATCGGCGGTGCCGGATGACGCCAGTTCATTGCCGGAACGGCTGGAACGCTATGAGGCCGATGTCATCCGCGAGGCACTTGGCCGCAATGACGGCGATGTCCGGCGCACGATCGAAGCGCTCGGCATTCCGCGCAAGACCTTCTACGACAAGCTGCAGCGGCACGGCATCGTGCGCAGCGATTTTTCCAGGTAATTCATTTTCCAGGTAATTCAGGCCTGTGGAACCGAAAGCAGGGTAGATATTGTGAACCGGCGCAAAAAAACCGTGGCAAGTCGGCATCAGAAAGTGTTGAAGACCGCATCGGCGGCCTTCGGCACGGCGCGATCCGGTTGCGCTCGGCAGATGTTGATGATTTGTTGCCGGTCAGCGGAGAATGAATGATGCGAGAACCTGTCGGTCAAGATGAATATGGATCGACCAACCCGTTCGATCCGGACGATCTGACGAATTTGAACGCGATCGGCCCGGCCATGGGCGGCGGCAACGACTTCGAGAAATACGCCGTTGCCGTGATCATCGTCTTCGGCGCGCTGATCATTGGCGGGCTGATGGCCGCTTCCATGACCTTTGGTCACCGCAACGGCTTCCTGTTTGCGCTTGGCGGCGCAACCGCGGCCTGGATATCGGGCAATGCGCTGCTCCTCGACCGTCCCCGCATCTACGCGGCGTTCGTCGTGATCGCGGCGCTGATGCTCGTCGGGTCGACGCTTACGCTCGTCCTCTGATCAATCTCTTGTTTTGATCAGTAGCCAATCGCCTCGCCGGATGCGGCGCGGCTGTCGATGGCGCCGTTGTAACGGGCGCCGCCGCCCTTCTCGATTTCCGCCAGGCTCTTGCCGCCGACAAGAATGCCGGCAGCCTGACCCCAGGTAGAATCCGCGAGATCGAGGTGGTAGCCCATGCCGGCCAGCAGTTTTTCAGCGTCGGGCGACAGGCCGAACGGTTCGACATAGATCGTGTCGGGCAGCCATTGATGGTGGATGCGCGATGCGTCGATCGCCTCCTGGATGTTCATGCCGTGGTCGATGACGTTGACGATGGCTTCCAGCGTGATGGTGATGATGCGCGAGCCGCCGGGGCTGCCGATAACCATGAACGGCTTGCCGTCCTTGGCGACGATGGTCGGGCTCATCGATGACAGCGGCGTCTTCTTCGGCTGGATGGCATTGGCCTCTCCCTGCACGAGACCGTAGAGGTTGGGCACGCCAGGCTTCTGGGTGAAATCATCCATCTCGTTGTTGAGCAGGATGCCGCTTCCGTCGGCGACCACGCCGGCGCCGAACGAGCCGTTCAGCGTATAAGTGACCGCGACCGCATTGCCGTCATCGTCGATGATCGAATAGTGCGTCGTTTCCTTCGACTCGCCGAAGCCCTTCGGCATCAAATCCTGCGAGACGCCGGCGCGGAACGGGTCGATCTTGTCGCGGATCTCCTTGGCGTAACCCTTGTCGAGCAGTTTCGAGACCGGATTGTCGACGAAATCGGGATCGCCGAGCGCCGAGTTGCGGTCCACATAGGCGTAGCGCATCGCCTCGACCATGACATGCACCGTCTCGGCCGAGCCGGCGCCGAGATAGGACAGCGGGTAGCCCTCCAGCACGTTGAGGATTTCGCAGATGATAACGCCGCCGGAGCTTGGCGGCGGCGAGGACGTGATCTCATAGCCGCGATAGGTGCAGCTCACCGGTTGCAGCTCGCGTACCTTATATTGCTCGAAGTCTGCCTTGGCCAGAATGCCGCCCCTGGCGCCGCTCGCCTTGACGATGGCGTCGGCGATGGCGCCTTTGTAGAAGGCGTCGGCGCCTTTTTCGGAGATGGCGGCGAGCGAGGCTGCAAGATCGGGCTGGAGGAGACGCTCGCCGGCGCCATAGGGTTTGCCGTCCGGCTTCAGGAAGATGGCGGCGGCGGCAGGGTCCTTCGCCAGCCGTGCGGCATTGCTTGCGAATGAAGCAGCGTCGCCCTGGTCGAGGATGAAGCCATCCTTGGCATAGGCAATTGCCGGCGCCATCAAATCCTGGCGTGGCAGCGTGCCATATTTTTCACGAGCCATCTCGAACCCTGCCACGGAACCCGGTACGCCGACCGCAAGGTAGCCATCAAGGCTGGCGCCCTTCACCGGATTGCCGTCCTTGTCGAGATACATGGTCTTGGTTGCCGCCAGCGGCGCGCGCTCGCGGAAATCGAGGAAGGTCGATTTGCCGTCCTTGAAGCGGATGGTCATGAACCCGCCACCGCCGATATTGCCGGCATTAGGGTAGACGACGGCGAGCGCATAGCCGACGGCGACCGCCGCATCGACGGCATTGCCGCCCTTCTTCAGCACCTCGACGCCGGCTTCCGACGCCAGATGCTGGGCGGTGACGACCATGCCGTGCTCGCCCTTCGCCGGTTGTGGCGAGGCGGCATGGAGCGCGCCGGATGGCGCGAGCGCAATTGCGAGCGAAAGGGTGACGCCAATCAGCGTCCGGCGGGTCAAGGGCATGGCGGTGCTCCAAGTGCGGTGCCTAGAAGAGCTACATGGAGCGGCCGAGTCCATCATCAATATGAGCGAACACATATTGATGTTCGCCTGCCGGCAGAGGCAAGCTGATCTCCCCCCTGTGGTGGAGATTAGCCAATCTCAAACAATCCCGCCTGAACCGCCCACAACCGCCGGCCGTTCCGCCGCGACCTTCGCCCGGTAGCCCGCCGCGCGATATGCGGCGACTGGATCGATGGCGCCGCCTGTGTTCAGCCGCGCCATGGCAAGGATCGGCTCGACATCGGTGCGGTAGGCAGCTTTCAGCGTCTGCGTCGCCATCAGCGCATCATTGCCGTCTTGGAAACCCTCGAGCGCCTTGCGGTCGACCAGCAGCGCCTGCGCATAGGCGCGCTGCACCTCGACCGCCGACAGCATCAGGCTTTCGATCGGATCGGTGACGTTGTGGCTCTGGTCGAGCATGTGGGCGGGATCGAAACCCTCGGCGCCGGACAGCTCGGCATCGACCAGTTCGTTGAAGACCAGGAACAGCCGATAGGGATCGATCGAGCCGGCATCGAGATCGTCGTCGCCATATTTGGAATCGTTGAAGTGGAAGCCGCCGAGTTTCTTGAACTGGATCAGCCGCGACACGATCATCTCGATGTTGACGTTGGGCGCATGGTGGCCGAGGTCGACCAGGCAGTAGGCCTTGTCGCCCAGCTCCTTGGATATGAGGTAGTTGGTGCCCCAGTCCTGCACGACCGTGGAGTAGAAAGCCGGCTCGTACATTTTGTGTTCGGTGAACAGTTTCCAGTCGGCGGGCAGTCCGGCATAGATCTCCTTCATCGCGTCGAGATAGCGCTCGAAGGCTTTGGCGAAATTGACCTGGCCGGGGAAATTCGAGCCGTCGCCGATCCACACTGTTAGCGCCCTGGACCCCAGCGTCTTGCCGATCTCGATGCATTCCAGATTGTGCTCGACCGCCTGGCGGCGCGTGCCGGCATCGGCATGCGACAGCGACCCGAACTTGTAGGACAGTTTTTGGTCCCTGGCATCCGAGAAGGTGTTGGAATTCATGGCGTCGAAGCCGAGGCCGAAGCGCGAGGCCGCCTGCTTCAGCCGGTTCGGATCGGCCTTGTCCCACGGTATATGCAGCGAGACGGTCGGCGTCGCCTGTGTCAGTTGGCTGATGACGGCGCAGTCCTCGATCTTGTCGAAAATGTCGCGCGGCTCGCCGGCGCCGGGAAAGCGGGCAAACCGCGTGCCGCCTGTGCCGACGCCCCAGGACGGAATGGCGACGGCGAATTTCTCGACCTTGTCGCGGATGGCATCGATGGCGATGCCGCGGCGGTCGAGGCGTTCGCCGAGCGACGCGTAGTCGCGCTCGAGGTCGGGTTTGCGCTGGGCGTTGTGGCTGGAGACGAGATCGGCGGCGATGATGGTTTCGGACAAGTGCTATTCCTCCCAATGCGTTCAGTCAGCGCTGCCCTTCATCCGGCCCTTCGGGCCACCTTCTCCCCGTATAGTGACGGGGAGAAGAGAAGCGCTCCGCCCTTAACTCAGCGCGTAAAGCTCTGCGCGTTGCCGGCGTCGACGTTGATGATGTTGCCGGTGGATTTGGCCGACATGTCGGACGCCAGGAAATAGATCGCTTCGGCGATGTCTTCGGGAAACACCGAGCGCTTCAGCATCGAGCGCGAGCGGTAGTGTTCTTCCAGATCGTCGGTCGACATCTTGTAGGCGGCGGCGCGCTGTTCCTTCCACTCGCCGGTCCAGATCTTCGAACCGCGCAGCACGGCGTCCGGATTGACGACGTTGACCCGGATCTGGGCTTCCGCGCCTTCCAGCGCCAGGCAGCGGGCGAGATGGATTTCGGCCGCCTTGGCGGTGCAATAGGCGGCGGCATTGGGTGACGCGGCAAGACCGTTCTTGGAGGCGACGAAGACGACATTGCCGCCGATCTTCTGGGCCCGGAACAGCCGGAAGGCTTCGCGCGAGACCAGGAAATAGCCGGTCGACAATATGTCCATGTTCTTGTTCCACAGCGCCAGCGTCGTCTCCTCGATCGGCGCCGAGGAGGCGAGGCCTGCGTTGGAGACGAGAATATCAATGCCGCCGAACTCGACGGCTGTCTGGGCGAAGCCGGAAATCACCTGCTCCTCCGCGGTGACGTTGATCAGCACCGGCCGGACGAAGTCCTTGCCATAGGCTTTCGCCAGTTCGTCGTTGGCGTTGGCAAGTGCGGTCTCGTCGATATCGGCCAGCACGACGCAGGCGCCTTCGCGCAGCAGGCGATTGGCGGTGGCGCGGCCGATGCCGCCGGCGCCGCCGGTGACCAGCGCGATTTGGCCGGCGAGCGACTTCGGCTTCGGCATGCGCTGCAGCTTCAAATCCTCGAGCAGCCAGTATTCGATGTCGAAGGCCTCCTGCGCCGGCAGGCCGACATAGGACGAAACGGTCGAGGCCCCGCGCATGACATTGATGGCGTTGACGTAGAATTCGCCAGAGATGCGGGCGGTGGCCTTGTCGCCGGCGAAGGTGAACATGCCGACGCCGGGCATCAGGTAGACCACGGCGTTGGGGTCACGGATCGGGGGCGAGTCCGGATGCTTGCAGCTGTCGTAATAGGCCTGGTAGCCGACACGGTACTCAGCAATATCGTCGGCGAGGCGCGCAATCACGGCTTCGACGTCGGGCTTCGCTGGGTCGAACTCGATAACCAGCGGGCGGATTTTTGTGCGCAGGAAATGATCCGGGCATGAGGTACCGAGTGCCGCCAGCGGGCGCAAATCCCTGGAGTTGACGAATTCGAGCACAGCGGCGGAATCGTCGAAATGGCCGAGCTTGTGGCTCTTCTCCGAAATCAAGCCGCGGATCCTCGGCATCAGTCTCGCCGCGATGGCGCGGCGCTCAGCGGCGTCTAGCGATTTGACGACTTCGCCGCCGAACATGGCGAGACCCTCGGAGCGGCGCTCGAACCATTCGATCGCCTGGTTGATGACCGAGATCGTCGTCTCATAGCACTCCTTGGGTGTGTCGCCCCAGGTGAACAAGCCGTGGCTTTCGAGGATGACGCCCTTGGCCTCGGGGTGTTCGACGCAGAATTTCTCCAGCCAGAGGCCAAGTTCGAAGCCCGGCCGCTTCCACGGCAGCCAGCCGATGGCGTCACTGAATATCTCCTTGGTCAACGCTTTGGAATCCTTGGCCGCGGCAATCGCGATAATGGCATCGGGATGCATGTGATCGACGAACGGCTTCGGCACATAGGCGTGCAGCGGCGTGTCGATCGAGGCCGCGCGCGGGTTGAGGTTGAAGGTGCAGTGGGGAAGATAGCCCACCATCTCGTCCTCATGCGCGACGCCACGATAGAGGCCTTTCAGCGCCTGCAGTTTGTCCATGTAGAGCGTGGCGAAACCGTCCAGTTTGATCGAGGCGCTGTCGCCGCCCGAGCCCTTGACCCATAGCACTTCGACTTCGGCGCCGGAGAGCGGGTCCTTCTGCCGGATCTTGGACGAGGTGTTGCCGCCGCCATAATTGGTGACACGCTTGTCGGAGCCGAGCGTGTTGGAGCGATAGACCAGAAGCTCAGGCTCGCTCAGCCCCTTGGCTTTCGCATCGTCCCAAAGGTTGGCAAGGCGCGAGCCGGAGCGCTTGTCGAGCATGATTATCCTCCCTGGGACGCAAAAGGCGCGGTCCATTTTGCCGGAAATGTCTACGCAAGCATCTCGGTTGTCAATCATAAACGATCAAGATCGATCATATTGCACTGCACAATGAAATTATGTGAGCGGAAATGATTGACACTGGTGGTTTTCTAGTGCCTCATGACCGTGCAGGGAGGAACCATGCACGAAAAAGAGCGCCACAGGATCATTCTGTCCGCCGTCCAGGAAAAGCCTGTGGTGACGGTGCAGGAGATGGTCGACCTGACGGACTCCTCCGAGGCGACGATCCGGCGCGATATCGCGGCTCTTCATGTGCAAAAGCGCCTGCGCCGCGTGCGCGGCGGCGCCGAAGCGATCTCGCCACCGCAGTTCATCGGCCTCGCCGGCCGGCCCTTTTCCGTCAACGAAACGCTTAATGCTTCGCAGAAGCGCGCGATTGCGCGCGAAGCGGTGGAGCTGTGCAAGGACGGCGAGCCGATCATCATCAATGGCGGCACCACCACCTTCCAGATGGTGCATTTCCTGACCGGACGCCGCATGCCGATCTTCACCAATTCGTTCCCCATCGCCGAGCACCTGCTCAAGCATTCGAAGAACACCGTCATGCTGTCGGGCGGCACCATCTACCGCGAGCAGAACATCATCCTCTCGCCCTTCGACAATGACGTGACGCGCAATTTCTACGCGCGCCGCATGTTCATGGGCGCTCAAGGGCTCGGGCCGCTTGGCCTGATGGAAGGCGACCCGCTGCTGATCCAGGCGGAGCAGAAACTGATCGACCAGGCCGACGAACTGGTGGTGCTGGTCGACTCATCGAAATTCCGCCAGCGCTCGAGCCTGATCCTGTGTGGGCTCAAGCGCATCGCCACCGTCATCACCGATGACGGCATCGAGGATCGCGAAGCCAACATGCTGGAGGCCGCGGGTGTGACGCTGATCGTCGCCCGCAAGTCGGCAAAGGAAGAATCCTCGCTGCAGGCCTGAGGCCAACCGCAGCGACGATGGAATGCAACGCTCAAGGGAGGAAATACGATGAGCTTTCTGAAGAAATTGATGGTGACGGCCGCGTTCTCGGCCGCCATGTTCGTGAATGCCGCCTATGCCGAGAACGTCAAGATCGCGCTGGTGGTGAAGTCGCTCGGCAACGGCTTCTTCGACGCCGCCAACAAGGGTGCCGAAGAGGCGGCCAAGGAACTCGGCGATGTCGACATCATCTACACAGGCCCGACCAAGGCGACCGCCGAAGCGCAGATCGAAGTGGTCAATTCGCTGATCGCGCAGAAGGTCAACGCCATTGCGATTTCGGCCAATGACGCCGACGCGCTGGTGCCGGTGCTGAAGAAGGCGATGGAGCGCGGCATCACCGTCATCTCGTGGGATTCGGGCGTCGCCAAGGAAGGCCGCCAGCTGCACCTCAACCCGTCCGACACCGGCCTGATCGGCGAGACCATCATCAAGCTTGCCGCCGACTATCTGCCGGAAGGCGGCGAAGTCGCCATTCTGTCGGCTTCGTCGACCGCGACCAACCAGAACGCCTGGATCGACGCGGCCAAGAAAATCCTGCCGGAAAAATTCCCCAAGATCAAACTCGTCGCCACCGTCTATGGCGATGACGATTCGGCCAAGAGCACCGACGAAGCCAAGGGCCTGCTGAAATCCTATCCGAACCTCAAGGCGATCATCGCGCCGACCACCGTCGGCGTCGTTGCCGCTGCCCAGGTCGTCACCGACGCGAACCTGATCGGCAAGGTCAATGTCACGGGCCTGGCGCTGCCGTCCGAGTTCAAGAAGTTCATCGACAACGGCTCCAGCCAGGCGGTTGCCCTCTGGAATCCGATCGACCTCGGCTACTCCGCCGTCTACCTCGCTCATGATCTGGCGGTGAAGAAGGAAGAGGCAAAGCCGGGCGCAACGCTGTCGATCGGCCGCGTCGGCAAGGTCACGCTCGACGACTCGAACTCGGCTGCGATGGCTCCGCCCTTCCAGTTCGACAAGTCCAACATCGAAAAGTTCTCCAAGATCTATTGATCTCGGACGTCTCGGACCAAGCGCGGCGGGACCAAAATCCCGCCGCGACTTTAAACGGACCTTGTTTCAGGGCTTGATACGGATATGGACACGACAGCCCAGCACGGCATTGCGAAGGAGGAGCCCACGGGTCCTGCCCCGCGCCTGACGCTGTCCGGCGCCTCCAAAAGCTTTCCCGGCGTGCGCGCGCTGCACAATGTCAGCCTGTCGCTTTACCCCGGCCAGGTTACGGCGCTGATTGGTGAAAACGGCGCCGGCAAGTCGACGCTGGTCAAGATCATGACCGGCATCTACCAGCCGGACGCCGGCACGATCAGCATTGACGGCCAGGCCGTCACCCTGCCCAGCGCGCATGCCGCCTTCGGCCACGGCGTCACCGCCATTCATCAGGAAACCGTGCTGTTCGACGATCTGAGCGTCGCCGAAAACATTTTTCTCGGCCATGCGCCGCGCACGCGGCTAGGCACCATCGACTGGCGCACCATGCGAAAACACGCGCGCGAAGTGCTCGACACCATGCATGCCGGCCATATCAACGCCGATGCGCGGCTGAAAGACCTCGGCATCGCCAACAAGCATCTGGTAGCGGTTGCTCGCGCGATGTCGATCGATGCGCAGATCGTCATCATGGATGAGCCGACTGCAGCCCTTTCGATGAAGGAGATCGAGGAGCTTTTCCTGCTGATCGAATTCCTCAAGGAGGAAGGCAAGGCGATCCTGTTCATCAGCCACAAGTTCGACGATATCTATCGGATCGCCGATCGCTACACCGTGTTCCGCGACGGCGAGATGGTTGGCGAGGGCCTTATCAAGGATACCGGCCAGAGCCAGATCGTGCGCATGATGGTCGGCCGCTCGGTCGATCACATCTTTCCGCAACGCAAGGCCGAGATCGGCGCGCCGGTGCTGTCGGTCGCTGGCCTTTCGCACCCGACCGAATTCAACGACATCGGCTTCGAACTGCACAAGGGCGAGATCCTCGGTTTCTACGGCCTTGTCGGCGCCGGGCGGTCAGAGGTGATGCAGGCGATTTCAGGCATCACCCGCATATCCGGCGGCACGATCACGCTGGAAGGCAAGGTGATCACGCCGAAATCGGCGGCGGATTCCATCGAAGCCGGCATCGTCTATGTGCCGGAAGAGCGCGGCAAGCAGGGCGTGGTGATCGGCCTGCCGATCTTCCAGAATGTCTCGCTGCCTTCGCTGAAGCGCACCTCCAAATCCGGCCTGCTGCGATTGTCGGAAGAATTCGCGCTCGCCCGCTCCTACACCGAGCGGCTTGACCTCAGGGCCTCCTCGCTCAGCCAGGATGTCGGCACGCTGTCGGGCGGCAACCAACAGAAGATCGTCATCGCCAAATGGCTGGCGACGGCGCCCAAGGTGATCATCCTGGATGAGCCGACCAAGGGCATCGACATCGGCTCCAAGGCCGCCGTGCACGGCTTCATGGCCGATCTCGTCGCGCAGGGCCTGTCGGTGATCATGGTGTCGTCGGAACTGCCGGAGATTCTCGGCATGTCCGACCGCGTCGTCGTCATGCGCGAAGGGCTGGTTGCGGCGGTCTACGATAATAAGGGGCTGGACGCCGAAACGCTGGTCCGGACGGCAGCGGGGATCGCGGCATGAAGGCTCTCCTGAAATACCGCGAGATCTGGCTGGCAGCGGCGATCGTCGTTTTGATTGCTATGATCTCGACGCGCTTCCCGGCATTTGCCGACCCCGGCAATCTCGCTCAGGTGTTCAACGACACATCGATCCTGATGATCCTGGCGCTGGGACAGATGGTGGTCATCCTGACCCGCTCCATCGACCTGTCAATGGCCTCCAACCTCTGTTTCACCGGCATGGTGGTGGCGATGCTGAACGCGGCGCATCCGGCGATCCCGATCCCGCTGCTGATTGTCATCGCGCTCGCCGTCGGACTGGTGCTCGGCGCCATCAACGGGCTGCTGGTGTGGCGGCTGAACATCCCTTCGATCGTGGTGACGCTGGGCACGCTCACCATCTATCGCGGCGCCACCTTCGTCCTCTCCGGCGGCGCCTGGGTCAATGCCGACAAGATGAGCCCGGACTTCATCGGCTTCCAGCGCGCAGCTTTCCTGGGCATTCCGGTTCTGTCCTGGATCGCCATACTGGTCATCGCGCTGTTCTTCGTGGTGATGACGCGAACCGCGCTTGGCCGTTCGATCTATGCCATCGGCGTCAACCCGACGGCGTCGGTCTATGCCGGCATCGATGTCGGCCGAACCAAATTCATCGTCTTCTGCATTTCCGGCATGATCGGCGGGCTCGCCGGTTATCTCTGGATTTCTCGTTATGTCATCGCCTCGGTCGAGGTCGCCAATGGCTATGAACTCAACATCATCGCCGCCTGCGTCATCGGCGGCATTTCGATTGCCGGCGGCATCGGCTCGGTCGGGGGCGCGGTGTTAGGGGCGCTGTTCCTCGGCATCATTTCCAACGCGCTGCCCGTCATCAACATCTCGCCCTTCTGGCAGATGGCGATTTCAGGCAGCGCCATCATCCTGGCCGTCGTGCTCAACGCGCGTGGCGAACGTCAGCAGGGGCGGATTATCCTGAGGAAAGCGGAAGCGGCATGACCGACACCCCCGCCCCGCGCCACATTCCCGACCGGCTCGACAAGCCGCTCTCCTCGGCGATCTTTTCCTGGGAGGCGCTGCTGGTCGTCGTGGCGGTCGCCATCTTCGCCATCAACAGTTTCGCCTCGCCCTATTTCCTCGACGCCTACTCCCTGTCGGATCTGACTTTCAATTTCACCGAGAAAGGCCTGATCGCCTTCGCGATGGCGCTGCTGATCATTTCGGGCGAGATCGACCTGTCGGTCGCCGCCATCATCGCGCTCGCCTCGACCATGATGGGCATGGCGGTGCAGGCCGGCGCCGACACGCCGGTGCTGGTGGCTATCGGCATCGTCGTCGGGCTCGGTTGCGGCGCCTTCAACGGGCTGTTGGTGACGAGGCTCGGCCTGCCGTCCATCGTCGTTACCATCGGCACGATGAGCCTGTTTCGCGGCATTGCCTTCATCATCCTCGGTGACCAGGCCTACAAGGGCTATCCCGAGAGCTTCGCCTTCTTCGGCCAGGGTTACGTCTGGTGGGTGGTGTCGTTCGAACTGGTGCTCTTCCTCATCGCGGCCGTCGCCTACTGGTTCCTGCTGCATCGCACCAGCTTCGGCCGCCGTGTCTTTGCCATCGGCAACAATCCGGTCGCGGCACAGTTTTCCGGCGTTCGCGTCGGCCGCATCAAATTCATCCTGTTTTGCCTGACCGGGCTGATGGCCGGCATCGCCTCGGTGCTGATCACCTCGCGGCTCGGCTCGACGCGGCCGTCGATCGCGCAGGGCTATGAGCTTGAGGTCATCACCATGGTGGTGCTGGGCGGCGTCAGCATTCTGGGCGGCTCCGGCAGCATTTTAGGCGTCGTGCTCGCCGCCTTTATCATGGGGCTGGTGACCTTCGGCCTCGGCCTGCTCAACGTGCCCGGCATCGTCATGTCGATCTTCATCGGCCTGCTCTTGATCGTCGTCATCGCGCTGCCGATCGTCTGGCGGCGGCTGCGCGGTAACAGCTGATGCCTGAGAAATACGCCTTCAAGATGCAGCTCAAACCCGGCATGAAAGCCGACTACAAAAAGCGCCACGATGAGATCTGGCCGTCGCTGGTGGCGCTGCTGAGAGAGGCCGGCGTCTCCGATTATTCGATCCATCTCGATGAAGACACCAACATCCTGTTTGGCGTTCTGTGGCGGCGGGACGACCATGGCATGGCCGACCTGCCGAAGCACCCGGTGATGCAGCGCTGGTGGGCGCACATGGCCGACATCATGGATACCAGGCCGGACAATGAACCGGTGGCCATCCCCCTGGAAACAATGTTCCATATGGCATGAGTGCGCTGCGCCACATCGCCGTCATCGATATCGGCAAGACCAACGCCAAGGTGGCGCTGGTCGATCTCGTCACGCTTAACGAGGTGGCGTTGCGCCGCATGGCGAACGCGCCACTGCGGCAAGCGCCCTACCCGCATCACGATGTCGAGTCGCTGTGGACGTTCATCCTCTACAGCCTTGCCAGCCTCAACCGCGAGCAGCGCATCGACGCGATTTCGATCACCACGCATGGTGCGACCGGCGTGCTGGTCGACGCCGCGGGCGAACTGGTGCTGCCTGTCCTCGACTATGAGTTCGACGGCCCCGACAGGCTGGCTACAGAGTATAGTGCGATCCGTCCGCCCTTCATAGAGACCGGGACGCCGCGCCTGCCGCTCGGCCTCAATCTCGGTGCGCAATTCTTCTGGCTTGAGAAGCGTTTTCCCACCGAATTCGCCAGGGCCGCCGCGATGCTGATGTATCCGCAATACTGGGCGCTGCGCCTGACCGGCGTTGCCGCCAACGAGGTGACCTCGCTCGGCTGCCACACCGATCTGTGGAGCCCTTGGGAGGCGGACTTTTCCTCGATGGTCGACAGGCTGGATTGGCGCAGGCTGATGGCATCGGTGCGGCCGGCCAGGGACCAGCTCGGCCCGATCCTGCCGGCGCTTGCCGCGCGCACCGGGCTCGATCCGCAGACCGCGGTTTTCTGCGGACTGCACGATTCCAACGCCTCCCTATTGCCGCATCTTCTGTCCGACGAGCCGCCCTTCTCGGTCGTCTCGACCGGCACCTGGGTGGTATCGATGGCGGTCGGCGGCAGAGAGATTGCGCTCGATGCTGCGCGCGACACGCTGGCCAATGTCAGCGCGCTGGGCGACCCCGTGCCCTCGGCGCGTTTCATGGGTGGCCGTGAGTTTTCCCAGCTGACCAAGGACAAGCCGCAGGACTGCAGCGGCAGCGAGGTGCTGGCCGTTCTGACAAAAAAGATGCTGCTTTTGCCTTCTACCCAGCAGGGATCAGGTCCGTTCCCGCACCATGCCGCGGCATGGCTTGGTGCCGAGGGCATCAGCAAAGGCGAGCGGTTCGCCGCCATTTCCTTCTATCTGGCACTGATGACGGCGACCTGCCTCGAGCTGATCGGCGCCGACGGCCCGACCACCGTGGAAGGACCGTTTGCTCGCAACCGGCTCTTTGTCGGCATGCTGGCGGCAGCGACCGCGCGCATCGTCATCGCCTCCGAGGCGGCCACCGGCACCAGCATCGGCGCGGCACTGCTCGCATCCGATCAGCCAGTGACGCACGGCAAGGGCGAAAGAATTGAGCCGCAGACCGACCCGGTCTGGGCGGCCTATGTCACCGCGTGGCGCGCGGCAGTCGACGCGCAAGGCTGATCACAAAATCCGCTTCCCAAAGGCCGACATGACGAAGTTGACGGCGTCGGCGCCGATCCGCGGCTCCAGACCGGCGGTCAGCCCGGAAACATCCATCGACAGCAGACCGCCGGACAGCGAGATCGCCTCCATTGCCTGATGCGTCTCGCGCACCGTCAGCCCGCCCGAGCCCGCAGCCCAGCCGGTAAATTCGGTCGCCGTCGGCGAATAGCTGACGTGAAAGCCCTGCGTGCCCGACGTCGCGATGCGGATCGCCTCATGCATGAGGTCGCGCATGCCCATGGCGTCGATGTCGGTCATGGTGAAGGCCGAGACACGCGAATCCTTGAGCACCCTTGCCTCCGCCGGATCGGCATGGCGCAGGCCCACGATGACGACATTTTCCGGCGACAGCTGCGGCTGCAGCGCGCCGGGCTTGTGATCGAGACCGAGCGCGCGGGCCAGCACCGAGACTTCAGGCATGTCTTCGGCCTCCTCGTCCTCGGGCATCAGGGCGGCGAGGGAATCGATCCAGATCAGGCCGAAGGAATGCGTGGCGCGCGCCGTTGCGGTCAGCGCCTTTTGGGCGATACGGCGATCTGCGCCGGCGGCGAGACGGACGAGGCCCGAGGGCGGCCGCTCGACGTCGGCGAGTTCGACCACGTCGAAATTCATTGCCTCCAGCCGCGCGCCGGTTCCCTCGCGGGCGATAATCCCGCCGGCTTCCGGTTCGGCCGAGATCGACACCATCTTGCGGCCGGAGAAATCCGCGACGTCGTGCATCGGCGCCTTCTCGACATATTCCGAGGTCATCGCCAGAAGCATGGCGCCATAATTCATGCGGAAGGCGACGCGGTCGCCGACGGTGGGTCGCGGATCGGCATCCTGCACATCGAGCAGCAGATGGTCGCTGGAAGCGCCGAGCACCCTCACCCCTTTGGCGATCGGCGTCAGCCCTTCCACCAGCACGTCCTCGCGGCCTATATTGGCGATGGCGCGCAGCCGGTCGCCCTCGTCGGCAAAGACCGGCTGGTTGCCGAAGGCGTCGTAGCCGGATGTGCCGATCGGCCGCGAAGGCTTGAGTTTGACCTCGATGATGTCGCTGGTCAGCCGGCAGGCATCGGGTTCGAGTTCGGGCCACGGCACGTCGCGAAAGGTTTCGACACCGCCTTGCAGGATCGCCTCGCCCACGCGCAGATTGTTGATGCCGGGCGGCAGCTTGCCTTCGAGCAGCAGCGTCAGCGATGACGAGGCGCCGCCGGAAATGAAGTCGAGGCTTTTGCCGGACAGGCGCTCAGTCTTGTAGGCATGGGCGACGAGTTGGCCAAGGTTCTCCGGGGTCGGCATTATGGCGCCGAAGCAGCCGAGATTGGTGCCGATGCCGGCGATGCGCACGCCCTTGAATTCCAGGATCTGCTCGACGGTGGGGATCAGGTCGCTTGGCCAGATGCCTTCGCGGAGATCGCCGAGATCGATCATCAGCATGATATCGTGGACGCGGCCCATGCGCGCGGCAATGCGCGATATCTCGCGGATGGTGGTCAGTTCCGACTGCAGGCTGATGTCGACGGTGCGCACGACCTCCTCGACGCGCGCCATGGGCGGGCTGCGCAGCAGCATGACCGGCGCATTGATGCCGCTGTCGCGCAGCCGCCGAATGTTCTCAAAACGCGATTCCGCGATGCCGGCAACACCGCCGCGCAGCATGGCCCGCGCCACCTGCGGCATGCCGCATGTGCCCTTGGTGACACCGAATACCTTGATATCAGACAATGCGCAGCGTTCGACGATGGTGCGGGCGTTGCGCTCGATGCGGCCAAGGTCGATAGCGACTTGCGGTCCCGACATCGCTCAGCTCCCGTAGACCAGCCCTTGGGGGTCGATCTCCGGCTTGCGGCCGGCGACTAGGTCGGCCAGGAACTTGCCCGAGCCGCAGGCCATGGTCCAGCCGACATGGCCGTGGCCGGTGTCGAGGTAAAGGTTCTTGTATTTCGCCTTGCCGATGACCGGCACCGAGTTGGGCATCATCGGCCGCAGACCTGCCCATAACAGCGCCTTCTTCTCGTCGAAAGCGCCGGGGAAAAGGTCTTTGCCGGTGCTCAGCATGGACTTGAAGTCGCTGGATTTGAAGCTGCGGTCGAAGCCGGTGAACTCGGCTGTCGAGGACATGCGCAGGCGGTTTCCGAGCCTGGAGTAGCCAACCAGCCGGTCCTCGTCGGCGCCGCCCATGGTCGGTCCCTTGCTCTCGTCCTCCAGCGGGATGGTCGCGCTATAGCCTTTAACCGGATAGACGGGCAGGTCGATACCGTAGCGGCGACCGATCAGGCCGCTCTCGGGGCCCATGGCGATGACGACGGCGTCGCCCGTCACCGGGCCGGCCGATGTCATGACCGCACGCACCCAGTCGCCCTCTATATCGAGCCCCTCGATCGTGGTGTCGAACAGGAATCTGACGCCAAGCTTTTCGGCCGCATAGGCGGCGAGCCCGTCGACGAATATCCTGGAATCCCCGGTCTGGTCGATCGGCGAATAAACGCCGCCGGCGATCTTTTCCTTCACGCCCGCGAGCCCGGGCTCAAGTTCGACCAGCCGGTCGCGGCCCACGATCTCGATCGGCAGGCCATGCTTCGCCAGAAACTGGTAGTTGTCGGTGCCGGTGTCGAGGCTGTGCTGCGAGCGGAAGAAATAAAGAATGCCCTTCTTGCGCTCGTCATAGTGGATGCCGGTGGCGTCGGAGAGCGCGTTGATGCAGTCGCGCGAATAGAGCGCCAGGCGCAGTTTGACCTGGCTGTTGGCGCGCAGCCGGGCCACGGTGCACTGGCGCAGGAAACGCAGGCTCCAGGCGAGGAAATAAGGATCGAAGCGCAGCCTGACCTTGATGCCGAGATCATGGTTCCAGAGAGCGCGCAGGAAGGTCTTCAGCGCCGTCGGCGAGGCCCAGGCGGTGGCGTCGCCCGGCGACACTAGGCCGGCATTGGACTGGCTGGTGCCGCGCGCCGGCGCCGGATGGCGCTCGATCACGGTGACCTCATGGCCGTCGGCGGCCAGATAATAGGCGGCCGCGGTACCGACAACGCCGGCTCCAAGCACCGTTATCTTCATGCCACCCCCTCATCGCGGCACAGCGCCTCCACGCCGCACCGCCATTGCTTCAATAGCGCTTCGCCGCGCGCCTTGCGAGCCCTCGGAAGTGCCCGGCTCAGCCCCGCGCGGAGTTCTTGCCGGTGAGGATACGCTCCCAGGCGAGTGCATCGGCGACGATCTGGTCGAGGTCGTCGCGTTGCGGGGTCCAGCCGAGTTCGGCGCGTGCAAGGTCCGAATTGGCAACCACGGCGGCGGCGTCGCCGGGGCGCCGGTCGCCCATCTTGACCTCGAAATCCCGGCCGAAGGCGCGCCGCACGCTGTCAATGACCTCGAGCACCGAATAGCCGTGGCTGTAGCCGCAATTGGCGACGAGGCTGCCGCCGCCGGCGCGCAGCCGCTGCAACGCCAGCCGGTGGGCCGCGGCCAGGTCGCTGACATGGATATAATCGCGCATGCAGGTGCCGTCCGGCGTCGGATAATCGGTGCCGAACACCTGCATGAAGGGGCGTTTGCCGAGCGCGGTCTCGCAGGCGACCTTGATCAGATGCGTGGCGCCAGGCGTCGACTGACCCGCCCGGCCCCTGGGATCGGCGCCGGCGACGTTGAAGTAGCGCAGGGCCGTGTAGCGCAAGGGATGCGCAAGCGCTGCGTCGCGCAGCATCCATTCGCTCATCAGCTTGGACAGGCCGTAGGGCGATTCCGGCGCCAGGCGGGCATCCTCGCGCACCGGCTCCAGGCCGGCGCCGCCATAGACGGCGGCGGTCGAGGAGAAGATGAAATGCGGCACGCCCTCGCGCACCGCGGTTTCGATCAGAGTACGGGTCTTGGAGGTGTTATTCTCGTAATAGGCGAGCGGGTCGGCAACCGACTCCGGCACCACGATGGAACCGGCGAAGTGGATGATCGCGTCGACCTCGTTATCCCGGATGATCTGGCCGACCAATTCCCTATCGGCGACATCGCCGACGACAAGCTTGGCTTCCGGCGCTACCGCCCATTCGAAGCCGGTGGAAAGGCGGTCGAGAACGACGACGCTCTCGCCGGCATCCAGCAGTTCCCAGACCATGTGGCTGCCGATATAACCGGCGCCGCCCGTTACCAAAACCGTCATCCGTGTCCTCTTTTACTCATGATATCGGAAACTGTCTCAATCACCGCCTTACTGGAAAGCCTGCGGCAAGGCCATTAGAAACGCCTGAATGTTAAATCCGTAACAGTCTCACCGGCCTGTGGCATCGTACGGAAACAAAATTGATCCACATCAAGGGAATAGGCCACGATCCGGGGTCGTTAGGAACAGGCTTGGGGCGTGGCATTTTGACCAAAACGGCCCGGTGGACGACGAATGGGCCAACGATTATGATCCCGCGCAAAACTGGGAAGGCGACATGAACTATCAGCGGTTCTTCGAGGAAGCGATCGATCAGCTCCACGCCGAGCGGCGCTACCGGGTTTTCGCCGATCTCGAGCGCATTGTCGGCAAGTTTCCGCGCGCTATCTGGCGTTCCAACGGCCGCGCCGAGGAAATCACCGTCTGGTGCTCCAACGACTATCTCGGCATGGGCCAGAACCCCGATGTCATCGCCGCTTTCCAGAACGCGGCCGGCAAGATGGGTTCGGGCGCCGGCGGCACCCGCAACATTTCCGGCACCTCGAACCCGTTGGTCGAGCTCGAGCTGGAACTGGCCGACCTGCACGACAAGGAAGCCGCGCTCGTCTTCACCTCCGGCTTCGTCTCCAACGAGGCCTCGATTTCGACCATTGCGCGGCTTTTGCCCAACTGCCTGATCATTTCAGACGAGTTGAACCATGCCTCGATGATCGAGGGCGTACGGCGCTCGGGCGCCGAAAAGAAGATTTTCCGCCACAACGACGTCGCGCATCTCGAAAGCCTGCTGCAGGTGGCGGGCCGCGAACGCGCCAAGCTGATCGTGTTCGAGAGCGTCTATTCGATGGATGGCGACATCGCGCCGATCAAGCAGATCGTCGAACTGGCCGAACGCTACAACGCCATGACCTATATTGACGAGGTCCATGCCGTCGGCATGTACGGACCGCGCGGCGGCGGCATCACCGAGCGCGAGGGGCTGGCCGACCGCATCGACATCATCGAAGGCACGCTGGCCAAGGCGTTCGGCACGCTGGGTGGCTATATCGCCGGCAACAGCGCCGTCATCGACGCGGTGCGCTCCTATGCGCCGGGCTTCATCTTCACCACGGCGCTGCCGCCGGCCATCGCCGCCGCCGCCACCACGTCCATCCGCCACCTCAAGCGCTCGCAGGCCGAGCGCGATGCGCAACAGCGCCAGGCGTCGCGGACCAAGGAGGTTCTGTCTGCAGCTGGCCTGCCGGTGATGGAATCGCCGACCCATATCGTGCCGGTGCTGGTCGGTGACCCCGAACTCTGCAAGATGGCCAGCGACCGTCTGCTCGGCGTGCACGGCATCTACATCCAGCCGATCAACTATCCGACCGTGCCGCGCGGCACCGAGCGGCTGCGCATCACGCCGACGCCGTTCCATACCGATGCGCTGATTGCGGGACTGCAGGACGCGCTGGTCGAGACATGGGATGCGCTGGGCATTCCCTATGGCTCCGCAGGGCGGCCCACTGTCACCAAGAGCGACCGGATTGTGCCGCTGCTGGTGCCGAAGTCGGGCGGCTGAAGCCGCCGCCCATTTAACCTCAAACCGTCCTCATCCATCCCGCCAGCCGGTGTGCCGCTTCCTCGAGTTGGTCGAGGCGGCGGTGGAAGCACAGGCGCAAAAACGCCTCTCCGCCAGGGCCGAAGGCGGTGCCCGGCGCCAGGCCGACATTGGCCTTGTCGACGATGTCGAAAGCAGCCCGGCGCGGATCGGTGATGCCGTCGACCGTGAAAAACAAATAGAACGCGCCTTGCGGCACGGTGAAGCGCGCTTTGCCGGTTGCGCCGAGAATATCGCAGACCAGGTCGCGCGCTTTCCTGGCGCGCTCCACCTGCTCGAGGATGAAGGTATCACCGTGGTCCAGCGCCGCGACGGCGCCGCGCTGTATGAACTGGGCGACGCCTGAGGTCGAATACTGGATCAGGTTCTCGAACACCTGCTGCAGCTCGGGATGGGTCTTGATCCAGCCGACGCGCCAGCCGGTCATTGCCCAGTTCTTGGAAAAGGAGTTGACGAACAGGATGCGGTCTTCCGCGGTCGAAATGTCGAGGAAGGACGGCGCACGGCCGTGGCCGTAGTGGAACAGCGAATAGATCTCGTCGGCGATGATCCACAGGCCCTTTTGGCGGGCGAGATTCAGGATCGCCTGCAGCGTTTCCTTATCGGCCGTCCAGCCGGTGGGGTTCGATGGCGTGTTGACGAACAGCGCCTTGGCGCGCGGCGTCACCGCAGCCGCAATCTTGTCGACATCGCAGGACCAGCCATTGCCCGACTGGTCGAGCGTGACCGCAACCGGGGTAGCGCCGGAAATACCGGCGGCGGCGGCGAAATTCGGCCAGGCCGGGGAGAGATAGACCACCTCGTCGCCGCTGCCGGCGACCGCGGCTAATGCCAACTGAATGGCATGCATGCCGGAACCGGTGGCGATGAATTCCTCTTCGGCGAAGCTCTTGCCGAAATGCCTGGCATAGTAGCGGGAAAGCGCTTGCCTCAGCTCCGGAATGCCTTTCTGCCAGGTGTAGAAGGTCTCGCCATTGGCGAGCCCCTTGGCGGCGGCTTCCGAAATGAAGGCAGGCGTCGGCAAATCGCCTTCACCGGCCCAGAGCGGGATCATGCCCTCGCGCGTACGACCGTAATTGACGACGGCGACAATGCCGCTTTCGGGGGCGGCCACCGCTTCGGCGCGCAAGCTATCGATCAGGGTCATGACAGGTCCGTTTTGATGTCCGCTTTGATGCATGTCATTATCCAGAACCGCTGCGCACTTATGGGCGACATGCATTGGCGGATGCTCTTAGCAGATGCGGCAACAGAAAACCCCGGCCGCGAACGACCGGGGTTTTGGTCCAGAAATCTGGCCTTGTCTATTTCCTGGCGAGGAGATCGCGAATTTCGGTGAGCAGTGCGACGTCAGCCGGCGGCGGAGCCGCAGGTGCGGCCGGCTTCTCGCGCTCGAGCCGCTTGCGCATGTTGTTCACGGCCTTGACCATAAGGAAGATGATGAAAGCCAGGATGACGAAATTCAGCGCCACGGTGATAAAATTGCCGTAGGCGAACACCGCGCCTTCCTTACGCGCGTCGGCAAGATTGGTCGAATGCACTGTTGATGAGAGGCCTATGAAGTAGTTGGAAAAGTCGACGCCACCAAGTGCGCCGATGAAAGGCATGATGATGTCATTGACAAGAGAATCGACGATCTTGCTGAAGGCCGCGCCGATGATGACGCCGACCGCAAGGTCCATCACATTTCCTTTGGAAATGAATTCCTGGAATTCTTTCAGCATTCGACCCTCCTTGTCATGACGGACCGCGCTGCCGCCGTCCCTCCGGCGTCGGCCCGTGCGCACCATAACAAAAACCTGCGGTTGCAACAGAAGCAAAAGCTGGAAAACACCGCTTTCTCCTTACCTTGGGTCACGGTTCGACAGGGCGGCGTCGCGGCCATGCGCCGGAAAGCCGCGATGGACTTGACCTTAGAGCTGTGATTGCCTCTGGGCAGGCCGGGGTGAAAGCTGGCCGAGGAGGATTTTCGGGCCGTGCAGGGCTGGTTCATCGTCATCATTGCGGTCGCCTATGTAACGCTGCTGTTCGTCATCGCCAGCCTCGGCGACCGGCGTTCAACGGCGCTGGGACCCGGCCGCGCCCGGCCCTTCATCTATGCGCTCAGCCTCGCCATCTACTGCACCTCCTGGACCTTCTTCGGCTCGGTCGGCCTGTCGTCCGAGCGCGGCCTCGAATTTTTGGGCATCTACACCGGGCCGGTGCTGGTGTTCGTGTTCGGCTTTCCGCTGCTCAATCGCATCGTGCGGCTGGCCAAGAGCGAGAAGATCACCTCGATCGCCGACTTCCTCGGCGCGCGCTACGGCAAGAGCTTTGCCGTCTCGGCGATCGCCACGCTGATCGCCACCATCGGCGCGGTGCCCTATATCGCACTGCAATTGAAGGCGATCTCCGGTTCGGTCGGCCTGATGGTCGAGCATTATACGGGATCGCCGCCCTCCTTCGATCCCTTCGTCAGCGACATCTCGCTGGTGGTGGCCATGCTCTTGGCGCTGTTTGCGGTGCTGTTCGGCACCCGCCATGCCGACGCCACCGAGCACCAGGACGGGCTGGTGCTGGCGGTGGCGGTCGAAACTGTGGTCAAGCTCGCCGCCTTCCTGGCGATCGGCCTGATGGTCACCTTCCTGATCTTCGGCGGCCCGGGCGACATGATCGACAAGCTGGCCGAAAACAGCCAGGTGCGGCAGGCCATGGGCTACGACACCTCGCTCGCCACCTGGCTGGTGCTGACTTGCCTGAGCGGCTTTGCCATCATCATGCTGCCGCGCCAGTTCTACGTCACCATCGTCGAGAACCGCGGCGAGGCCGAACTGCGCACCGCGACCTGGGTGTTCCCGCTCTATCTCGTAGCGATAAACCTGTTCGTGCTGCCGATCGCCTTCGCCGGCCTGGCGCTGGTCGGCACCAAAACCACCAGTGACCTCTATGTGCTGGCGCTGCCCTTGTTCGGCGGCCATGACTTCCTCGCCATGGCCGCCTTCATCGGTGGGCTGTCGGCGGCGACCGCCATGGTGATCGTCGAAAGCGTGGCGCTGTCGATCATGATCTCCAACGACCTCGTCATCCCGCTGTTCGTGCGCCGCCTGCTCAAGACCACGACCTCGGAGAATGAGGATTGGTCGACGCTGATCCTCAACGTGCGGCGCGGCGCCATCTTCATCCTGTTGTTCATTGCCTTCCTCTACTACCGCGAAAGCACCAATTCGGCGCGGCTGTCGTCGATCGGCCTGATGTCGTTCGCAGCAATCGCCCAATTCGCGCCGGCGCTGATCGGCGGGCTGATCTGGCGCGGCGCCAATGGCCGCGGCGCGGCCCTTGGCATGGTCGCCGGCATCCTCGTCTGGGGCTATACGCTGCTTTTGCCGTCGCTCTCGGCAGCCGACGCGGACATCGTCGTGCAGGGGTTGTTCGGTTTCGAGGCGCTGCGGCCGCAGGCTCTGTTCGGCACCGTCGCCGAACCGTTGAACCACGGCGTGCTGTGGAGCCTGTCGGTCAACACGCTGTTTTTTGTCCTCGGCTCGCTGTCGCGCGCGTCAGTGCCGCTGGAGCGGATCCAGGCGTCGATCTTCGTGCCGCGCGAATCCGGCCCGATGCCCAGCCTGCGCCGCTTCCGCACCGCCATCACCGTCAACGTGCTGAAGGACGCCATCTCGCGCTACCTCGGCGTCGAGCGTACCGAGCGCTCCTTCCAGTCCTTCGAAAAGAGCACTGGCGTCTCGTTGCACGGCAATGAGCAGGCCAGCATGGACGTCATCCGTTTCTCCGAGCAGCTGCTGGCGAGCGCGGTCGGCTCGTCGTCGGCGCGGCTGATCCTGTCGCTGCTGTTTCGCCGCAACGACCGCGACTCAAAAGATGCCTTCCGCCTGCTCGACGACGCCACCGAAGCGCTGCAGCACAATCGCGACCTGTTGCAGATCGCGCTCGACCAGATGGAACAGGGCATTACCGTCTTCGACCGCGATTTCCGCCTGATCTGCTGGAACAGACAATATCGCGCGCTGTTCGACCTGCCCGACGAGATGGGCCAGGTCGGCGTCTCGCTCGACCGCATCCTGCGCCACCTCGCCGAGCGCGGCGATATCCCGGCCGACCAGCGCGTGGCGATGCTCAACCGGCTGACCAGCTTCGTCAGCCCATGGCAGATGGAGTTGACGACCAGTGGCCGAATCCTCGAACTGCGTTCCAACCCGATGCCGGACGGTGGCATCGTTGCCACCTATGCCGACATATCAGGACGCGTCGAACAGGATTTGGCGCTGAAGCGTGCCAATGAATCGCTGGAGCAGCGGGTCAAGACGCGTACCATCGAACTGACTAGGGTCAACGAGGAGTTGACCCGGGTCAATGAGGAGTTGGCGCAGGCGCAGATGCTGGCCGAGGAGGCCAATTTGGGCAAGACGCGCTTCCTCGCCGCCGCCGGCCACGACATCCTGCAGCCGCTGAACGCCGCCCGTCTCTACTGCTCGTCGCTGATCGAAAAGGCCGGCAAGGGCCCGGCCGGGGAGGCTGCTATCAACATCGAATCCTCGCTCGAATCGGTCGAGACGATCCTGGGCGCCGTGCTCGACATTTCCCGCCTCGACGCCGGCGCAATGAAACCAGACGACAGCGCCTTCCGCCTGGACGGGCTGCTGCGCCAGATCGGCAACGACTTCCAGCCGCTCGCCGCCGAAAAGAAACTCGATCTGAAGATCATGGCCTCGTCGCTCGGCGTGATGACGGACCGCAACTTGCTGCGCCGGTTGATCCAGAACCTGGTCTCCAACGCCATCAAATACACCCGGCATGGCCGCATCCTGGTCGGTGTGCGACGGCGCGGCGAACTCGCCGAGATCCAGGTGATCGACACTGGCATCGGCATTGCCGGCGACAAGCTGAACACGGTCTTCAACGAGTTCACCCGGCTGGACGAAGGCGTGCGCGAGGCCGAAGGTCTCGGCCTTGGCCTGTCCATCGTCGACCGCATCGCGCGGGTGCTGCGGCTCGAGATCCAGATCTTTTCCAACCCGGGCAAGGGTACGCGCTTTTCCGTTATCCTGCCGGTTGCGGCGGTTGAGGCGCCGCGGCGCGAGGTCGAGCCGAAGGCGCCTGCCCGCACCGCGAATTCGCTGGCCGGCCTGCGCGTCATGTGCATCGACAACGACGCCCGCATCCTCGACGGCATGCGGCTTCTGCTCGAGGGCTGGGGCTGCAGCATCGGCACGTTTTCGGGTTCGGAGGATTTCGCCAAGGCCGATCGTCCCGACATCGTGCTTGCCGACTATCATCTCGATGGCAGAAGCGGCCTCGACATCATCGCCCGCCTGCGTGACATCCATGGTTCCGACCTGCCGGCCGTGCTGGTCACCGCCGACCGCTCCACCGAGGTCCGTGCCGCTGCCGCCGCGCTCGACGTGCCGGTGATCAACAAGCCGCTGAAGCCGGCGGTGCTGCGTTCGATGATGGCAAGGGTCAGGCCGCTGGCGTCGGCGGCCGAGTAGAGTTTCTATCTTTTTGTTTTACGCATTTCCCAAGGGAAAGCGCTACGCACTTTTCCTGGAATAGCTTTAGCCTGCTGGCTGCAACGGATCGCTGCCGATCTTGGACAGCTGGATCACCGCCTGGGTGCGGCTGTCGACGCCGAGCTTTTGCAGGATGGCCGAGACATGCGCCTTGACCGTCGCTTCGGAGACGCTGAGTTCGTACGCGATCTGCTTGTTGAGCAGGCCTTCGGCCAGCATGCCGAGGACACGCGTCTGCTGCGGTGTCAGCGCCTGCAGCCGCTTGATCAGGTCGGATATTTCGGGGTCGCGCTCGACGCCGAGGTCGATGCCGACGGGTGCTGCGATGTCGCCGGCCAGCACCGTCTGCACGGCGCTGCGAATCTCTTCCATACTGGCCGATTTGGAGATGAAGCCGGACGCGCCGAGATCGAGTGCGCGCCGGATGGTCACCGGGTCGTCGTGCGCCGACACCACCACCAGCGGCACCGCCGGGTGGATGCCGCGCAACGCGATCAGACCGGACAGGCCGCTGGCGCCCGGCATCGACAGATCGAGCAGCACGAGGTCGACATCCTCATGGGCCACGACCAGCGCCTTGGCGCTTTCGAAATCGCCGGCCTCGTGAATGGCGGCGACATCGCCGACGCCGGCAAGCGCCTCTTTCAAGGCGCCGCGGAACAGCGGATGGTCGTCGGCAATGACGAAGGTGTAGCCCGACGGCAAATGTTCCTCCCCAAATCCCTTATTGATTATCGGCTTTTACGGGACCGGACGATTATGCGGCGAAGCGCTTTGTTTCAAGCGGCAATGGCCGGACGGGGCATTTCCCCGCGGGCAGTTCAGGTCTTTTGCGAATTGAGATTGGCGCCGTCATCCTTGTCCATTTCCTTGACGATGCCCATGAAGCCGCGCAGCATGCGCTCCATATAGCTCATCGTCTTGTCGAAATCCTCCTCGCTCGGCAGCTTCGATTCGAGGCGGGCGGACAGCGAGTTCTCGAGCTTGGCGACGCGTTCGTCCATTGCCTTCATCGAGGCCTGCAAACGGTCGACTTCGTCCTGGAAGGCGGCGCGTTCGTCGGCGGCCATCTTGCAGACGAGCTGGCCGGAGCGCTCCTCGCAGATCGACATGGCGCCGGTCCGGGTGTCCATGCGGACATAACCGTTGGCGGATTTTTCCAGCCGGTAGCGGTCGGTCTCTTCGGACCAGGCCGATGCCGCAACCAGCGAGACCAGTGCGGCGGGGATCAGTATGTGCTGCAGACGCATGTTCCATCCTCCACGAGCCAGTATGCGCAACCTATCACAGCTTTGCGCCGTAAATGCGGACGAGTTGCCCTTCCCCGCATGATCGGTTCGGATTATAGCGCAACCATGTCTCAGATTATCTACAAGATCGCGCCCGAAGCGCTTTGGCGCGAGGCCGAGAAAAACGGCCGTTTCACCGGCGCTCCGATCGATATCGCCGACGGCTTCATCCATTTCTCCACCGCTGATCAGGTCAGGGAGACGGCGGCGAAGCATTTCGCCGGCCAGATGGATTTGCTGCTGATCGCCATCGACGGGGCGCTGCTCGGTGACGCGCTGAAATACGAGGTCTCGCGGGGCGGCGCGCTGTTCCCGCATCTCTATGGCGTGCTCGATATGAGCGCCGTGCTGTGGGTGCGGCCACTGCCGCTCGGGGCCGACGGCGCCCATCAATTCCCGGCGCTGGAGGCCGAATGATCGTGTTCGATCGCATCGGCCAGAAACTGCTGTTCACCTTCGATCCGGAAACGGCGCATGGCATGTCGATCGCGGCGCTGCGATGCGGTCTGCCGGTCGGCGCGCGGACGGTGCGCGACGACAGGTTGAAGCTCAGCCTCTGTGGCATCGCCTTCCCCAATCCGCTCGGCATGGCCGCAGGCTACGACAAGAACGCCGAGGTGCCCGACGCGCTGCTTGGCCTCGGCTTCGGCTTTGCCGAAGTCGGCACCGTGACGCCGCTGCCGCAGGCCGGCAATCCGAAGCCGCGCATTTTCCGGCTGACGGAGGATGATGCGGTGATCAACCGCCTGGGCTTCAACAATGAGGGCCACGAGGCGGCGGAAAAACGCCTTGCCGCGCGCCAGGGACGCGGCGGCATTGTCGGCGTCAACATCGGCGCCAACAAGGACAGCGCCGATCGTGTCCGTGACTATGAGTTGGGCGTTTCCCGTTTTGCGAAATACGCCAGCTATCTCACCGTCAACATCTCGTCGCCCAACACGCCCGGCCTGCGCACCATGCAGGCGCGCGAACAGCTCGGCGAACTGTTGTCTCGGGTCATGTCGGTGCGTGCAGCAGCTTCGGCGCAGCCGCCCCTCTTCCTCAAGATCGCGCCCGATCTGGTCGAGGCCGAGCTTGAAGACATCGCCGCCGAAGTCAGCGAGAAGCAGATTGACGGCGTCATCGTCTCCAACACGACGCTGGCGCGAACCGGATTGCGTAGCACAAGCGGCGAGACCGGCGGTCTCTCGGGAAAACCGCTGTTCGAGCGTTCGACCATCGTGCTGGCCAAGATGCGTCGGCTGCTCGGGCCGGAGCGCGCCGTCATCGGCGTCGGCGGCGTCGATTCCACTGATGCCGCGCTGGAGAAAATCCGCGCCGGCGCCGACCTCGTGCAGCTCTATACCGGCATGGTCTATGCCGGGCCGGCGCTGCCGGGGCGCATCCTTGCCGGGATGGTGCGATTTGCCGACAAGGAGCGGCTGAAATCATTGCGCGAACTGCGCGACAGCCGGCTCGATCAGTGGGCTGCCAGGCCGCTCTAAAACGCCGTGCGCAACCGGAGCCGCAGGATGGCCAGCAGGCTGAAGCCGCGCACCAGCAGGAAGACGTGCAGCGCCGCCCACAGGCCGTGATTGCCGAGAGACGGCGCCAAGCTGAACAATGCGGCGCTGAAGGCCAGGAACGACACCAGCATCATGTTGCGCATCTCGCGCGACCAGGTAGCGCCGATGAAGACGCCGTCCATCTGGAAGGCCAGCACGCCGCTCAGCGGTGTCAGTGCCGCCCACGGCAGATAGATGTCGGCAACAGCACGAACATCCGGCGACGTGGTGATCAACGAAATCAGGCCGGCGCCGCCGAGCCAGAAGATCAGCGTGGCGGTTCCGGCGAGGCCGAACCCCCAGAATAAGGTCAGACGTACCGCCCGGCGGAACGCCGTCTCGGCACGTGCGCCGATCGCGCGTCCCGCCAACTGTTCGGCCGCGGTGGCGAAACCGTCGAGAAAATAGCCGGCGACGAGGAAGAAGTTCATCAGCACGGCATTGGCGGCCAGCGTCAGCGTGCCGAACTGCGCGCCCTGGCGGGTGAACAGCGCGAAAGCGGCGAGCAGCGAGAACGAGCGGATCATGATATCGCGGTTGAGCGACAGCATGCGCAGGAAAGCGGGCATGTCGAGCAGGCGATGCCGCGGCAGGCGGGGTGCGGCCCGGAAGCGCCAGACAACGATGGCGAGACCCAGCAGCATGGCCAGACATTCGCCGGTGACGGTCGCCCAGGCCACGCCGGCGACGCCCCAGCCAAGCTTCAGGCCGAGCAGGATGCAAAGCACGATGTTGATGCCGTTGAGCACCGCCTGCAGCATCAGCCCAAGCCCGCCCTCGCCGCGTCCAAGGACATAGCCGAGGATGGCGTAGTTGATCAGCGTGAAGGGGGCGGCGAGCATTCTGATGTGGATATAGACGCCCATCGCCTCGCCGACGCGCGCTTCGCCGCCGATGAATTTCTGGCCGGCGATGGCAATCAGCGGCGCAAGGACGACAAGCACGATGCCGGCGGCGACCGCGATCAGCACGGCGCGCCAGAACACCGCCTGCTCCTCGGTTTCGTCGCCGCGCCCAAACGCCTGGGCGACGAGGCCGGTGGTGCCGGAGCGCAGGAAATTGAAGGTGCTGAAGACGACGTCGAAGACCAGGGCCCCGGCCGCCAGGCCGCCGAGCAGGGCGGCATCGCCGAACTGCCCGACCACCGCCGTGTCGACGATGCCGAGCAGCGGCGTCGTCAGATAGGCGAGCGTCATCGGCACGGCGATGGCGAGCACCGAACGGTTGGTGACGGCGAAGGGTCTCGCGTCGGCTGGGATTGCACCCGTGTCCAGGGGACTGCTGCCTTGCTGATTGCGGCTTGATCGAACAGCCGATGTGCCCCATTTTCCGGCCACCGCGCAATCACTCTTGCCGTGACGGCCAACCGAAATGTTCTTCTGGCGCGAGCCCGCCGGATCCGAGTACTGGTTTTAAGCAATTCCCAAGGGGAAGCGCTACGCGCTTCTCCCGGGAAAACCGCTGCACACTTTTCCTGGAATTGCTTTAGCCATGCCCCTGCAGATCGTCCATCATCCCGACTACGATGCCGGCTTCGCCGTCAATCATCGCTTTCCGATGAGCAAATATCCGCTGCTGATGCAGGCCTTGCATATCAGGGGTCTGATCCATGCGGGGGCGCTGTCGATGCCCGAGCCGGCGCCGGCCTCCTGGCTGAAGCTCGCCCATGCGGCTGATTATGTCGACCAGGTCATCACGTGTTCAGTGCCTGAAAAGATCGAGCGCGAGATCGGCTTTCCCGTGGGACCGCGCGTTTCGCTCAGGGCGCAACTCGCCGCCGGCGGCACGGTGCTGGCGGCGCGACTGGCGCTTATCAATGGCATTGCCTGCAACAGCGCCGGCGGCAGCCACCATGCGCGGCGCGCGCAAGGCGCGGGCTTCTGCACCTTCAACGATGTTGCCGTCGCTTCGCTGGTGCTGCTAGCCCAAGACGCGGTGAAAAACATCCTGATCGTCGATCTCGATGTGCATCAGGGCGACGGCACCGCGGACATCCTGAAAGACGAGCCACGCGCGTTCACCTTTTCCATGCATGGCGAGCGCAATTATCCGGTGCGCAAGATTGCCTCCGATCTCGACGTTGCCCTGCCGGACGGCACCGGCGATGGCGCCTATCTCGAACGGCTGGGTGTCCTCCTGCCGGAGCTCTCGGCCAAGGCGCACTGGGACATCGTCTTCTACAATGCCGGTGTCGACGTGCATGCCGAGGACCGGCTCGGCCGGCTATCGCTCAGCGATGACGGCGTGCGTGCCCGCGACGCCATGGTGATCGGTCATTTCCGCGCGCTGGGCATCCCGGTCTGCGGTGTCATCGGCGGCGGCTATTCGACCGATGTCGCAGCGCTCGCGGCGCGCCACGCCATCCTGTTCGAGGTGGCGTCGGACTTTGCCTGAGTGGCCTTTGGTTTGAGCACAATCTTTTCCGAAAACCGGTTTCCACTTTTCGGGATCGTGGTCCGCTTCACTTCCGGTAGTTCGCGAGCCTGAGCAGGATGAACACCGGCACGACGATCGCGGCGCCGAGCAGGATATAGCCCAAGAAGCGATAGACCGCGTTGAAGCCGAGGTTCCAAAGATCGATGAAGAAACCCTGGATGCGGTAGAAGACGTCCATCGGCGTCCAGCCGAACGCATTCATGACCAGGCCGACCAGGAACGACACGACCAGCAGCTTGACGATCACCCTGACGGGCGAGTCACCGAGAAAGCGCGTCACTGTGGACAAGGGGCCTGCCTCCAGATTGGTGTGCCCGGATTCGGGGTACAAACCCACGAATACGCACTTGCTGCGCCCGCATCAAGGCGGGCGGACGGCGCAATCGGTCGGGTTTCCAACAGCCGTTTCCGAACAGCTGTCCAAGGGCGATTGCCCGAAGCACGCCCATCATGATATCGAGAGGCCGACGCGGGTATGATGTAATGGTAGCTTGTCAGCTTCCCAAGCTGAACGCGAGGGTTCGATTCCCTCTACCCGCTCCAGTTCCTATCCCACTTCCCGCAATATAAAATCGTGCAGCATCTTGGCTGCCGGCGACAGCACGCGGTTCTTCACCGTGATCAGGCTGTAGGGGCGGACCTCGATGTCGAACTCGGTCTGGACGACATCGATGGCGCCGGCGAGACCGTCGGGGTTCTGGATGAATTTTGCCACCTGGATCGACACCGGGGCGATGGCGTCGGACTGCGCCACCATGACCAGTGTGAGCAGCAGCGACGAGGTGTTGAGGATGCGGTCCGGCAGGGCGATGTTGCGGTTCAGGAAATTGCTCTCCATCGCCTGGCGCAGCGGCGACCCGCCCGACTGGAACACCCAGTCGAAGGCGGCGGTGTCCTCCAGCCTCACCGCCTTCCCATTGTTTAGAGGATGGCCGTTGCTCAGCGGGTGGCCTCGGCGCACGATCAGGCAGGCCTTCTCGACGCCGATGACGCGCGATTCGAACAGGCGCGGATTGAGGTCTTCGGGGACACGGGCGATGATGAAATCATGGCGCGTGGCGATCAGTTCGCGCGCCAGCACATTCGACGTCTCGACCTGCATGGTAATCTCGATGCGCGGATAGAGGCGGCGTATCTCGCGGATCGCCGGGACCGCCAGTTCGATCGCCGGCGCCGTCACCGCGCCAAGGAACACCGAGCCGCCCTTGCCGGCCTTGAGCTCCGATATTTCGCGGTCGGCCTCGCGCATTTCGAGCAGGATCGAGCGCGCGCGCCGGGCCAGCGCCTTGCCGTAAGGGGTGAGTGTGATGCCGCGCGGCAGCCTTTCGCAGAGCTTCACCTCGAGCACCGCTTCCATCTCGGAAATCATGCGCGAGGCCGCCGGCTGCGAGATGTTCATCACCTGGGCGGCAGCACTCACCCGACCGTGATCGTCGAGTGCTGCGATCATGCGCATGTGACGCAGGCTCAAGCCGCTACGCAGAAGTGTCTCGCCATCGCCCGGCAATTCATCGTAACCGCTTGAAATTCCCTGAGGACCTCGTAAAGCCGCCATGCCTTTTCCCGCTTCCGCCACTGTTCCAGTCCGGTTTAGTCATATACCGGTTTTGGTATAGCAACCACCGAAGATCGCATTTGACAGTTATGGCAAAGGGTCACACTTTCGCGCGTCCTCAAGACTTGACGGTCGATGACGAGCAAAATCGTATCGATTTAAATCTGAGGGCCGATTGGGAGGATACCGGAGATCGATTATGACGGCGGCGGCGCTTTGGCGCATCCGCCCGACTGCGCGGCCCGCGAAGCCCCGAGGTGTCGCGTCCATCAACCAGGGAGAGTTTTACGTGAAAATCATCAAGACACTGGCCGCCGTCGCGGCCCTTGGCATCGCTGCCATGACCTACTCGGCGCATGCAGCCGACAAGGGTCTTGTCGGCGTGCTGATGCCGACCAAGACCTCGCAGCGCTGGATCAATGACGGCGATGCCGTCAAGTCCCAGCTCGAAGCTCTCGGCTACACGGTCGACCTGCAGTACGCGCAGGACGACATCCCCAACCAGCTCAGCCAGCTGGAAAACGAAATCACCAAGGGCCCGAAGGCGCTGATCATCGCTTCGATCGACGGCACCACCCTTTCGGACGCGCTGCAGAAGGCCGCCGACGCCGGCGTCGTCGTCGTCGCCTATGACCGCCTGATCAAGAAGACCGCCAATGTCGATTACTACACCACCTTCGACAATTTCGGCGTCGGCGTGATCCAGGCGAACTCGCTGGTCAAGGGTCTCAAGGAGCGCTTCCCGAACACCAAGCCGTGGAACGTCGAACTGTTCGGCGGCTCGCCGGACGACAACAACGCCTTCTTCTTCTACAACGGCGCAATCTCGGTGCTGCAGCCGCTGATCGATGACGGCTCGATCAAGATCAAGTCCGGCCAGACCGGCATGGACAAGGTCGGCACGCTGCGCTGGCTCGCCGCGACCGCCCAGGCGCGCATGGACAACCTTCTGTCGGCCAACTACTCGGACGGCAGCCGCGTCGATGGCGTTCTTTCGCCTTATGACGGCCTGTCGCGCGGCATCACCGCTTCGCTGCGCGCCGTCGGTTACGGTACCGACGCCCAGCCGTGGCCGATCGTGACCGGCCAGGACGCCGAAACCGCTTCGGTCAAGCTGATCATCACGGGCGAGCAATACTCGACCGTGTTCAAGGACACCCGCGAACTGGCCAAGGCCACCGTCGAACTCGTCGACAAGGTGCTCTCGGGCGGCAAGCCGGACGGCCTCGACGAAAAGACCTACAACAACGACGTCAAGGTCGTTCCCTCGATCCTTTTGACGCCGCATGAGGTCGACAAGTCGAACTACCAGGCACTGGTCGTCGACTCCGGCTACATCAAGGCCGACGAACTGAAGTAATCCGTTTATAAAGACAGGGGTCCTGCGCGACGCAGGACCCCTTTCCGTTCACAAGCGACCCCGGTATTGTTTCTACCGGACTTAGTTTGCGTGCATGTCGTTGTCTCAAACCGCAAGCACTTTGGAGCGACATGCAACAGGAGGAGCTTGCCCTGATGACGACGATTTTGGAGATGCGCGACATCACCAAGACGTTCCCCGGCGTGAAGGCGCTGTCGAACGTCAACCTCAGCGTCGAAGAAGGCGAGATCCACGCCGTGGTTGGCGAGAACGGCGCCGGCAAGTCGACGCTGATGAAGGTTCTGTCGGGCGTCTATCCCGCCGGCACCTATGACGGCCAGATCATTTTTCAGGGTCAGGAATGCCAGTTCAAAGGTATCCATGACAGCGAACACAAGGGCATCGTCATCATCCACCAGGAGCTAGCGCTGGTGCCGATGCTGTCGATCACCGAAAATATCTTCCTCGGCAACGAAAACGCCCGATACGGCGTCATCGACTGGGATGCCAACGAGGCGCGCACCGCTGCCCTGTTGAAGAAGGTGGGCCTCAAGGAGGACCCCAAGACACTGATCACCAATATCGGCGTCGGCAAGCAGCAGCTGGTCGAGATCGCCAAGGCGCTGAGCAAGGACGTCAAGCTTTTAATCCTCGATGAGCCGACCGCGTCGCTCAGCGAGAAAGACAGCCAGGCGCTGCTCGATCTTCTGCTCGAATTCAAGCGGCAAGGCATGACCTCGATCCTGATCTCGCACAAGCTCAACGAGATCAACCGGGTCGCCGACAAGGTAACCGTCATCCGTGACGGGCGCACCATCGAGACGCTGGCCAAGAAGGATATCTCCGAAGACCGCATCATCACCTCGATGGTCGGCCGTTCGCTAGACGACCGCTATCCGCCGCGCGAGCCCAAGATCGGCGAAGTCGTGTTCGAGGTGAAGAACTGGTCGGTCTATCACCCGCTCCATGCCGAGCGGCAGGTGATCAAGGGCATCGACATCAATGTGCGCAAGGGCGAGGTGGTCGGCATCGCCGGGCTGATGGGCGCCGGCCGCACCGAATTCGCCATGAGCCTGTTCGGCCGCTCCTATGGCCGCCGCATCACCGGCGAAGTGCTGCTCAAGGGCAAGCCGGTCGATGTCTCCTCGGTAAGCAAGGCGGTCCAACACGGCATCGCCTATGTCACCGAGGACCGCAAAACCTACGGCCTCAACCTTATCGACCATATCAAGCATAACATTACGCTGGCCAATCTCGACGGCGTGTCGCGCCACAGCGTGATCGACGACATGCGCGAGCTTGCGGTCGCCAACGACTATCGCAAGAAGACCAATATCCGTGCGTCAAGCGTCTATCAGATGACCGGCAATCTTTCCGGCGGCAACCAGCAGAAGGTGGTGCTGTCGAAATGGTTGTTTGCCGACCCTGACGTGCTGATCCTCGACGAGCCGACACGCGGCATCGATGTCGGCGCCAAATATGAAATCTACACGATCATCGCGCGCCTTGCCTCGGAGGGTAAGGCGATCGTGGTCATCTCGTCGGAAATGCCGGAATTGCTGGGGATTACCGACCGCATCTACGTCATGAACGAAGGGCGCATGGTGGGCGAAATGCCGGCGGCGGAAGCAAGCCAGGAAAAGATAATGCGCGCCATCGTCCGGGGAGAAGGAAAAGCAGCATGAGCACCGAAAGCGCCCCCGCCCCGCAGGGCAACGTCGCCGACGAACAGCGCCCGCGCATCGCCGTCTCGGCGCTGGCGACGAATTTACGCGAATACGGACTGATCATAGCCCTGATCGTCATCATGCTGTTCTTCCAGTTCACCACGTCGGGGACGTTGTTCAAGCCGGTCAATCTCAGCAATCTGGTGCAGCAGAACTCCTTCATCATCGTGATGGCGCTCGGCATGCTGCTGGTGATCGTATCGGGCTATATCGACCTCAGCGTCGGATCGGTCGCCGGTTTCATCGGCGCGCTGGCGGCAAACATGATGGTTATCTGGCAGCTCGGACCGCTGAGCAATCCGCTGGTGGTTTCGATCGTCTGCCTGGTCGCGGGTGGCCTGATCGGCGCCGCGCAAGGGTATTGGATCGCCTATCACCGGATACCGAGCTTCATCGTCACGCTGGCCGGCATGCTGATCTTCCGCGGCATTTGCCAGGCGTTGCTTGGCGGCGGCTCGTCGGTGGGTCCGCTTCCCGACGACTTCAAGATGCTCAGCTCCGGCTTCATCCCGGATGTGATCGGCCCACTGACGCTCGTCCCGCCGGTCGTGAACGCAGCCGGCAAGACCATCATGGGCAGCGGCGTGACCCTGCACATGACGACGGTCGTGCTGGGGCTGATCGCCGTGCTCGCCTATGCCTATTTCGGGGTCCGCACCCGGCGCAAACGAGAACGCCATGGTTATGAGGCCGAGCCCTTCACCCTGTTCGTCGTCAAGACGCTGGTCGCCAGCGCGCTGGCGCTGTTCCTGGTCTATGAGTTTGCCAGCTACCGCGGCCTGCCCGTGGTGCTGCTGGTCATGGGCGTGCTGATCACGCTGTTCGTCTTCGTCACCAAGCGCATGACCATCGGGAGGCGCATCTACGCCATGGGCGGCAATCCCAAGGCGGCGCAGCTGTCGGGCATCAACACCGAGCGGCTGACGCTGATGGTGTTCATCAATATGGGCGTGCTGTCGGCGCTTGGCGGCCTGATCATCGCGGCTCGTCTCGGCCAGGCGGTGCCGGCGGCGGGTCTCGGCTCGGAGCTCGATGTCATCGCCGCAGTGTTCATCGGCGGCGCCTCGGCGATGGGCGGCGTCGGCCAGGTTATCGGGGCGGTCGTCGGCGGCTTCATCATGGGCGTGATGAACAACGGCATGTCGATCATGGGCGTCAATGTCGACTGGCAGCAGGTGGTCAAAGGCCTGGTGCTGCTCGGCGCCGTGATCTTCGACGTCTACAACAAGAACAAGGCCTGACAAGCTTCAGGCGAGGCAAGCAGGAGGCATACGATCGCGGCGCAGCCGGCAAGTTGTCGGCATAAGAAGTCCCCCGAGGGATCAAGTTCGCGAGCGCAATCCGGACGAAGAGTTCAACCCGTGGCGCGGCTAGGTCCGAGCCGCGCAGGTCAAGGTTTGCCAAGAGGCATCCAAGGCCAAGCACATGAGAGAGGATTTAATCATGCTAATCTCCCAGATCCTCGACGACGCCGAGACCATCCGCGTCGTCGCCCGCAATGGCGGCGGCAAGACCAGGATCATCAATGGCGCCCGCAGCGTCTATTCGCTGGCCATGGAAGCCGCGCGCACCGGAACGGGCCTCGCCGCGCTGATCGAGCGCAAGGGGTTCGGTGAAGCGATAGACCTCGACGCCGTCTACAAGAAGGGCCGGCTGGTGTCCCCGATCAACCATCCCGATCCCGCGCATCTGCATCTGACCGGCACCGGCCTGACCCATCTCGGCTCGGCGGCGACGCGCGATTCCATGCACAAGAAGCTCAGCGATGGCGGCGAGGAGCAGCTTACCGATTCCATGAAGATGTTCCGCATGGGGCTCGAAGGCGGCAAGCCGGCCAAGGGCCAGACCGGCGTGCAGCCGGAATGGTTCTACAAGGGCAACGGCACCATGGCGGTGGCGCCGGGCGCCGCACTGATGTCGCCGGCCTTCGCGCAGGACGCCGGCGAGGAGCCGGAAATCGCCGGCATCTATGTCATCGGCGACGACGGCGCGCCGTTCCGCGTCGGCTTCACGCTGTCGAACGAGTTTTCCGATCATGTTACCGAGCGGGTGAACTATCTGTTCCTGGCACATTCCAAACTGCGCAACGCCTCGTTCGGGCCGGAAATCCTGATCGGCGACCTGCCGGCCGACGTCAGGGGCTCATCGCGAATCTATCGCGACAGCAATTTGCTGTGGGAAAAGCCGTTCCTGTCGGGCGAAGCGAACATGTCGCACACAATCGCCAATCTCGAACATCATCACTTCAAATATTCGGCCTTCCGCCAGCCGGGCGACGTGCATGTGCACATGTTCGGCACGGCGACGCTGTCCTTTGCCGACGGCATCAAGACTCAGGCCGGCGACGTGTTCGAGATCGAGGCCGCGGATTTCGGCCTGCCGCTGCGCAACCCGCTGGAGATTGAGCAGCCGGTGACGGTGGCGGTGAAGGCGCTTTGAGAGCGTAATCTCCCCCCTTGAGGGGGAGATGTCGCCGAAGTGTCCGAACCGGATAGATAGGTAACAGAATGGACCGATAGCATGGGTGACAGTTTTCTTGTCCGCCGGAGGACCGGCGATGGTTTGGCGAGAGACTGGCATCA
>NZ_JAMYUL010000026.1:0-63189 GCF_040322955.1 Mesorhizobium sp. M0077
CCACCAACAGCCTGTTCGAGAACCTTGCCGTCTCGCTCACCGACCAGGACGGCCAGAACGCCACAGGCACGCTGTCCGTCAACATCGTCGATGACGTGCCGACATTGGGAACCGTGCAAAGCCAGCAGGCAAGCACCGATACGTCGCAAACGCCGGCCGTTGGAACACTCCACTTCGTCGCCGGCGCCGACGGCGCCGGGGCCACCATGACGATCACTGCCAACACAACAGGCATCACTTCGGCCGGCCACAACCTCATCACGGAGCAGTCCGGCAGCGTGTTGACCGCCTATGCCGACAACAACAACAACGGAAGCCATGATGCAGGCGACACGGCGGTCTTTACCATCACCGTCACTCCGAATGCCGGTACGTCGGGGCAGTACACGTTCGACCTTTTGGCACCTTTGGACGGCACTGTCAGTAATGTCTCCGTTGCATCGAGCGGCGCCTTCGGCTCCGGCCCCAGCAATTCCATCGTGGTGACGGCGGGCGGTCAGAATGTCGTGATGGTGACCGGATGGGCGCCAACGGATGCCGGCGGCTCCTTCACCTCACCACACGAGACGGCATGGCTGGCCGGCGGCATGCCATCGTTGACACAAACAAGCAACGTCAACGGTTCGTCAGCAGGTTGGGGCCTCGGCAACAACAATTTCGACGGAGGCGAGTTCATGCGTTTCGATTTCGGGACGCCGGACGACTATGACGGCCCGGGCGGCTATACGGCTCCGGCCATCACCCTCGCGACTGTTAGCTATGCCAAGTTTTCGTTCGATGCGGTTACCGCCGGCGACAAGATCGAGTTCGTCGCCCACTACACCAACGGAACCACGGCTTCCTTCACTCCGGCGGTCGGTGCGACGTTGCTGACGATCACATCGCCTGCCGGAACGCAGATCGCATGGGTCGACGCCTATGAGTCGTCGGGCAAGACCAAGCTGAACCTGACGGATGTCGGGGTCACGAGCACCACGGTCGACCATACAATTCCGGTCGCGTTGCAACTCACGGATGGCGACGGGGACACAACAACGACGGCGAATTTCACTGTCCACGTGGCGGCCGGACTGATACCTTTTGCCATTGCCGCTCCGGTCGTACTCGACCTCAACCATGATGGAATCCACACCACCGATCTGACGCACTCCACCGTTTCGTTCGACTACAACGGCGATGGCGTCGCTTCGAAAACCGCCTGGGTCGATACGCATGACGGTATCCTGGCGATCGATCTCAATGGCGACGGCAAGGTGAACAACGGTTCGGAGATCGTGTTCACCCAACATGCCGCCGGCGCTGCGACCGACCTTGCCGCGCTCGAGCAGCTCTATGACACAAATCATGATGGCAAGCTGACTGCCGCCGACCACGACTTTGCGCAATTTGGTGTCTGGCAAGATGCCAACGGCAACGGCGTGTCGGATTCGGGCGAGTTCAAATCTCTGGCCGCCTTGGGTATCGTCGAGATCGGCCTCGATAGCAACAATCAGCACTCGGTTTCGGCGGACGGCTCGGTCTTGACCTATGGCGAAGCCACCTTCACGACCGCCGACGGTCAGATAGCCGCGGTCGGCGACATCGGCTTCGGCAACTACGATAACGCTAGCTCCGGAAGCACGGCCGCCATCGCCGGCACTTCGGGAGCCGACACGTTCAAGATCGACAATCTAAACATCAAGGATCTGATCGCCGACTACCATGCCGGTGAAGGGGACAAGATCGACTTGAGCGCGTTGTTCGACAAGGCGCCGGCCGGCAACATGGCCGACTATGTGCATTACGACACCGCGACCAGCACCGTGAGCGTCGATACCAGCGGCTCGGGCAACGCGGCCAACTTCGTGGATGTCGCCGTTCTGCAGAATGCGCCTGCCACCGGCACGATCAACATCCTCTACGACGACACACAACATCAACAGCACACGGCCACGATTTAGCACTTATGCGTGGCCGTACTCTCATGCTACATATTAGCGAAACATAAAACCGCAGTTTGGAGAGGGACTTAAATGAAGCGTTGTGCAAGATTGCTGGCTTCGGCCGCGGCGCTGCTGTTGGCTGGATCGACTGGCTTCGCCGCCGACATCATCGAAGGGCCGGTGGCCGACTATTGCCGGACCGTCGGCACATCGAACCTGGTCCTGACCGACAACATCGTCGATCTAAAGTCCGAGGTGGTGAAGCTGATGGACGAGTCGGTGGCCGTCGCCAACAGCTCGGAATGGATCAATTCTTCGCGCCCCGCCTTCATCTGGGCGTCGGAAGCCAAGGTCGCCTGCGGCATGGCCTATGGCTACCTCAAGACGAACTACAAGGACGAAGACACCCTCAACAAGTGCGAATGCTTCCACGACCGCATGGTCGAGTACATGAACTGACCGGAAGGGATCCGGCAGTGCCGGTTGGCTGACCCGATGGTCGGCGGACGATTGACGAGGGCGATCGCCGGAGCGATCGCATTGACCGGTTTTGGCCAGCTTGCCACGCAAGCCCGCGCCAACTGGCTGGAACGACCTAGCCTGGAGAGACCAGCACCGTTCGGCTTGAGGCGGCCGGTTCGCTGCGACGCCGCCTCCGAATGGACTCGCGCGACATTCAAGGCGTTTGCGACATGCCAGGCATCGCTCTACGGCTTGGAACCGGTGCTGGCGCACGCGGTGATGGAGATCGAAAGCGGGTTCGATCCCGATGTGCACGGCGCCAATGGTGAGGTCGGGTTGATGCAGGTAATGCCCGCGACGGCCCGAATGCTGGGCTTTCGCGGCTCGCTCGACGAGCTTGGCGCGCCGGCGACCAACATCGCGCTCGGCGTCAGATATCTGGCGCAGGCAAACAGCCTTGCCGCAGGCGATCTCTGCACCACCGTCATGAAGTATCGTGCCGGGCACGGTGAAACCCGGTTCTCCGAACTTTCGGTCCGCTACTGCCGGCGTGCGCGTGCAATCCTGGCGAGAGAAGGTTTTGCGGTGGCCGGGCCATTGCCGGTGGCGACGTTCGGATTCTCCGCATTCCCGACAGCAGGAGACGATGGTGCCCCTGCCCCGGCGAGGCGGATTTGTGTGCGCCGACTGTTCGTGCCGGGCCCGCGATACATGAAATGCGCGGACTATCGAAGCGCCGGGCAAGCGAGAATGATCAAGGCGCTCCGGGCAAGACTTTTCGACGGCTGAGCCATAATCCAGCAATTGCAAAGAAGGCGAGGCAAGTCTGCCGTAAGATGAACGGATGAGACCGGGACAAATACCCGGCGGGATATGAGGGAGGCATCATGGATTCTGGCCGGCAGCGACACGGTTCGTGGACGTGGGCGATCGTCTTTGCGTTCGCGGGCATGGTGTCGGGCTGCCAGTCGAAAGGCAGCGTCTCGGACGCGCTCGATCCGGCGGCGATCGCCGCACCCGGAGCGCCGGCCGCCGGCGCTGTTGCCGGTCCCGCCCAGGCGACGCAATCGCTCGGCACGGGATCGACGAAGGTCACGATGCTGCTGCCTTTGTCGGCCCCGGGCAACGCCGGCGAAAACGGCAGGAAGATGCTCGATGCGACCAAGCTGGCGATGGCCGACCTTGGAAATGTCCTGCTCACGATTACGGTCGAGGACACCAAGGGCGACAGCGCGCACGCCAGCGAATTGGCTGTGAAGGCGATCACCACTGGAACCAAGATCGTCATCGGCCCGGTCGAACTCGCGGCCGCGCAGCACATAGCCAAGCTGTCGGGATCGAAGCGACCGCCGGTGCTGGCGTTGGCCGACAATTTCGCTGGCGGCCCGGGCGTCTATGCGGTGCGCCTCAACGAGGCCGACAGCGCGGCCGCGGGCGCAGCCGGCCTGGCGGCCAAAGGCAGCAAGAAGTTCGTGTTGCTCGTTGCGGCGGGCGCGAATGCCAGCGTGGTTGAAAAGCGGGTCGCCAACAGTCTCAGCATCTATGGCGCGACGCTCGCCGTCACCGTTCCGTATCGGGCCGGCGATGGCGGCACCAAAGTGGTCAATGATGCGGGCTCGCTGGTCGAGGCTCCCGATGCCATCATCATCGCCAGTGGCGACGACAATCCGGCGCCGATCCTTGCGGCGCTCAAAACGAAAGGCATTCCCGGAAAAGCAGTCGCCGTCGTTGGAACCAACCGCTGGCTGGAACATCCGATGGAGCCGCTGTTTGAAGGCTCCTACATCGCCACGCTCGACCCAACGGAAACCGGCCCGATCGCCGACCGCTTCAAGACGACCTACAATTATCCAGCCGACGCCAATGTCGCCTACGCCTATGATATGGTCGCCCTGACAGCAGGAATTGCAAGTTCGGCCGGGCCTGACGGCTTCAGCAAGCAGGTGCTCGAAAATCGGAGCGGATTTCGCGGATCGACCGGCCTGTTCCGGTTTCGGGCGGATGGCTCCAGTGAGCGATCCATGCCCTTCTATCAGGTTCAAAAAGGTGCACTCAAGCTGGTCGCCAAATCGACATCGGGGTATTGAGGGGCAAGGAACCTTGCTTGAGTTGATGGGCTGGCTGAGGCACAATCGCTTGATAGCGCTCGGAAGCCTGCTCCTCCTGGCCGGGGTCTTGTTGATCATCCGGGCCGCAGATCTGCTTCCGAACAATCGGCCGGCGCCACGTCAATCCATCGATCATAGCCAGGCAATGCGACCACCTCCGAGCGCCGCCAATACGCCATGGCGAGGACGGGCACGCAAGATTGCTCAGGACCTTATCGCGCCGCCACAGCTTGATCCGGCGCAAATCGAACGGGTCGAGCCGCGCCCGCCGCTCAGCGACCTTGGTCTGGCTTCGCCTGCAGGGATGCGGATGCCAAAGGATTGGAAAGAGGTCCTGCTGTACCAACCGGTTGCCACCTCGTCGGCAACCTTCGAATCGATGGGGCGCAAGGTAGCCATCAGCGGGATCCAAGGCATTGACCTGGATGAGACCTGTTCGTTTCGTGGCATCGCCTGGCCTTGCGGCCAGCGTGCGCGCGCGACGTTCAATTCCTGGCTGCGCGGCCGGGCGCTGAAATGCGTCGTGCCGCCGGAAATCGATCGTTTTGCCATTGCGGCACCGTGCAGCTTGGGCAAGCAGGATGTCGGCGCCTGGCTTGTTTCCAATGGCTGGGCGACGGCCCTGGCGAGTGGCATCTACGGCAAGGCGGAGGCAGTGGCCAGAGACGCGCAGATGGGGATATTCGGCCCGCCGCAATAGCCGATAATTCGGTGTCGTCCCTTTTACCGCCGTAGCCTTGCTTTTGAAGGCCTGATTTCGGGCCGATGGTAGGTGATTGCGCCATTACTAAAATTGTATGTTTCCTCGAAACTGAAAGTGCAGCACCTTGGCCTTATGACAGCCGATCAGGCGGGAGATTGGCTAATGATGACACCAATGGCGAATAGCTCGCCCCGGCAATGGAAAGATATCGCATGGCTGACTGCCCTGGGATCGGCGGGAATTCTGCTCCTCTCGGTTGGCCTCAACTATCTGCTTCTGTTTTCGGAAGTCTTGACGCCGTTTGGCCGCAGCATGGTCACAGCGATCCTGTTGCCGGTCATGGTCGGTGGCCCGCTTTTGCTGTTCATTGGCCTGCAGCGGACCGAGCTCGTCCGTTATCGAAGAGAACTCAACAAGTCGGCGACCTTTGACAGCCTGACAGGCTGCCTCAACCGGACGGTCTTCACTTCGATGGTCGAAAGGAGAGCAACCAGGCCAAAATCGTCTGGTCCAAGATCTGGCGCCTTCCTGGTCATTCATCCCGAACACATCAGGTCCATCAATCTGCGCTTCGGCCTTGGCTGGGGTGACGAAGCCTTGCGGCTCATAGCCTCGACCATCCAGTCATCGGTACGCAAGGAAGATCTGGTGGGCCGGATCGGAACCTCCATGTTCGGGGTCTTTCTGCCCGGTGCGACAGAAGACGACGCCAGGGAGATCGGCGAGCGTATCCGGGCGCGCGTGGCCCAAGCCTATTTCGCGCCAAAAGGAACCGCGGACACGCTGACCATCAGCGTCGGCGGCGTGGTGTTTGAAAACGAGTTGGAATTCGAGGACATGTTCCGATCGGCGGAATCGCTGTTATCCGGCGTGGAGCACCAGCCTGGACTTCAACTGTCGCACCTCCACAACTAGCTGAGACGACTCGTTGCCGGAGGAACACCGCCGCAAATATGTCTTGCCGCACGGCTGCGACAGCGATCATCTTGCCCTTGTTGCCAAACCGGACGATTGACCCATGGGGCGGTTTCAACCCGTGGGAGGTCTGGCTCCTGACGGTGCTGATGGCATCGGCCGCGCATCGCTGGCAGTATTGCCGGACCGATCAAGTTCTGGTTGCCGCTGGTTGCAGCAACCTTGATCGCCTTGATGGCCGGCTATGGGACCATGCTCCTGCCGCCGAACTCCTGACAGGTCGAGACACCCGCCGCGCGAGTAGCATCAGGTTCGGCGCTCAGGGCACGAGCGACAAAGCTTGAGGGCGCACAGATAGCAGCTGGATCCCCACGGCTCTCTCTTCATCCGTGGGGATCACAAGCACGTCGACGTCGGAACCAGCAAGGCTGATGACCTCGTCGCCTCGTCCATTCAGCTTGTGGTCGATATTAACCGCAAGCCAGCCGGCCACAGCCCCGGCCCTCTCTCGAATATATGGCGCGTTTTGGCCTATGCCTGCCTTGAACACCAGCGTGTCCAGTCCGCCTATCGCAGCGGCCAGCGACCCGATCTCGCGTGCGATACGATAGACGAAGAGATCGACTGCTTCGGCGGCAAGAGGATCATCGGAGTCGATTAGCGTCCGCATATCACCGGATATCCCTGACACTCCGAGCAGGCCGGATTGCTCGTAGAGAAGGGTGACCAATTGTCCGTCTGCAGCTTCCGGTCATTCAAACTTTGAGAATTAAGCGTAGTCCATTGATGTAGTAAGTTTGCAGGCCCGGAGGGTCAGCGTTTTCTACAGGAAATCAGTACGTTAGTGGATGGTTCGCCAAGCCGTTTCTCTCGTATTATCTCGTATGGTCTGGCGAACCAAAGGACCAAGAAGACAACTAGTTCCATGCGAGCTGCATTTGACCATGGTAGTATGAGCGCGGCCGCGTTTGGCCGGAAGTTGACTGGCCGCTTCTGGCGCAAAACGATAACGGACGTTTAACCTGGTCTGGTTCAAGCACCGTTGTCGGGTTCAAATCGCGTGACCACCCCAATGGTACTCCAGTATGGCGCTTCGGAACCTCCAGGTTGCGGGGCCTTGTGATCGCAAGTAAACAGTCGCGGAATTTGGTCACACGAAATGGCCAATGACCGGTTTCGAACGTCCGCAATTCGTGGCGTCAACGATATATTGCACACCGACGGGACTTTCTGACCGATGCCGGCCTGCTCGCCTGGAGGCTGGCGAGGAGCGGCCCGGGGAGTCTCTGGGCCGGCGTCGGTCACCGCTGGCATTACGCTGTTGCCGGCGGAAGCTGACAGTCATTGTGATGAGGGCAATTTGCCCACCATCGTCGTCGAACTGCGCGGCCGTGAATGACCTACTGCATTCCGCGGAGGGAATTCACGTCGGCGCAGAACTCGGCGTAGGGCTTGCTCATTGCCGCGTCATTGCATTCGCGCATGATCATTTCGCGCATGGCCTTAGGCTTGGCCATGAAGACCGCCTTGAACTCGGGCATGGACTTCAGTGTCTTCATCGAGGCATCGGTGTAGAATGGCACGATATTGTCGACGACATCAACCGCGCCGGCAACTGCCATGCTCCCTAGATTGCCGGCCGAGCACCCGCCGCGTGAACGTGCTGCTCAGGGAGAACAATAGCGAACGCGCTCATTGCCTCTCCCTTCGCTGCGCGCTTTGCCCCAGCCCGGCCACGCGCCTTTCTCGTTCGCCGGGCTTTGGGCTTACAATTCCAATCTCGACATAACCAGCTGCACCATCATCACAGAGCCTGCCGCAGAACCGATGAAGCAGTTGCATGATCAACAGCCTGTCATTCTCTACCAGGCATACTATGACGCCTGGCTGGACCCGGGGACCAAAGGACCAGCCTCAAGGACATTCTCAGCCACGACATCGACGGTCAGCTGCAGTTCAACCGCGTTGGACGTGAGGTGAACACGAGCGCCGTCAACAAATTTCCCAACGACCATCCCGGCCTGGTCGGGCGGAGCCGGCGACTTTTTCTGTTCGCCGAAATCGTCAAGCACGCCCCTGCTGGGGCGAAGCTTTCTAAAGCAGCTCCGACCACATATTTTAGGAGGGCGGGATGACAGAGCGTGAGCAAGAGATCGTCGCGAATGCATGGGCACTGGCTACGGGCGCACAACAAATCCTAGAGGCCCTTCTCATCATGCTGAAAAAGTCGGGAACGTCGCGCGACCTTCGATTGCCGGGTAGTGGACCATCAGTTAAGGGTCCGTAGCTAGAGCGTGATAAAGCAGCAAACACACTATCATAGAAACGGCGCTCTGCCTAGCAGCTGGTCTGCCGTCAGGCCGGAAAATAGACAAGATGAAACGCCACCAACGCTCTACCAATCACTACCAATCACTGCCGAAATAACCGTTAGTCGGCGCTAATGTTTCGGTCTGGACTCGCTACCGCTTTGGAAGCATTCTGCACTCGGGGGAGAGGGCGTGGGCAAAGTCCAGCGTCATCAAGGTGCGGATCAGGCCGACCGCTGGCGCAAGAACGCAAAGGGGCGGTGGATGTGGCGACGGCAATATCTGCCGGCGCTGGTGATGGTTCCCTGACCGGTTTTCAAAGTGAACCCAAGCTCTCGACAAGCTCGTCGGGCTCATCCCAGCTGGCTGGCTGAGTGGCACCCGCACGGCCGGCGCGGGGAGCTGCGATATCAAGGGCAACATTTCCACCAGTACCGACGAGCGATTTATCACGTTCCAGGGCAGGAGCATTACTGCGAGACGACGATCAGTTTCAGTACAGCGAGCGCTGGTTGTGCAGCGAGGCTAGGCATGGGCCGCAGGCTGGCGCAAAGCAAGGCGGTAGCGCGGTAGCCACCACCATGTGCAGGCCCACCAGCCCGTCATCATGGTCCGAACCTGATCGCACCCGCCGACCTTGGTCTCAACGTCGTTGATTGGCACTGCCACGCGGCTTTCCTTCATTCGCATGGTTCGCAGACATTAGCATGATCGCATACTCTCATCATCCGGCGTCGTCTCCCTCACAAAGCAGCGCCGGTAAGGCTCGGCGCCCTTCTTGTTTGTCCCATGTGCCAAAGGAGGTCGCCGGGCCTGCCGTTGCTCATCTTTGCGGGTTGCTTCTGATGGCTCCGCTTGGCGCCGTGGCCCTGCGTCTTCCTTCGGGTAAGGCCGGCGAGGCGCTTATCAGACGGCCTGGCATGTAGGATTATGGTCCTCGTTGCGGCGACGCCCTCAATGGAGAGCGCCAATGGCCAGAACAAACCTTCCGAACAGCTTTCCCGGGCTGAAATCGAAGCGCTTCCTGGCGGCAGCCGAAGCGATGCACAAGAGCATCGCCGGGCCGTTCCTGGCGTACCACAGGGAGCGCTGCCAAGCTCTACCTGAGGCCCATGGACCCCTGTTGAAGTCGATTGAGACGGTCACCTGCCAGCAGGCGCAGTTCATCCGCTGGAACGGGACAGGACCGGCACAGCCCCGGAGAAGCCTCCGGGCTGGTTCTCCTCGCGCAACTCTCGCGCCGCATCACCTCTAAGAGCAGTTCGAAGACGCTTTCGATTTCGCCGTTGATTTGGTCGGCAGGGATGCCAGGCTTCTCGGCCGCTGTCATCAATTGGTCTGCTAAGTCGCTGGCGGCGATCGGATCGCCCCGCGTCACAATCGCGGCGCAGAGGGGTTTTATTAGCTCCCCCTCATCTTGACGCCGGTGCCGGCTGCTCCAAAGTCTTGGGCATGGCTCGGGGAAGTATCAAAGTTGGCGACGAGGTCGCAGTCACGGCGATTGTGCGCGGCCGGGTGACGCCCGATCGCATAAGCGTGACGATCCCCTCCTACGACTTCCCGCATTCTGTTGTCGATTCGACTTCGAAGGCTGTAATTGGCCAGCATATGGAATTGATCGGCCCTGTCACACGCATCGACGGGGGACAAGGTAACCGTCAGCCTCCGGCCATTGGTGACTGTCGAGGCCGAGCACGTGCGCCTTGTCGAAAGACATGTGGCACTTCCACGCGGGCGAAAAAAGTCGCTGGTTGACAAGGCTTAAACTTCGTTGCCGACCCCAGGAACAGCCCACTGAAACTTTCCCCATCACATCGGCTCTGGTCGCCTCCCGCTAGCTGCCGGCGCGTTGCGATATCGGCGCAGTAGACGGGTCGGCATTTTCCGAACTTTCCGACATCTCGTCGCGATGACGTTCGCGAAGGCGCTTCAGTAGTTCGCGTGAGGCTTGGATCGCCCTGCGCGATTGATCCATGTTCTGGCGAAACGTGGCGCGTTCCTCCATGGACTTCTGCCACTTCAGCAAGGTAGCCGTAGTCGCAGTGGCCGCTTGAGCGATATCTATGGGCGTTGCAACCATCGCATCCTCCCAAAAAGGCAATGGTAAACGCAATCTTTATAGGCCCGCCGAAACCCTTTCTTCAATCAAAAACGACCGTACAGATTCATACGCCAAATGGCTATTCGTCGGGGCGCTCGACGGCGGCTTCGTCGACCTCGGCCTCCATCTCGTCGTTGACGGTTTTGGTCTGCCAAAACCGTCCATCGCCACACCGTCAAAGCCCTGCAGCATGTTCCTGCCAGTAAGCTGGCACCTCACGCTCCTTGCCATCCTTGCGCGCTTGGGCGCCGTACATCCAGGCGTAGGTGGCGCGTTCCTGATCTTTCTTAGGCATGGCCATTTGCATCATCCTCCCGGAAATCCAGCAGCCTTGCGTGCCGCAGCTTCTCTTCGCCTTTGAGGGTCTCGACCCAGCCAACCAGTCCGGGCTTCAGCCACTCGGACACGATCCCAAAGCGCTTGCCGCTCAGCGGCATTGAAGTTGACGAGTGCGCCACCTTTGTAGAGGCCCTTTTCAGCCATGATCACCTGGGTAGCTTTGCCGCGCTCGCGCTGTGCACCGATGATTTGCATTTCCTTTTCCTCAAAGCACTTGATCTTGCGCCAAGCGCTCGTTTGCCGCTGCGATATGGACTGCCCTTGAGCTTCGAGACCATGCCTTCTAGCCCGTCTCGTCGACCAGGTGGCAAACGGCGTCACCAGTGCGGCATCGCTCCGCTGAATTGAATGCGCCCGCCGGCAGGGATCATTTCGTGCAGGATCTCGCCGCGATCTTCGGTCGGCATCCCGCGCAGCTCATGATGCGTGGAACCCTGCCGGTTGCTGACCGTTCTCCGTCAATGGAAGCCCCGAACCAACAGAGCCAAACGATCCTCGTGGTTGACGGCGACGTCATCGCCCGATGCGTCATCGCGGACTATCTCCGCCACTGTGGCTACAGGGTGATTGAGGCCCATTTCGCACGTGAGGCGCAACAAGCGTTGAACTATGCGGAGTTCGGTGTGGACACCGTCTTGTGTGACGTTGACCTGCCGGGCAACATGAACGGGTTCCAACTGTCGAAGTGGGTTCGCGAGAACAAGCCCGAGGTCAAAATAGTGCTTTCTGCCGCAGTAGAACGAACTGCGATCGCGGCGGGCGACCTTTGTCAGGAAGGCCCGCACCTTGCGAAGCCGTATGAGCCGGCCAACGTAGTGGACCATATCAGGCGACTGCAGCGTGTTTGGAGCTTACGATCCAGGAACCCTGGTGCAAAGCGCAATTGATCTCTGTCCAGACGCCGAGAGGCTCGTCTGCATACCAATGGTGATTTAGCCCTGCGAACTGGACGCCGCTCAAAGGAAGAACGGCGTATAAGCCGCAGTCCTGCGTGCGGCCGCAACAGTGGACGGTTGTCGCGCGCAGGACGGAGGAAATTCGCCCTCCTGCCGCGGGCGGTGAACGGGATACCGTAGGAGCGTCAGCATAGCGCCGGCCACAGGACGGGACGCGGCACCGACTGTCCCCGCCCGGAAGTCCGCATGTTTTGGCGAGGCCGACCGGCTGAGATCGTGCGCATTTTGGTTCTCGACGGTACGGCCGCTGATCGGCGATGATGCGAGGACCGAGTTGCCTGGAAGAAATCGATCTGGTCTTGCACCTTTTTTGCTTCCTCATTCGCGGGGCAGCTTGTGATTTTCCAGCCTGACAGACCCTCCCCTGTCTATAAGAAATTCCCGACGCATGAGCGCACGTCCAACACAGTGCGGGCTCCAATGCTCACCGGCTGCGCGAGAATGGTAACCACCTACCTTGAGGGGAGCGCCACGTGCGTAATCAACGATGCAGGCGCTGCCAACCTCGGCATCCCCGGCAGTAGCAGGCTTATAAATGAATATGTCGTTGATCAACGCTATCGGCGCAGCCGCCGGGAGATGGACAGACCGCGTTTCAGCTAGCTAGGGTATCGATGTTCCAGGCTAAAGGCATTGGCATGCCCGAATTAGAAAAAAGACCTGAATCCCGTAAAGCAGCAACAAAATGCCGAAAGCTATCCAGAAGCCGGGTCGCGTAAGCAATGCCAGATCTTTTCTTAGCTGCTCCATTCACATCAACTAACATGGCCAAGCGTCGTTCCCGTCCGCTGGGGACAAATTTCAACTGAGCTGATAGGCTTCGTCGCATAGTGCCGCGCCACTGCGGATCGAGACACCTCAGCGCCCCGCATGAGCACGCGCAACTCGATCGGAGGCGCAAGGAGAAAGTTCGGAACGGTTCCAAGAACCCCAAGCAAATTGAGCGCCGCAGCGGACGATAAGGTTCACGCATATCCCGGCGAACATCCGCACAGCAATGGTCAATATCAACGGCAGAAGGGCGTCCGAAAAGAAACGCATCTCTGCGTCACCGCCTCATCGAGAGTCACCGCTGCGGCATCCTGAATACAGGTCGGCGACCCGAAGAGCATGCATTGCGCAAGATTTTCCAGATGAACTGATGCCGAGACCGGCCCAAGCGTCCACCCTAGCCTCCAGCCGGTCATTGCATGAGACTTCGACAGGCTGTTCACAATTATCGTCCTCTCATTCCGGGACTGAATGCTATTGAGAGGAACTCGCCGTCGAACACTGTGCTGCGGTAAACCTCATCGCTGATGATCCATAGATTGTGCCGCTCGGCAAATGTGGCAATGGTTTCCAGATCCTCCTTGCCGAACACATATCCGCCGGGATTGTTTGGGGAGTTCAGCAAGATCGCCCGCGTTCGATCTCCTACCGCTGAACGGAGAATATCCTCGGATGCCTTCCGCCGCGCATTTTGCAGCGATAGTTTGACGGGTCGGACCACTGCTCCATCGGCGCGTATTGCCGCTTCGTATGTAGATACCAAGGCTCAAGGCAAAGCACCTCGTCGCCAGCTCCGGCAACGGAAGCTTAGTGTGATTGAGCGGCCAGGCGGCCGGTCCCCAATTCGTTCGAATGATGCGCTTGCCTCGCCAATGTCGCATGGTGAGTCAGCCGGCAAACCAAAAACACTCAACCGCCGGTTAGGCCCGGCCGCCTGATGCGCCCCACAAGAGGCTGTGCCGGGCCGTTCGTCGGGGCTTCTGCACCTGAGTTGTTAATGTGCCCAGGCAACACACCATTGACGCCAAGACGATGGCAAGAAGGGGAGCCGCGCAGTCCTCAAGAATAAGTCAGCAGGCACCTAGACCGATGTAGGGCCTTCCGATCGCAGCTCTCGGCTCCTCGCGGCGCCGGCGCCCTGGCATCGTTTGATTGAACGAAGACGCTGAGTTGAGCTCTCGATACAAAAGCATCTCAGTCCTCGTGCCTCAATGGTTCCGGGCATGCGGCTGCAGGGGATGAAGTCATGAAGTTCAGGGATTTGATCAGACGCGCCGAGGACAATGTGGAGAGGTCGTTTGACGATCTCGAAGCTGACTTGGCTAACGCTGTCGACCAGTGCCTCGATTTGGAGGATGTCGCCGACGTGCCAAACATGGCAGGCGAAAACAACGAACAGGATGACAGCGTACCAAGCGAGGACGGTGCCGGCGACGACGATGATAGCTCGCCGATACCAGCGCATCGGATGACCTCACATACGCAGAGCCGAATTGCTGCCGTGAGCTCGTTTAACGGCTTGTTCCACGATGCCAAGCTCCATTTCGAGGAGATCAACGCAAAAATCTCCGAAATTACAAGCACATGTCAACTGACGTTCGAGTTTTTTCACATCCTTCACGCGGACATTCTCCGTGCCAACGAACTGGAGTTGGCGAATCAAAATCTGATCGCAGATCAAAGGAACTTGTCGGAAACACTCAATGACCTGAACAGACGGTACTGTGAGCGTCAAGGCACCGTCGAGACATTGCAGCAGCGCCAGGCAAGCCTTGTTCAGGAGTGTGAAGTGCTCCGTGGCGCGTTGGCCGCGGCAAGGCTGGAGCTGGTCGAAGCGGCGAACACCACCACAAAGAACGAAGCGGAATTTGGCGACCTCACGAACATGCTTGCCGCCGCAAATGTCGAGGCCGACAGGCGCTCCCGAGAGAACAAACAGCTGCGTGAAAAGAATGTGAGCCTGTCTATTGACCTGGAAAAGGCCATGAAGCGGGAGGAAGAGGCACGGCATAGGCTGGATGCCTTCTCCACGATCCATGCCAACGAAGCTGCGCGAAATTCCGAAATGCTGAGTGCGCTCGGCAAGAGCGAAAAAGAGGCAATCAAATTGCACACCTCACTCGAGGTTGCGCAGGCGAAGCTATGGGAGGTGACCGAAGCAGCCAGGATTATGCAGGCGGACATGGATGGCGAGCTTAAACGCTGCCAGGCTGAGAACCGAGGATTGCGCTCAGAAATTCAAAGTCTCCAAGCGCGCTTCGAACTCGCCTCAAACGCAAACAACGAGGCCGCGGCCGAGATCGCCAGGCTCCAGCTACAATGGAGCGACGCCCTGGCCGAAAAACAGGTGACCGACGAAAGGTTGGCCGCACTCACCGAGGAGGCCGAAACCAACAAGGTGAACCTTTCCAAGATCGCCGCAGATTTTGCACAGCTGTCCATGCAGCAGGCGTCCGATCAGATTGAACTCGATGTGAGACGGCAGGAATGCGAGGACTTGCGGGTCGAGATTGCCTCGGTCAATGCTCGGGTCAGGGAATTGCTGCCCTACAAGAGGTCGCATGGAAGCGCGAACGCCTTGCCGCATACATCTGACGTGGCAAATGTAGCGGTGACTGCAGACCGAACGGTGCATGCCGCACGCCGTGTCCGCCGCAGGGCCCTCGCCGCGTCGTAGGAGTAAAGAACCTCTCCTCGTGAGGCAATTGCCCATGTCGATGATCGTGGAACGGTATGCGCTGTTTGTTGCGCGAAAGATGACAGGACACTAACGCTGTTGTTGGGGCAGGACTTGGTGAGGCGGCCAGGAAAATCCTGTTGGGGCATCCTTGTAGCCGGGACAATGTCCCAGACGAGCCTCGCGCGTCGGCCGCAGGCGTCACCCCTGTGGCATCACGTCGCCTACCCTAATATGTCAGCAAGCACGCCTGCCGTGTTCCCGCGGTCGACCGCTCACAGCCGCCATGTCATTCCCGGAAAGCCCTCGACATCTGGTCGGTAAGCGGCTTCAGCAGATAAGACCAGACGCTGTGTTCGTCCGTACTTATGTGAACCTCCGCTGGCATACCGGGTTTGAGCACTTTGGCATCGGTCAGACAGGTGGACTTGTCTTCGACATTGATGCGCGCCGAGAAATAAGAAAGCTGGCGCTGTTGATCTTTTATCAGGTCCGCCGAGATGCGCTTGACAGACCCTTGGCAGGCAGGCGTAGTGCCGGCGTCGAATGCCGGAAACCGGATCGAGACCCGCTGACCTGGACGAACGTCATCTATGCGCGACGGCGCAATCAGCGCGTCGACGACAAGGTTGCCGGTGTCAGGGACAATCATCATGAGAACCTCGCCCGCGGCAATCACGCCGCCGATCGTGTGAATGGAAGATTCCTGTACCGTTCCCGATTGCGGAGCGCGGATGGTGGTTTTGGCCAGTTCGTCCTGTGCCACAACCTTGCGCTCGCTGAGTTCGGTTTGCTTGGCTTCCGTTTCACGAAGTTCGCTCGTCACGTCACTACGCCTTTGTTCATCGAGCTGAAGAATCTGCAATTCGGTCTCGCTGATCCGGGCCTGCGCCTCGGCAACTGCCGCCGCGAGGCGCCCTGATTCTCCGTGCGCCCGGGTGGCATCCAGTCTGATGTTGCTAAGTCGCTCTTTGGACACCAGTTTCTTTGTAAAAAGCGCCTGTACATCGACAAGATCGCCATCCAGCAGGACCACGGATTGTTCTTCCGCGGTCTGTTGCGCCTTGAGGCCCTCAACTTGGCGTTCGAGTTGCTTTGAGCGGCTTTGCAACTGTGCCTTCTGCCCCTTGAGGGCCGTAGCGCGGCTGTCGAACAGCGTGCGCTCACCGTTCACCAGCGCAGCCAGCTCCGGCTCGCCCATTCGCGCTTGAAGGCTGAACGGAAGCTGCATCTCCGACAGGCCTTGCCGCTCTGCCTCCAGCCGCACAAGCCGAACCGTTGCCCGATCAAGATCCTTGCTAATTATCTGCAGATTGGCCCGTGTCAGCGTGTCGTCCAATCGTGCCATCACATCGCCGGCCCGTACATGATCCCCATCTTGCGCGAAGATGCCCCCTATCGTGCCGCCCGTCAGATGCTGGACCTTCTTTATGTTGCTCTCGATCACCACGGTCGCCGGCGCAATTACCGCGCCAGCAATCTTGGTCAGTCCGAGCCAGAGCCCGCCGCCGGCAAGCAACATAAACGTGACCGCCGCACCCAGGATCAGGTTGGCCCCGATTCCATCGCGCGTGCCCGAAATCATCGCGTTGCGCCGGCTCCCATTGCCGATCGGGGCCGATGGAGCCATCGTCGCCTCAGACAAAAAAATATTCCTCATGCGTGACCGCTCACCCCTTTGTGCATCGCGACGGCCGCTGCCGGGCGTTCAACAGGCGCAGCAAAGGGGCGGATGACGTTGGCCAGGACCTCCTCGCGTGAGCCGAAGGCGTGAAGCATCCCATTGGACATTACGAGTACCCTGTCGATGTTGGTAAGGGCAGAAGGACGGTGCGCAACTACGATGACGATGCCTCCACGTCTGCGCACTGCCAGGATCGCGCCGGCCAAGGCGGTATCGCCATCGACGTCCAGATTTGAATTCGGCTCGTCCAGAACGACGAGAAACGGATCGCCGTAAAGTGCCCTGGCAAGCCCGACGAGTTGCCGCTGTCCAGCCGACAAGGCTGTTCCTCCCTCGCCCATGCGTGTTTGAAAACCGTTCGGCAATCGCAGGATCATTTTGTCGACGCCCGCTGCCTTGGCAGCTGCAAGCACGCCCTTGGCGTCGCCCTTCCCGCCAAATCGCGAAATGTTATCGGCAACCGTTCCATCAAACAGTTCGACGTCCTGGGGCAGGTAGCCAATATGTGCGCCAAGGTGTTCTTGGTCCCATTGGTCAAGCGAGGCGTCGTCCAGCCTCACCGTGCCGCGAAGTGGCTGCCAGACGCCCACCAGCGCGCGCACAAGCGTGCTTTTGCCAGAACCGCTCGGGCCGACAACGGCCATTCCCGTCCCTGCAGCCAGGCGGAAGCTGACATTGGCTACCGTCGGTTTTTGCTGGCCCGGTGGCGCTATAGTCAGGTCCTCGACCGCAAGCTCCGCTTGGGGGCGCGGAAGTTCCATATGTTCGTCCCGGTCAGGAAAAGCGGCCAGGGCCGTTGCCAGTTGCGAATAGCTTTGCCGGAACGCGGCGAAGCCTCGCCAGTTCGCGATAGCGGCGTCAACAGGAGCCAATGAGCGGCCCAGCAAGATGGAGGATGCGATGATCACGCCTGGCGAGGCTTCGCCTCCTATCACCAGGTAGGCACCCAGTCCAAGAACGCAGGACTGCAAGGCCAAACGCAGTGCCCTAGAGAGTGCCCCGGTCGCGCCGACGACGTCGGAAAGCCTCTCTTGGTGCCGCAGATATGCGTTATTGATCTCGCCCCAGCGGTGGGCAAGCCGTGCGGAAAGGCCCATCGCGCGTACGACTTCCGCGTTGCGGCGTCCGGATTCGGCGAGATTGCGTTGCGACACCAGCGTCTCGGACGCGCGTGTCACCGATGTGCGGCCAAGAACTTCCGCCATGACCGTGAGCAGCACGACAATGATCGCACCGCTTGTGGACAACAGACCGAGCGCAGGATGCAGGAAATAGATGATCAGCAGGTAAAATGGAATCCACGGAGCGTCGAAGATGACAGTCGGCCCCATTCCGGAAAGGAAGCCGCGTAACTGATCGAGATCACGGAGGGGCTGTATCCGGTTCGCATCCTGCCCGCCAATGAGCGGCAAGGACAGTGAGAGGCCGAACACCCTCTGCTTCAAATTCCTATGGACACGATTGCCCACTCGAACCAGCAGGCGCAGCCGCACGAAATCCAGCAGCCCGTAGACAGCGTAAAGACCCAGCATTCCGATCGTGAACCCGACAAGCGTCGGAACGCTCTGCGAAGGTAAAACGCGATCGTAAATTTGCAGCATATAGACCGAGCCGGTCAGGGCGAGAAGGTTTATGACTGCCGAGAAGACGCCGACGCCTACCAGGCCAGGCACGGTCCCAAGCATTGCGCCTCGCAGATCCGACGAACTCCTTCCACCAGGGTTCATGGGTTTCGACCTCCCGTGAGAGATCGTTGCGCAAGCTCACTGGCCCCACTGGGCACGGACAATCTCTTGCTGTTCAGGAGCGTATCCCCTTAGCCTTCTAATATTACGCCCCACTAACATGCTTGGACTTTAGTCAAAATGTAGCAAAATCGTGGCGCTGACCCGAGAAACCCGGAACCCACATGTTAAATCGGGGGAAAACTGCCGTTCCACCGTATTTGGGCGGGGCTTCATGCGGCGGAGCGGCCCAAGAAAACCGCCCCCTGCCCTTTTTTTCGGGGCATTTTCGCGCTTTAGCGCTTCCTCGCAATAACCAGGAAGTGTTGCGCCAGCTGGCCAGGAACGCAAAGCCTTCTGCAGGCCTTCTCGACAGGCTGCATCATCATTTCACAGAACCCTGGCAACAGGTTTCCCGGCCGAGGCAGAAAACCGTACGGTATCGTCTGATCGACGGTGAATCCCGAGGCAGTCAGGAGGGCCTTGAACCTCGCTGCGCTCAGCGTGTTGCGAATGGTGCGTCCAGACACCCGATTGAGCAGCCGGCACGCCAGGCCGACGGGCGACGTCGCATTCATGTGAACGTTGCACACAAGCCGCCCGCCATCTTTCAGGTGCTCATTGATCGCCTTCAGTGCATGCCATTTCAGTTCATCCTCTGCGTTCAGGAAAAAACGAAATGCCGCTACCACATCGAACGTCATACCGAGCTGCTCCCTTGTCAGGTCGACGTGACGCAAACTCACATTGGGCGGTACTTGCGCGCTGTCGAGCATCGTTCTGGAAACGTCGGCGCCAACCACCTCGCTGAAGAGGCCGGCGGCTACCTCGGCGATGCGGCCTGTTCCGCATGCGAAATCGAGGCAGTTTCGGCTAGCTCCGCTCAAGGGGCGAAGAACGTCGAGGATCAGCGGCTTTTCGATGTTCTCCCAAAGCGCGCCATAATAGCCGGACCTGTGTGTTTTGTTGTAATGTTGGCCGTAGCCGGGCGCGCAATGGCTGGTCCTGTAGCCGTCCGACACGAAGCCGCCCTGCGCATTGCTCTCCTTGCTAGACGCAAATTCCTGCCAATTTCCGGACTCACCGGCGCGCGACCTGGACCGCACAATTCGCGCTGACGGCATATGGAAAGCATAACTTGACGACTGCGTCACCTGATCCGCGTTCGTTGAGGGTGTCAGGGTCGCTCCCTGGTTGAAAATGCGCCTCACCTTGGATCTCCGTTCAGTTGGGTTCGCCCCCCGATAGAACAGTAAGCTCCGCACGGACTGCAGCTGACGCCCTATTGGACTGCCACACTTTGCAGTTCACTGCTGAATCTGGCTTCGACAGTATCCCCCGGCAGCACAATCGCATCTTCGTCAACCAACAGCTTGCGCCATTCATTGCCGATCTTGCGTACGATGGTCACCTGGGCCCGTACCGTTTCGCCGGCAATCGGCAATGGCTGTGTGGATGCTCCGGTCGGCTGCAGCTTCTCGCTGGCGGCATGGAGCCTGGCGGTGACATCCGCCAGCCGGGCGTTGGTGTCCTTCAGATCCGTCAGTAGGCCAATCCTCCTTTGATTGTCGTTGCGTTCGTGCTGTCTGACAAAGTCCTCCTGCTGGCGCCGCGCCCTCATCAGTTCGACCGAGGTTTGAAGCGCGCCGCTTGAAGATAAAAGCAACGCGCGCCTGACATCCGCGAGCCGGGTGTTGGTCAGATTGCCTGCATCGAATGCCTTCGTCACTCGCGCCAAATCTTGCTCATCCGCCTTCACGCTCTCGCCCTCGACTCGTTCGCGTTTCTGCAAAACGCCAATTTGCTCGGCAGCGTCCGTCCGGCCCTTCTCCAGAAAATCCTGCTCTTGCCGGAAATCACTCAGCGCAACCTTCAGCGCCTCTGCTTCAGCCTGTGCCATCGCGGCTACAACGCTCGGCGAAAGAGGTGATCCCTGTGGTGTCTTCTTGTCGAAATCCGCCTGGCCCTGAAGCTCGGCGCGAATGCGGGCGGCGTGAAGGTATTCTTTCGTGTAATCTCCCCAGAGCATTTCGTAGTCGCGCTTGAGATCGACCGGATCAGGCCCGGCCTGGCCTGCCCGTGATCGCAAAAGACTGAAGCCGCCGGAAACGGCCAGCGCCTGCCGTACAGTCATGAGCGGACGGTAGGCCTGTTGTCCCGGGGTGAGCACATCGCCCGTTACATAGATCGGGCGATAGTCCGCTATGATCGCTGTGACATCGTCGGGCTCGACAGTAACTGTCTGCTCCCGTCCATCAGTCAGACGCACGTGAAAAATCTTGCTTGGCAAGACCTCTTGCATGCGCCTTTGCAGTTGGGACGCCGTCAGGCCTGCGACCATGATCATTCCAGCCTCCGGAAGGGCGATATTGCCATCCATCTGGACTACGGCGCGCTGCGTCCGATCAGGGATCGGCGCTATTCCTATCTCGACCGTATCGCCAGGTGAGAGTTGATAGGGCTCGACCTCGCCTGCGCAAGCCATCGAGGTTAGCGACATCATCACGACTGCGCCAAGAACGTATCGTCTACTGAAGGTCATTTGCGACAATCTCCTTCCGGTCGAACACCGGCTTCAAAGGCCATTCAACACGAGTAACGAAATCGTATACCGGGCCACCGGGCACGCCCCAGTTGCTGGACCAGACCACCTGGGTGCCGTCCGGAGAGGGAGAGGCATGCGTCTCGCTCCAGTAGTCGAAGGGCGCGTTGTGCGTGTCTGCGACACGGCGGACCTCTCCACTGCCGTCTAGACGCAGAGCAATGACTTGCTGAGCGTAAGGCGCCCAATCCGGGTGCTGCGATAGTTCGGCTGGCGTGCCGCCATAACTCAGAAACACCCAGCCGGGCCTGCCGAGCGACCTGAGTGACGCATGCATGGCCTCGCCATATTTCATCAGCGAGGTAGCCTTGCCATCAGCCAAGCGGCGCTTGATCACCTGATATTTGTCAGGATCCGATTTGCTGATCCCGACATAGATTTCGCTTCCGTCGGAATCGACCGTCATGTCGCCATGGCCCGGTCGATGGTGCTCCATCCACTTCTGGCGCAATATGCCGTCGATGGAGAAGACGAAACTCGCTTCGATTCCGTCCGGTAATTGCTGGGAACACACTATGTTGATTCCGAGTGGTGAGATCGAGCAGGAGCCGGTCGTTCCCGGGAATTCGGCAAGATCGATATCCGGGAATTTCCGCCGTTGCTTGAGATCGTAGCCAAAAACCACCGCTCGGCCGTCATTGTTCGTTGCACGCACCGCAATCCGGCTGCCGTCGCGGCTCGGATTGCCTTTGTTGGGTCCAAATTTGAGGTTGGAGTACGCTCCGGAGGCGAACACGACGTCCTCATGATCGGTACGTGGGGCCCATGTCGCAATCTGCCGGCCCCCGACGCAGATCATCAACTCGGGATCAGTGGGATGCCATTCGCATTCGGTCGCGCGGTTGCGGTGGAACAAAGGCAAGTAGGTTTGTCCGTCGAGAAAGCACAGGCCACCGCAGCCATTGGCGATCAGGAGCAGGCTCTGGTCGGCATTCCAAGCCTGTGCGCTTGAGTAACGGTGGGTGCAGTACTTCTTCCCGCATACACCCGCCCGGCCGAGAACGCCCGGTCTGGTGATCCGTGCGAAAACCATGCCAGACCAAGGATCCCTTGTTTGGCGCACATAGCCTGGCAGGTTGTTCACGACCGCTGTGGCCGCCACCTCCGCTGCCTTGCTTTGACGGCCGCCGGCAACGTAGATGTTGGGAGATATGGCACCGGCAGCCAGCAACAGCGCCAACGCATGACGGCCGCCCAGGGTCATGTCATGTAACCCACTTCGCGCCGTACCCGGCCTTCACTAAGGCGCTCGCGCCACCACGTGATTGTTCGCTCCAGCCCATCGCGCAGGCTGGTCTGTGTCCGCCATCCAGTCTCACGTTCAAAGCGCGAGGAGTCGGCGAGCAAGGCGCGAACTTCGGAATTTTGCGGCCTCAGGCGGCTTTCATCACGACGGACCGGCTTTTTGCAATCGGTCAACTCAAGAACAATGGCCAATACGTCCGAGACGGTCGCAGCGCGTTGGCTGCCAGCGTTGTAGGCGTGGCCGAACTCGAGCTGGGCGAGACCTGCGGTCAGGAACGCTGTCGCGGTGTCTTCGACATAGGTCAGGTCGCGGATCGGGCTGGTATCCCCTACCATGATTGCAGGACATTTCGGGTCGAGGACCTGCCGGATAATGGTCGGCACGATGGCGCGTTCACTCTGGCGCGGGCCGTACGTGTTGAAGGGTCGCATGATCACCACAGGGACATCGAACGACCTGGCGTAAGACTCCGCCATCATGTCGGCGCCGATTTTGGATGCCGAATATGGTGACTGTCCCTGCAGGGGGTGTGTTTCGCCGATCGGCATGGTTTGGGCAGTTCCGTAGACCTCGCTCGTGGAGGTATGGATCACCCGCTCCGTCTCCCATAGGCGCGCCGCTTCGAGGACGTTCACCGTGCCTAGGATGTTGGTTTCCACATAGGACTGGGCAGCGGCGTAGGAATATGGAATCGCAATAAGCGCCGCCAGATGAAAAACCGCGACTTGGCCGCGCATGATCCGGTTAAGGAACGCACTGTCGCGGACGTCACCACGGACGAGCCTCAACTGGCTGCGGATGGTGTCCGGCAGATCGTCTAGCCATCCATGGCTGTCGAAGGAATTGTAAAGGGCAAGGGCTGTGACATCTGCCCCGTTGCGAACAAGCGCCTCCGTGACATGCGAACCGATGAATCCGTCCGCGCCGGTCACCAGGACTTTCTTTCCATTGTAGCTCATCACTGCGCATTCCCTTGGCTGTTTGGAACGCTTCCCTTGGATATTCAAACGTCGATCGGCGGTACCGGAACCCAACCGACCACTGCCAGCACTCCCCGCACCATCCACGCGAGGTCGGAGACGATGGTGCGTCGCGGATAATATGAGAGGTCCAGTGTTGCCTTGGCGGGGAACATGACCTCCCGGTAGAACACGATCGGATCTACGGATTGGGGGAAGTAATGCGCTTCGTGCCGAAAAACGACCTGGGCTGGTCCCAGCAGGCCCGGCTTGTATTGCAGCACGGCCCTAAGCTCGCCCCGGAAACAATCGGCGAAAGCCAGGCTCTCGGGCCGTGGGCCGACGATCGCCATTTCGCCTTTGAGGACATTCCACAGCTGCGGTAGTTCGTCCAGCTTCGTCGCTGCGAGAAAGCGGCCAACGGTGGTCATGCGTGTATCGCCCACGACCGTCAGCGCAAGGCCTTGAGAGCCGCAGTTCACACCGAATTTGCGAAATTTGTACATGCGGAAGGTTCGGCCGCCGGCCCCGATGCGGGTCTGAGCGAACAAGATCGAGCCACCGCCCTCGAGCAGAAGCGCTCCGGCGATCAGCAGCATCAATGGCGCCAATGCGACGGTAGCGATGCCCGCCACCGCAAGATCGATTGCGCGTCTCGCAAAGCCGTGATCAGGATTTGGAACGAACATCCGGTGAAAGGCAGGGTCTAACGCATTCATGCAGCAGTTCCTCTTTGGGCGCCTGCTTTGAGCGCGCCTGTTTTGAGCGCGGCTGCCAGGGCAGCCACGACTGATTCGGCGGCGGCGGAAGTGATCTGGGGGTGCAGCGGAATTGTGAGCTCTCGCTCAGCGAAATCCTCTGTTCGGGGCAAACTCACGCCGGGAAAGCGCTCGCGGTAGAACGTCATTTGGTGCACCGGCGGGTAGTGGATGGTGGTCTGTATGCCCTGTGTCCGCAGCTCGTCGATGACATCCTGCCGGCTCGCGTAGCGCGGCAGGACGATCGGCATGATGTGGTAAGCCGACGTCCGGGGTTCGCTAAATGGAATGACAATGGCTGGGCAACGGTCCGCGATCAGGCGTCGGTACAAGACAGCTATGATACGCCTGATTTCGTTCCACTCTTGCAGGTTCTGCAACTGAACCAGCCCTATTGCCGCTCGCATCTCGTCCATTCGGTAGTTGAACCCGAGCATCGTGACATCATATTGCGGCGTACGACTGTTCAGCCGCTGATGCGTCCCCGTGGTCATTCCGTGCCCGCGGGCCAGGCGAACCCTGTCGAGCAGATCGGGGTCACGTGCAATCACGGCGCCCCCTTCGGCCGTTGTCATGTTCTTGTTGCCATAGAAGCTGAACGCGGCCGCGGCGCCGAAGGTCCCGACTTCCCTAAGCCCGGGCGCGTGCGCAGCGTCCTCGATGATATGCAGCCCGCGAAGCCGGGCGAACCGCTGCCATTGTTCCCGATCGGGGAGATACCCGGCGAAGTGAACGAGAATGACCGCTTTCGTGCGCGTCGTGCACCGCGCTTCGGCTTCCGCAACCGAGATCAACGGCACGTCGACGGACTCGATATCGACGAAGACCGGCGTCGCCCCTACATACAGCACCGCATTCGCCGTCGCCACGAACGTCAGCGAAGGAACCAGTACTTCGTCGCCAGGGCCGATGCCCAAAGCATGGAGGAGAAGATGGAGCGCTGCGGTGCAGGAACCAACCGCAACGCAATCTCGCGCGCCATGCATGCTGGCAAAGGCCTGTTCGAACTCTCGTACCCTGTCCCCCATCGTAAGCCAGCCGCTATCAATCACCTGCGACAGGGCTGCCTTCTCTGGCACGCCTAGGATCGGGGCGCTCACCAAGAGCATCTTGACCTCCTGAAAGCCTTGTTAGTGGCTAGACCTCTGCATCAGACTTTCATGCGGCTGCAGCGGCAGCCGCGACCTCGATTGAGGACGACTGATCTTCCCAGGCAATTGCCTGTGCATTCTGGAAGTCATCGACACGACCGATGTCGAGCCAAAGACCGTCATGCTTGTAAACATGCACGGTCGTGCCGCCCTGCATCATCTGCAGCATCAGGTCATCGAACCCAAATGGGATCCCGGACGGAATGAACCGCAGGACATCTGGGTTCATGCAGTAAATCCCCATGCTGACGAGATGGGAAAGCGTCGGCTTTTCCCGGAAGAGCTGGACGGTATTGTCGATCTCGTCGATGACCCCGAAGTCCATCTTGATATGACGGCACGCCGTGGCGATCGTAACGGGATCCCTATGCAAGCGGTGCGCGGCTACAAACCGGCTCAGGCTTAGATCTGTGAGGACATCGCCGTTCAGAACGACAAATGTTTCGTTCAGTTCATCCCTAATCAGAGAGAGAGGTCCGACGGTGCCGAGTGGCTCCATTTCCTGGGTATATTTGATCTTCAAGTTCCATTGCGATCCGTCGCCGCAGACGCTACGGATCAAATGCCCTAGATACCCTGTCGTAATATACACGTCTTCAATGCCGTTGCGCCGCAGCCACTTCAAAAGCAACTCAAGAACAGGCCGGGCCCCTATCGGCATTAATGGTTTCGGCAGGACCGATGTAAACGGTCGAAGGCGCGTACCCATCCCACCACATTGAATCACCGCTTTCATTCGATCCTCCTGATCTGCAGTTGGCTTTGTTCGGGATCGGTGTTCCATTGTCCGGCCAGGGCATACCCTCAAATCCGGCCAAACCTCGGCGGCAATCCGAACATCATATGTGAAAAGGTATGTGACAGCCGGGGCGGCTGTCGTCGTGCATTCGAATGGTAGGGATTCAAAACGTTCAAGGTATTAGATGGCCACGAGATCAACAGCCGATAGAAGCGCGATTGGGCACTGATCATGACGGCGATAAAACGAAAGCAGTTGCTTTCAAAAAAGCTGCGATCCGCCCGGGCCGGGCCGGCCTACAGGTCCAGCGACAGCGGGTGGCGACATAACAGAAATGGTCCTGAACAGCTGGCTTTGGACCCACAAATGGGGAACCGGCATCGTTTTGCGGACAGGTACCGCACGCCAGGGTTAAAAATCTATGGATGAGCTTCGCAATTTAGTATTATATTAGACGTTCTGGATGTGCGTGGATGGGACGCTGCGGACATCACTGTGATGCGCTGACCAGTGGATGGCCGCCATTTTAGGACCACCACGGATTGTCGATCATAGGCGAATGGGAGGTTCCAGCGGGTTTTCTCGTCGGGAACCGAGTAACGCGTTGGGGTAGTTGCATGGCTCGGATCGTCATTGCCGACGATCACGGCTTATATCGGCGTGGTCTCCGGCTGGCACTCATGGCTGGAATTCCAAGCGCCGAAATATTCGAAGCTTCGTGTTTCGATGCCGCGGTCAATCTTCTAGAGGAGCAGGCGTCCATCGATCTTGCGATCCTCGATCTGAACATGCCTGGGCTGTTCCATCAGGAAGTGCTCAGCGACTTTATGGCTGCCTATCCTGACACTCGCTTTGCGATCGTTTCCGGGGATGATTCCCGCTCGGAGATACTGACCGCGCTTTCGATCGGACTTCACGGGTATATCGTCAAATCGCAGAGCGACGAAGAAGTCGTGCTGGCTGTAAACGAAATCCTCGCTGGCCGGATCTATGTGCCATCTCTCCTATCTCGAACGTCTGCCGACCAGAGATCGCATGCCCCCCCACCTCCGGTACAAAATGCCAGCCGCCGGCACGAGGGCTCGGGCGACGTCGCTAGGCTGACATCTAGACAGAAGGACGTCCTCAAGCTGATGGCAGAGGGGTACTCGAATAAGGAGATTGCCCGCAATCTGGACATTGCCGAGGCGACAACGAAAATCCATGCCGCAGCCGTGCTGCGTGAGCTTGGGGTTAGAAACCGTACCGAAGCAGCTGTGTTGCTCCAAAGCTGGCTGACGAGACAGGCAAGTTGACGTATGCCCCTCGAACCGGCCCGAGTTTGCTTGCAGGAAATCGCAGCAAAGGGCCCACACCATCCGTTAATTGGCCAATTCGGCTTCGACTTGGAGGGGCTCTATTGCAATCCAAATTCCTCAATTTCTTTGCGCGACACACGCAGCGAATATCGAAGGCCATCTTCGGTTATTTCCATATTCGGGGAATGACCGACAAGCGGCGTGCTGTCCACACCGATTATCAGTGACCCGAACCCGCGGCGTACGACTTTTGAACTCTTCCGTCGGCCCGATTCCACCCAATCGAACACGAGGTCGTCACCTTCGTCCTCGGATGCAAATCGCCACTTAACTTCGACCCTGCCATTCGGGTCACCCAGCGCACCATGTTTCACCGAGTTTGTCGTCAACTCGTGAAGGATCATCGCCAAGCCCTCGGCGGCGCCGCTTGGCACAGTGAGGGAAGGTCCACTGATCGTTATGTCGCGTGTCTCCTTGAAGGGCTGCAATTCCCGGTCCACGAGCTCATGGAGCATCCCTGACAGGTTGGCGTGACGAGAAAGGATGCGATGGGTCGCCTCCAGCGTTCGAATCCAATCGATCAACATCTCCTTGTATTTGGCAACGTCATTGTCGGGAATATCGATCATGTTGACCAGAGCTCTGATCACTGGAAACACATTGCTGAACCGATGGCGCTCTTCGCGCATTATGCGCTCGCGTCTCTTTACGGCGGCGCGAAGCAAAGTTGTTTGTCGACGTTCGGTCAGATCCGCCGCCACCCCGATGCGCATTTTGCGGTCGCCGTGCTCTTCCTGCCGTCCACGCAAAGCAATCCAGCGTGTGTGACCATCCACTTGCCGGACACGGATCTCGACGTCATAGTTCAATGCCGATGAAGGCTTTGCCGAGGCGGACAGCTTCGGCCAGTCGACGGGATGGATTACAGCCGAGAGTTCTTCCAAGCGGCGGACTGGGGCCGGAGGCAGACCAAGAATGTCCCAGAACTTGCTCGAGCCGGCGACTGTCCCATCGTCAATGTCTATTTGCCATGTTCCCAGGCGCCCGGCAGACACGGCGAGATCAAGCCATTCCTTCTGAGCCCGAAGGGCCTCGCGTGCCGCTTGTCGCTCGGAAATATCGTCAACCACCACGAATACGCTCTCATTTGGCGCCTCGTCCGGCCGCGACGAAGACAGGGCCAGGTGAGCCCAGAATGCCGTGCCATCCTGGCGCAAAACGCGGATATCCGTCGCAGACGCGGTCCCATTGCCCAAATCTTCCAAAAGTTTCCGCACAGTACCTCGATCGTCGGGGACAATGAGTTCCTGCAACTCGAGTTGGGCAAGTTCCTTGTGCGCGTAGCCGGTCATCTCCAAAAGCCGTCTGTTCGACTGCAGCAGTTCGCCATGGCGATTGGTATTAGCAAAGCCCAAGGCGGCAGCGTCGATGGCAGCGAGCCTCGCTTCTGCCACCCTGAGCGCACCGTGCAGATCTTGTCGCAGGCGGTGGAACACAGCTGCGATCAGGCTACCCGAACCCAGGAGGAAGACGGCCCCGGTCCAGTCTCCACCAGTGAGGTGACCGTCCAGCAGGTGTCGCATCCACAAGCCGGCGACCGCCATCAGAAGCGTTGCTGCGATGGCAACAAAACGGCCCTCAAGATACACGATGACAACGGTTATGGGGATAAACGCAACAAGCGGCAACGGCTGGCCGCCATATACCGTACTTATCGCCTCGAATGCTATCGATGCTGCAAACACCAACAGCGAAGCTAGATGAGCCAACGTAGTGCTCGACACATTCGATTTGAGCCAGCGCAGGTCCGAACCCATGCGCAAAGACTACAACTTTCGGTCTAGTCCGTCGAGACTAGTCCGAAGGGGTGGCACCTAATCCCAATGCCCGATTGCCATGACTTTGCCGGCGAATAAAATCATGTGTCAGGAGCGCTCTTCAGAAAGGTATATCCAAGAGACGCTGCGGAAAAACCATTCGCAGATTTCTCGCAGTATGTGGAAATTCAAGTTGAAGCAGCAACTTCAACCGATTTGAGTTGCGTCAGTAGCAATGGGTTGGGTGGAAGCGATGACACTGATTGAAACGCGAAACGATACGCTCGCAGGCAGGCAATACATTGTATTGAACGATACCCGCCACGAACGGCCGATAAGCCTTGTGGACCGACCGGACGCAAGGGTCGGCGGATCTCGACGACGCAGCCTGGAATCCATCACCGGCATGCTTGATCGTATGGGTTGCGGCTATCTCGTCCTGGACCGAGACAAGAAAGTAATAGAATGGAACGCTGCCGCTCGGGACACCCTCGCACGCCAGGGCGAAGCAACTGATACAGCCGTCGAGCTTGCCGCCGGGTTGAGGCGGCTGGTCGCGAATGTTCCGGTCCACCTCCAGCCGGGCTCACTCTCATGGGTAGTGATCCACAGCAGAGGCGACAGGCCGGTGACCATGAACGAGACGGGCGTCGTTACACCGGACGGGACAACCGTCGTCGCATTGCTGGACCGGGATAACAAATCGGCGGCCAACCCTCGCACGTTGCAAAGGATGTTCGGTTTGACCAGCGCGGAAACGCAGTTGGCGCTACGCCTCGCCCATGGCGACGCGCCCCTGGAGATCGCCCGCAGTTGGCATCTCAGTCGCACGACTATCCGCTCTCAGCTTGCCTCACTGTTCGCCAAGACCGACACGAGGCGTCAGGCGGAACTAGTGGCTCTTTTGGGGCGCATTTCGGTTTTGCCATGAGAAATCGACTGCTGTCTGCATCCGCTTTGATTCAGACAGCGGCGGCCCGCATTGAGCGCGCTGTCGCGTAGATCACAAGGCCGGCGGCGCCATTTCCGATCGTTCAAGGCGCTGCCGAGATAGCGCAGAACGCGGAACCTGGAAACGGGAGTGACTTGCCATGGCCGAAGCAGATTCGAAGGTCAACAAGCTGGCGGATATCGTTCACGCGCTGCAGGATGGTGCTGCGTCGAACCTTACGCACACGGGGCCGATCATCGTCACGGGCGCCGCTGGGTTCATCGGATTTCATGTTGCGTCACGCCTTTTGCGGCTCGGCGCCGAAGTCATCGGCGTCGACAACTTCACGCCTTACTACGACCTGAAGCTGAAGGAGGCGCGATTTACACGGCTCTGCGCCGAGCCGAGGTTCACGCCGATGCGCTTCGACCTGGCGGACCGGTCGCTGGTGAAAGCGCTGTTCTGCGAATTCCAGCCATCGCACTTCGTGCATCTGGCCGCCCAGGCCGGGGTGCGTCATTCGCTCGTCGACCCGCATGCCTATGTGGAGTCAAACATTGTCGCATTTCTCAACGTTCTGGAGGGCTGCCGACACGCCGGCGTCAGCCATCTCGTTTATGCCTCGTCGAGCTCCGTATATGGCGCCAATCGACGCATACCCTTCTCCGAACATCATGGTGCCAATCATCCGGTGAGCTTCTACGCCGCCACCAAGGCCGCCAATGAATGCATGGCGCATTCCTACAGCCATCTGTTCGGCTTGCCCGTAACCGGATTGCGCTTCTTCACCGTCTATGGTCCCTGGGGCAGGCCCGACATGGCAGTATACACGTTCACCCATGCCATCGCCGAGGGCCGAACGATCGAAATCGCCAATGCCGGGCGCGTATGGCGGGATTTCACCTATATCGACGACATCGTAGAGGGGGTTGTTCGCGTGCTCGCCAAACCACCGTGTCAGGATCCCGATTGGGACGGTCGCGCTGCCGATCCTGCCACCAGCTCGGCGCCGTATCGGCTCTACAATATCGGCAATGATCGGCCTGAAGAAATCAACCATCTGATCGCGCTCATCGAGACGGCCCTTGGCCGCCGCGCCCTTCGCGTCAACGTACCTTTACCACAAGGTGACGTCCTGGAAACCCGCGCCGATGTCAGGGACCTCCGCCGCGCCGTTGGCTTCGCACCGGCGACAACACTGGAGGACGGCGTGCAACGTTTCGTGGAATGGTATCGGGAATTCCATGCATGCCCCGTCGGACAGGTGCGACCAACCGGCCTTACGGCAACGGCATAGTGAGCACAACAGCGGCAGGGTCGCGGCTCGCCTTCAATCTGTCTTGGGATACGCCGGCAATGGAAGGGACCCAAGCTGCCGTCCTGTGCCGTGCCCGACCCCCAAAAGGCGCCGCGCATAGCGGGTGAGCGGCTTCTCGAACAGACGGTGGATGATAAATGCCACGCCCAGGGTGATCGCCAAGGCGGAACCGATGAAGGCCCACGGGCCGAGCACAAAGATCAAGCCTGTACGCCAGAACAATATGCGCATGGCGCGGATCACGAATGGATGCATGAGGTAAAGAGCGTATGACGCATCGCCAACGCCAGCGGCCCACCTCGCCGCCAGGCTGTCGTGCCTCAGTTTACCCGGGGGTGCCAAGGCAGCACTCCAAACAATTAGAGACGCCGGAATGCCATACACAACAGAGCGACCAAAGCCGGCCGAGATATCAGGAAACGCCGCCGCAAGCATCAGGGCACCCAGTCCCGTTGCGGCGACACAGGCCCTGATTGGGCCGGAAGGCCGCAGGCCCGAGGCGCACATGACCCCGATCATCGCGCCGAAAGCGAATTCGAGGATGATCGGATTGGTCCAGAAACCCCAAGGCTCTGGCAAAGGAGCCCCAAGAGCGCCCGAGAGCACCATCGCAACCAGGATCGTGAGCAGGACCGTAACTGCCCACCGCATGGGCAGCACGATCGTCGCCGTGAACAGCACGTAAAACAGCATCTCATAATTGAGCGTCCAACCCAACTCGTAGACCGGCTGAACGACGCCGTCAGGGCGACTGGCCGGAACGAATAAGTAGGATTCGACTACAAACCTGAAATCGACGTAGCTCTGGTTGAGAAGATTTGGGGCGGCCACCGCTACCGCAATGTAGAGCGAGGTGAGCGCCCAATATAGCGGGACAATTCGCGCGATCCGGCGGGAAATGAAGAGACGCGCGCCCCCGGGCTTTGCGAACAGCTGTCGCGACGTATGCACCATGATAAGGCCGGAAATCACGAAGAAAATATCGACTCCAGCGCTCCATGGTATCGGATTCCAGCTCTGAAAGGTGCGGCCGGCCTGTAATTCCAGGGTGGCCGCATCATGCTGGGCGTGTCGCAGCGCGACCGAACTAGCCGCGAGGGCGCGCAGGACCTGGACCTGGGTGAGGGTTTCGCGTTGGCTGCGCTCGACAGGCGTCGATCTCTCCGAGCGACGGCGCACTGCAGGCGCCGAGGCGCTCGCCATTCGGGCTTGTTCCATGGATGCTCCGCAGATTGTGAGCACACCGTGGTGCACCTCCGAAACTGATGCATCCTTCAAATGACGGACACCGCCCGCAAAGTATCGGCTGCCCGCGGGGAGCGGGTGTCCGGAACAGGTATACGCCGAAGCGTCTGCGCAGCCCTATGGCCTTTGTGCGATCCGGGCTTCGTGACTTCCTGCCCGAACGACGGCGATCACCGTAGCGAAAACAGTGGTCTCATTTGCTCGCCCTCAAGAACCAATGCCATTGACGGGCATCGACCGCGCTCGGCCTCATCGACAGCAAGGCAAAAACCAAGCCTGGCATGATTTTCAGTCGCTTGCGGATATAAACGGCCATGGCAATGCTCCAGATGCTCAGTGCAAGTGCCACACCCACCGCAGCGCCAAGCAGGCCGTACACCGCAACTCCGGCTGCACAGGCAATTATATTGGCCACAGCACCCGCTACCATCGTCGTTGCCGCAGCCCATTCATTTCCAGTCATGGTCAGGAGATTCTGTTGGGGCCCGCACAGCGCGACAAAGACATATCCCAAAATCAGAACCCGTGCGATCGGCGCTCCCGCGCTATAACCCTCACCGAAATAGCTCAAGAACGGCTCGACTATCACCATCATTGGGACGGCCACCAGGATGGCACCGCCAGCAGAAAGCAGGGTTGCGCGCGCGAACAGCTGTTGTAGGCCTCTGCGATCGCCTCTGACGTAGAGATCGGCTGCTGTTGGCGAAAACATGGTTGCCACGGCGATACGGGACAGGCCCACGAGCATCGCGACATTCAAGGCCAGCGCGAAAATACCCGCTTCAGCAATATGGCTTGTCCAGCCCAAAACCAGGACTCCTGCCCGACTGACGAAAACATCGAGCCCAGTGATGAGCATGAGCGGGGGGACGGCAAGCCACCATTCCCTCGAGGCATAACTTGGCTTGGCGTGTCCCAGGCCGGGTGGTTCAAACCTCCTAGCGATGATGAACACCAGCGCCGCTGTGAAAGCGGAACTCACAAGCACCGCCAGCGTCACCGAGGGCGCATCCACTGTTCGAAATCCCGACAATGCCAGGAGCGCTACCAACACGAGCAGGAGCCCGTCTCGCATGATGCGCTCCGGCAACAACGCCGAGACAACGCCGCCGAAAGCACGCACAAGCGTGGCTCCGAGAGCATAGGCCGTAACCAAGGGCACAGCCATCATGCCGAGCACGATGCTTGTCTCAAGCCCTCTTTCCGTTGGATCTGAAAGGAACAGGACGGACGCAGCGCCGATCATCCCGAACAAGGTTGCCGCTATCAGCGATCTCTGCAGCGCAAATCTTATCACGCCGCGGGCCAGATCAAGCCTGCCACTGGCCCTATAGGCCGGGAGGAAACGCAACAATGATACATTAAAACCAAGCGTTGCCAGATAGGCGAGCACTGACGTCCAAGCCTGAACGTAGGAATAGATGCCGTAGTTGTGAGGTCCGATAAGGCGTGCAATTGCCAACTGGGCAAGACTGGTCAAACCAGCGCCACCAATATAGATCAGCAAGGCGAATATGCTTGCCCAAGCGAGCCGCGAGCCCATGTCCTTGTTGCGCGGCGGTGCGGTTGCTGAACCAGTTACATCTGCGCGATGAGCTGGCAACTCAATTTGCTTTTCGCCGACCGCCCTATCGAAGCGCGACAATGCAGAAAGTATTTGTCTCTCAATCCGACAAATACTTTTAAAGGTCGATGGACCATCGGTGTTTTCGACGGAGATGATTTCCCGGCCAGATGTTGTCAGGAGGTCATGCATCGCTTCAAAAACGGCGAACGAGCGCATGTTCACGTTCAAGTCGGCCTCGAAAATCCGTTCCGCCGGCGGCTCAAGCTCCATCCGCCGACGAAGGCGACTTTCCACGACCGCAGCTGGCACCAAGAGCCTGACGGTGAGATCGGCCGCCGGTGCGAGGCTGAGCGCCTTTTCCAGCGCTCTGGGGTTGGTGCTCCCATTGAACATCGCAAGCGAACCAATCGCTTGAACATATCCTTGATCGAAAATTATAATTTCGGGCGATTGCTCAGCAGACTTCCAGCAACGCGAAAGGTGCAGGATGTATCGCCAGATTCGCGCGCGCCAAATTCGGTTTCTTGGCGGTATCATCCTCACCATTGCAAAGGAATTGGAAATATCATCGGCTCGCCCTGCCGAAAAAAGCAGTATTCTGGAGGTTGAAAATATCGCCGATACGATCCGTGATATGAATAGCAAGATTCCGAGGTCATATTTGGCGGCCCTGGTGCTTGGCTTGTAGCTGAGAGCGACCTTGGCGTGATAGCCTTTCCCGCGCAGCTGCTGCGCAAGCGCATGTGCGAAGGTTGTTTTGCCGGATCCTGGAGGTCCGAAAAATTCAATGATCATCGTGTAGCTGGCTCGATTTAGGGGCGCGATCGCTCCCTGGAGCTTCTGTTGAAGATCGCACACGCATCTTCAAACCCTCTCCAACAGAAGATCGGCGTTGTCTCCGAGCCTGGAGCCGGCTAGCCTCTTCAGGTTCACCCGGGTGAGCACACTCCCTACTGGAACGGTGGCGGATCCGCCGGCCCCTATTGCATCCAGAGCACCACGGGCAATGCTGCGCCTCGTCCTTGCCCAGCGAACGGCAAAAAGCACCGAATCGGCCCAGCGCTTAAGCAGCCTGGTTTCAGGCCCCCCGAGGCCCAGGGGACCGTTCATGATGACCACGTCGTAGGCCGAACGCAGCTCCTCGGTGAACTGGCATTTGTCGACGGTGGACAGAAGCGTCAGGAGATCATCGGAAGGTGCTGGAGCGGCCATGAGGTCGATACCGATTTCCGGCATCCTCGTAATTGCATCCTTCAGCACGCAACGTTCATTCACATAGTCGCCGAAGGAGTTCCGGGCCTTGTCGGTGCTGAATTCACCACGAAACCCGTTCGTGAGCCGTACATCCTTGCGATCGAGATCGAGGAAAAGCACTCTTCCTCCCAGCCGCGTTGCCGCCAGCGCCAGGCTCCATGCCAACTCGGTCTTGGCATCGTCCTGGATGCTGGACGTCACGAGAATGATATGCGGCGGCTGCCCCTTCCCCTGAGTTGGCGCCGCAGTGACGAGCAGCGAAGTCACGGCGCGGCTGAACGGCAAGTTCTGCTGGCTCAGAACCAGATGCCGCAGCTTTCTGGCATTAAGTCCCGCAACCCTGGGAAGCAGTCCTACGCACGGGACCCCAAGCTCGGCCTCGGCTTCGGCTTCACTGCGCAAGGTTTGGTTGAAACCGTTGCGGACCAGGACAATGACCGCCCCCATGAGACCAAAGACGACCATGCCGGGGGGAATCAGGAAAATCGGCGACAATGTCACGGGGGTCGACGGCGGCCAGGCGGTCGAAAGGACCGCTACGCCTGGCGAAGGAGCGGCGATGCGACGTATCAGATCCTGCTGCCGGCTCAGGAGTTCGTTGTAATGCTGCGTCACGATGGCTACCCTAGGCTCAAGGGAACGCAGCCCCGAAAGTTGGCTCGCCGTGTCGGCCACGGCCGCGTCGAGCATCGCCTTGCGACTTTCAAGAGCCGTAGCCTGAGACCGGTAGACATTTGCCTCGGCAGCGATTCGGGCAACGCTTTGCTCCATTTCGCGGGCGATCGCGTTGCGCAGATCGCCGTCGGCGGCGGCACCCGACTGGCGTGTCACCAGGTCCGTCAACACGGGCGACCCGATTTCTTCAGCGATGGCCGTGACCGGGGCGCCCGCCTTGCGCAGGTCCTCAATACGGCGAAGGCGCGCTTCCGACGCGGAAAGACTGGCTTTCGATAGGAATATCTGCCGGCCGAGTTCCGCTGTCTCACTGGCTGCGTTGTTGGCCGCAGTCTGATCGACGGCGCCATGCGTGAGCCGGTATGTCTCCAGCCGATCTGTCGCTTCGACAAGATCCCTTTGTACTTGCGGAAGGCTGGCGACTATCGAATCCAGATGAACCTGATCCGATGCCCGGCTTTTTTGTACCAGATCTTGAATGTAGACCTGGGCAAACGTGTTCGCGACAAGTGCCGCACGCGCCGGATTTGGATCGGTGAAGCCGATGGTGATGACGCGCGATCGCAGCTCTTGTCCGACCCTCATTCCCTTGCGTAGCGCCTTCAGCTCGGGCGCGTCCGCTGCGTCCGGATTTTCCGCCACTGTCTTATCCTGTCTCCAGGCCCTGTTCAGGAGGTCGATGAGGAACGAGCCAGCCGCGGGCGGGACGGCATTGACGACGCTCTTTCCGTTACCGTCGACTGGTTGGGCTTTGCGCAGTGCTGCCAGGACCCGACGCAGGTGGCCTTGCGAGGAGAGCATCGTCAGATGATCATCGATGTTCGATTCCAGCGAGTCCTGGGCGGATGCCACGCCACCCGAAGCACTGCTGCTCGGGGCGTCGATAATGACCTGCGTCGTTGCCTCGAACAGCACCGGGCGGGTGAAGCCTGCCAGTCCGGCCAGGATGCCGCCCAGAAGGGCCATGGCAAGCAAGAACCATTTTCGCGTCGTCAGGATGATGACGAGCTGGTGGAAGGGTGACGATTGCGTTGGCTCGCGTGGCGGCCGCATCAAGCGCAGATTGGTTTCAAGTGTCCCAGCTTCCATCTGCTTGGCGCGCGGACGCCGGGCGCGGTTGGCTATGGAACCTTCCATCTCAATCCCCTGTCAGTTCGATATGGTAAGAAGGGTGCGTGGCGACCGTCGATGGCCGCATGGCTTCGTTGCGCCACGCCTGAAACATGAGCACCGGCCACAGGTCGCGGAAATTATCTTGGGTTCCATGCAGATGATTGCGCCAGCATGCGTCGACCTTCTCACGGTCGATGACCCCGTCCCCGGAGCGGCCGATCGTGGCAATGATATCGGTTGCCCAGCCGCGCAAGGGCCCTTTCAACCAAGTCCCGACCGGAACGTCGAAACCTTGCTTGGGCCGGTCGACCAGTCGGCGTGGTACATAACGATCAAGCAGTCGGCGAAGCAACCATTTGCCCTTCCCGTTTCGGACTTTGGCACGGGCTGGCAAGCGCCAGGCGAATTCAACGACGCGATGGTCCAGGATCGGGCATCGCCCCTCGAGGCTGTTGGCCATAGTGGCTCGATCGAGCTTCACCAAAATGTCGCCCGGTAGGTAGCCTGTCATGTCGGCGAATAGGAGACGCGAGAGCAGGCCGTCGAGCTTTGTCGTGTCGGTAGGTGCTGTCGACGGCTTGCGATGAACAAGGTCGTTGGCTGAAGATTTGGTCAGTTGCAGAAGGAGTTCGTCCTCATCTCGCGCCGCGAGCAGGCGGGCAAGGCGAGCCAGGCGGTCACCGCGCAAGCCATGCCGCATATTCGATGAAAGCGGCAGATTGCCGAAGATATCTTTCTGAGAGGCTTGGGCCAGCAACCCAGCCCCCGATGCCAACAGCCGGCGAAATGACAATGGCAGCTCATGCTGCTTTGTGAGGCGGGCTGCCAGGAAGTGTCGAGAATAGCCTGCGAAGCACTCGTCGCCACCATCGCCTGAAAGCGCCACGGTTACATGTTGCCGCGCGAGCCGCGACACCAGCAGCGTCGGTATCTGCGATTCATCGGCAAACGGCTCGTCCCAAATCCGGGGCAGCTCCGGAATGACCTCAAGCGCGGCGGCCGGCGAGAGATGAAGTTCCGTATGATCGGTGCCCAGATGCCGAGCCACCGCGGCCGCATGGGGAGCTTCATCAAACCCACCTTCGCCGAACGCTATGGTGAACGTACGAACGGGGTTTCGGGACTGTGCCTGCATCAGCGCGACGACAGTCGAGCTGTCGATTCCGCCCGACAGAAAGGCGCCCAGCGGCACATCTGCAATCATTCGTTCCTTGACGGCCAGGCGGAGCAGGCTGTCGAGCTCGGTTGCGAGGTCCTCGTCGCTGGCAGCTATCGGATCGCGCTGTCCCTTGCAGGCGACATCGGCCAGCGACCACCAAGGGTGAATGCGATGCGCAAGCGAACCGCTGCCTCGGGCGTTGGCGAATTGCGCCGCAGTGACCGACAGGACTGATCCAGGTGGCAGCTTGAACACGCCCTGCCAAATGCAACGGTCATCCGGCACCCAGCCTTTGGAAACCATTGTCGTCGCCGCATCGACATCGAGTTCCGGGGTGAAGCCTGGGAAGCAAGTGATCGCCTTCAACTCCGAGGCGAAGACGAGCGCATCACGTGTCAAGGCGACATAGAGTGGCTTCTTGCCCATTCGGTCGCGGGCAAGCTGAAGCGTTCGGTTCTTCAGGTCCCACAGCCCAAAAGCAAACATGCCAGCGAAGCGCGCGAGGGCTGCATCAAGGCCCCAGCTTTCGATCGCGCACAGCATGACCTCCGTGTCGCTGGCGCCGCGGAAATGATGGCCCGCCCCTTCCAGTTCACGGCGCAGATCGCGAAAATTGTATATCTCGCCATTTAAGGTGATGACATACCGACCGCTCGCGGAGAGCATTGGCTGGCGACCCGCTTCGGACAGGTCGACGATGGCCAGTCGCCGGTGGCCGAAGGCTACCCCCCCTTCACGGCTCACCCAGAAGGCCTCACCGTCAGGTCCGCGATGACGAAGCGCCGTCGCCATCGGTCCGATGGCCCTGAGCGCACTTGCGTTGGCTGCATCGGGCGCCAACAAAATTCCGGCGATCCCACACATTCTAGCATCTCCTCTGGCGAACAATCGCGGGGATCGCTTCCGGCGTCCCAGCGGCAAGGCAGAGGGTCAGACAGAACCACACGATCGGATGGCGGATGACCAAATGCGGAGCACTGAAAACGGCGATCGATGCCACGAGCGCCACCAGAGCGTCCAGCTTCGCCCGCCAGGCGGACAACGCAGCCGAGCCGAAGATCCACATCAGGGCTAGAACCGAAATCAGGCCGCCCTGAGTGTAGAGATCCAGGATGGTGCTGTGCGCCTCGAAGGGCCGCGGCAAAAACTGTTGATTGACCACGGGCGGACTATCTAGGTGCGGGCCCGGACCCAGTCCAAGCGATCCCGATCGTGCCCCCTTCTCCAAGGCTGCATTCCAGAGGTAGAGGCGAAGCGCCGCGGTTTGGGCAGTCGCTTCCCCGCCCTTGTCTTTGGTCAGGCTCTTGGCGAAGTCTTCGGCGCTGGAGGCTTCGCTGAGGGCATAGGGCGCTATAGACAGGGCCAGCGGCAGGAAGCCAACGGCCATCAGGACGGCAAGCTGCCTTGAAAGGCTCGCCTTATTGCCGTCGCTCGTCAGCCAGGCCCGGACCCGCAGCCCGAGAAGGATCAGACAAGCCAGGACCGTGGTATAAAGGTAGGTATCGCTTTTTGTCAGCCTTCCGACGTAAACGGTGAATATGAGGCTGCATAGGGCAAGGCATCTTCCCCATTTATTGCTGGTGGTTGTGGCAAGATGCAAGGCCAGTGGACCGAGTAGGGCGCAGTAGAGCGCAAGCTGGTTCGGATTGTCGGACCATCCGCAGAAGCGGTCCCAGTACCAGGGCTCGACCCCAGCCTGATGGAGCCAGCCGAAGCCAAGCCCTACCTGGATGATGAAGCCCGCATTCGCGATAGCAACCATCCACCAGGCGATACGACGCAAACGGAAAGACGCGTTGGGCTCCGCAGCGGCCAGACAGGTGACGCACGCCAACAGCACATAGGCCAGCGTGTCGTGCAACAACGGATCCAGGAACAACGTGGTTGTCAGAAAACCGATGATGTAACCCACGCCCATGGCAAGCGCCAGGATCAGCCAGAAAAGCCCAAGCTTGGCCAGGGCCGGCGTAACCTCCAGTTGGCCGCCAGCAAGGATTCGCGTCATCGACAGCATTATCCAGAGCGTGAGGCATAGTTCGCTGTAGCCGAAGGGCAGCCCTGGGATGCTGAGTTGCGCCGCGTAGGACATCGCGACGCCGAAGGCCAGAAGCGCATCACGCATCATTGCCGCGCCTCGCCCAGTCGATGGGGGCTCGGCACCGCCTCTTCCCTCGGATTCGCCTGCGCAGCTTGAACAAGCCTGCTGCGATATCTGCCACCCAGGATTGTCTTGTACAGGTCGCAATACTGGTCGATGACCCACGACAACGAGAACCGCTCCCGCACGAATCCGACGGAACGGCTGCCCATGGTCTTGCCACGGGCGGGGTCGGAAAGAAGATCGACTATCCGGGAGGCCAAGCCATCCGCATCGCGCGGCGCCACGAGATAGCCGTTCCAGCCATCCTCAACCACATCGTTGCAGCCCGGCATATTCGAGGCGACGATCGGCAATCCGGACAATCCCGCCTCCAGCAGGACACGCGGAATTCCCTCGCGATATTGCGTCGGAAATGCAAACAGATCCGCCATCCCAAGGAGGGCTGGAATGTCGCGCCTTGGCCCCAATGCGACAACGTGGGGAACATGGCGCTCGATATCGGCTCTGCTGACGGCAAACGGACCTTCGGAGTCTTGCGGGCCGACAAGTACGAAACGCGCGTTGGGCCTCTCGCGGATAACGCGAGGAACCGCCTCGATGAGGGTTGGAATCCCCTTCTGCCGCGTGAGCCGGCCGACAAATATTATGACCTGGGCTGATTGTAGGCCAAGTTCCTCGCGCATCGTGGCAGCCGAAGGACCACGATACCTTGCCATCGAGAATGCATCGGGGTCGATGCCAGAACTCCGGATCAGTCGCCCTTTGCCGCGAGCCACCAGCCGGTAGCGCTCGAAGAAGGCCTGATCATCACTATTCTGGAAGACGGTCATGGCTGTCCAACGAGACGCCACCCCCTGAAGGCCGCAAAAGAAAGGACGCAATGCCAGGGCCCGCGGCTCCCGCGACGAGAATGTCCAACCAAGCCCGTTGATGGTGCGAACGACGGGAACGTGCCCGCGCACCGCCAGTGGAGTTAGGATATTGGGCTTGGTGTCGAAACTTTGAATGATGTCCGGACGCAGTTCGGACATCAGTTCACGGATCGCGCTGACAGCACCCCATTCTGCACCGCCGCTGCCAAAGCGGTCGAACCCAAATCGGCGATGGGCAATGCCATGGGGTGAGAAGGCGGCTCCGAGATCACTCGAAACGGCAGTGACTTGAAAACCCCTTTCGCGAAGCGCCAAAAGAAACGGGATTCTTAGTCTATGATCCTCGCCTCCAACGCAAACCAGATGCGGACTCATCCTGTCGCTCCTGGATGCGATACCAATCGCTTAAAACAGCTGATCCTATCCGCGGTTTCCATGGCCGGTTTCATCGCCCCTGAACACACAACAGCCAGTCCCACGCTAGGAGCAGGCTTTCGTGCTGTCCTCGTCTGTTTGCATGAAGCAAGCTGATCAACGATGCGGCAATGCAGCCACAATCGCTGTCACCTCGGTCAGTGAGTTGGATTCATCCCGTCTGACGGTGCAATGACGGCACCTTCGCGTACGACACGGCGGGCCGGATATAAAAATGGCTGTGTTCGAAAGGTCCGCGCGCAGCGTTCAAAGCAACTTCCGCCCGCCTTCTCACGCCGGATCAACATCGCGCCCAGATGGTGTGATGACTCGCACCGCCAGTTCTCCCGACCGCTTCGTCTGGAACAGGCTTTCACCCGGTCTCTGGATATGGTCGGACCACCAGCCGCCTCTTCCCGCGGATGGGCGACCGCGTTGCCATGCTCGCCGTCATTCGGACCGGCACGCCCGCCTTTCCGTTGAACCCGGTGGGATCCAGTTCAGTGCCTCTCCGCAATTGCCAGCGGCGCGCGTCTCGCATGACCTTTTGGAGTACTGCCTTGCTCATTTTGGCGCCGAGGCTTTTCACGAGGAGCATTGAGCGGCTGCAATGGGAGGGCTTCGCCAGGACGCGATTCCTTTGCTGCCTGGGCTCAAATAAATCCTGCGGAAGCGCGCATTTGGGCGGTGCTCGCGCAACCGAAGCGCGCATTGGCCGATTGCCGCCACTGCAAACGCACAAGGCGCTCCGGCAGACTTCGCTGCAATGCTTTCGTTGCAGGCTTGAGCACCCCATACTTAGATCATCTACATACCTCTGAGGCAAGCGTAGCATCGAGGCTGTTGTGTTTTCCGGACGATGATCAAAGATTCTATCAAGGGACGCCGGTATTTGATTTGTCGCTAATGGATCCTTTCCCTAGGCAGGTGTGGGGCGCCTACCGAATCGGACGAAGGGTATGTCAATGACAACACTCCATTACGCCTCGGGCGGGTCGGCCTCCGAGGTCGCGAAAGCCGGATTCAATCTTGTTGATGTATCTTCCTTGGACCAGCTCAACGCCTTGCCGGCCGGCCAGAAAGGCCTAGTGTGGCTCAATGAAGCAGATGGTGCAACCTCCTCCTTTATCCAGAAGGTCACGCCCTTCATCGGCAATCCGAAAGTGTTTGGCTTCTTCCTCGTCGATGAGCCGGACCCGACCGGCAAATGGGGAACTTATGCCACCGCCGCTGATCTGAAGGCGGAGTCAGACTGGATCCACAGCCACCTGCCCGGCGCCAAGACCTTCATAACAATGATGAACATGGGGTCTTCCGCTAACCCCGACTTTTCAAACACCTTCAATCCTGCCAACACGCATATCGACTATTACGGCTTGGATCCCTACCCGGTACGGACCGGAACAAGCACGATTGATTACAACATGATCGACAGGACTGTGGCGGCGGCCGTCGCCTCGGGCATCCCGCTCAGTCAGGTCGTTCCCGTGTATCAGACCTTCGGCGGCGGCGACTGGACGACCGACACGGGCGGTCGCTATGTCCTGCCCAGCGTTGCTCAGGAAAAGACCATGTTGGACCACTGGGCCAAGGTAGCGCCTTCGCCGGCCTTCGACTATGCCTATGCTTGGGGTTCTCAACAGGGCGACACGGCGCTTGAGAGCTCGCCGACGCTGCAGGCTCTGTTCCTTCAACACAACCAGAGCACCGCAAGCGGTCCTTCGGCCAGCGAACCGACGCCGCCGCCTACCAGCACAGCGCCTCCGCCCACAAGTGTCCCTCCGACCAGCACCGGCGATCACATTTTCTACGGCACGGGTAGCGCGGATGTGCTTCGCGGCACCGCTGGCGCGGACACGATGATGGGCCGCGGCTACAACGACACCTACTATGTCAACAACGCCGGCGACAAGGTGGTGGAACTGCGGCACAGCGGCAACGATAGCGTGCTGGCATCGGTCAGCTACGCGCTGTCGGCCGGCTCGCAGGTCGAGCATCTTGCGACCACCAGCAAATTGGGAACTGCCGCCATCAAGCTCACGGGAAACGAATTCGCCCAAACCATTGATGGCAATTCCGGGAGCAACACTATCAACGGCGGTGGCGGGAGAGACGTTCTGACGGGACATGGCGGCAACGACGTCTTTGTCTTCGATTCGGCTCTCAAGGTCGGCAATATCGACAAGGTCACCGATTTCAAAGTGGGCCACGACAAGATCCAACTCGACCACACCGTGTTTGCCGGCCTGCATACCGGCGCCCTTCCCTCTTCGGCGTTCTACGCCGGCAGGGCCGCGCACGACAGCGGCGATCACATCGTCTATAACAGCACGACCGGCGCGCTTTCCTTTGACAGCGACGGCTCGGGCGGCGCACATCAGATCCAATTTGCCACTCTATCGCCACATCTGGCTCTGACGGCGTCCTCGTTCATCGTGACGTGACCGCGGGAACGCCAGCCTGAGCAAGATGGTCTGATGTTCTTGAATAGGGCTGACGGAACCAACAAGCCCCGCCGAGCTTGTACTTGGTATGAGCGCGCGCGGCATCGAATTCCTGCAGAAATGGGTAGAGGATAAGATCCCACTCTACACCAAGGCCGATCCGGCTCTTGCGGCGAAACTTGCGGACCAAGCAACGGCGGATGCCATCAGAGCGGGAATCCGCCCCGAGGAAATCTCTGAGGAAGTCGGAAGCATGTTGACGACCATGCTCGAAGTGCTCGATCAGCACGATTCGACATGATTGCGCGCTTGGCGGCAGATGCTGCCCGGCTTGGCGCCAAATGCATAAATGTGTCATGGATCATAGGTCATGGGCCAGCCTGGGGGTAGCATGACCAACATGCTCTCCCAGAACGCGCGCGACGACCCCGTCCACGTCGTGAGGTTTAGCACCATTGACTTGTATCAACGGCCATCGGTCCTGGCGCAGGCACTCGCCGACCTCTCTTGAGATTTCGGCCTGCCTTAATCCTTTGTCCACGCCAAGTTCGAACAGCATAACCTCGAGGAGCGGTTGCTGCGCATGCCTATCCACAAGACGGCGGCGTAACGTTTCCTGCGGCGCGTCGAGTTGCACAACGAGATCCGGCCGCGGCAGAAACGCCAGGCACTTGCGGACCGCGTCGAGGCTTGGAGTTCTAGCCAGCACACCCAGCGCACACAAAGCCTGAATCATGCCCTCTTCGAAGATGAAGCAACCGGGCGACTCCCGCGCTTGGCGCCAGGACTGGCACAGTTGGGCGATGTCGACCTTCATTCGCCATGACCACACGCGGCTTCGAAGAGGGATCGATGCCAGAAGCCGGGCCGCGACACTGTCCTTTGGCAAGGTCGACAGCAAGATAGGAGCGGATGTGGCAATCTTCTTGCCAATTCGCCCTATGCCATGGCGGATTTCCGGAGCGTCATCCTGAGCCGATCCAGGTTCAATCAGGCGATACCCATTTACTGTCTTCACATTGATGCCGTGTCTCGCCAGCCCTTGGCAGAGGCCGCGAAGCAGCGTGGTTTTACCCGCGCCAGGCGGCCCAAACAACTCGATGATCATATGCTCAAGCGTCTCCGAAACGAGCAGTCATTTCCCTACGGATCAAGCTTAGCCGGATTTCCGATCACACCAACGTTCATTTGAATGATTGTTCCAGTCAGTGAATCTGGGCACCGAGCCCGGATTCTAGCGGAGATGCCGATCGCTCCGTTTGCCTGGGCAAGCCGTCTTGCGCTCGACGGAGCTTGCAAGGAAAAACGACCGGTGCTGGACACAGATGGCAAAACTTCTGAAGGACGCTCGGGAAGCGCTGGCTAGGCAAGATCGAGGCATCATCCGAATGATTGATGAAAAGATCTCCGCGGCGAGCGATGTTCGACCGTCAGCTTGGCGGGGCCCTGAATGTCCTCAGTGTGTTTGCATTCGGAAGTGGCAAATCAAAACCTACAGGTGGATCTGCGACCCACCCGAAAGTGGTCAGTCGTTCCCGAATATGATCTTGACCAAGGGGGGCCAGTCTGGCGCCGTTACCGACAGATGGGTGCCAAATTTGCGGACACTCCAATCTTCGACCACCTTGGAGATGTCGCCAGGCGGTATCCTGACAAGCTCGCAATCAGCGACGGCGCGAACCGCCTGACTTTTTCTGAGCTTTTCCGGGCGGTCGAGACGCTGGCAACTCATATCGCTGCCGTCGTCCCCGAAGGGCAGGCCATCGGCATCCTGCAAGCAAACTCCGCTTGGTATCCTGTGACGATGTTGGCGACCATGGCGGCGGGACGGCCTTCGGTTCCGCTCAACACAAGAGATCCCGCCTCTCGCATTTTCGATATAGTCAGTGCCGCGGGGCTCGGCGCAATTATAGGCGCCGAAAATGTTCGCCCGGTCGAATTGGCCCAAGAGATCGTCTGGATCGATATTGCCGCCGCCGTGACGCCCAACGATCAACACCCGGAACAGCAGCATAAGCCCCCTATCGTTTCGGTCGATGCGCCTGCATTGGTGCTTTACACTTCGGGCAGCACCGGGCGCCCCAAGGGAATCGTCAACAGCCAACGCAGCCTGCTATGGCGGGTCCGGCAATATGTCGATGCGTGCCATATCAGCGCGGATGACGTTTTCCTGCCGCTGACCGGGCCAGCCACGATCGCCGGTTGCCGGGAGATCTTTGCGGCGCTGCTGACGGGCGCCACGTTGCATCTTCTCGAGGTGGAGGCTGTCGGCCTGCGCGCTACGCGCGCTCGATTGCAGTCCGAAGGTGTGACGATCGCCTATCTTGTGCCGGCACTGCTTCGAGCCCTCCTGGCTGAGGCGCCCGCCGACGCTTCCTGGCCGCTCAGAGTGGCCCGGATCGGTGGGGAGAAAGTGTCATGGACGGACATCGCTTTGCTGCGCAAAGCCGTTTCGGACCAGTGTCTGATCCAGATCGGCTACTCATCGACTGAAACCATCGGTTCGCAATGGTTCTTGCCGCCTGACTGGCCCGAGCAAGACGCGTCGGTTCCCGTCGGCAGGCTGCTCCCTGGTATGACATTCGCTATCGTCGACGAAGCGGAGCGCAATGTAGGGCCAGGCGAAAGTGGAGAGCTTCTTATCAAAAGCCGCTATGTCCTGCTTGGTCATTGGGAGAGCGGTGTGGTCGTTCCCTCGCAGCCGGACCCCGACGATCCCGAGGCTCGGCTTTTTTCGACCGGGGACCTCGTTCGGCTCGACGATGATGGCATCTTGAGGATCGTCGGCCGCAAAGGGCGCCAGATCAAGATCAATGGTCGACGCATCGAGCCCGCCGAACTCGAACGGGTCTTGCGTTGCGCGCCTTCGGTGGCGGATGCCGTGGTGATGGTAACTGCCGCGCAGGAACTCATCGCCTTCGCGGTTCCCCAGCGCTTCGCAGGCGGCGCTTTTGCAGACGACCTTCGCAAGCTCCTCAGAATGACCTTGCCGGCACCATTGCGTCCCTTGCGATTGCACACCGTTGACGCAATCCCACGCCTGTCGGGAGGTAAGGTCGATTTGGCAACACTGGCCGAGATAGATCGTTCGCACGGAAGGAGGGCGCGAGCCGCCCGGTCGTCCACTCTCGATGCTCCGCCCGCCGGAGGAGCAAAGGACACGCGTCAAATAGTGCAGCACGCGTGGACGCAGGTTCTCAACACAGGCACTGCCACGGGAAACTGGGATGATGCTGGAGGAGATTCGCTGCAGCTGCTGCACTGCGTCATGGCGATCGAAAACGCCATCGGGCAAGAGCTGGGCCTCGAGGCATTCACCGTCGGCATGAGCTTGGACGAGATGGTTGAGGCGGTCGTCTCTGCACGGTTAGGCGAAGGGCGCGAAAAGAAGCACCACCCCCCGATTCTTTTCCTGTTTCCAGGGTCCGTTGGCTATGGTCCGAGCCTGGCTGCGTTCGCAGCCGCCATGGGGAAAGTCGCCCGTGTAAACCCCATCCGATATCCGAGCCTTGCGGCGATACTGGACGGACACAACACCCTCAGCGCCATGGCTGGCGCCGCACTCGAGCAGATAAGCCGCATCCAACCTGCGGGCCCCGTGCGACTTCTCGGCCATTCTCTGGGTGGCGCGGTTGCATTCGAGGTTGCCGCACGGCTCATGAAGGCCGGGCGAACGGTGCGGTTCCTGGGCATCCTCGACACGAGCCTTCTGGACGAGCCGAGCAACCGTTGGGAGACTCTTACCCGTACGTTCTATCGTATTCGCACCAACCGCGTATCCGCGCACCGGATGGCTTGCAGAGCCCTTGCGAAGATCACCGTCGCCGTGGGCGGCGAAGCGCGTCTGGCCAGGATTCTGGACAGATTTGCCAATGGAGAGTTCAACCCGACGATCTTCAGGACCAAACTGGAACTGCAGGAGGTTTTAAGGGCGAAGTCATTCTTCCAGTGGCTTGAGGCACCGAAACCGGCTCTGCCCCTCTCCGGTACCTTGTTCCGATGTCGCAGGGAGGGAATGCCGCGGGCCTTGGGCTGGGACAGCGTCTTGGCACACCTGGACGTCATTTCGATCACGGGCAGCCACATCGACCTTGTCGTCGAACCAAACCTTGCCACCAACCGTCCGCTTATCGAGGCGGCCATCGTGCAGACCTATTCCCCCGCCGAATCTCGCAAAAGGGAGGACTTGTCATCGACATAATTCCGGAATTCAGCAAGGACATGCTGACGCTCGATGCCCGCGCGGAGGTCGATCGCATCGTTGACACCTTGCGCACTCAGGTTCTCGGCACCCTGCATCGTCGCGGCGTGGTTGTCGGTCTTTCCGGCGGTATCGACAGCTCCGTCGTCGCGACCTTGTGCATGCGCGCGTTCGGGAAAGACAAGGTCCTGGGACTGTTCATGCCGGAGCGGGATTCTTCCGGCGACTCCCTGAGACTTGGCCGCCGCGTCGCGGCACAGCTTGGCATTGAAAGCGTCCTTGAGGACATAGCACCGGCACTGGAGGCCATTGGCGCCTACCGCCGGCAGATCGATGCGATCCAGACCGTCGTTCCCGACTATGGGGAAGGGTGGAAATGCAAGCTGGTGATCGCGTCGGTTCTGGAGAGCAGCGGGCTCAATATAACCCGCCTCACGGTCCAGGATCCGCAGGGTAAAGTAGATAACGTGCGTCTGCCGCCAGCTGCCTATCTGCAGATCGTTGCTGCGACAAACTACAAGCAGCGCCTGCGCAAGATGACGGAATACTATCACGCCGACCGCCTCAAATACGCGGTTGTCGGCACTCCAAATCGCCTCGAGTACGACCAGGGCTTTTTTGTCAAGCAGGGCGACGGAGCCGCCGACGTGATGCCGATCGTTCACCTTTACAAAACCCAGGTTTATCAACTCGCGGAATATCTCGAGGTGGATGATGAAATCCGGCGGCGGCCACCGACCACCGACACTTTTTCCATGGCCCAAAGCCAGGAAGAATTCTATTTCGCGCTGCCCTATCACCTGATGGATCTATGCCTCTACGGCCTGAACCACGGGGTCGCCAGCAATGAGCTCGCGGCGGTTGCTGGCCTCACCGAGCCCCAGCTCCAGAAAGTCTTCAAGGACATCGAAGCGAAACGAAGGGCGGCCCACTATCTTCACGCGCGGCCTTTGCTGTCCGCCGAAGGCGGAGATTGACCGAGCATGTGCGGCATCGCTGGAATCGTGGCGCTGAATGCCACAGCGGCTTCTCCTTCGCGGCAGGCGCTGATGCAAATGATGGGCGCGCTGGCGCATCGCGGCCCCGACGGGCGCGGTCTCTACCGGGACAGACGCGCGGGGCTGGCGCATGTGCGGCTGTCCATCGTCGATCTTTCCAGTGGCCAGCAACCTATGGCGGACAGAGGCGATACGACGTGGATCGTATTCAACGGCGAGATATTCAACTACGTCGAACTGCGTGAAAAACTCACGGCGCTCGGCCACCGCTTCCGAACCCGCAGCGACACGGAGGTCGCGCTACACGCCTATCGTGAGTGGGGAGAAACGGCCTTCGAGCGGATGAACGGCCAATGGGCAATTGCAATCTGGGATTCAGTGGCCAATCGTCTCGTATTGTCGCGCGACCGCTTCGGCATTTGCCCGCTGTATTTCAGCGAGCATGCGCACCGGCTTTATTTCGCCAGCGAAGTGAAAGCCATTTTCGCGGCCGATCGAACCATCCCTCGCGCCTTCGATCCCGCCGGCATCGATCAGACGTTCACGCTCTGGACGGTCGTTCCGCCGCAAGGGGTTTTCGACGGAATCAACGAACTCGAGCCGGGTCGTGTCCGCATCTATCAGGATGGCACCGTTCGTGAGCGGATTTTTTGGCAGCCTTCCTATCCCGACAATTTCGGATCGCGGCAGGGCGAGTTCACCGGGTCCTGCAGTGACGCGGTGGACCGCGTATCTAGCGCTCTTGAGGCCGCGACGGCGCTCAGAATGGCGCGCGCAGACGTGCCTGTCGGGTGCTACCTCTCCGGAGGGCTGGACAGTTCGCTTGTGGCCGCGCTCGCGAGGCGCTTCGCGGGCGAGCGCTTCCAAACCTTCTCCTTGCGTTTTGACGACGCCGAATATGACGAGACCCGCTTCCAGCGAATGGTTGCCGAGGCGACCGGCAGTGAGCACCATGAAGTCGTCGTTTCGCGCAGAGATATCGCCGGAATCTTTCCTGAGGTAATCCACCACACCGAACGCCCGATACTGAGGACGGCCCCGGCGCCACTCTTCCTGCTCTCGCGCCTGGTGCGCGAGCGTGGCATCAAGGTCGTGCTGACCGGCGAAGGCGCTGACGAAATGTTCGCCGGCTACGACCTGTTCCGCGAAGGCAAGGTCCGCCGCTTCTGGGGGCGCCAGCCGACCTCGACACGACGCTCTCGGCTCCTGGAACGCCTTTACCCCTATCTCACCCGCTCGCCGGTGCAACAGCAGGCGATGGCGCGTCAGTTCTTCGGGCGAAATATTCAGGCTTACGACGCGCCGGGCTTTGCTCATGAAACCCGCTGGCAAACCACCAGGGCCATCAAGCGCTTGTTTTCGGCCGACATGCGCGCTCGAACGCAGGGCCGCGACGCCGTGTCCGAGTTGCTCGCCCGTCTGCCCGCGCATTTTGCCCGTTGGGGCCCTCTTGCGCAGGACCAGTATCTCGAGGTCCAAACACTGATGTCGGGCTATCTGCTCTCCTCGCAAGGCGACAGGATGCTGATGGCTCACTCCGTCGAGGGCCGCTTCCCGTTCCTGGACGATGAACTCGTGAGGCTCGCGAATTCGCTGCCGCCCTCCTTCAAACTCCGCGGCCTCGACGAGAAGCACGTGCTGAAGCGCATGGCGGCACCCATCCTGCCCTCCGAGATCGTAGCCCGCAAGAAGCAGCCCTTCCGCGCGCCCAACGCGCTTTGCTTCGTCGGCGCAGACGCTCCGGATTACGCTCGCGAGGCGGTTTCGCAGAAGGCCCTGCGCGAGGCGAATGTCTTCGATCCAAAGGGGGTCACGCACCTGCTTGCCAAATGCCAGGCCAGAACTGGCGATGGCGACCTGTCCAATGCCGACAACATGGCGCTGGTCGGCGTGTTGTCGACCCAACTTCTTCATCAGCAGTTCGTCGCGGGTTGTCCCAGTGCAACGCTCGAATGCACGCTCAGCGTCGACGTCGACTGCGAACATCGGGAAGAGCGCCTGTATGTTGCATGATGCCGTACCATTGCTGCATGACTACCTCGCCCATTCCGCCGTCCGACACGGAAGTAAGGTGGCGCTGGTGTGCAACAGGCAGCGTGTCACCTACCTCGAACTCGAAACGCGAGCCAACGCGATCGCCTGGGACCTGTCCGCATCCGGAGTCGTTCGCGGTGATCGCGTGATGATCTTCGCCGACAACACCGTCGAGACGGTGGTTAGCTTCTGGGCGGTGCTAAAGGCGAATGCGGTGGTGTGCATCGTCAACCCGCTCACCAAGAGCGACAAGCTCGATTATCTGCTCAACGACTGCCGGCCGACGGCGCTCATCACGGACGGCCATCTGCAAGCGATCTTCCGCGAGCCGGCGCGCGGCTGCCCGTCACTTCTGCGGGTGATCGTATCGGGACCGATCGACGACGTCGAACTCGCCCAGCTGCCGTTTGCCGTGCGCTGGGACGCCGCCCTCGCCAATGGCGCGGATACGCCGCCGGCACGGCAGTGCATCGATGTTGATCTGGCAGCCATCATCTACACGTCCGGGTCGACGGGCGAACCCAAGGGCGTGATGCTGACGCACAGAAACATGATGGCCGCGTGCGCGTCTGTCGCTTCCTACCTGGCGATTGCCGAGGACGAGGTGATCCTCAATGTCCTACCCCTCGCCTTCGATTATGGACTGTACCAGATGATCATGGCTTTTCGTACCGGCGCCCGGCTGGTGCTCGAACGCTCGTTCGCTTTCCCGGCACAGATCCTCGGGTTGATCAGGCAGGAGGGAGTTACGGGCTTTCCCGGCGTGCCCACAATCTTTGCCGCACTCTCCGAACTCAGGTCCCTCAAAGACCAGGATTTCTCGAGCATCCGCTACGTCACAAACACTGCGGCAGCCCTACCCCTCAAGCATATTTTCATGCTTCGCGAGCTGTTTTCGAGTGCACGCATCTATTCGATGTACGGTCTCACCGAATGCAAACGTTGCACCTATTTGCCGCCAGAGGACCTCGAGCGAAAGCCATTGAGCGTAGGGATCGCAATCCCGAATACGGAGATGTGGATCGTTGACGAGCATGACAGGCGGATAGGCCCAGGCGTTGTCGGCCAACTCGTCATTCGCGGCGCAACGGTGATGAACGGGTATTGGGGCAAGCCCGAGGCAACGGCCAGGAAACTCAAACCCGGCCCGCTGCCCGGCGAGCAGGTCCTATACACCGGCGACTACTGCCGGATGGATACGGAGGGTTACCTCTACTTCGTTGGCCGTGGGGATGAGATCATAAAGTCGCGAGGCGAGAAGGTGGCGCCAAGGGAAGTGGAAAATGTACTGATGGACATTCCAGGAGTCCGAGAAGCGGCTGTCATAGGTGTTCCCGACGAGCTCCTCGGGCAAGCGGTGAAAGCTTTTGTGGTGATGGAGCATGGAAGAGCCATTGGCGAAAGGGAACTGCAGAAGGAGTGCCAGAAGCGTCTGGAAAACTTCATGGTCCCGAAATCCATCGTCGTTGTGGCGAACCTGCCGATGACGGACACGGGAAAACTCAAGAAAACTGCGCTGTCATGATACGGGGCCAGAACCAAGTCGCTGATTTAATGGTGACGCCACGGAGGACGAATTCATGTTGACCATCAAGGAACGCACCGGAATCTACAGCGAGCAGATTCGTAGTTTCTTGGTTTCGAATTTCTACGTCAGCGACGTCAAGGCATTGCTGGATGACGCATCCTTGCTCGATCAAGGCATTGTCGACTCGACGGGTGTGCTTGAGATTATCGGCTTCATCGAGGAGACCTTTGGCATTACCGTCGAGGACAGCGAACTTCTGCCTGAAAACCTCGATTCCATCCAGGGGATCGAGCAATACATCATCCGCAAAATGAACTGATGGGTGAGCGTAACGCCCAGAGCAGCCCCGTATTTGGTCTGACTGTCGCAGGATTCATGCCTGCGTCTTGACTTGCCCCAGAACCACCCGGCCCTCGCCTGCTTCGTTCGAGACCGAACGGATGTTCTCGAATGCCTTGCTGCGTTCCAGCAGACCCGCTACCTGTCGGTCTTGGCCAAGCCCGACCTCGAAGAGCAGGATGCCGCCACGCCGCAGGTATCGCGGTGCGTCTTTCAGTACGCGCATATGAATGCTCAGGCCGTAAGGGCCGGCTGCGAACGCCTCGCGCGGCTCAAGCTCGATCAGATGGGCGCGGTCGCCCTCGAGCCGCTTTTCAGAAATGTAAGGCGGATTGCAGACGATTACGTCGATAGTTCCGTCTAACCCAAGGCCGATGAGAGAGTCGAACAAGTCGCCCTGAAGCACCGAAAGACGCTCAGCCATGCCGTGATGTGAGGTGTTGCGGCGTGCCGTTTCGACGCATTCATCGGTGAGATCGCTTGCCCAGACAAGGGCGCTGGGCACATGGTAGGCGATCGCGCACGCCAGATTCCCAGTGCCGCAGCACATATCAACTATGCGCGGAGCCGGCAGGTTCATCTGATGCAACACACCAAGCGCGGTCTTGCCGAGCAACTCGGTCTCAGGTCTGGGGACGAGCGCACCGGGCGAAACCAGCAGTTCAAGTCCCATGAACATGGCGCGGCCGGCGCCATAGGCATCAGCTACACTGAACTCTTTGCTCATGGCCGACCCCATCGCTTGATCTCCCCAGTATAGATCTGCGGCGCTCATGCGCCAGCCAAACCTGCTCCGAAATCATGAATTCTCAAGCCTTTCCTTCGAAAAACTGCAGGCACAAACTCGGTGCATCGCACTTCTGACGCTCATTGACCGATTGCAATCTCAGGTCGCCAAAGATGGAGAGAGAGGTGCTGCTCATGCTTTGAAGAGCCAATGGCGCGGTACGGCGGCTTTTAGATTTTGTGGATGGTGGAGAGGGGTAAACGCCTATCCAACTCTGATGGAGCGGAGGCGCGGACCGCAGCTCCATTGACGCGCTAATCTTCGGCTCCGGTAATTCAGCAAGTGGTCGGTGGAAGCGCCTCCGCTCCAGCATCAGCCTCACCTTGCTGCATGGAGAGGTTACCTATAGGTTTGCGGACATGTCGAAACAACTGTCCGAAGGTCTCGGATCGACATCTCATTTCCGGTCAATCGCAGAGAGGGGCCGTGAGCGAAAGCGTGAGTGTTCTGATTGTTGAGGATCAATGGCTAGTCGCGCAGGACACTGCCGCGCGGCTGCGTCGCGCCGGTTATCAGGTGGTCGGACCTGTGCCGTCGGTATCCGCCGCTCTGCGTCTTGTCGAATCGGACAAGATTGACGTGGCGTTGCTAGACATCCAGCTGAACGGTGAAACGGGTCTGCCGGTGGCGAGGATATTGCAGGCGCGAGGCATCCCCTTTGCCTTCTTGTCGGGATTTGGCCCCGCCGACGTTCCCGCGGCTTTCCGCGACTGCAGATTCCTGCCGAAGCCGGCAACCGATGCTGTCATCCTTGCTGCTGTCAGCGAGTTGGCGTCCCTGCGCACAGCTTCGCGCTGACATTCGCTCCGCCGCATTATTACCGGAGTTGCGCCCTGGCGACCTGGTAGGCCGGACGAGGTCAGTCTCACAAAGGGCAACATTGGCGCTTTGGCCATGAGGACGGCGGACTACGACCGGCGAGGACGGAAATTCAGCGTTCAAAAAGCATCCGCCGGGGTTCCACTTCTCGGCCTGTTGGCGGCGATTTGGACTTAGGTCCGATCCCGGTCGCCAGAGGTCGGATTGCGGAACATCTGCCAAGGACCCACGTTCGGGGTTTGAGCACGGAGGTGCCGGCCGATCTCGAAGCGCAAGTTTCACGGGCAACTGTTGGGGAGTGTCGTAGTGCCGATTTCAAACGATATGGGGGACGAGTACCTGGAACTGGAATGTCCAAACTGTTCTCATGTCATCATAAAAAAGGGATCGTGGTTGAAGGTGATATCCAACTTCAACTGCACCCAATGCCATGCAAAAATCAGAATTGGTTATATGACCAAGCTCGCGCTTTTCGAGAAAAAAAGGCAAAGCATGAACCCGGCTGCACGGTGAGAGTCCTAGCGGCCCGACAGTCGTTCGGGTGGTGCGTTGAACCGTCGGGCCTGACCGGCCCGATGGCGGGGGAGCCAGGCCGGCTGGGTGAATCGTATACATTAGATCGTGCTTATCAAGCCCAAATCCGCGGCGCGACATCGCCTGGTGGGCAACGGTGAAACCCGCGCCCGTATACGCGCTAGGAGGAACGTCGGCGGTCAACATGCCGCTCATTCGTAGAGAGTGCGAACAGCTTCATCAAACAGCTCCACCTCGGCTTCAACCTTTTCAGCCGCTTTATCGACCTTGTCGAAACGCTTCAGCATTCGGTTGTGGAGCATGGACAAGCGTGCGGCATGGTAGACCACACTGCGCTTGTAACCTTCAGAGTCGAGTGGTTCGAACAACATTGTCATGGCAGCAATCCTCAATGTTTTCCGTCCTGCAATCCTTCCCTAGTAAATCGTCAATTAACTCTTTCGTTCCGCTGGTGATGCGAAGGCGCCCGAATGAATAACTCGTTGCGCTGTCTCCAGACTGCACGAGCGTGATTCGTCTGTCCGAGGTTGGGCCTCAAGGCTTGCGCTTGCCTCGCCTGTTCGGCTCGTGCTGCGTCAGTCACGATGGACGGCCAGCTTCAGTTTTCAATCGCGTTGGGCGTGAGTTGAATACCGGCGCTGCCAAGAAATTGCCGATGATCAACCTGCTCTGTGGGACCGATCAACCCGTCAGGAGCGACGAACCGAGCCGGCTTGTATGATCGGCCCGCCGCTGGGACGCGAGCGGATCGAAGATCACGTCGGCAGGTGCTCTGCCCTCTCTAGGACGACGGCGCCGCGCGCAGTTACTGAAAAAACCCAAACAGAATAAGAGCGAGAAAGGCAAACAGCAGCGCTGCAGCCGCTAGCAACACACCTTTGTTGGAGCCCCGCCGAGGTTGAGGGTCAGGCACGAGTTTTTTCCGGTTTGGGAGTTCATTCATTGGACATTAATTTGCGGCTGCAAATTAGGTTCCGCTCATGCTTGGATGCCTACAATGCCGCCCCACAGCGCCCTACAGGCGCACGACCTTCGCTAGCCCTAGGCGTATCCGCTGGCCTTCTGCAAAGGATAACGCGAACGATTCCTGATTGAATGACCGGGCAATTTCCTGATCTTTCTCAACCACGCGGACGAACCATTCGCCGCAGGTTTCTGTCACTTCGACGCAAGGGACGGCCTTGCGGAATGGAGCCGCGTTATCCATCACAGCCGACCTACGAGCAATGGCAGCATCAGTTTTATAAGGCCACCGAATTCGGGATTTCAATGCAAAAGTCGATACGTGATCATGTAATTTACGGGATCAAGTAATTAGTGAGCAGCGGATCGCATTTGAAGTGCGCTAACGATCACCTATGTGCTCACCGAAGCATTGGGGTTCGGCCGACACGGTGATTTTGAACGCCTACGGCAATTCCTTCTCTGAGAAAGTCGCTGACCGGCATGATGGCGCACTGAACCAAGATGGCGGGCATGGGGCCCGGCTGCAAGCTGCATGGACTTCGGAAGACGCTGGGGAAGTACCTGGCCAAGGAGGGCGCGACCCCGAAACAATCGGCAGGCATTCTCGGCCACGACGTCCTGGACCACGTAGAGCTTTACAGCAAGGACGGAGCAGGAGCGGCTCGCCGTGGATGGCATGGCGAAGCTTCTGAAGCGGTTTGTCTAACCCACTGTCTAACCAGGTTGTCTACCCTCGACGCAAAGCCTTGTGCATGAAGGCGACTGGTGGGCCCGGAGGGTGTCTAAAAATCGTTGATTTTCTTAGTTTTTTCTTGGGCCAAAATCAGAAATCTTCCCGTATCGTTCCGTATGTTTCCCGTGACGCTATGAAGTCCACTCCAGCTAACCTCGTTTGAGAACGTTCTGAGGCATGCTCTAGAACGGCCGCAGTGGTGCGGGAAGCATTACGAGTTTTTGGACGTACCTGCTGAGGCAGTTGCTGCGTTCAAAGCTGCCTTGCCAAGGGCGTCTATTTTAACAGCCACATCCGCAATCGTTATGCAGTCCGGCTCGCGCCAGAGCGCTGACATCTGGAGACGCCGGGCTTGTGCAGGGATGGCCCGCGCCTGCTTCCGAGCGCGGGCCGACCATGATGAGTGAGGGGCCATCTTGGTCACCGGCAGGACCGCTGAGAACGAGCCGGGTGTGACCGAACAGCCTCGGAGCGAGGATGTTCCCGGCTGACGCAAAAAGGCCGAAGGGCGCAATTGGCATCGACTTAATTAGGTCCGGATCATTTTAACGAATCGTTGACCGCGCTGTCCCAGAATAGGACGGCGCGGTCAAACCCCAACCTTGGCTGCGCAGGCGGCTTCGGCACTCAGTTCCACCCCCGAGCTGTCGGAGCCGCCACCCACCCCACACTTATACCAGCAATGGTTGAACCAACCGTTACTGCACGTGCTTTCCATGGCGCTTCCCTGATCGTTAGACTTTGACGGATCAAACAGGGGATTCACAGATTCGGAGACTCGACCGATGGAAACGATCTTCGATGACATCGGCAACGGCCTCAGAGCGCCCGCACAGACGCATGGCGCCCTGTATGCGCCTTCGCATCGACATGGCCGGCAAGCTGTTCCTTGGCGTCGCAATTGGCCTGGGCCTTGGCTTTGGAATGGCGATCGCGGGTTAGACCCGACCTATCGGTTCGGGCGGTCCGTAGCCAAAGCATTGTAGAGCACCAAACACGCCAGCAACGAAATGACGCTGCCCAGCAGGTCGCCTACGGTCAGGCCGGAAAAATAGACAAGATCGAACGCCAGTACCGCCATCGCTCCAGCCAATCATGATTCGGGACACTGCCGACATTAACCGTTAGTCGGCGCTAATGTTCCGGTCTGGATAGTGTTCAATCTTTTGGTTGAACTTGCGCCAAAGTTGGGCGACGCAATCAAGCTTGCGAATGAATACGTCTCCGGAGACGTCCCCATCGGCCAAGAGGTTTTCGAGGCCATCGGAGCGTCGCGGAAATAGAGAGTTGGCGAAAGAGGCGGAACGCTATCCGGTCTGGCAAGCTCGCTCCCACACCACGCAACGTCATCCAAAGTACCGCGAGGAATAGGAATGGCTCAGGTCCGCAAGCGCACCCTGCCCTCCGATGAAGTTCGCTGGCTGGCAGAAGGATGCCGACGCCTATCTGGTAAAGGTGCGACGTGACCTGCAGCTATGATTCGAATCCAGGTTCCCCAGCCAGTTGATTTTAAAGCCATTTTCCCGTTTCGTCATTAGAACATTTCGTGTCAGTCGGACGCCCGGTCGGTAATTTTTGTTCCCGTTCGAGCTTGCGGATGGCGCTTTCGCCGAGCGCCGGCTCTCGGTTGAGGCAGTTAGAATCGAAAATTGCGGCCACATCCCGAAGGCTGTGGCCGGTGATCGTTGCGATTTCCGGCACCCAGGCCTCGACGAGCGCCAGGCGCGTTACAGCAGTCCCGCGAATGTATTGAAGGTCACTCCGACCACCCCGGCCGAGGCGCAGGCCTTGCGCCAGATGATCGAAAGCCATCTGAGGTCCATGGCACGCCGTCGCTGTTCAAAAGTATCTGCCCGACCTTGTCGCGCAGCGCCCCGAGCGCAGCCTTGAGCGGCCCTCCGACGGGAATGACCACACGAGTTCCGGTCTTGGATTGCTGCAGGCGGATCACCTTGCCGTCATACTGCTGCCAAGTGAGCCGCAGCAGGTCGCCCTGGCGCTGGCCGGTCCACAAGGCCAGTGTGAGCGGCAGATGCAGGTGCGCGGGAGCGCTGGCATAGAATGCGGCCTCGTCGGCGGCAGTCCAGACGTTAGCCACCCTGGTGCCGCGATAGAGGCGCCCGCCCTTCTCGCAAGGATTGGCTGACACAAGGCCGCGACCGTGTCCCCAGGACAGGATCCTCGCCAGCACCTGCCAGCCATAGTCTGCCTGTCGGCGCGATGCCTTGGCGCGCTCGTCGCGCCACTCCATGAAGATGCCGTGCGTGCGGCGGTCGCTCATGCCCGACAGCGGGAAGTCACCGAATTTGTTTCCGATAACCTTGATCAGCTTGACATAGTCGGCTTGCGTGCGCGGCGCCAGGTCATCCAAATCCGAGCTGGCCTGAAATTCATTCAGCACGGACGGCAGCGCGCCCTGGCGCGGCTTGGCCTTGGTCGCGGCGGCAGCTTTGTAGGCTGCGATGAATTCGGGATCTCCAGGCTTGCCAGGCAAGGTGGCCCGCCCTTCCAAGCCCACTAGTAGGTGACGAGGCTGCCGTCGGCGAGTTGTTTCGTGCGGCTGTTCAGCCCCTTAAGACGAACGCGCATGATTTTTTATACACTGGTCGACGGGGTTTTCCGGTTCGCTCGTATGTGTAGCGGCGATGACCACGATCTTGCCCGTCGCCTCTACCCTGCCAGGCTCCATGTTGCCTTAGCGTGCGCTCTTGATCCGCGCGCAATATCGGCAATTTTGAAGGAGATCAGTGTGCCGGCCATTTTGGATTGCTCCCGCCTTTTCAGCCGCCGCGTTTTCCAAAAGATTGGTGAGGTTTTGGATTAACTGCTTGGAGCAGATCCTTGACGGGCAGCCCCATCACCTTCTCGATGTCAATTAAGACTTCCAGGACAATTCGAGCCGGCCTGAGAATGATCGAAACCGGATATTGATCGCGCCTAATTACCTCTCCTACCGGAGACGATGCATCGAAATCAGACCATCCCTGCCCTTCCTGGTCGAAAGACAAGGCCAAGGTGCGGAAATTCGGACTCTTGGGACCCTCTCAGATGGTTACAGCAACCGACACAGTGAAACGCAATTGTCCATGAGATCGGCGGTTGCTGCTACACCTTCCCCTCACTGGGGCATGCGTTTCTGGAAGGCGGTCCGCAGCCGGTTCCGTGCACGTTTTATTTTGACTGTTAACTGTCACGCTAGTCGAATGTTGACGACTCCCCCTCGGAAGAGTTAATAATCTCCTAATATAAGCATTTTCTTAAAAACATGATCGGCAGCCGACGAGTTTGCCGACGCAAGGGGAGACGCAGCGCGACGACCAATCTCGTCGCAACATCATCATCATCATCAACATCGAGCCGCCATCCGTAAACGGTACTGCTGAGTCAGCCGTTCGCAAGGCGTAACATAGCGGCGGTTGGGTGGGCTGACGAAGTCTATGAGCTTTGATAGCGAGTGCTTTGTCTTTTCAGTGCGGTCGGTAAACGGATGTGGGGGCATCTGTGTATGAGTAAGAGGGTTATAATGGCTGCTTCTCAAATCGTACACGCCGACGGAATTTCGACGTTGCTTCCCGATACGCCACAGGGCGGAGATTATACCTACCGCTTAGCCGAAAATGCGCCCGTCCCCATTTCCACCGTTCTGACCATTATATCTCTCGATGGGTCGAGTAGCGATCTGGCCGAAATCGCACTTTGCTCTCCGAATGATGAGTTTTCCGCCTCGACCGATCCGAAGAAGCCCGCTGTTGCCTGCGCAGATTCAGCAGGCATCAAGCTGTGTTTGCCGGACTCGCGAGCGTGGGCGTTTGGCATTGGTACACATGCCATTGGTCTGGATGCGAACTCATTTGGTCCGGCGCTCTCGCCCAGGATCAAGCCGTTTGTTGGCGAAGGCGAACTTGCCCTCATAGGTTCACAATTTTTGAGCGACGCCACTGCAAGCGGCAGGTCGATGTCGACACGTCTTGATCGACAAGAACAACTAGCGAGATAGGGGACGGGGTATGGCAACGACAACTGGTACAAGCGGCAACGACAATCTGGTCGGCGGTAGTGGTGTGGACATACTGTCCGGGGGCGCTGGAGACGATCGCCTGAACGGCGGATCGGGTGATGACGTCCTCAATGGCGGTAGCGGGTTCGATACTGTTCTCGGCGGGTCAGGGACGGACACTCTGATCTATAAGGCCTATGAAAACCAGTACCGCCTTGGAAGCACATTCGCGAGTTCCACCCAGACGGTGACAGGCGGGATGCTGTATTCCGGAACAGACCAGACCATCAACGGGATCGTGCCAACTCAAACGTTGCTGGGCGGGACCACTTTTTCGGGTTATGATTCCTACGATGGCGGAAACGGCGCGGTGCAGCTCGGTAAGACTGGATCCACACCCGACGTCGACACTATGCAGATCTGGCTGAGCGCAGCTCAGTTCAGCGACGCGGCCATTGCGGCAGAGATCGCTTACGTCAAAAACGTATGGCTTCCCGCACACATCAGCGCGCAAACTGGCCAGGCTGATAGCTCTGTCTATACCTTCAAGACGCTCGATCTTAAAATCACCGGTATTGAGCAGATTGTAGTTCTCAACGAGCAAGGAACAACAAATCACGCGCCCTCGACGCCGACTGACAGCGACGGTGCCGTCGGCGGCAGTGTTTCGGAAGGCGCCGTCAATGGCAGCCCGGTCGGGATCACGGCGATTGCAACCGATGCTGACGGTGACACGATCACCTACAGCCTGAGCGACAATGCCGGCGGCCGGTTTGGGATCAACGCCATCACTGGCGTGGTGACGGTCGCCAACGCCTCGCTGCTCAACTACGAGACGGCGACCAGCCATACGATTACAGTACAGGCGAGCGATGGCCACGGGGGGATAACTACCCAGAGCTTCACCATTGCGGTGACCGACGTGGCTCCCTCGACGCCGACCGATACCAATGCCGCGGCCAATACGGTAGCCGAGGGAGCGACCGCAGGCACGCTGGTCGGGGTGACGGCCTCGTCAAGCGACGTCCATGGCGGCACGGTGACGTACTCACTGAGCGACGATGCCGGCGGGCGATTCCAAATCAACTCGACCACCGGCGTGGTGAGCGTGAGCGCTGCGGGCGCCGGCACGATCGACTACGAGAGCAGTGGCGGCAGTTACACGATCAAGGCGGTTGCCAGTGATGGGACGCTGACCAGCGCCTCGCAGACCTTCACCATTGCGGTGGGTGATGTAGCTCCGTCCGTCCCGACGGACGGCAACGCCGCTGCCAACTCCGTTGCCGAGGGAGCGACCGCAGGCACGCTGGTCGGGGTGACGGCCTCGTCAAGCGACGTCCATGGCGGCACCGTGACGTACTCGCTGAGCGACGATGCAGGTGGGCGGTTCCAAATCAACTCGACCACCGGCGTGGTGAGCGTGAGCGCTGCGGGCGCCAGCACGATCGACTACGAGAGCAGTGGCGGCAGTTACACGGTCAAGGCGGTTGCCAGTGATGGGACGCTGACCACCACCGCGCAGACCTTCACCATCGCCGTCACCGACGTTGATCCGAGCACGCCGACCGATACCGACGGCGCGACCGGCGGCAGCGTTGCGGAAGGCGCCATCAACGGCACCGCCGTCGGCATCACCGCAAATTCGACCGATCCGAACGGCCCGGCCGTGACGTACTCGCTGAGCGACAATGCCGGCGGACGCTTCGCCATCGACGCCACCACCGGCGTGGTGACGGTCGCCAACGCCGCGCTGCTCAATTTCGAGGACGCGACCAGCCACACCATCACCGTCCAGGCCTCCGACGGAGCCGGCCCGACCACCGCGCAGACCTTCACCATCGCCGTCACCGACGTTGATCCGAGCACGCCGACCGATACCGACGGCGCGACCGGCGGCAGCGTTGCGGAAGGCGCCATCA
>NZ_JAMYUL010000027.1:0-61413 GCF_040322955.1 Mesorhizobium sp. M0077
GCCGCGCCAACCAATCCGCTTGGCGCTGCGGCGGACGCATAGGGGGAGAGAAGTGTCACCTATGTATCCGGTTCAAAGTGTTACCCATCTATCGGCTGGACAGTTAACCGTGTGCCTCGGCGCCCTTGCCTGCAGGGCTGGTGATTGGCGAAACCTTCGGCGCCGGCAACCTTTCTCCCTTACGGGGAGAAATGCCCGGCAGGCCAATGAGCGGCAGCGCTGGCGCCGACAGTATCGCCTTCCCAGTTACCGCGTCCGCGATTTCAGCGGCAGCCTGCTTGCGCCGTCTCGTATGCAGTGCGGCGCGCCGTCAGGCGAAACGGCATGTCGCCGAGTTCGCGCTCCGACATGGTGTCGAGCACGGGATGCGACAGCGGATCGGTCACCCAATTGAGGACATCCCCGTCATGGCGCCGCCGCGTGTAGCCGGCGGCAAAGACTTTGAGCAATGATACGATCGTCACTATCCTCGCCTCCTCGGTCTGACTGTCCCGCTAGAATCTGCCCTGTCTCGCCGTCTTTCAATTGAGATTTCGGCCGCCCCGGTTTAGAAAAACTGGAATGGCTATGCTGAACCGCGTCCATCTCAACGGCCTGCGCGCCGTCGAAACCGTCGCCCGCCTCGGCTCGCTGGCGGCCGCTGCCGGCGAGCTCAACGTATCCGTCAGCGCCGTCAGCCAGCAGATCAACCGCACCGAAAAGCAGCTTGGACAGGCGCTGTTCGAACGAACGGCGAGCGGGCTGGTGCTGACCGAGTTCGGCACGGTTTTTTCCGCCCGGCTGGGCGCCGGTTTTCGCGAGCTGGCGCAGGCGGTGGCGCTGGCCGACGAGGCAAGCCAATGCACGCTGGTGGTTTCGGTGGCGCCGGCCTTCGCCTCGAAATGGCTGCTGCCGCGATTGTCGCGGCATTTCGACCGCCATCCCAACGTGCTGCTGCGCATCGACGCCTCGGTGCGCCTCGCCGATCTCGAGCGCTCCGACATCGACATCGCCATCCGGCTTGGCGACGGCAAATGGCCGGGCGGCCGGGCGGAACTTTTGTTGGCGCAGGAAGTCTTTCCGGTCTGCGCGCCGGTGATCGCCAAGAAACTGAAGTCGATCGAAGACCTGGCGCAGACCTGCGCCATCACCGACGAGCGGGCGATGATCAACTGGGAGAGCTGGTTCAAGGCTGCCGGGGCCGAGCCGGTCACTTTTCGCAAGGGCGCGCGCTTCACCGACCCGATGTTGTGCCTGGAATCGGCAATCGCCGGCCACGGCGTCATGCTCGGCTGGCAATTGCTGGCCGCCGATGCGCTGGCCGACGGCCGCCTCGTCGCGCCTTTCGGCGTGCGGGCGCAGAGCGGCCTCGGCTACTGGCTGGTGACCTCGGCCACCAAGACCGAAAGCCGCAAGGTGCGCGATTTCAAGATCTGGATCAGCGAAGAGATCGCGGCGACCGTGGCGCAGTTCAGCGCGCTGGAAAGCGCTGCCTAGGGCTGTCCGTCGCGACGGTGCTGGAAAGCACAGCCGCGCCGATCTATGTTGGAAGCTTCACCCCCAAGACCAAGACAGGCAGGATCATGACCACACATTCGCGCGGCGTTTCCGCAACGATCGACCCGGTGAAGCTTGACAGGCTGGCGGAAGTCGCCATCAAGGTCGGGCTGCAATTGCAGCCGGGGCAGGATCTGGTGCTGACCTCGTCGATCGCAGCCCTGCCGCTGACCAGGCGCATCGTCGAGCACGCTTACAAGGCGGGCGCCGGGCTGGTAACGCCGATCTTCAACGATGACGAGATCACGCTGGCGCGCTTCCGCTACGGGGCGGATGCCGGCTTCGACCGCGCCGCCGGCTGGATGTATGAAGGCATGGCGAAGGCCTTTTCCAACAATGCGGCGCGGCTTGCCGTGCGCGGCGAGGACCCGTCGCTGTTGTCGGCGCAGGACCCGGCGAAAGTGGCGCGCGCCAACAAGGCGAACTCGATGGCGTACCAGCCGGCGCTGGAAAAGATCACCGGCTTCGACATCAACTGGAACATCGTCGCCTACCCGGATCTCGCCTGGGCAAAACAGGTCTTCCCCGGCGATGCCGACGATGTCGCCGTGGTCAAGCTTGCCGATGCGATCTTTTCGGCATCACGGGTCGATGTGGAAGACCCGATCGCAAACTGGACGGCGCACAATGCAGCGCTGCGCGGCCGCACAAAGTGGCTGAACGAGCACAATTTCCATGATCTGCATTTCAGCGGCCCGGGCACCGACCTCACCGTCGGGCTGGCCGACGGCCATGAATGGATGGGCGGCGCCTCGACTGCCAAGAACGGCGTCACCTGCAACCCGAACATCCCGACCGAGGAGGTCTTCACCACGCCGCATGCACGGCGCGTCTCCGGCCGTGTATCCTCGACCAAGCCGCTGTCCTACCAGGGCACGCTGATCGACGATATCTCGGTGCGTTTCGAAGAGGGCAGGATCGTCGAGGCCAAGGCTTCGAAGGGCGAGGACGTGCTGAAGAAAGTGCTCGACACCGACGAGGGTTCGCGCCGGCTCGGCGAGGTGGCGCTGGTGCCGCATTCCTCGCCGATCTCGGCCAGCGGCCTGCTGTTCTTCAACACGCTGTTCGACGAGAACGCCGCCTGCCACATCGCGCTCGGGCAGTGCTATTCAAAATGCTTCGTCGACGGCGCCTCGCTCACCCAGGACGAAATCGCCCAGCGCGGCGGCAACAAGAGTTTTATCCACATCGACTGGATGATCGGCTCCGACAAGATCGACATAGACGGCGTGCACAAGGATGGCCGCAAGGTGCCGGTGATGCGCAAGGGTGAGTGGGCGTAAGCTCGCGGAGGGCGGATGGGTTTCGACCTGACGGTCAAGCGAATTTACGAAGCACCCGCGCCCGATGACGGGCAGCGGGTGCTGGTCGATCGCATCTGGCCGCGCGGCATCAGCAAGGAGGATGCCGCGCTGACGCTGTGGCTGAAGGAGATCGCGCCGAGCAATGAATTGCGGAGGTGGTTCGGACATGAGCCGGCGCGATGGGCGGAGTTTCAGGTGCGGTATTCGGTCGAGCTGGATGGGAATAGAGAAGCGGTGGCGAAACTGCGTGGCTTGCTCGGAAAGGCCAAGGTGACGCTGCTTTATGGCGCACATGACGAGGCGCATAACAATGCGGTGGCGTTGGCGGGGTATTTGCGCTGGACGGGTTGAGAGACAGCGAACCGCTGCATACGCCGCAAGCGAAAGCCTTCACAATTAGCGATCGCCCTCCACGCGTTCGTCATCCTCGTGTCTGCGCTGCGTCGCTTCGCTCCTTGCTACACCATAGGCTGACGAGGCAGGGCTACGCTACTTGACCACCCCTTCATAAGCCTCCGGCTTGAACCCCACCAAAATCTCATCCCCGACCTCGAGCACCGGGCGCTTGATCATCGTCGGGTTGGCCAGCATCAGCTTCCTGGCCTTCTTCTCGTCGAGCCCTTGCTTGTGCTTGTCGGGCAGTTCGCGGAAGGTCGTGCTGCCCTTGTTGAGCAGCTTTTCCCAGCCAACCTTGCCGATCCATCCATCCAGTCTGCCCACCTCTATCCCCTCGGCCCGGTAGTCGTGAAAACGGTAAGGCACATCGTGGCCCTCCAGCCAGGTGCGCGCCTTCCTGATCGTGTCGCAGGTGGTGATGCCGTACATGGTGATCGTCAAAACGCACTTCCCTTGGGCTGGTGGTCGAATCCGCCGGACAGCCTAAAACCGTCCTTCCCGCTTTGCCAGCACCCCGGTCACATCAGCCCATTTTTAGGGCTTGCCAATACTAAGGAATTTTCCTAAGTATCTTTCTATACCCGTCGACGGACCTCAGGATCGCCCATGCCAAGCCTCCTCGCCCCAACTACAAGTCTCCCGCAGATCGACGGCATCTTCCGCGCGCTGGCTGACCCGACGCGGCGGCGCGTGGTCGAGCGGTTGAACCGCAGTCCCGCCTCGGTCAGCGAGTTGGCGCAGCCTTTCGAGATGGCGCTGCCTTCCTTCATCGAGCATCTGAAAGTGCTGGAAGGCTGCGGACTGGTGCGATCGGAAAAAATCGGCCGCACCAGGACCTATCAGCTGGCGCCCGAACCGCTGCAGCTCGCCGAAAACTGGCTGGCCGAACAGCGCACGCTGTGGGAGCGCCGACTCGATCAATTTGACGCCTATGTGATGAGCCTCAAGGAGCAAGAAAAGTGAGCTATCCCTTCAAGCCCGACCCCAGACTGGACCTTGTGCTGGAGCGCAAGCTCGACGCGCCGCGCGAACTCTTGTGGAGCGCGATGACGGTGCCGGAGCATGTCAAGCAATGGTTCACGCCCAAGCCCTGGCTGATCACCGATTGCGAGATCGACCTTCGTCCGGGCGGACTGTTCCGGACGCGCATGCAATCGCCCGACGGCAAGGAGGTCAACGACCGCCATTGCTGCTATCTCGAGATCGTGCCGAACGAGCGGCTGGTGTGGACCGATGCGCTGCTGCCGGGCTATCGGCCCTCGGGCGAGCCCTTCATCACCGCAGTCATTTCGCTTCAGTCGGATGACAAGGGCACGCGCTACACGGCAACGGCCATCCATCGCGACCAGGCTACCCGCAACAATCATGAAGAGATGGGGTTCTTCGACGGCTGGGGCACGGTGGCCGATCAGTTGGCGCAGTATGTGAAGACCATTTGAGCTTTTCCCACTGCGGCCAGGACTTTGTCCCGGCCGCCTGGTTTTTGGGTCGTGCAGCGAAGTGCGCCGGAACCCTACGGCACCCGGGCTCAGTAGTAGAAGCGCTCTTCGGTGATCTTGCCGTTCTTGACCGTGTACAGGCCAACCTCGTCCATGGTGACCCGTTCGCCGGTGGCCTTGGGCGTTATGTCGAACTTGAAGCGCACCGCGAACTGGTCGCCGTTGACATAGGGGCCTTCGACAGAGCCGCCGTGGACTTCGTGGTTCGCTTGCCACCATTCGCCCTTTTGCCTGAGAGCTTCCTTGCCACGGGCAATGGCCATCGGCCCCTCCATCGCTTCGAGGCTGACGATATCATCGGCATTGTACTTTTCACCAGCACCCAGGTGATCCCCCTGCTGGAGCATTTCGGTGAAATCCTTGGCAACATCCGCGATGGTCATGTGTGTTCCTCCTGTTCAGACTGGTTTGAAGTAGGGAAGCGCTTGCCGGCCCGCCACCTTTACCCGCACGACAGCTGACAAGGTGTGTCAGGACGATGATATAGCGCGGCTATGTGACGACGATTGCGGCGGCGTCGGACAGCGACTTCGGTTGCAGACAAAAGCCAATTCCGCAATGCTGGGTGCATGTGCAACCTCTACAACATCACGACGACGCAAGAGGCGGTCCGCCAATGGACCCGCACATTGCGCGATATCAGCGGCAACCTCGAACCTTCGCTTGATGTCTATCCCAATCAACCTGGGCTTGTCGTTCGCAACAGGACGGATGGGGAGCGTGAACTGGCGAAACTGCTTTGGGGGTTGCCAACGCCGCCCGAGCGCATGAAAGGTAAGGCCGACTACGGCACCACCAACGTTCGCAATCCGCAATATTCGCACTGGCAGCAATATGTGGGCGTCGAGCACAGATGTGTCGTGCCGGTGACCAGCTTTGCCGAGCCCAGCCCTGCGGCGAACGATAAAGACCCGGAAACAGGAATCCAGCGAAATTACTGGTTTGCCCGTGGCGAGAGCCGGCCGCTGTTCTTCTTCGCTGGTTTCTGGACGTCTTGGCAGGGCGTGCGAAAGGTCAAGGACGGTCCCGGCGACTTCGAGCTATACGCTTTCATGACCACCAAGCCTAATGCTCTCATTGCGCCGATACATGAGAAGGCTATGCCCGTGATCCTCACCACGCCGGAGGAAACCGAGGCTTGGCTGACTGCGCCATGGTCGGAAGCACGGCGTTTGCAGCGGACGGCGCCCAACGACGCGTTGGTGATCGTTGAGAAGCCAGCCACACAGATCAAGTTCCCACCACAGGCCCCGGCCCAAGGGTCTCTGTTTTAGCCCGAATCGGCTCTCCTCAATCGTCGTCTCGCCAGATTACCCGGCGAACCATGCGGATTTCGACAAGACGTCTGACGCGAATTTTAAGGCGTTCAGCAGCGCTTGGCAGAATGATGCCTGCATCGAGCTCACGACCTTTGCAGCGCTCGCACCGCATGTGCCGCTCCACATCCCAAAAGGGGATATCACCAACCAGCTTTGCGAGATCGCCAGGCAGATAATGTCGAGTGATGTTGCAGTTCCGACATCGAACACGAATTAGCTGCCCGACTTCATGCGCCAAGCAGAGGGTTTGCACATTTCGGCGCGGTCGGGTGCTTAGTTCGGGCATCCCGCAAAGTAGGAATATGTTCCTTTGCGAGTCAATTCACACTTAATTCCACCTTGGCGATCTTCACAGCAGGTTAAATCCAACCGTCGATGAAGGGATTGGGTTGGATCAGCTTGGCAGCATAGGGCAGTTGGCACCACGGCGCAGGCTGATATGCGCCACGTCGCCGACGCTGAATTGAAAGCCCTCGGCCTGGCGCGGCGCATCGATCACCACCGGCAATCCCTGCCCCAGCTCAGCATGCAGCCGCAGCGTGCGGCCGTGGAAGACGATGGAGTTGACGCGCGCCGGCGCGGTGCCGGCGGCGGCATCGGTGGTGGCCAGCAAGTCCTCGGGGCGAACGCCGATGGTGCGCTCAGTGCCTTCGCCGGGTGTGTCGCCGGTTTCAGATGTTGCTTCCAGCGAAAGCCCGCCAGCGGCGAAGCGCAGGCGGTCGCCGTCGCGGCCGATGAAGCGCGATTGCAAGAGGTTCATGGTGCCGATGAAGCTTGCGACGAATTTCGTCGCCGGCCGGTCGTAAAGCGTGGCCGGCGGAGCGATCTGCTCGATGCGGCCCTTGTTCATGACGACGATGCGGTCGGAGATCGACAGCGCTTCGGTCTGGTCGTGGGTGACCATGACGAAGGTGGTGCCGAGCCGCGACTGCAGCCGCTTCAGTTCGACCTGCATCTGTTCGCGCAGATGCGCATCGAGCGCCGACAGCGGTTCATCGAGCAACAGAACGCGCGGCTCGCAGACTATGGCTCGGGCGAGCGCGACGCGCTGGCGCTGGCCACCCGACAGTTCGGAAACGCGGGCGCCGAGCTTGTCGGCGAGGCCGACCATGTCGAGGGCTTCGCGGACGCGCTTTGCCTGCTCGGCGCCGGACAGTTTGCGCAGCGACAGGCCGAAGCCGACATTCTCGGCGACGTTCATATGCGGGAACAGCGCATAATCCTGGAACACGGTGTTGACGGGACGGTCGAACGGCCTGAGCGCGGTGATGTCGCGACCATCGAGCAGCACCTTGCCGCTCGACGGGCTCTCGAAACCGGCAATGACGCGCAGGCTGGTGGTCTTGCCGCAGCCCGAGGGCCCGAGCAGGGTGATGAACTCGCCGCTGATAATGTCGAGATCGACGGCGTCGAGCCCGACAATGCCGCCGGGGAAAACCTTCGAGACCGTGTCCAGGCGTACCAGCGCATCAGGCGCCATCGCGAACCTCGGACGGCTTGGTGGTGTTGACCCAGAGGATCTGGCAAGGCTCGGTGCCGGGATTGCGGAAGGCGTGCAGAAGCGTGCTCTTGAAGGCAAAGGAGTCGCCGCTCTTCAGCACGTATTTTGTCGAGTCCACCACCAGTTCGACCTCGCCCGACAGGACATAGCCGAACTCGTGACCGATATGCGCATAGGCTTCCGCCGTGCCGCCATCGGCTTCCACCGTCACCAAGAGGCCGGTCAGCGCCGCGCCCGGCGGCGACAGCAGCGCCTTGGCGATGCCTTCCGACTTGACCGGGAGCTGCCGCCTTTTGTCGGCGCGCACGCAATAGAGATCGTTGGCGGCTTCGTTGCCGTCGGTGATCAGCGCCGAAGGCTCGATGTCGAGCGCGGCCGCAAGCGGCCAGATCACCTTGACGCGCAGCGAAGACAGGCCGCGCTCGATCTGGCTCAGCGCACCGATGGAGACGCCGGCTTTTGCTGCCAGCTCGGCCAACGACAAATTGCGCTCCAGCCGCAGCGCCCGCACGCGCCGGCCGACGCGAATGTCGGCGTCGGCCTTTGGTTTCGCTTCAAGCATGTCCATCAGTTGGTCCTTGTTGCAGTCTTTGGCGCGGCGGCAAGACCCGCGGGCTTCAGGAGATTAGTCACAATTACCTGCCGTCGGCGCTGCCCCTCATTGTCCTGCCGGACATTTCTCCCCGTATAGTGACGGGGAGAAAGCGGCTGGTCGCAAACTCGGCGCCATTTCTGCAACGTTTGCGATTTGCGAAATCGCTGGTGACAGCGCCCCTCTCCCCGTCACTATACGGGGAGAGGATGCCGGCAGGCAGGTGAGGGGCAGCGCAACCGTCGGCGATGGATCCCTCAGCCGCCCGCCTTCACTTTCTCGAACATCTTCGCCACATCGTCGTTCTGCTTCATCGGGCCGGTGAAGATGGTGGTCTTCAGCATCACCTCCGGGTCCGCCGGCAATTGCAGCTTGTCCAGTTCGTCCTTCGCCACGCCGGCGAAGGCGGTGCTCAGCGAGCTGCCATAGCCGTAGGCCTGGATCAGGTACTTACCCGAGTCGGCGTCGAGCCGGCTGTTGATGAAGTCATAGGCGAGGTCGACGTTTTTGGCGTCCTTGAGCATGACGAAGCCGCAGGCCCAGGTCAGCATGCCCTCCTTCGGCTTCATGAACTCGACCGGCACGCCCTGCTTCTTCAGCGAGGTTGCCGACGCGTTCCAGGTCATGGCGGCGACCAGCTGGCCGCTGGCCAGCGCCTGTTCGACCGAGGTCATGTCGGTGGTGTAGTTGGAGAGCAGCGGACGCTGCTCGCGCAATTTTTCCGCCACCTTGTCCATCTGCTCCGGCGTCATATCGAAGGGGTTTACGCCGGCCAGAAGTGCTGCAACGATCGGCGTGTCATGCACGGCATCGATGGTCGCCATGCGGCCGGCATATTGCTTGTCCCACAGAAGGTTCCAGCTCGCTTCCGGGTTCTTCACCAGATCGGTGCGGTAGAGGATCGAGGTGTTGCCCCAATCCCACGGCACCATCCAGACCTTGCCGTCGCCGGCCTGGATGTCGGGCAGGTTCTTGAACACCGGGAAGATCGAATCCCAGTTCTTGATGCGCTTGGTATCGATCGGCTGCAGCAGGCCTTCCTTGTTCCAGCGCGCCACCTTGTCGTAGCAGGGATGGGCGATATCGGGGCGGAAGCCGGCCTTGACCTTGGTGAAGGCATCGTCGTCGTCGCCGAAGATCGAGGCCTCGACGCCATCGGGATGGGCCGTCAGGAAGCTCTTGTTGAAGTCTGGCAGTTCATAGCCGGACCAGGTGAAATATTGCAGCTTGTCGGCGGCGAAGGCGACAGTCGACGACAGGACGATTGCAAGCGCGGCAAGCCCGGTGCGGGCTGTCTTTGCAGTGATCGATTTCGGGCCAGTGATCGATTTCAGCCCAGTAATTGATTTCGGGTCGAATGCCATTTCGGTTCTCCTCTTTTGTTATGGGTCAGGCTGGACTGGTGGGCGCCGTCCGACGGGCTGTGCTCAGCCCGCGATGGCGCAGGATTTCGGCGATGCCGGCGATGATGACGGACACAGCAAGGATAGCTGTCCCCAGCGCCATCACGGTCGGCAGCGAGCGAGGAAAACGCAGTTGGCTCCAGATGTAGAGCGGCAGCGTCGGCTCGGTGCCGGCGAGGAAGAAGACGACGATGAACTCGTCGAAGGAGATCAGAAAGGCCAGCATGAAGGCCGAGACGATGGCCGGCAGCGAGAGCGGCAACATCACCCGCCGGAAGGTCGTCCAGTCGGAAGCGCCGAGATCGAGTGCGGCCTCGCGAATGGTTTTCGGAATTGCGGCAAACCGGCTGCGCATGATCACCACGGTGGTCGGCAGCGCCACCAGTATGTGGCCGAGAACGATGGCGATGCGCGACGGGCCGAGGCCGATGAGATTGACGAGGATCAGCAACGATATGCCGACGATGACGCCGGGGATCAGGATCGGCAGCCTGGAGATGGCGCTGATGGTGGCGGCGAGCGGCGAACGACCGTAGAGGTCCATATAGGAGACGGTGATGCCGCAGAGCGTGGCGCCGGCGGCGGCCACGACGCCAATGACGAGACTGTTCAAAAGCGCGCCGGACAGCGCCGGATTGCCATAGAGCGTGGCATACCATTCGAGCGTGAAGCCCTGCAGCGGAAACGCGGCCTGGATGGAGTTGTTGAAGGAAAACAGCGGGATCAACAGCACCGGCAGATAGAGGAAGACGAGATAGGCAAGCACATAGACGCCGAGCCAGCCGCGGCCATCATCTCTCCGCGCCGCGCTCATGTGCGGCTGCCGAATTTGCGGTCGGCGCCGCGTGCGACCAGCACCACGCAGAGGATGACCAGCATCACGCAGACTGAAAGTGCCGCCCCGAACGGCCAGTCATTGGCCTTGCCGAACTGCGACTGGATCAATGTGCCGATCATGGTGCTGGCGGGACCGCCGACCATGGCCGGGGTGACATAGTCGCCGACCGTCGGCACAAAGACGACGAGGGCGGCCGCCAGAACGCCCGGCATCGAATTGGGCAAGACGACGCGGCGAAACGCCGTGAACGGTCTGGCGCCGAGATCGGAGGCGGCTTCGAGCAGTGATTTCGGGATGGTGTCCAGCGCCACATAGATCGGCAGGATGGCGAAGGGCGCATAGGCATGCGCCAGCGTGACGACCACCGCCGCCGGCGTGTTGAGGAAGGCCAGCGTCGGCTCCGACCAGATGCCGCTTTCGATCAGCGCCGAGTTCAAGACGCCGTTGTAGGCGAGCACGATCTTCCAGGCGAAGACGCGCAGGAGATAGCTGGTCCAGAACGGCAGGGTCACCAGAAACAAAAGCAGGCTGCGGCGGCGGCCGGCATAGAAAGCGAGATAGTAGGCGACGGGATAGGCGGTGACGACGGTCGCCAGCGTCACCAGGCCGGCGATCACCAGCGAGCGCAGCGTCACCGTCCAGTAGAGCGGATCGGAGACCACGGTGATGAAGTTGCCTGCCGTGAAGCCGGCGCCGAGCAGCGAACCGTCATTGCCGCGAAGTGAGAGGAAGAGCACAAGGCCAAGGGCAAACAGGATCAGGAACAAGGTGACCAGCCCGCCCGGCAGCAACATGGCGAAGCGGAAGCCTCGGGACGACCCTGCCGGCGCTTCTGTTGCAACGATGCTCGACATCGGACTGCTCAACGGAAATATGAAATCGGCTTAGCTTTTTTCATATTTGTGAAACTGTCAAGCTGAATCCACGAGGCCTAGGCGACCGGCACCCAATCAGCGCTCGAAGGCGTCGAGCATCCGGTACCAGGCGATGGTCGCGGCGACGCCGACCTGGCGGAAGGCGTGGAACGGGATCGGCCGGACCGGCGACAGCGGGAACGGCAATTGATTGACATCGCCGCCCGCGAGGTAGCCCGCCATGCGTTTTCCCAGCGCGGTCATCAGGCCGACGCCCCTGCCCTGGCAACCAACCACGGCGAGCAGGCCCTTTTCCGGCTCATGGATGTGCGGCAGGTGATCCGGTGTCATCGCCACGCGGCCGAACCAGCGCTTCTCGATGACGACATCGGAGAGCGCCGGATAGAGCCGCACCAGCGCGTGCTGCAGATGCGCCCAGTCGGCCTCGCTCCTCGGCCGCGCCATGCGGCCGCGGCCGCCAAGCACCAGATGGCCGTCGGCTGTTTTGCGGTAGTAGACGAGAATGCGCCTGGAGTCGGACACCGCCTGCCCTTCCGGCAGGATCGTCGCCGCAAGGTTGGATGACAGCGGCGCGGTCGCGACCTGGAAGGAATGCAGCGGCACGATCGTTTCCGCGAGGCCCGGAAGCAGTCCATCGGTATAGGCGTTCGTCGCCAGGACAACCGCTTTCGCCCGCACCTCGGCGCCGCTTTCGGTTGAGACACGCCAAAGGCCGGCCTCCTTGCGGAGTTTCACCACCTTCTGCCGCTCGGCAATGCTGGCGCCGGCGGCGGCGGCGATGCGCGCCAGTTCCACTGTATAGGCGAGCGGATCGATGATGCCGGCGCGGCGGTCGAGCCAGCCGCCGAGATAGCCTTGCGCGCCGGTCATATCGGCGATCTCGCTTTCATTCAGAAGCCGGACATCGGCGCCACGCGCCCGCCATTGACCATCCCTGTTCGCCGCCGCTTTCAATGCGGTTTCGGTATGCGCGGCCTGGATCCAGCCCTTGCGGGTGAGCGGCACCGCCAGCTTTTCGTCGCGGATGAGATCGAACACCGTATCCGCCGCCGAGGCGGCGAAATCGACCAGCGCTTGGCCACGCTCGGGGCCGAAATGCTCGAGCAGCCATTCGGGATCATATTTCAGGCCGGGAATGACCTGGCCGCCATTGAGGCCCGAGGCGCCCTGGCCGATCTCGCCAGCCTCCAGCACCTGTACACCGAGACCGAGCCGGGCTGCGTGCAAGGCGGTCGACAGGCCCATGAAGCCGCCGCCGACGATGGCAACGTCGACCGGCGCAGTGACGAGCAACTGGAAGGCGGATGCGGTCTGCGGCTTCTGCCAGATCGGAACGGAAAACGGTGCGGGCAAGGCTTCACCTGGAGTATGCGGAAAATGAAAATTCTAGTGCCAGTTTCATTTTTTTGAAAGAGCGGGCCTCATGTCAGAACCGACAATTGCCTGCGCCACGGGATAGACCTTTGGCGTGAATCCGGTGAAAGTGCAGCGGCCCAGCTGCCATCTCGATCATCAAAGGACCGTAAGCCATGACGAACCCAACGCAGCTTCCCGCCGACGGGCTCTTCATCGGCCGTGCCAGGGCAGGCGAAGCCTCGCATCCTCTGGTGGTCACCGTGCGCGACGGCATCGTTTTCGACATCACCTCGACCACCGCACCCACCGTGCGCGACATTTGCGAGATGGCCGATCCGGCCGGACACGTGCGCTCTGCCAAGGGCAAACCGATCGGCTCGCTCGATGCGATCGCCGCCAACAGTTTTCAGGCTACCCGCGACCCGGCAAAGCCCTATCTGGTCTCGCCCATCGACCTGCAGGCGGTGAAGGCTTCGGGCGTCACCTTCGTCGTCAGCCTGCTCGAACGCGTCATCGAGGAGCAGGCGCGCGGCTCGGCGGAAAAGGCCGACGCCATCCGCGCCGACATTGCCCGGCTGATCGGCCACGATCTGTCGAAGCTGAAGCCCGGCTCACCCGAAGCGGTGGAGATCAAGGCCAAGCTCATCCAGCGCGGCGCCTGGTCGCAATATCTGGAAGTCGGCATCGGCCCCGATGCCGAGATCTTCACCAAATGCCAGCCGATGGCGTCCGTCGGCTTCGGCGCCGATGTCGGGCTGCATCCTGTCTCCACCTGGAACAACCCCGAGCCGGAGATCGCCATGATCGCCGCCAGCACCGGCAGGATCGTCGGCGCCACCATCGGCAACGACGTCAATCTTCGCGACGTCGAGGGACGCTCGGCGCTGCTGCTCGGCAAGGCCAAGGACAACAATGCCTCGGCCTCGCTTGGGCCCTTCATCCGGTTGTTCGACGCAAGCTTTTCCATCGACGATGTCAAGCGCGCCACGGTGCGGCTGAAGGTCGAGGGCGAGGACGGGTTTTCGCTGGAGGGCGCGAGCTCGATGGCCGAGATCAGCCGTTCGCCCGAAGAGCTGGTCGCGGCCGCCATGGGGCCGCACCACCAGTATCCCGACGGCTTGGCGCTTTATCTCGGCACCATGTTCGTGCCGTCGAAGGATCGCGGCGAGAAGGGCAAGGGATTCACCCACAAGATCGGCGACATCGTCACCATCTCGTCGGAGAAATTCGGCGCGCTGGTCAACCGCGTGCTTCTGTCGCCCGATTGCCCGCACTGGACCTACGGCGCCAGCCATCTCATGCGGGACCTCGCCAAGGCCGAGCTGATCTGATTTCGGAGCAGCCGGGACGAACGGATAGCCGATAAACGTTCGTATCCGGTCCCTGTAAGCCGTTTGTTAGCGGAATCCGGGTGACTGTATCGGAAATTCGCTCCAGGATCGGGGCGCGGTCTGTGGGGGCCGAATCGCATGCTCGGTTTGCCGATGATATCGGTGCGCAATCTCGCCATGCGTTATGGCGGCGTTGTCGCGCTCAGGGATATGAACCTGTCTGTCGGACAGGGGACGATCCATGCTGTCGTCGGTGAAAGCGGCGCCGGCAAGTCGACGCTGGTGAAGGTGCTTGCCGGCGTGCTCCGGCCCGACAGCGGCACCATCCGCGTCGGCGACCAGATCGTCACCGTCGACAGCCCGATCGCTGCACGCAAGCACAGCTTCGGCGTCGTCCACCAGGGGCTCGGCCTGTTTGCCGACCGCTCGGTGCTGGCCAATCTTTTCGTCAATCGCGAGCCGTTGCGCAATGGCTTCGTCTCCAGGCGCGAGATGGAGGCACGCAGCCGCACCTTGCTTCGGCAACTCAAGCTCGACGTCGATGTCCACGCTCCTGTGGGACAACTCGGCATGGGCGAACGGCAATATGTCGAACTCGGCCGCGCAATTCTGGAAGGCCCGAGGCTGCTGATCCTCGATGAACCGAATTCTGCGCTCGACCGGCGCCAGACCGAGCACCTGTTCACCGTACTAAGTGACCTCAAGGCCAAGGGCACGAGCGTGCTCTATGTCTCGCGCCGGCTGGAGGACGTGTTTGCGATTGCAGACCAGGTCACCGTGATGCGCAACGGCCGTGACGTGCTGACAAGTGAGCGCTCGGCGTTGAGCGAAGCCGATGTGATCGACGCCATGATCGGCCAGCAGCGCGACAGCCTGTTCCCGCCTGCACTGCCGGCCAATGCCAGCACGATAAGGCCGCGGATCACGGTGGAGGGTCTGAGCGGCGGCCGGATTTCCGGCGTCAGCTTCACCGCCCGCTCCGGCGAGATCCTCGGCTTGGCCGGGCTTGAGGGGTCGGGCGTTGAAGACCTGTTCGAGATGCTGTTTGGCCTGCGCGAGGCGCAAAGCGGCAGGGTGCGGCTCCCCGACGGCTACGGCTTGCCTGGAAATCCGACCGAAGCGGCGCGGCGCGGCATCGGCCTGGTGCCGGCCAACCGCCTGTGCAACGGCCTGATGCCCGACCGGTCGCTGGCCTTCAACATAGGCAACATCGCCACCGGCGCCCGCAACTGGGGGTCGCGCCGCTACTCGCCCAAGGCCGCGATCGCCGCCGCCGCAAGGCAGATCGATGCGCTGCGCATCAAGGGCCTGCCGGACGCGCCGGTGAATTCGCTGCTGGCCGGCGATCAGCAGAAGATCGTAATCGCCAAATGGCTGGAGACGGCGCCGCAAGTGCTGCTCCTCGACAATCCGGCTGGCGGTATCGAGGCGGCTGCCAAGCGCAAGATCTATGCGCTGATCCGGCAGATGGCGGCCAATGGCTGTATCGTTTTGCTGCGTTCGGTCGAGCCGTCCGAACTGACCAACCTCAGCAACCGCGTCCTTGTCTTCCACCGCGGCCGGGTCGCCGGCGAGCTGTCCGGCGCCGAGATGAAGCGAAGGACAATGCTGCAACTGACCACCACCGGCGAGATGCCGGAGGCGGAGCGGTCGAAAAAGAAACTCGTGGGAGCCATTGCATGACACGATTGGATCCCATGCTACGGCTTGCCGGTTCGGCTGCCCACCCGAAGCGCAGCCTTCGCCTGCCCGTCGAACTCAGGCCGCTCATCGGGCTCGTTGTCCTGGTGGCGATTACAGGTTTTGCCCGGCCGGATTTCCTCGATCAGGCCAATGTGCTGTCGTTGCTGGAAACCGCTGCCTATCCCGGCATGCTGGCGGTCGGCATGGTGTTCGTGCTCGCACTCCGCGAGATCGACCTTTCCGTCGGCTGGATATTCCATCTCGCGGCCCTTCTCACCGCATTCCTTCTGGCCGCCGGCATCGACCCGTGGCTTGCCGCCCTTGCCGGCGTGCTGCTCGGCGCCGGGCTCGGCCTCGTCAACGGCCTGCTGGTGGTGGCGCTGCGACTGCCGGCCATCGTCGTTACGCTGGGCACCTTTGCAATGTTCCGGGGCCTGGCGGCGGTGGCCGTCAAGATGCAAGCGACAGCTCCGGCCAGCCCAGGCGGCGACTTCTTTGAGATCGTTCACGGCAAGCTGTTCGGCCTTGTGCCGACGGCTGTCTTTGTCTTCGTCGCAATGGCGGTGGTGATGCACCTCGTGCTTCACCGCAGCCGCTTCGGCTACCGGATCCAGGCCGTCGGCAGCAATCCGCAGGCGGCGCTCTATGCCGGCATCCCGACAGGTGCTGTGCGGCTGCAGACGCTGGTGCTGATGGGCATCGTCTCGGGGCTGGCGGGCGCGCTGTGGCTTGGCTCTCCCGTTACCGACGTCGACCAAGGCGGCGGTTTCGTGCTGATGGCGATTGCCGCGGCGATCATCGGCGGCACCTCGCTTTCCGGCGGGCGCGGCACCGTCTTCGGTGCGGTGATCGGCATGCTGATCATCCAGGTCATCTTGAGCGGCGTTACCCTGTTCGGCGTCGACGCCGCATGGAGCCCGTTCGTGATCGGCGCGGTGATGGTGCTGGCGCTCGCGCTCGACCGGCTGGCCAAGGTGCTGCGCATCCGCCAGGCCGAGCGCTTTCAGGAAATTCCGCGCGCCTGAGTTTAAGCCCCGCCTGCTTGCCGGGGAATATCTCTATCTCTTGGTTTGACGCAATTCCGGGCGGAAAACCGTTTCACACTTTTCCTGGAATTGCTCTCTAACTGATGCGATCTGATGGGATCGCTGATGGCGCGTTGCATCGCGCCACCATCCATTGAGCGGATGGAGGCTTGCCATCGGCCGCAAAAGAAGATGCTCTGCGCATCCGGGTCGGCGCTGGCAGGAGGAGAGGATCAAGGGCATCGCCCGGATCATCGCCGGACGTGGAGGTCGTTTTTCAACATGGGAGGAAAGCAAATGCTGACGAGGCTACGATTACTCGTGCTTGGCCTGATTGTGGCGCTGGCCGTTCCGGCGGCGGCACAGGCCAAGACGTTCTACTGGATTTCGCATGGCGGCCCGGCCGACCCGGTCTGGACCTACTTCCTGGCCGGCGCCAAGCAATGGGCGAAGGACACCGGCAACACCGTCAACACCTCGTTCCACAATGGCGACGTTGCCTCGCAGCAGGAGGCCGTGCGCGCCGCGATCTCGGCAAAGGCCGACGGCATCGTCACCACCAGCCCCGATCCGGGCAGCCTGATCGAAATCGCCAAGGAAGCCAACACGGCCAAGATCCCGATCATCAACTTCAACACGCCCGATCCCAAGGCAAGCTTCGACGCCTATGTCGGCGGCGACAACGTCACCTTCGGCAAGCACTGGGCGCAATATCTGGTCGACAAGGGCCTGGTGAAGAAGGGCGACTTCGTCTGGATGCCGGTCGAAATCCCCGGCGCCACCTACGGCGTCCAGGAAGAGGAAGGCATCAAGAGCGTCTTCGAACCGCTGGGGATCACCTATGAGATCACCGAAGCGACCCTCGACCAGGCCGAAGCCATCAACCGCATGGTCGACTATCTCACCGCCAACAAGGCCAAGGTCAAGGCAATCATCGGCCTCGGCGATCTGGTCACCGGCTCGATCAAGCGGGTGTTCGACCAGGCCGGCATCAAGCCGGGCGAAATCCCGGTCGTCGGCTGGGGCAACTCGCTCGACACCACCCAGGAAGTGCTGACCGGCTACGTCAATGCCGGCCAGTGGCAGGACCCGCAGGCGACCAGCTACGTCGCGCTGTCGCTGGCCAACATGGCGGCGTCAGGCATTCCTCCGGGCTTCAACGTCATCACCGGCGCGCTCTATGAAAAGGACACCGCGCAGGTCTACGACGACATCCTGTCCGGCAAATAACCCAGACCTTCAACAGTCGCGGCCGCAGCCGCGGTCGCGACTGTCTTTCGCCGAGCCCTTCGCGTTGCGCGCGGGGCTCAGCCTTCCCCTTCCTGTCGCAGGTTATCAGTGGAAAACCGTTCGCTCATCCAACGCCTGATCGCGAGGCCGGAATTCGGGCCCTTCGTTCTGCTCATCGTCGAAATCGCGGTGTTCTGGAGCATCAACCACGATTTCCTGTCGCCGCAGAACATCTCCAACACGCTGGCCTTCACCGTCGAGCTCGGGCTGATCGCGCTGGCGATGACGCTGTTGATGACGTCGGGTGAATTCGATCTTTCGGTCGGCTCGCTGTTCGGCTTTTCGCCGGTGCTGATGTGGACGCTGTTCAACAGCGGCCTGACCTCGCTGGAGGTCGGCTTCCTCGCCGCGCTGCTGATCGCGGCCTTCATCGGCCTGGTCAATGGCTGGTTCGTCACGCAGCTGAAAATCCCATCCTTCCTGGTGACGCTCGGCATGCTGCTGGTGGTGCGCGGCACCGCGCTGTTCGTCACCGACGGCTTTCCGCAGCGGACGTGGAGCGCCGAGGGCAGCTGGCTGGCCGAAGCGCTGGTCGGTGATTTCTTCATCGGCCCGTTCCGCATCTACATGTCGCTCTTCTGGTTCATCGCGGCGGCCATCGCGCTGGGCTACGTGCTGACGCAAAGCCGGACCGGCAACTGGATCCAGGCAGCCGGCGGCAATCCAGGCGCCGCAAGGGCGCGCGGCGTCAACGTCAGCGGCGTCAAGATCGGCCTGTTCGTGCTGTCGTCGGTGATGGCTTCGCTTGCCGGCGTCATCTCGTCGCTGCGCACGTCGGCCGCCAACCCCAACAGCGGCACCGGCTACGAGCTCGAAGTCATCGCCATGGTGGTGATCGGCGGCACGGCGCTGACCGGTGGGCGCGGCACCATCATCGGCACCGTGCTCGGCATCCTCATCCTGCGCGTCATGCGCAACGGCATCGTGCTGATCGGCGTGCCCGGGCTGGCCTACAACATCTTCATCGGCGCCATCATCCTCGGCATGATGGCGCTGCACTCATGGCTGGAACGCCGTCATCAGGCGGGGGCCTAGAACCATGGCTGAACCGCTCATCCGCATGTCCAACATCAAAAAGTCCTACGGGCACGTGCAGGCGCTCGAAGACGCCAATTTTCATGTTAACGAAAGGGAGATCGTCGGCCTGCTCGGCGACAATGGCGCCGGCAAATCGACACTGATCAAGGTGTTGTCGGGGGCGGTGCCGCTGACGAGCGGCGACATTTTCATCCGCGGCAAGAAGGTCAATCTGCGCAGCACCAGCGACGCCATCGCGCACGGCATCGAGACGATCTACCAGGATTCGGCACTGGTGACGCAGCTGTCGATCGCACGCAACCTGTTCCTCGGCCGCGAGCCGATCAAACCGCCGCGCTTTTTGAACCGCATGGACCAGGAGGCGATGAACAATGTCGCGCGCGACCTGCTGAAACAGGTCGGCATCTCTAAGAACATCCCGCCGACGACGCCGATCGGCTCCCTGTCCGGCGGCGAGCGGCAGGCCGTCGCCATCGCGCGCGCCATGCACTTCGACAGCGACCTGATCATCCTCGACGAGCCGACCAACAATCTCGGCGTCGCCGAGACGCAAGGCGTGCTGAGCTTCGTGCGCAACGCGCGCGATTCCGGGCATTCCTGCATCTTCATCGCCCACAACATCCACCATGTCTTCCAGGTGGTTGACCGCATCGTCGTCATGCGCCGGGGCAAGGTGGTGGCCGACGACATCGACCCGAAGAAGACCAGCGTGGCCGAGGTCGAACGCATCATCACCGGGATGTCGGACAAGGAGATCCGCGACGCCATCATCGAAGGCGGGCCATCGCACGGCTGAACCGTCTTCGCGCCGTCTGGCACGGAAACGCATCCGCTCTAACTCGTTGTAGAGCGTGACCTTTTGACAAAACGGTTCCCGTTTGTCCGAGAAAACCGGTTCCCACTTTTCGGGATCATGCTCTATGACTACAGCCATGAAAGCCACCGTTGCCGACATAGCCAGGAGCTGCGGCCTGTCGACCGCGACCGTCGACCGGGTTCTGAACAACCGGGCCGGCGCGAGCGCCGCCAACCGCCAACGGGTGATGGAGGCGGCCAAGCAGCTCGGCTATTTGCCGGTGGTCGATCAGGTGACGCTGCCGTCGCGGCCGGCGCATCTTGAATTCTTCCTGCCGATCGGCGCCAACGGTTTCATGATCGACCTCGCCGGGCACATCGAGGACTATGCGGGGCGCCTGCCGCTGGTCGCCTCGTGCCGGATCCACAATCTCGGCGGCATCTCGCCGGCAGCGCTGCAGGCGGCGGTTGAAAATCTGTCGCTGAAGGCCAATGGCGTCGGCGTCATTGCCGTCGATCATCCGCGAACGCGCAACATATTGCGCGATGTGGTCGAGGCAGGCATCCGCCTTGTCACGCTGGTCTCCGACGTTCCAGCCGCCCCGCGTTCGGCCTATGTCGGCATCGACAACCGGGTTGCCGGACGCACGGCGGCGCTGTTGATGGGGCGCTTCCTCAATGGCCGCCAGGGTCATCTGGCGATGGTCGTCGGCTCGCGTTCCTATCGCGGGCACGAGGAGCGCGAGATGGGCTTTCGGTCGGTGCTGACAGAGGAATTCCCCAATCTCACGGTCTCGAGTGCGGTCGAGATCAATGACGAACCGGAGGGCAGCTACACCGCAACGATGCAGGCGCTGCACAACGAGCCGGAACTGCTCGGCATCTATTGCGTCGGCGCCGGGCGCTCAGGTGTGGCGAGAGCGCTGCTCGAGGCCAAGCCAAAGAAGAAGCCGGTCTTCATCTGCCACGACCTGACCAAGGAAACGCGCGGCTATCTCGTCGACGACCTCGCCGATGTCGTCATCGACCAGAATGCGCGGCTGATCGCGGAGCAATCTGTGATCCGCCTGCTTGGCTCGATCGCATCCGCCGCGCCATACCTGACGAAGAAGTTCATCGAGCCACGGCTGATCTTCAAGGAAAACGTGCCGGTGCAGTGAAGTCGCGCCGTGGCGGTTTGTCCGATTTGTACGACAAGTCGGGGTAGATGCCGCAAATCTGCACAGCAGCCATGCAACTTTCATTGTTGCCGAATCATTGGGCAACTCGTACTCATCTGGGTGTCGGCCATCTACTCCTCCCAGATGCGATGCCGACGCTGAGCGCGGTGCACCTCCTCCCGCATCTCGTTCGAAATCGGCCCGCTGCCACCTCCTCCCGGCAGCGGGCTTTTTTCATTCTCAAATGAATCTAAATTAGAGTTGACGGGCAAGTTCGGAGAATAGCCAAAAGCCCCGCCGGATGATGGGGACTCCTCAACTCCGAAAGCTGGAATTCAGCGCGCCCTGAAAGAGCTGATCAGGCCTTCAGCCATGCGCACGAACTGCGTGCTGGGGCCTTGGCAGCCCATGGTCTGCACGCTGACGCGCGCCCCTTCGAACAGCAGCGACAGCGTATCGGCCAGAAGCTCGGCCTGACCGATGCCCGCATCCCGGCACAGCGCAACGAGGCGATCGCGCTGAGCGCTCTTGAGCTCCTTGATCACGCTCCTGGCGGGATGGTCCGGCTCGGTCAATTCGGCGGCGGCATTGGCCATGTCGCAGCCGCGACCGTCAGCCGCCAGGCAAGCAGCGGCCATGCGAATCCAGGCATGCAACTGGGCGAGCTTGTCGCCGGGATGCTCAGCCTCGAATTGGTCCCACATCGCGGCGCCTTTAGCCGCCGACGCGCGCAGGCACTGGACGATCAGTTCGTCCTTGGACTCAAAATGACGGTAGAGCGTCATCTTGTTGGTGCCGGCGGCTTCCGTGATGGCGTCGACACCGACGCCCTTGATGCCATGCTTGTGAAACATGTCCTGCGCCGTCTCCAGGATTCGATCCCGGGGGCGCACACGATCGGTAATGCCGTCTGCCATCGCAGTCTCCTTGTCTCCCTAAAAATTCGGTTCACCTCTTGACTAGGGTGTTACCGGTCTGTAACTATCCGAATGTTACTTACTGGTAACACCTATGTGGCCTTCCGTCAATAACAAGGCCGTGAACTGGTCCTGCCAGATCACAAAGGGTGAAAATTGCAGGTCATGCGGCTCCGGCCGGTGAAGAGATGAAAACCGGTTCGCGATCGTCCGATGCGAATCGCTGGAATGGAGACGCTCCAATGTCGCAGCGCAAGGATTTGACCATCGATGAAGCCATCCGGGATCCGATGATCCGGTTGGTGATGAAAGCGGACCGCGTCAATCCGCGCGCCTTCGAAGCGATGCTGAGGACCGTTGCCGATGAGCAGGGCCTCAGCGGTGCGGCGCCGTCTTCGTATTTTTTGCAGGACCCGGGTTCGGTGCGCGGCCGGCGGCAGTCCCGGTCTGCCAATTCTTTTAAAGAGGCCGGTTCTTCTAAAGAGGTTTGCGTGTCGTGGTAAACTTTTTCATCCATCGTCCGATCTTCGCCTCGGCCATCGCCATCATCATGGTGCTCGCCGGGACGATTTGTTATTTCCTTTTGCCGGTTTCGCAGTTTCCCGACATCACGCCGCCGCAGGTCGTGGTCAGCGCCCATTATCCGGGCGCCAGCGCGCAAGTGGTCGCCGATACGGTGACGACGCCGCTGGAGCAGCAGATCAACGGCGTCGAAGGCATGACCTACATGTCGTCGTCGAGCTCCAATGACGGCTCCTCGACCATCACCATCACCTTCGATGTCGGCTATTCCTTGAGCACCGCGGCCGTCGACGTCCAGAACCGCGTCTCGCAAGCGGCCTCCTCGCTGCCGGCGATCGTCAACCAGGGCGGCGTGACGATCAAGAAGCAGAACCCGAATTTCGTCCTCATCGTCAACCTGACCTCGCCCGACAGTTCGGTCGATCCGGTGGCGCTGAGCAACCTCGCCTATCTGCAGGTCGTCGATCCGCTGAAGCGGCTGCCTGGCGTCGGCGACGTCCAGATATTCGGCGAGCGCCGCTATTCGATGCGCGTCTGGCTCGACCCGGACAAGCTCGCCAATCTTGGCATCACCGCTGTCGATGTCCAGAACGCCATCTCGGAACAGAACGTCCAGGTGGCGGCCGGCAAGATCGGCCAGTCGCCGGCGCCCGCCGGCACCGCCTTCGAGATGCAGGTCAACGCCGTCGGCCGCCTGAGCGACCCCAAGGAGTTCGGCGACATCGTCGTGCGCGCCAACACCGGCACCGGCTCGCTGGTGCGACTGCGCGACGTCGCCCGCATCGAGCTCGGCGCGCTGCAATATTCGTCGTCGGCCTTCTTCGGCAAGGACCCGACGGTGGTGCTGGCCGTCTACCAGATGCCCGGTTCCAACGCGCTCGATCTGCAGCAGCACGTCAAGGACAAGATGCAGGAACTGTCGGCCCGTTTCCCCAAGGGCGTCAGCTACGCCATGCACTACGACACCACGCGCTTCGTGTCGGCATCGATGCATGACGTCCTGATCACGCTTGGCGAAGCGCTGGTGCTGGTCGTGGCCGTGGTGTTCATCTTCCTGCAGAGCTGGCGCACGACGATCATCCCGACCATCGCCATTCCGGTGTCGCTGGTGGCGACGATGGTGGTCATGGAAATGATGGGCTTCTCGCTCAACATGCTCTCCCTACTCGGCATGGTGCTGGCCATCGGCCTCGTCGTCGACGACGCCATCGTGGTGGTCGAAAATGTCGAGCGACAATTGGAGGCGGGCCTCAAACCGCTGGCGGCGACCAAGGCCGCGATGGCCGAGGTCACCGGACCGATCATCGCCACCACCGCAGTGCTGATGGCCGTCTTCGTGCCCGTTGCCTTCATTCCCGGCGTCTCCGGCAAGCTCTACAATCAGTTCGCGCTGACGGTGGCGATTTCGGTCGGCATATCCGCCTTCAACTCGCTGACGCTCAGCCCGGCGCTGAGCGCCGCCTTCCTGCGCCATCGCGGCGAGACGCAGTTCGCCCCGTTCCGCTGGTTCAACACGGGCTTCGACAGACTGTCGCATGCCTATGCGCACGGCGTGCGTATCCTCATCCGGCTGCGCTGGATCATGCTCGGTCTGTTCGCGGCCGGCCTGGTGGCCACCTACTTCGTCTGGCAGAAGTTGCCCTCGACCTTCCTTCCGGTCGAGGACCAGGGTTACTTCTTCGTCGTCATCCAGCTGCCTGACGGCGCCTCGCTGGAACGCACCGACGCGGTGGCGCAGAAAGCGCGCGACATATTGCAGGCAACACCCGGCGTCGAGATTGTCGGCTCGATCAGCGGCCTGAACTTCCTGACCAGTGCGGCGCAGTCGAACTCGGCTGTCGAGTTCGCCATCCTGAAGCCGTGGGAAGAGCGCGGCCCCGACCAGAGCGCGTCCAAGCTCGTCTCCGATGTGCGCGGCAAGCTGATGCAGATTCCGGAAGCCTTCGCGCTGTCCTTCGATCCGCCTTCGATCCCGGGTATCGGCACCACGGGCGGCTTCGAATTCGTCGTCGAGGACCTCACCGGGCGAGGCAGTTCAGCCCTCAACGACGCGACGCAAGCCGTGATCGCCGAGGCGCGCAAGCAGCCGGAAATCAACCCGCAGCAGCTGTTCTCGCCGTTCTCGACCTCGACGCCGCAGTTCAACTACGACCTCGACCGCAGCAAGGCCAAACTGCTCGGCCTCAACCTGCCCGACGTCTTCAACACGCTGCAGATCTATCTCGGCTCGCTCTACGTCAACGACTTCAACCTGTTCGGCCGCACCTTCCGGGTGACCATCCAGGCCGACAAGGATGCACGTGCCGACGCAGGCGACCTTTCGCGGCTCTATGTGCGCAACGCCTCCGGCGGAATGGTGCCGCTGAGCACACTTGGCAAACTGGTGCCGTTCGTCGGCCCGGAAACCGTGCCGCACTACAACAACAACGCCTCGGCCACGATCAATGGCGGCGCAGCCCCCGGCTTCTCGTCGGGCCAGGCGGTTGCCGCGATGGAACGGGCCGCCGCCACCGCTTTGCCCAGGGATTTCGGTTTCGAATGGACCGGCATCACCTTCCAGGAGCTCAAGGCAGGATCGATAGCGTCGGTCGTCTTCGGCCTCGCCATCGTCTTCGTCTTCCTGATCCTGGCGATGCAGTATGAGAGCTGGGCGATGCCGTTCATGGTGCTGCTGGCGGTGCCACTGGCCCTGTTCGGCGCCTTCGCAGCCCTGTTCCTGCGCGGCATGCAGATCGACGTCTACTCGCAGATCGGCTTCGTCATGCTGATCGGCCTCGCCGCCAAGAACGCGATCCTGATCGTCGAGTTTGCAAGGCGGCGGCGCGAGGAGGGACTGAGCATTGTCGACGCGGCAATGGAAGCCGCGCGGCTGAGGCTGCGGCCGATCCTGATGACGGCCTTCGCCTTCATCCTCGGCGTGCTGCCGCTGATGTTTGCGACGGGTGCGGGTGCGGCAAGCCGGCAGTCGATCGGCACCACCGTGTTTGGCGGCATGGTCGCGGCGACCATCCTGTCGCTGGTGTTCGTGCCAGTCTTCTACGCGGTCATCGAGCAGCTGCGCGAAGGCCGCGTGCGCAGCGAACTGAACGCCGCTCATGACCAGGACAATAATGAACCGACTGCCGAACCAGCGCCGATGCGCCTGGCCGAAGCAGCCGAATAGAATTGGAGACCAAAATGCGTAAATGGAAAATAGCTTTGGGAACGGCCGTCGCCCTGGGAGCGATCTCGGTGGCAAGCGTCCACTTCCTCGACATGGGCAATCTCAGCCTCAATGCCGGCACGGCGGCAGCGACGGCAGCACCTGCGGCATTCGTCATGCCGGTGCCGGTGACGAGCGTGGTCAAGAAGACGATCCCGATCTACCTCGACTACGCCGCCCGCATCGAGGCGATCCGCAGCGTCACCTTGCAGGCCCGCGTGCCCGGCTATCTGCAGGAGCAGACGGCTGAGGACGGCGCGGATGTGCGCCAGGGTGATCTGCTCTACAAGATCTCGCCCGACGACTTCAAGGCGGCTCTCGACCAGGCCAAGGCCGAAGTGCAGCGCGACCAGGCGAGCCTCGACTATGCGCGCTCCAATCTCGGCCGCGGCTCCGAACTCGCCAAGAGCGGCTATCTGGCCAAGGATGGGTTCGACCAGCGTACGAGCACCTTGCGCCAGGCCGAAGCGTCGCTTGCCGTCAACCAGGCGGCGGTGCGCACGGCCGAGCTCAATTTGAGCTACGCCGAAATCCACGCTCCGTTTGCCGGCCGCGTCGGCCGCAACCAGGCTTCGGTCGGCACGCTGGTCAGCGTCGCCGGTACGGTGCTGAACACGCTGGTGCAGCTCGACCCGATCTACGTCACCTTCAATCCGAGCGAGACGGACCTGGCCGAAATCGAACGGGCCCGGGCCGCCGGCCCGATCGAGGTGGAGGTGCTGCTGCCCGGCGAGACCGAAGCCAGCCAGAAGGGCGAACTCACCTTCATCGACAACACGGTCGACCACTCGACCGGCACGATTACGGCGCGCGCCACCATCGGCAATGCGAAGTTCTCGCTGCTGCCGGGCCAGTATGTCCGCGTGCGGCTGCACATCAAGCAGCTGCCCGACGCGCTGATGGTGCCGCAGGTGGCGCTGGGTTCGAGCCAGCTCGGCAAATATGTCTATGTCGTCGGCAAGGGCAACACGGTCGACCAGCGCATCGTCTCGCTCGGCGCGACCAGCGGCGACCTTGTGGCGGTCCTCAGCGGCGTTGCCGAAGGCGACCAGGTGATAACGGGCAATCTGCAGAAAATCGGACCAGGAATGCCGATCTCGCCGTTGCCCCAGGAGAAACCGGCCAGCTGATAACCCCCATCAGCCCCGGTCCTGCGGCGCCTTCGGCTTCCACGCCGAGGGCGCCGTTTTTTTATGGAGCGCCGCACGCCGTTTTTGGGGTAACCGCAAGGCACAAGAATCCGGAACAGACATATTGTAGGATTGTCGACAATCTGCTTGTCTGTTTCCGGCTCTCGCTGGAGTGACGGAATGGCCAAGCTGGACTTCAATCCGATCGCGGATACGACACGCCGGGCCGAGATCGTTGCGCTGTTGCGGCGGGCGATCCTGACCGGCCAGCTGGAACCCGGCCAAAAGCTGAGCGAGCTGAGGATCGCCGAGCAGATGCGGGTCAGCCGCGCGCCTTTGCGCGAAGCTATGCGCGAGCTGGTGCAGGAAGGCATCCTGACCAGCATTCCCTATGCCGGCACCTTCGTCATCGATGTCACCGCCAAGGACATTGACGACGCCTACTCGCTGAACAAGGTGCTCGATGAATTCGCCATCGAGCGGACATGGAAGCTGCGCGACCAGCGCTTCTTCGGCGAACTCGACCGCCGGCACGAGGCAGTGAAGCAGGCGACGCGCGCGCGAGACACCACCCGCCAGATCGAAGCCGCGCTGCAATTGCACGGGCTGATCTATGAATGGGCCGACAATTCGGTGCTGCTGGAAACCTGGCAGCGGCTGACCAGCCGGCTGCAGATGTACTTTGCCCTGCACCAGCGGGCCCGCAACGAGCCGGTGCCGGCCGAAGATCTCCACGAAACCTATGTGCGGCTCTTGAAGGGCGCCGACATGCGCGCTGCCCAGCGCCATGCGCGCGAGCATATCGACCTCGATTTCGAAGAGCTGCTTGCCTATGCGCGTGGCCTCGATCAGCGGAACATCGAAGGGCTGACCCTCCTCAACGCCTAGAGACAACGGACAGACAAGTGCAGATCAAAACCATCAAGGCCTATCGCGTCGTGCAGCCCTTCGTGGACGGGCCCTACCGCATGTCAAAGGGGCGGGTTGCAGACTGCTTCGACGCGGTGATCGTCGCCATCACCTCCGACAGCGGCGTGACCGGCTGGGGCGAGATGGCGCCGCTCGGCAATTTCTATTCGGCCGCGTTTCCGGCGGGAACGCGCGCGGGCGTGGTCGAGATCGCGCCGCACCTGATCGGCCAGGACCCGCGTGGCCTCGCCGGCATCGGCCGATTGATGGATACGGTGTTCAAGGGCCATCCCTACATCAAGTCGGCGCTCGACATGGCCTGCTGGGATCTGGCGGCCCGGGCCGCCGACGTGCCGCTGGTGACCATGCTTGGCGGCCGCGAGAGCGACATGGCGGAGACCTACCGCGTCGTCACCCACGGCACGCTCGACCAAATGGCGGCACTGGCCAAAAGGATCATCGCGGAAGGCTGCCGGCGGCTGCAGGTCAAGGTCGGCGGCAATGTGCATGACGACATCGAGCGGGTGAGCGCAGTCGCTTCGGCCGTGCCGAAAGGCACGGTGATTTTCTGCGACGCCAATGCCGGCTGGACGCCCTATCAGGCACGGCAGTTCGCCGACGCAACGCGCGGCATCGACTACACGTTCGAGCAGCCCTGCACGACGATCGAGGAGAACATGTCGGTGCGCCGCATGCTCGACAAGCCGATGGTGCTGGACGAGAGCGTCATCTCGCTCGAGGCGATGGTGGAAATCCATCGCCTGGGCGCCGCCGATGGGCTGACGCTGAAGATTTCGCGGCTGGGCGGCGTAACCAGGACAAGGCAAATCCGCGACGTCGCCGTCGATCTCGGTTTCATGATCACCGTCGAGGATACGGGCGGCGCCGAGATCGACACGGCGGCGATGGCGCATCTGTCGCTGTCGACGCCGGAAGAACGCCGGCTGCATGCCATCGCCTTCCATGAGTGGGTGACGGTGCGCACGGCCTCCAACGCCCCACCGGTCACCGGCAGCCACATGGGCATTCCCGACGGGCCCGGCCTCGGCATCGATGTCGTGCCCGACCTGCTCGGCAAGCCTTTCCTAGAGATCGGCTGAGATCAAGCGCAGCATGAAGCTGTCACCCCACGAATCCTCCGTGGGAGATTTGGTCCTGCAGCCATTCTCCGATTTGCGGGTTGAAATATTTTTCAAATGGAAATAGGAATGTTCAAAATGATGATTTGACGCTGCGGCGCGTCGTGACTGGAGGAAGCGATATGGCCCATCCGCAATTTGCAGCGGAACTTCTGCAGCGCGCTGAAGCCCAAGGGCCCATCACCATCGGTCTCGCCGGCGCCGGGCAGATGGGCACCGACATCGTCGTCCAGGTGGCGCTGATGCCGGGCATGCGGATCGGTGCCATTTCCGAGGTGCGCCCGCAAGCGGCGATCGATGCCGCACTGCTCGCCGGCCATGACCGCTCCGACATCGTCCAGGCTGCGAACGCCTCTGCCATCGACCGCGCCATCGAGGCCGGCAAGATCGCTGTCACCGAAGATCTGCATGCGCTGGCCGCGGCCGGCCGCATTGATGTCATCATCGACGCGACAGGCAATCCCAACATCGGCACGCTGTTTGCGCTCGAAGTGATGAAGAACGGCAAGCACATCGTCATGCTCAATGTCGAGGCGGACATTACGATCGGCCGCTTCCTCAAGGAGGAAGCGCGCAAGGCCGGCGTGGTCTACACCGGTGCGGCCGGCGACGAACCCGCCTGCACGCTGGAGATCATCGGCTTCGCCAAGAGCCTCGGCTTCAACATCATCGCCGCCGGCAAGGGCAAAAACAACCCGCTCAAGATCGACGCCATGCCCGCCGACTACGAGAAGGAAGCGGCCGAGCGCAACATGAATGCGCGCATGCTGGTCGAGTTCGTCGACGGTTCCAAGACGGCGATCGAGATGGTGGCTATCGCCAACGCCACCGGGCTGGTGCCCGACGTGCCGGGCATGCACGGCCCGACGGCGACGCTGGAGGAACTGGCCAGCGTGCTTTGCCCGCGCGAGGATGGCGGCGTGCTGCACCGCAAGGGCGTGGTCGACTATTCCATCGGCAAGGGCGTGGCGCCCGGCGTGTTCTGCATCATCGAAACGAGGCATCCGCGCGTGCTGGAGCGCATGGTCGACCTCAAGGTCGGCAAGGGCCCCTATTTCACGATCTACCGTCCCTATCACCTGACAAGCCTTGAAGTGCCACTGTCGGCGGCGCGCGCCGTTGTCTACAAACGCGCCGACATGGAGCCCCTCGACCATCCGGTCGCCGAAGCGGTGGCGGTGGCCAAGAGCGATCTCGGCGCGGGCCAATCGCTCGGCATGATCGGCGAGAACGACTATCGCGGCTTCGCCATGACCTGGGAGGACGCCCGCGCCAAGGGCGCGCTGCCGCTCGGGATTGCCGAACGCGCCAAGGTGGTCAAGCCGGTCAAGACCGGCGACTTCCTTACCTATGAAAATTGTGTACCCGACGATTCGATGGTGATAACGCAGATCCGCCGCCGTCTAGACCAGTCGGATGGACAGTTTGTGACCAACGCCGCCTGAACCTTCGGGATCTCCCTGTGATGGACGATGTCGTTATCGGGATCGATGCCTCGACGACGGCGGTGAAGGCGATCGCCTTCACCGGCGACGGCGCGGAGCTGTTCCAGGCGCGCGAGGCCTATCCGCTGGCCAATCCTAAGCCCGGCCATTTCGAGCAGGATGCCGAACATTGGTGGGCAGCCCTTATCAGTGCGCTGAAGCAGGTTGCCGACAAGGTCGGCGCCGCGCGCGTGGCGGCAATTGCCATGGCCCATCAGCGCGAGACCTTCACCCTGATCGATCAGGCCGGCACGCCGCTCATCCCGGCGATCCTGTGGCTTGACGAGCGCGCCCGGCCTCAAGTCGCCAGGCTGTCGGCCGAGCTTGGCCGCGAGACGATCCGCGACTGGAGCGGCAAGCCGCCGGATCCGACGCCGGCGCTCTATGCCATCGCCTGGCTGGCCGAACACCAGCCGCAGGTGCTGGCCAACGCCGCCGCCCTGGTCGATGTTCATGGCTTCTTCGTTCACCGGCTGACCGCACGGCTGGTTACCAGCACGGCAAGTGCCGACCCGCTCGGCTTGCTCGATGTCGCGACAGGCGAATGGCACCCTGAGCTTGTCGCGGCTGCAGGGCTGCAGCCACGGCAGTTGCCGGCGCTGATCGGCCCAGGCGAAATCTGCGGCGGCCTTGCCGAAAGCATTGCCCAGCTGACTGGCCTCAAAGCGGGCACGCCAATTGTCGCCGGCGCCGGCGATGGCCAGGCCATGGGTCTCGGCATGGGCGTCTATGGTGCCGGCAGGAGCTATCTCTCGCTCGGCTCCGGCGTCGTCAGCGGCTGCTATTCCGGCACGGTCACCACATCGGACGCGTTTCGCACGCTGGTCTCGCCGACCGGCTCCGGCTTCATGCTGGAAACCGTGCTGCGCTCGGGCATGCAACTGGTCGACTGGATCGTGCGCACCACCGGCGCGTCTTCCGCGGCAGAACTGGAGAAGGGTGCGGTCGATGTTGCGGCCGGCGGCGACGGTCTTTTGGTCATGCCCTATTGGGCCGGCGTCATGAGCCCCTATTGGGATGGCGCGGCGCGCGGCGCCGTTGTTGGCCTGTCGCTCGACCATGAGCCCAGGCATCTCTTCCGCGCCACGCTGGAAGGCATCGCTTTGGAGCAGGCCATCGCCAGCGAGGCGATGGAGGCCGAAAGCGGCGGCAAGCCGGGAGAGATGATTGCCGCCGGCGGCGGCACCAATTCGGCGCTGCTGATGAAGATCATGGCCAGCGTGCTGGAGCGGCCGCTGTTCGTGTCGCCGGTCAACGAGGCGGCGGCCCTTGGCGCGGCCATGCTGGCGGCTTCGGCGATCGGCTGGTTCGCCTCGGCGGAAGACGCCGCCAAGGCAATGGCGGCGGCGCCGGCCAGGCGTGTCGATCCGGATATGACGCTGGTGCCGGCTTACCGGGCGCGCAAGTCGATCTACCGCGACCTCTATCACGCGACACGCGACATCCACGCGCGGCTCGGTGCGATCTGAGTTCAAGCGCAGTTTGCTTGCGTGAGGCTCCCATGCCCAACCTGCCCAGCTTGCCGATTTTGCGTCCTGCCCGGCCAATGCTAGACTCATCGGGCCTATGAAAGCAGTATTTCACCTTGCCGCCCTGCCTTGGATTGTCGCGCTTGCGGCAGCTCCAATGACGGCGCGTGCGCAGGACGAGCCGCCCTTCGAGGTCACGCTCGACATGGACAATGACGGCAGGATGGATCGGGCCGCGATCGCGGCGGATCCCGACAGCGGGCTGGCGGATCTCTCGATCTATCTGGCTGCCGGCGAAGGAAAGCTCGATCCTTCGCGCAAGCCTGACTTTGTCAAGAAGGCGCTGACGCAGGACCGTATTCTCGGGCTCGAAAGCAAGGGCAAGGGATCGCTTGCCGTCACCTCGTGCTTCGGCTGCGGCGCCAACAAATCATGGGATGCGACGCTGACCATCGTCTGGCGCGGCGGTAAATTCCTTGTCGCCGGCTACAGTCGCGACTGGGACTGGAATGTGCAGAAAGCCGACGGCTCGGTCGAGACGACGCTGGGCGGCTGCGACATCAATTTTCTCACCGGCAGAGGCATTGCCTCAAAGGACCTGGACGACGGCAAACCGGTCGCGGGAAAATTCGTGCCGGTCGCGCTGGCCGACTGGTCGGACGACAGTCGTCCGGAGCCCTGCGAATTCTGACCGACGCCGACAGCGCTCAACGGTTGAGCAGGCCCTTGGCCGCATCCTCATCGGTGATGAGCACCGAAATCCTGGTGTTGGCGAGCGCGGCGCGCATGACGGCGACCTTCTCCTGACCGCCTGACACCAGGATGATGCTCGGAATATCGGACAGATCCTGCAGCGGATAGGCGCAGACGCGGCGGTTGACCTCATGGTCGACAGAGTGGCCCTCGGCGTCGATGAAATGGCACAAGAGGTCGCCGACCGCGCCGGCCGCCTGCAATTCCTCTAGTTCGCTCGGTTTGATGAAGCCGTAATTGGCGATCGGGCTGTCCTTGGAAAACGAGCCGACGCTGAGCACGGCGATGTTGGCGCGGCGCGCGCGGAAGACGACATCCTGAACGCTGCGCTGGCTCATGAAGGCATCGCGCTGTTCCGGCTTGTCGGCATAGACCGGCACCGGCAGCAGGAAACATTCAGCGCCGATCTTTTCGGCGAACTCCCAGGCGCTTTCGGTCGGGTTGAGCGGCTGCGCGTGGGTGAGGCCGCCGAGCATCGAGACGACCGTCGTCCTGGCAATCGGCCGCCTCGGCAATTCGTTGATGGCGAATTTCAGCGTCCGGCCCCAGCCCAGCGCAATGACGTCGCCGGCATTGACGTTGTCGGCGAGATAGGCGGCAGCCGCGTGGCCGATCATCAGCGGCGCGTTGCTGCGGTCGGCGGCCGACGGCACCACGACCGCCTGGCTTAGCCCAAAGCGCTGCTTCAGGCTCTCCTCGAGCTGCACACATTCGACGACACTGTCGCGAATGCGGAACTGGACAATGCCTTCCTCGCGGGCAGCCGACAGGATCCGGTGCACCTTGATGCGGCCGACGCCAAGAATCTCGGAGATGCGCTCCTGCGTCAGCCCTTCGACATAGTAATGCCAGGCGGCGCGGGCCTTCAGCTCGGCATCGGGGAAGCGCGAGGCCTTCTCATTTTCGACGGTCGCCATGCTCGTGCTCTCCCGCGGCAGATTTCGGAAATCTTTTCCGCAAAGCGCCGCCCCCTGGCCTTCCCTAGGACAAACCGCCCGGTGGCGCAAACCTTCGCCGAATGGCGCAACGGCTCTTGACAATTTTCTAATGAACAGTTTAGCTGAACAAAATTGCATATCAAAGATAAATTGTTCACAGGGAGGTGCCTGGTGAACAAGAGCGGACGGCAGGCCATCGTCGTTTCGCTGACGGAGGAGACGAAGTGGCCGTGAGTAATGATGCAAGCGGGTCGAAGGCTGGCGAGTTGAAAGCCGTGCCCGGCACTCAAGGTGCGACGGCCGCGAAGCTTTCGGCGCTGTTTGCCGGAACCATGGGGCCGCTGATCGGGCTGCTGCTGCTTTGCCTGGCGCTGACGCTGACCACCGACACGTTCCTCACCGTGCGCAACATCCTCAACGTACTTGACCAGATCACGGTGCTCGGCATCATGGCAATCGGGATGACGCTGGTGATCCTGATCGGCGGCATCGATCTCTCGGTCGGCTCGGTGCTGGCGCTGGCCGCCATGGTGATGGGCTTTGTCTCCCACCCCGACTATCTCAATCTCGGCCTTGCGGCCGGCGTCGTCGCAGCACTGGTCGTCGCCGGCCTTTGCGGACTGGTGTCCGGCCTGCTGGTGACCGTCACCCGGCTGCCGCCGTTCATTGCGACGCTGGCGATGATGTCGGTGGCGCGCGGTCTTGCCAACATGATCACCGACGGTTCGCAGATCGTCGGCTTTCCCGACTGGTTCACCAGCCTGTCGATCATCCGCCATTTCGGCTTCCTGTCGGTCACAGTCGGGGTGATGATGGTGCTGGCGATCGTCTTCGCCATCTTCCTCAACTACCGCGCCACCGGCCGCAGCCTTTACGCCATCGGCGGCAGCGCCGAGGTGGCGCGGCTCTCCGGCATTCCGGTGAAGTCGCTGACCAACTGGGTCTATGCCATCTGCGGCGTGCTTGCGGGTCTTGCAGGCATTGTGCTTGCCGCGCGGCTGGATTCGGTCCAGCCGAGTTCCGGCCTCGGCTATGAGCTCGACACCATCGCGGCGGTGGTGATCGGCGGCGCCAGCCTCTCGGGCGGCGTCGGTTCGATCGGCGGCACAGCGGTCGGCGTGCTCATCATCGGCGTGCTGCGCAACGGCCTCAATCTGCTCGGCGTCTCGCCCTTCATCCAGCAGGTGGTGATCGGCGTGGTGATCGCGCTGGCCGTCGCCAGCGACACCTGGCGGCGCAGGGCGCGATAGAGAGCGGGGCACAATTGAGAATTCGCCCGGAACGTCCGGGCGATAGACGGATCGGTCGATCCGAAACTGGGATGTTCCAAGGGGCGCGATGCGCTGGCGGGACAGTTTGACTATCAACGGAGGAAACACATGCTCACCAAACGTTCACTGCTGCTCGCCGCTGCCGCAATCATTCCCCTGCTCGGCCTGACCGACATGGCCTCGGCCAAGGACGCCAAGAAACTCGGCCTCGCCGTCGCCAATCTGCAGGCCGACTTCTTCAACCAGATCAAGCAGTCGGTCGAAGCCTACGGCAAGGAGAAGGGCATCGAGATCGTCACCGTCGACGCCAAGGGCGATTCAGCGACCCAGGTCAGCCAGGTGCAGGATCTGATCACGCAGAACATCGACGCGCTGATCTACATTCCGGCCGGCGCCACAGCCGCCACCGTGCCGACCAAGACCGCCAAGGCCGCCGGCATTCCGGTGATCAATGTCGACCGCAACGCCGACGGCGCGCCCGGCGACACCTTCATCGCCACCAACAGCGTCGCCTCGGCGCAGGCGGTGTGCGACTACATCGCCAAGCAGGCCGGCGGCAAAGGCGAACTGATCATCATCCACGGCCAGAAGGGCACCACGCCGGAAGTCGACCGTTCCAAGGGTTGCGGCGAAGCGCTCAAGGCCTATCCCGATATCAAGGTGGTCGGCGAATTGTGGAGCGAAGGCTGGCACCAGGACGAAGGCTTCAAGCTGACGCAGGACCTGCTGCAGTCGCATCCCGATGTCTCCATCGTCATCGGCCAGGCCGATGCGCTGGCGCTGGGTGCGGCACAGGCGGTCAAGGTCGCCAATCCCGGCCACAAGGTCTGGGTTGCCGGCTTCGATGGCGACGTGGCCGCGCTCAAGGCGCTGAAGGACGGCGTGTTCGACGTCACCGCGACGCAGCAGACGCAAGGCATGGGCCGTCTCGCCGTCGATGCGGCGATCAAGCTGGTGGCCGGCGAAAGCGTTCCGGCCGAGCAGCTGCAGGATGCGACGCTGACCACCAAGGACAATGTCGAGCAGTTCATCGCCAAGCATCCGTAACGACCGGCACCGCTTTAGAGAGCACCACGATGTCTCCTGATCCTCGCCACAGCGAAAGCCCGCACAACGGGCTCTTCGTCAACGGCCTTTGCAAGAGCTACGGACCGGTCCAGGTCCTGGCCGATGCAAGCTTTGAGGTGCGGCCGGGCGAGGTTGTGGCGCTGCTCGGCGAAAACGGCGCCGGCAAGTCGACGGTGTCCAATATCATCGCCGGCTCGACCCGGCCCGACGCGGGCACCATCATCTGGCGGGGGAAGCCCTATTCCCCCGCCTCGCCTGCCGCGGCAATCGATGCCGGTGTGGGCATGATCCATCAGGAACTGAAGCTGCTGCCGGATCTGTCGGTGGCGGAAAACGTCTATGTCGGGCGCCTGCCGATGCGCGGCGGCCGCATCGACCGCGCCGAGATGAACGCCAGGGCCTCGGCGCAGTTGAAGCGGCTTGGCCTCGACGTCTCGCCCGAGCGCAAGGTGGGCACGCTGCGCATCGCCGCCCAGCAACAGGTCGAGATCGCCAAGGCGTTGACGCTCAATGCCGAATTGCTGATCTTCGACGAACCCACCGCAGCGCTCGGCGGCGAGGAAACGGAGCTTTTGTTCCAGCAGATCCGCAAGCTCAAGGCGGAGGGCATGTCCTTCATCTACATCAGCCATCGTCTCGACGAGATCGCGCAGATTGCCGACCGCGTGGTTGTGATGCGCGACGGACGCATCGTCGCCCGCCACGAGCGCGCCGATATTCCCGTGCGCACAGTGGTGGAGCAGATGGTCGGCCGCTCGGTCGAACGGATGTTCCCGCATCTGTCGTCGCCGCGCGAGGAGACGCTGCTCGAGGTCGACAACCTGTCCTCGCCGGAGAAGAGCTTCAACAACGTTTCCTTCTCGGTCAAAGCAGGCGAGATCCTCGGCATTGCCGGGTTGATCGGCGCCGGCCGCACCGAACTGGTGCGGGCGATCGCCGGCGCCGATCCGATCTCGTCGGGCTCGGTGCGCGTTGCCGGCAAACCGGTGCATCTCAGCGGGCCAGCGGCAGCCATCAAGGCCGGCGTCGTGCTGGTGCCGGAAGACCGCAAGGCGCAAGGCGTGGTGCTCGACCAGACCATCGGCGAGAATCTGGCGTTCGGCAATTTCGACCATGTCGCGCCGAAGGGCTGGGTGTTCCCGAAAGCGGTGCAGAAATTCGCCGAGGCCGGCATCTCCCGTCTCGGCGTCAAAGGCAAGCCGAACCAGGCGGTGTCGAAACTGTCCGGCGGCAACCAGCAGAAGGTGATCATCGCCAAATGGGTGTCGCGGCCGCCAAAAGTGTTCATCCTCGACGAGCCGACGCGCGGTATCGATGTCGGTGCGCGCGCAGCGATCTACGACGTCATCGCCGACCTCGCCCGTTCCGGCATGGCGGTGGTGGTGGTGAGCTCCGACCTCGAGGAGGTGCTGGGTCTGTCGCACCGGGTGCTGGTGCTGAGCCGCGGCCGCCAGCGCGGCATTCTCGACCGCAGCGAGGCGAGCAATGTCGCGGTGATGGAACTCGCCACGAGCTGAGGACAGGAGTCGGAACAAAGCGCAGCAGGTGGTATCCTCCCAAGGACCGGACCGCGCGGGGCGCCAGCAAAGACTGGCGCCCCTTCATTTCAGGAGGGGGAACAACATGAAACTATTCGATCTCAGCGGCGACGTAGCGCTGGTAACAGGCGCCGGCAGCGGCATTGGCCAGGCCATTGCCATCGGGCTCGCCGAAGCCGGCGCCGACATAGCCTGTTTCGGCCATGCCTCGAAAGGCGGGCTGGATGAGACCGCGCACAGGATCGCCGCGCTTGGCCGCAAGGCGGTGGTGCTGACCGGGACGGTGACGTCGGAGGCCGACTTGGCGACCGCAGTCGAGCGCACGGAAAAGGAGCTCGGCGCGCTGACCATCGCCGTCAACAATGCCGGCATTGCAGGAGCCGAGGCCGCCGAGACGCTGTCGCTGGAGAAGTGGCAGAAAATCTACGACGTCAATGTCAGCGGCGTGTTCCTGTCCTGCCAGGCCGAAGCGCGCGCCATGCTGACGCGGCGCAAGGGCTCGATCATCAACATCGCCTCCATGTCGGGTTCGATCGTCAATCGCGGCCTGACCCAGGCGCATTACAATTCGTCGAAGGCGGCGGTCATCCACATGTCGAAAAGCCTCGCCATGGAATGGGCCGATCGCGGCCTGCGCGTCAATGTGGTGAGCCCAGGCTACACGCTGACGCCGATGAACAAGCGGCCGGAGGTCGCCGAACAGATCAAGATCTTCGAACGCGACACGCCCATGGGGCGCATGGCGACGCCGGAAGAGATGGTCGGCCCGACCGTGTTCCTGGCCAGCCGCGCCGCGAGTTACGTCACCGGCATCGACCTGATCGTCGATGGCGGTTTTGTCTGCTGGTAAGGAGAAAAGATGCAGAAGCGTTTTGAAGGCAAGACTGCGGTCATCACCGGCGCGAGCGGTGGCATCGGCGCGGCGATGGCGAAGCGCTTCGCCGAGGAAGGTGCCGCGATCGTGGTCAGCGCCATCGATGCCCGCGTCGAGGACGTCGCCGCCGGCCTGAAAGCAGCGGGCGCCAAGGTCGCGTCGATGCGCATGGACGTGACCAGGAAGGATGAGGTTACAGCGCTTTACGATCTCGCCGAGAAGGAATTCGGCCGTGTCGACATTTCGGTGCAGAATGCCGGCGTCATCACCATCGCCCGGATCGAGGCGATGACCGAGGCCGAGTGGGACAAGGTGATGGCCGTCAACACCAAGGGCGTGTTCCTGTGCTGTCAGGAAGCGATCGCCCGCATCCGCAAGCATGGCGATGGCGGCCGGCTGATCAACACGGCGTCGGGCCAGGCGCGGCAGGGTTTCATCTACACGCCGCACTATGCGGCGTCGAAGTTCGGCGTCGTCGGCATCACCCAGAGCCTGGCCAAGGAAGTAGCCAAGGAAAAGATCACCGTCAACGCGATTTGCCCCGGCATTATCGACACCGACATGTGGGCTTACAACGACGCCGCCTGGGGCAAGCTGATGGGTGACTACAAGCCCGGCGAGCTGATGGCCGAATGGGTGAAGAACATCCCGATGGGCCGCGCCGGCAGCGGCGAGGACGTGTCCGGCCTGGTCAGCTTTCTCGCCAGCGACGACGCCACCTACATCACCGGCCAAACCATCAATGTCGATGGCGGCCTGATCATGTCGTGAATCAGCTCTGGCGGTTGGCAATCGACCAGTCTGAAATTCCGCAGTGCACAGGGCATCAGCCGTTGCGCCGCATGAACGTTGGTATATATAATTTCATCTCATGAAACGGCCTTGGCGAGCTCGCCGGCCGAGACCATGGGACCTTGATGGCTCGCACGTCTGAGAGCGCCGCTGGAGCGGCGATCGATCTGTTGACGATTGCTCACGCAGCAATCCATCCGATGCCATGACGCGGGCCCGCCCGGCATCACATAAACACCAAGTCGAGCAACCATTTCGCCTGCGCAAGTTGCGGCCGCGGCAATGGCATGGTGCGAACGAACTTGCGCAACGACCCGCCTTTCCAACACAATCAAGAAAAGACGCAAGAAGGGAACGGTCAAGAAATTTCCACATGGTTTGACAGGAGAACAAGCATGTCATTTCGCAGTGTGATTTCGAACCTATCAATGGCAGCCCTTGCACTCGCCGCCGCAAGTGCGCTTACATCACCGGTCCACGCAGCAGCACCTGAATCCAACGACCCGATCAAGATCGCGCTGTTCGACTGGACCAGCGTCAACCTCAACGCCAAGATCCTTGGCGGCATCCTCGAAAAGCTTGGCTACACCGTCGAGTATCCCACCGCCGACTACCTCTCCAGCCTGACCACCGGTCTCACCAATGGCGACCTCGATGTCGGCCTGGAGTTCTGGGACACGACGGCCGGCGAAGCGATGAAGGCTTCAGACGCCACCGGCCAGACCGAGCGGCTGGGCAAGCTCGGGCCGAAGGCCAAGGAGGAATGGTGGTTTCCCGAATATATGAAGGAGAAATGCCCCGGCCTGCCCAATTGGGAAGCGCTGAAGGACCCGAAATGCGCCGAGGCGTTCTCGACAGCGGAGACGGCGCCGAAGGGCCGCTATCTCGGCGGCCCGGTAACCTGGGAAGGCTTTGACGACGAGCGCGTCGAGGCGCTGAAGCTGCCCTTCACCGTCATCCATGCCGGCACCGACGCGGCGATGTTCGCCGAGTTGGACTCGGCCTATCAGCGCAAGGCGCCGATCATGCTGTGGATCTATTCGCCGCATTGGGCGCCGGCCAAGTACAAGGGCGAGTGGGTCGAATTCCCGGAGTATACGCCCGAGTGCTACACCGACCCGAAATGGGGCACCAACCCGGATGCCAAATATGATTGCGGCAAACCGCATGGCGAAATCTGGAAATACTCCTGGTCCGGCATGAAGGACAAATGGCCGGTCGCCTACAAGGTGGCCAAGGCGTACACGATCGACACCGATGAGCTCAACAAGATGAGCGGCGAGATCGACCTCGGCGGCAAGACGCCCGAAGATGTCGCCGCCGCCTGGATCGCCGCCCACGAAGCCGACTGGAAAGCCTGGGCGCAGTGATCGCCTGACTGGAAGCCAGACCCGGCCCTAGCGGCCGGGTCTTATCTCCATTTTCCAGAAGGACCATTGGATGACGGAAGCGACTGAACCGCAGGCAACTGGCACGCCGGAGGATGTGCGGCCGATAAAGCTTGCCTGCCGTAATGTCTGGAAACTGTTCGGATCGAACGCGGCCAGCTTCATCCGCGAGCGTGCCGGCAAGGCCAGCATGGCCGATGTCGCTGCCGCCGGACTGGTCGGCGCGGTGCGCGCCGTCGATCTCGAAATCCGCCAGGGCGAGATTTTCATCATCATGGGGCTGTCCGGCTCCGGCAAGTCGACGCTGGTGCGCTGCATGTCGCGGCTGGTCGAGCCGACCTACGGCAAGGTCGAATTCGAAGGCAACGACCTGCTCAAGATTTCCGACGCCGCGCTGATCGAACTGCGGCGCCATCGCATGGGCATGGTGTTCCAGAATTTCGCGCTGCTGCCGCATCTTAACGTGCTCGACAACATTGCCTTTCCCCTGAGCATCCAGGGCCAGGACCGACCGACGCGCGAAGCGAGAGCGCGGGAGGTGATCGATCTCGTGGGCTTACGCGGCCGCGAGCATTTCTATCCGCGTGAACTGTCCGGCGGCCAGCAGCAGCGCGTCGGCATCGCCCGCAGCCTCGCGACCAAGCCGGAGATCTGGTTCCTCGACGAACCGTTCTCGGCGCTTGACCCATTGATCCGCCGCGAGATGCAGGACGAGCTGATGCGGCTGCAGACCATGCTGCACAAGACCATCGTTTTCATCACCCATGATTTCGACGAGGCGATCAGGCTCGCCGACCGCATCGCCATCATGAAGGACGGCGAGGTCATCCAGATCGGCACACCGGAGCAACTGGTGGTCAATCCGGCGACCGACTATGTCGCCGAATTCACTAGAGACGTCGACCGCGCCAAGGTGATTTCGGCGCGCAGCCTGATGCGTGCCCTGGATGGCTCCGAGCATGGCGGCACGGTTTCGCCGGAGGCCAAGATCGCCAGCTTCTCGGCCAGCATCGTCGCCTCGGGCAAGCCGTTCGCCGTGGTCAACGGCACCGGCAAGCCGATCGGCGAAGTGACGCCGCAAGCCGTTATCGGACTGCTGGCCGGCCTCGACAAACCGAGTGCCGGCGCATGATTGTGACGGCAAGCGCCAGCGAGACAAGAACGCCGGTTCAGCGCTGGCTGCTGGTCTGGGCGCTGGCACTTGCCGCCGTGCTCGCGGTGTTCCTGCTGCAGGACAGGCTGCCCTGGGCGGTCGACTATCCGGCCGAGGCGGTCGTCCCGGTCGCCGACTGGGTCAGCGCGCTGATGCGCTGGATCAAGTCGAACTTTTCGTGGTTGACCCGATCGATCACCGCGGTGCTCGGCGTTCCCCTCGATTTCGCGCTTAATCTGCTCGCCAAGAATTTCAAGATCGGTCATGGCGCCGATGCCTATGTCCTGCCGCGCCTGTCCTGGGTCGGCGTCTGCGCTGCGGCCTTCCTCGCCGGGCATGCGGCGGGCGGTAGAAAACTCGGCATACTGGTTGGCGGCTGTTTCCTCTACACCGCACTGTTTGGCCAGTGGACCAGCGCCATGCTGACGCTGGCGCTGATTTCCATCGCCGTGCCGTTCTGCATTGTCACCGGCCTGTTCGCCGGCATCTGGGCATGGCGCAAGCCATGGGCGGAACGGCTTGTCATCTCCCCTGCCCTCGATTTGATGCAGACGATCCCGACCTTCGCCTATCTCATCCCGATGCTGCTCCTGTTCGGCAACAGTCCGGTCTCGGCGATGATCGCCACCGCTACCTTCGCCACGCCGCCCATGGTGCGGGCGACGATGCTCGGCCTGTCGCGCGTGCCGTCCGAGATCGACGATTTCTCAGAGATGGCCGGCTGCACGGCGCGGCAGAAATTATGGCGGGTGCTGCTGCCCTCGGCGCGACCGACGCTGATGGTCGGCGTCAACCAGGTCATCATGCTGGCGCTGAACATGGTGATCATCGCCTCGATGATCGGCGCCGGCGGCCTCGGTTACGACGTGCTGCTGGCGCTGCGTGCGCTGAAGGTCGGCGAAGCGATGGAAGCCGGGCTCGCCATTGTGGCACTCGCCATCGGGCTCGACCGGTTGAGCCAAGCCATCGCCCACAAACAGGCGAAGGGCCACGTTCAACGGCAGGCGAACCAGAGCGTTTGGCGGCGCTATGCCAATCTGTCGCTGGCCATCGCCATCCTGGTCGTGACGACGCTGCTCGGCCTGTTCGTACCGGCCTTCGCGTCGGTGCCGAAGGCGATCACCTTCACCACTGCGCCACTGTGGAAGGCGGCGGTGAGCTGGGTTACGATCAACTTCTTCGACGTGATCGAAGCGTTTCGCGTGGCGCTCATCCTCAATGTACTGAACCCGCTGCGCGCCTTCTGCGAAGGCTTTCCGTGGCTCGGCGCGGTGGCCCTGCTCGGCCTCGCCGGCTACCAGTTCGGTGGCCTGCGTCTCGCCGCCCTCGTCGCCGCGCTGACCGCCTTCTGCGCCGTCACCGGCCTGTGGGAAAAGACCATGGCGACGGTTTATCTCTGCGGCATCTCGGCCTTCATCGCTTGCCTGATCGGCATCCCGATTGGCCTGATGGCCGCGCGCAGCGACCGCTTCGAAAAGATCGTCACGCCCATCATCGACACGCTGCAGGTGCTGCCGTCCTTCTGCTTCATCATTCCTGTTGTGATGCTGTTCCGCGTCGGCGACGTCACCGCCATGATCGCCACCGTCGCCTTCGCCGTGGTGCCGGCGATCCGCTACACCAATCACGGCATCCGGCAAGTGCCGCCGGCGCTGATCGAGGCGGCGAAGGTTTCCGGCTGCACGCCGCGCCAGACCTTCTTTCGGGTACAATTGCCACTGGCGCTTCCCGAAATCATGCTGGGCGTCAACCAGACGATCCTGATGGCGCTGGCGATGATCATCATCTGCGCCATGGTCGGCACACGCGACCTCGGCCAGGAAGTCTTCATCGCGCTGTCCAAGGCCGATTCCGGACGCGGCATTGTCGCGGGTCTCGCCATCGCTTTCATCGGCATCGTCGCAGACCGGCTGTTCAATGCCTGGACGGCGAAGGCGCGGGCAAGACTAGGATAATTGTTGAATGTCCAATCCCGGCGAACCGCCTTTTGCCGTACTCGTCTTCGACATGGCCAAGACCGGCGAGCCGGATGGGGAGCACGTAGTTTCGGGGTTTGAGACGCTGGAGGCGGCGACGTCCTACGCCATTGCGCGGGTTCGCGCCTCGGTGGAGGACTTGCGCAAGCCCGGCATCGCCACTGCTGAGCTTCGCCAGCTCTGGCACCTCTATGGCGAAGACTGTTCGGTGCTGAACGCCGGAGTGCGCGGCAGCGATCTACTCGACGATTTCATTGCGACGCCGTCGATGCCGGCCGAATGCAACTGGCAAGTTCTCGCGCCAAGGCTGCGCCGCTTCCGCGCCTCGCTGCTGATCTCCAACGGCAACAACGAATCCGTCTGGGCGGGCGGCTTCTTTCGCTCGACCTACAGGCTGACGCGAGACGGCCTCCTCGAGCGCTTTGGCGACGACGCCATTGCCGCCTTCAAAGCCAAAGGGATCGAGCCAGAGCAGACTAAGCTCATGGTCGCCAATTACTTCGAGCTGCCCGACCCGCCCTATCCGCCGCCGGGCGCGGCACTCCGATCCTGGAAGGTCGAGGTCGGTTTTGTCTGCCACGACGTGAAGTTCGGCGGCGACGCCGCCGGCGTCTTCGCCTGGCCGGAAGAGCCGACCGACTGGGCGCTCAGAACCATGCAGTTCCTGCTGATGGCCGACATGATGGCCATGCGCGGCGATGGCCCCGACTGGGCAAACGACTGCGAGATACTAACCGCCAAGGTGACCGAGACGGAGGCGCCTCCCGACTATCCGCTGGATTGAAGTGATGATCATCACCTGCCCCGTGGCCGGCACACGCGATCTCGGCCAGGAAGTGTTCATCGCACGGTCCAGGGTCGCGGCATTGTCGCGGGCTGGCAACAACCTGCCATCGACATCATCGCGGTCGGTCTCCGACCCCTGAGCCGCGAAAGCTCAAGCACGGCTCGGATAGACGGTTTTGCCTCTTCTGGAGTTCGCCTCTTCTGGAAATGGCAGGCCGCGCTCCAGCTCTTGACTTTGACGCATTTTCGCGCGGAAAGCTGCTTCATCCTCGACCAGCCTGAGCTTGCTGCCGAATGCCCGATCAGCGCGAACCGCCTTTTACTGTCGTCGTCTTCGACATGGCCAAAACCGGCGAGCATGTGGTTTCGGGGTTTGAGACGTTGGATGCGGCTACGTCCTACGCGATTGCTCGGGTTCGCGCCTCGGTGGAAGAGCTGCGCAAGCCCGGCATCGCAGCAGCCGAGCTCCGGCGGCACTGGCATATCCATGGTGAGGATTGCACGGTGCTGAACGCCAATGTGCGCGGCAGCGATCTGCTTGACGATTTCATCGCGACGCCGGGGACACCGGCCGAATGCGACTGGCGGGCGCTGGCGCCACGACTGCGCCGTTTCTACGCCGCTGTGAACGTCTTCAACAACGATGGCAAATCTATCCGGGTCAGCGGCTTTTTCCGCGCGACCTACCGGTTATGGCACGCTGGCCTGCTCGCACGATTTGGCGACGACGCCATCGCCTCCTTCAAAGCCAAAGGCATCACGCCGGCAGTGCCGACGAGAGTCTCGGTCGACCATCACTTCGAGCAGCCCGATCCGCCGCGCCCGCCGCCCAGCGATATCAGGCCGTTGCTATCCTGGAAGGTCGAGATCGATTTCGGATGCACCGATGTGAGGTTCGGCGCCAAAACCGACGGCGTCTTCGCCTGGCCCGAGGAGCCGACCGGCCGGGCACTCAACGACATGACACATCTGCTGATGGCTGACAGGCTGTCTATGTACGGCACCGGCCCGGAGGGCGCCTATTATAGCGAATTGGTGTGGGTCAAGGTGACGGAGACCGATGCGGCTCCCGACTACCCTCTGAATTGAAACTGGGCCGGTGCCGGCGCATTGTTTTGCATCACGCCGACCTATTCCGCCGCCACGCCCTTCACCTGGAGATAGCTTTCCATCGAGTCGTCCAGCGCCTGCAGCCAGGGCGTATGGTGCAATGGCGCCATGGTGCCGGTCATCAGCGAGCGGTAGGCGTGGTCGCGGAAGCTCATAATGTCTTCCGCCTTGTGGTGCTCCCACTCCATGAAGGTCTGGTTGACCGCCTCGACGTCGAAGCCGGGATAGTCGGTCTGGTCCATCAATTCCTTGATGTAGTCGCCCTGGAACCAGATCATCTGCTCGGCGTCTTCCAGCGTCTCTTCGCGTGCCCGCCACTTGGCGCCGTGCTCGGCCATCGCCTTTACCGACGGCAGCTTGATGCGGCCCATGATGACGTCGCGGGCGAACCAGGCCTGGGCGTCGAACATGTTGAAAGTGTAGAACTGGTCCTGCATGCCGATATAGGACAGTTTCGGGTTCTTCTCCCACACGACGCCCTCATAGAGCCCGTCCGGCCACATGCGATTGGCGGTCTTCAGCTTCAGCTCTTCCGTGAGGAACGGGAAGGAATGCAGATAGCCGGTGCACAGGATGATGGCGTCGACATCTTTTGTGGTGCCGTCCTTGAAGTGCGCCGTCTTGCCGACGACCTTCTGCAGCAGCGGCACTTCCTTCCAGTTCTCCGGCCATTTGAACCCCATCGGCTTGGAGCGGTAGCTGGAGGTGATCGATCTGGCGCCGTATTTGTAGCATTGCGAGCCGATGTCCTCGGCAGAATAGGAGCGGCCGATGATCAGTATGTCCTTGCCCTTGAACTCCATGGCGTCGCGAAAATCATGGCTGTGCAGGATACGGCCGTTGAAGGTCGAAAAGCCTTCGAAATAGGGAACGTTGGGAACCGAGAAATGCCCTGAGGCAACGACGACATTGTCGAACTCTTCGGAGTAGGTGACGTCGTTGGTGCGGTCATGCGCGGTGACAGTGAATTTCCTGCTCTCGTCCGAGAAGGTGACCATGCGCACCGGGCTGTTGAAGCGCACCCATTTGCGCAGGCCTGATTTCTCGACGCGACCCTTGATGTAATCCCACAAAACGGCGCGCGGCGGGTAGGATCCGATCGGGCGGCCGAAATGCTCCTCGAACGTATAGTCGGCGAATTCCAGGCATTCCTTCGGTCCGTTCGACCAGAGGTAGCGGTACATCGAGCCGTGGACGGGGTCGCCATGCTCGTCGAGGCCGGTGCGCCAGGTGTAGTTCCACAGGCCGCCCCAGTCCGACTGCTTTTCGAAGCAGACGATTTCGGGGATCTCGGCGCCCTTGTCGGCAGCCGACTTGAAGGCCCTGAGCTGGGCCAGACCGGATGGCCCCGCTCCAATGACGGCAACGCGCGTTTTCATGGCAGGCCTCCCGGTGTCATTCGATTTTTGGAATTGCTCTTACGAAACAAATTTCACTCACAGGACAGTAATTGCCTCTTGGATGCTGTCAACAGGCCTTGTGGAGAAACCGCGTTTCGCCCCAGCGGATTTCCGGAAAAACGGATGACGGCGTAAATCCTGTTCGGACACCATTCGACTTAAGGGGCTTGCTGCGCGGTTGCGTTTCTGTATCGGCACCGAATATGTTCACCTGGAGTGAAATAATCAGGGGATTCGGAGGCGAGATGGCGAAGACAAGTTCCGACTCCAAGACTGCTTCGACAAGGGCAAAGCCACCGGCAAAGGCCTCCGTGGACGGAAAAACCATCCGCGCGCCGCTGACGCAGAACCCGCATGCCATTCGCGACACCCGCGAAAAAGTGCTGGAGGTGGCGATCGGGCGCGAGGTGCGCGCCTTCCGCAAGAAGCTCGGCATCACCGTCGCCGATCTCGCCGTCGCCACCGATATTTCGCTGGGCATGCTGTCGAAGATCGAGAACGGCATCACCTCGCCGTCGCTGACCACACTGCAGGCGCTGTCGAGGGCGCTCGGCGTTCCCGTCACCGCCTTCTTCCGCCGATTCGAGGAAGAGCGCAGCGCCGTCTTCGTCAAGGCCGGCGAAGGGCTAGATGTCGAACGCCGCGGCACCCGCGCCGGCCATCAATACAATCTGCTCGGCCATATCGGCTCCAACACCAGCGGCGTCGTCGTCGAGCCGTATCTGATCACACTGACCGAGGATTCGGATGTGTTCCCGACCTTCCAGCATGAGGGCATGGAATTCCTCTATATGCTGGAGGGCGAGGTGGTGTACCGGCACGGCAGCAACCTCTATCCGATGAAGCCGGGCGACAGCCTGTTCTTCGACGCCGACGCGCCGCACGGGCCGGAGCAACTGACGAAACTTCCGATGCGGTATCTGTCGATTATTTGCTATCCGCAGAGCGCGGGGTAGTCGGACCGCCGCAGCCCCCTCACCCGGATTGCCAAGGCCGAATTGCAAGAGCAATTCGGGGCAATCCGACCTCTCCCCGAGGGGAGAGGAGTCTGGCGTCGGCGCTGGCGATCTCTTCTCCGCTCGGGGAGAAGGTGGCCGCGCAGCGGCCGGATGAGGGGGCCTTTAGTCCGGCCCGAACCCCGGTGACGTCGCACTGCCATCATCCAGCTTCGACAGCCATTCCACCAATGTCGGCCGATACCGCGTCAGGCCCTTGTAGGTGGCCAGCTCTTCCGGCAAATCCCGGATCACCCGGTGCAGTCGCCTTGCCCATTTCGGCTGTGTCACCAGTTCGTCCATCTTGATGAGATAGCAGCGGATCGGGAAGACGATGCCGTTCGAGCGCGGCAGCCGCCAGAAGCTTTGCAGTTCGACGCGCAGATGCACCTTGTCGGCGACATTTTCGGGCGTTACTGTCGCGCGGTCCGGGCCCCATTTGTGGTAATTCTCCGGACTGGTGTCGAGGCGCGGGTTTATGGTCATCGTCCAGTTCAGCCGCCGCGCCGGCTTGCCCTGCTGGATGTTGGTGAGGAACTTCAGCGCCCTGACGAAAATGCCCTTTTCATGCGCCAACGGCACCGGCGCGTGCCATTCGAAGAAATTCATGCCGATGTCGAAATCGAGCGACCAGTCGGCCTGAGTGGTGACCATGCCGGCGTCCATCCAAAGATTGCCGTCGCGCTGATCGAGAATGCAGAAATCACCCTGGCTCTGGCGGGTGATGTACTCCATCGGCCCGTAAGGCAGTGTCGAGGTGTCGCCGAAGGTGAAGGTGTCGTCGATGCCGAGCGGCCGGTTGATCCAGCGCCAGCGGTCGCCGTCGCGGGTCAGGGTGAAATGCTCGGGATAGCCAAGTGCCTGTTGCTCCATCAAAAGTTCGAGCAGGTCCCAGCCGGCCAGCGTCATATGCGGCAGCGACTGGCAGCGCAGCGGATCGTCGGCCAGCACCAGTGCACGGTCCTGCATCTCGGCGACATAGTGCTCGTCGACGTCGATCAGGTTTTCCAGAACGCTGCCCTTGGGGCCAACCACATGCGGCTCGATGTTGACCGCATACATGTAGGCGTCTTCGTGGAACGGGAACGGAAACCGCCTGATGTGTTCCGGGCTGTTCCTGAAGGTGAAATCGTCGCGAAACGTTTCCTTGCGAAAGGTGATGCCCAAGCTGGCCTCCTATCTTTCCAGGACCAGCGACTTGCCTTCGAAGCGCGACACGCACGGCATGATCTTGCAGCCGGAACGATGGTCTTCCTCGCTGAGCCAGTGGTCGTTGTGGATGAACTTGCCGTCATACGAGACGACGTTGGTCTCGCACTGGCCGCAGACACCGCCGCGGCAGAGATAGGGCGGATCGACGCCGGCGGCCTCGATCGCTTCGAGCAGGCTCTGCTGCTCGCCGACGCGGATGGTCTTGCCGCTGACGGCAAGTGTGACGTCGAACGGCAGGCCGGGCTGGGGTGCCGCGAAATGCTCGTAGTGCACGGTCTCCGCCGGCCAGCCGAGAGCCGCAGCGCGCTCGCGCACCCAGTTGATCATGCCGGCCGGGCCGCAGACATAGAGATGGGTGCCGAGCGGCTGCGAGGACAAGAGACGGTCGAGTTCGATGCGCTCGTCGCGGTCGTCGTGATAGAGCCGGACGCGACGGCCATAGCGCTCCTGCAGCACATCGGCATAGGTGCCGAGCGAGGCGGCGCGGCAGGTGTAGTGCAGCTCGAAATTGCCGCCGGACCCGGCGAGCTGCGCGGTCTGCGCCATGAACGGCGTGATCCCGATGCCGCCGGCAAGCATCAGATGCTTCTTTGCCCTGAGGTCGAGCGAGAACAGATTGACGGGGTAGCTGATCACCATCTCCAGGCCAGGCTTGACGCTCCGGTGCATGAACAACGAGCCGCCGCGGCCGACATCGTCGCGGCGCACCGAGATGGTGTATTCGCGGGTGTCGAGCGGCGATCCCATCAGCGAATAGGGATTGAGCCTTGTGCGGTCGCCATCGCGCATCTCGACCACGACATGGGCGCCGCCGGAAAAGGTCGGCAAAAGCTCACCGTCACGGCGGCGGAAATGGAAGCGCGTCACCAGTTCGTTGACCGGGACGACGTCGCTGACGACGACATCGAGCTTGGTGGTGCCGGTGCTCATGGGAAGACCTCCTCTATGGGAGGGATCTCCGAGCGATCCTCGGCATTTATGCAGACGCCCTGGAATGCTGCCAGCCGTCGCGAATAATGATCGCGCACCAGAAGCAGCAGGCCGCAATGCGCGCAGGTGGCCGGCTGCGTCGTCACATTTTCGGTGATGCCTTTGCAATGCACGCACTGCATGCGCCGCGCCAATGAGCCGCGATGCTCGGTCTGCATGGAGGTATGATCGATGCCGGCTTCGAGCGCCACCTGCATGGCCTGGCCGATCAGCCCTTCGGTGCCGGCGAGATAGAGGCGCAGGCCCATATGCGCGTTGGCAAGCGTCTGCTTCAGCCGGGGCAGCAGGCTGGCGAAGGTTGGCGCGACATGAAATTGCGCGGACTTCAGTGCCTCAAGAGCGGCAACGTGCTTGCCGTCGGCCCCGGGAATGAAGACGATTTCGGCGCCGTCGAAGAAGCCGGGGGGCGCCGTCCTTGCCATATCGACGATCGCCAGCGCGCCTTCCGCATCCGCCACGAAAAGATGATGCTTGCCGGGCTGCGGGGACAGGGTTCCGTAAATGGGCCGGCTGATGATCGTTTTGGCTGCCATTCTCTACTTCGTACCTCGAAACCCTCGCTGTCGATTGTGCCTCAGCCTTTCGCCGTGCGCTTGGTTTTTTTGGGATCGTCGAAGGGCAGAGGCTGCGCCGTCGCCCTGATCGAACCGCTCTTGTTGCGGATCTCGAGCCTGGTGTCCTTGACCGCGCAGTCGACGTCGAGGCGGGCGATGCCCATCGATTTCTCGACCAGCGGCGAATACATGGCGCAGGTGACCACGCCCACCTTTTTGCCGTCGCGATAGACCGGCGCGCCCTCATCCGCGGGTTGCTTGCCGTCGAGCAGCACGCCGTAGATCTTGAAGCGCTCCTTGCCCTTGAGGCGGTAATGCTCTTCGGCGCCACGAAAGCCGGTCTTGCCGGGGCTGACAGTGAAGTCGAGGCCGAGCTCCCACAGCGTGTCGCCGGGGCCTTCGTTCTCGAACGGATATTTCTGCGAGTTGTCATAGGGATAAAACAGCAAATAACTTTCGACGCGCAGCATATCGAGCGTGGTGAAGCGGCACGGAATGATGCCGGCGCTCTTGCCCTCGTCGAGGATCCTGTCCCAGATGGTGCCGGCGTCCTGACCGCGGCAGAATATCTCGTAGCCGCGCTCGCCGGTGTAGCCGGTGCGCGAGATCATGACGGGAAAGCCGAACAGCTGCGTCTGCATATGATGGAAATAGTTGAGGTCGCGAATGCCCGACACATGCTTTGAGAGATAGTCGACCGCGGTCGGCCCCTGCAGCGACAGATCGTGCAGATTGTCGTCGAAGCGCAACGATACGTCGCGGCCGACGGAAGCGCGCTGCAATTCCTCATGGCCGGTGCCGGAGCCGTGCACCACCATCCAGGCGTTCGGCCCGGTGCGGTAGAGGATGCAGTCGTCGGTGAATTTGCCGGCCTCGTTCAGCATGCAGGCATAGGCCGACTTGCCGGGATAGATCTTCTCCACGTCGCGCGTCGTTGCCAGGTCTATGAGGTGTGAGGCGTGCGGCCCGGTGATGTGAACCTTCTTCAGGCCCGACACATCCATCAGCCCGGCCCTGGTGCGGATGGCGGTGTATTCCTCGTCGGCGTCCTTGTCGTAGGTCCAGGCGGTGCCCATGCCGCTCCAGTCTTCGAGCTTCGAGCCTAACGCGCGATGGCGATCCGCCAGGGTCGAAAATCTCCAGGATGCCGTCATGCGCAAATCCTCCGTTCGAAAATTCTATTTGTGTTCCCGGCTCCCTGCGCGGAGGCGGGAGCATTTGGTCGAATATTGATCGCAAACGTCCTGATGCCGCAATACCCGCAAGCAAATAATTTCATTGTCAGGCAAAATTCGCGGCTGGGGACAAACGGTTAACCCAACGTAAAATCGGCTTGACAATTGCTGGATTCGGCCCGAATTTATGAAAAAAATTTCACTCTGTTGAAAGAGGGCAGCGGGCGGCCAATTCGGGGTCGGGCGCTGGAAAAAGGGGAAAACCGATGTCAGACCTGCAGCAGCGCATCGAAGCGCTGTACCGTTCCGACCTGCGCGGATCCGCGCTGCTGATCATCTGCCTTTGGGCGACGATCCTCTTCGTGCTCGTCATGACATGGCCCTACATCCCGGACACCGGGATCAAGATCGTCGTCGCGATCGCTGCCGCCGCCGTGCTGATCTTCAACACGGCCGCCATCCTGGCGATGGTCAATCACTACAAGGAAGACAAGGACTTCATCTACGGTCTCGACATCAAGAACGCCGACGCGGCCCGCAGCCGCAAGTCCTGAAAACAGAACGTCCTGAGGGGTAGAAGACATGTCGCGCTACACGCCGCCGGAACAAGGCAAGGCCGGGCAGATTTTCGATATCGTGGTCGTCGTGGTCGCCATTTTCGTGGCGCTGTGGCTGCCATTGAAACTCGGCCTGGCGGGTGCGGCGAAATCCATCGACGCGCTCGATGCCAAGACCTGGGAAGCGTTGGGACAGAACCCGACCATGGCCTCGATCTGGGAAAAGCTCGGCTATACGCCGGAGACCGCGCACGACATCATCCAGAACCGCTTCCACTACATCATCGACTGGCCGACGCTGATCATCATGGCGGCGGTGCTGATCGGCTATTTCGTCTTCCTGTTCCGCGCCTCCGACCGCGAATATCGCGACGTCATCAACGAAAAGTTCGACGACAAGTAACGCCAGAGATTTTGGGGAAGCACGCTCATGTGGGTCGCACTCTCTTACGCATCGTGGGGCATCTCGGTCGTGCTTGCGCTGTGGATGCTCTACGACTGGTTCAAGATCGACACGACCTATTCCGAGGAGGTGCTGACTTCCTCGCGCGAAGGCGAGCTTGAAGCCGCTTCCGAAAAACACCGGATCTGAGTGGGGATTGAACAATGACGATCACGCTTGAACCGGCAATACACGGCGACAGAGTTTCACTGCTACGCGTGCTCGGCCCGGCCCATGTCTGGGCGCTTGGCGTCGGCATCGTGCTGGTCGGCGAATTCACCGGCTGGAATTTCTCGGCGGACAAGGGCGGCGCACTGGCGGCGCTGATCGTCTGCTGGGTGGTCGGGCTCTTGTACACTTCGGTCGCCATGATCGACTCCGAGGTGACATCGACGGTTGCCGCCGCCGGCGGCCAATACGCGCAGGCTAAGCACATTGTCGGGCCCCTGATGGCCTTCAACGTCGCGCTGTTCCTGGTCTTTGCCTACACCATGCTGGAGGTTTCGGACGCCATCCTGCTCGGCGACACCATCGTCGCCAAGGCCGGCGTCGAAGGGCTCACCCACAACTCCTTCATTGCCGCCACCATCGTCGTGCTGGCATGGCTGAACTATCGCGGCGTGCTGATGACGCTCAACGTCAACTTCGTCATCACGGCGATAGCCTATGTCTCGATCGTTATCCTGTTCTTCTCGGTCAGCCCCTGGACGCAGGGTGCTGTGCTGAAGCTCAACGAGCTGGTCACCCCCGGCAATGCGCTGCCCTATGGTTGGATCGGCGTCATCGCGGCCTTCCAGTTCGGCATCTGGTACTATCTCGGCATCGAAGGCACCACGCAGGCCGCCGAGGAAGTGCGCTCCCCGGCGCGTTCGCTGCCTTACGGCACCATGGCCGGCATGATCACGCTTTTGATCGCCGCCGCCATGACCTGGTATGTCTGCGCCTCGCTGATGCCCTGGGAGTACCTCGGTATCACCTATTATCCCTTGTGGGACGCCGGCAAGCTGACCGGCAGCCCGCTGCTGGAAAACCTGTTGTTCGTCGCCACGCTGCTCGCGGCACTGGCGTCGGCCAATGGCTGTATCAACGATGCGGCCCGCGCGTGGTTCTCGCTTGGACGCGACCGCTATCTGCCGACATGGTTCTCGGCCGTGCACCCGAAATACCGCACGCCCTATCGCTCGATCCTGTTCCTGTTGCCGATCGCGCTCGCCTTCGCCTTCATCGCCGACCTCAACCAGGCGATCACCTTCTCGATCCTGTCGGGCGTGCTGCAATACACCTTCATGAGCATAAACATCATGATGTTCCGCAAAAAGTGGCCGCTGGGCACGATCCGCCGCGGCTATACGCACCCGTTCCACCCGATCCCGGCCATCGTGCTGTTTTGCCTCTGCGTGGTGACCTTCTTTGCGATCTTCCTCGGCTACGGCACGCAGCTGATCGCCATGGTCGCCTTCTACTTCCTGATCTCGCTGTGGTTCCACTTCTACCGTTACCGCTATGTGCGCCGCGGCGACCAGTTCACCATGCCGTGGCCGAAGCCGCAGGGCTATTGACAGGAGAGGGCCTGCCGGTCTGGGCGGGCATGGCGTGACGAGGTGTCTGACGTGACGACAGCATTGCTGGCCGGGGCGGTCGCCGTGGCTCTCGTCCTGCACCTCGCCTGGCATACGCGCGCCAGCCGCAAAAAGGCCAAGGCTGATCTTGCAGCCGAGGCAGCCAGCATCCGGACCGTCATCACAGATGCGGTTGATGTCTCCGATGGCACAGCCGGCGTTGTCACCTGGGCCGGCACATGGAACGGACAGCGCGTGCAGCTGCGCACCATCGTCGACACGCTGGCAACGCGAAAGCTGCCGGCGCGATGGTTGAGTGTCACGATCACAGAGCCGGTTGCGGTGCCGGCGACCTTCGACATGATGATGCGGCCGGGCTCGCCGACGACCTTCTCCAATTTCGATCATCTTCAGCATACGCTGCCGAAGGCTCCGGGATTTCCGGCTGAAGCCGTGCTGCGAACCGACCTCAGGGCGGCGCGCTTTCCGCAGAACCTGATCGCCAGCCTTCTCGACATCTTTGCCGAAGGCCGCGCCAAGGAACTTTTGATCACGCCAAACGGCCTGCGCATCGTCTGGCTGCTGGCCGAGGCCGAGCGTGCCCGCTATGGCGTATTCCGCCAGGCAGCATTCGGCGCCACAAGGCTCGATCCGGCGCTGGTCGAAAGGTTGCTCACCTCGGCTTCGACGCTGCGCGACGCCATCAACAGACAGGAAAGGCAGGTGGCATGAACGTTCCCCTACCCCCACCGGCAAACCCCTATCTCGTGCTCGGCGCCGCAATCGTCTTGCCGGCCAGCGGCCACGTCATTCTGGGCGTGCCTGTGCGCGGCCTGCAATTCCTGTTCTTCATGGTGATCCTCGCCTGGGTGACAGCCAAGATCGCGCCGGCCGACGCCAGCTTCGTCGGCCGCCACGCCGGCGGCTTCCTGATCTATGCGCTGTCGATCCTCGACGCCTACAAAATCGCCCGCATCCGCACCGCCACATGGATTCACAGCGCCCGCGACGGCGGCGATAGTGCACAAGGCCGCATCGAGCCAGATACGTAACTACAGGAATATTTTTTTCATATGATTGAATTCGCACGACGCATTCGATACATCATCGTCTAGTGGTAACGCCGGGAGGCTGACATGTGTGGAATCGTCGGACTTTTTCTGAAAGACAAGTCGCTTGAGCCGCAGCTCGGCTCGATGCTGTCGCAGATGCTGATATCGCTCAGCGATCGTGGCCCCGACAGCGCCGGCATCGCCATCTATGGCGCGCCTTCCAGGAATGAAGCCAAGATCACCATCCAGTCGGCGAAGCCCGAGCGCGATTTCCGCGGCCTCGACGCCGAACTCGCCAAGGCCATTGGCGCGCCGGTGAGCATAGCGGTGAAGTCGACGCATGCGGTGCTCCGGACCGCGCCCGACAAGGTCGATGCCGCGCGCGAAGCGCTGCAGTCAATGCGCCCCGACGTGCGCATCATGGGCGCCGGCGAAGCGGTGGAAATCTACAAGGAAGTCGGTCTGCCGGAAGCGGTCGTCGACCGTTTCGACGTCCGCTCGATGACCGGCACGCATGGCATCGGCCATACCCGCATGGCGACGGAATCGGCCGTCACCACGATGGGCGCGCATCCGTTCTCGACCGGCGCCGACCAGTGCCTGGTGCACAATGGCTCGCTGTCCAACCACAACAATGTGCGACGCGAGCTGGTGCGCGAGGGCATGAAATTCGAGACCGAGAACGACACCGAGGTCGCCGCCGCCTATCTCTCGTCGCAGATGGCGCATGGCAAAAACCTCGGCGAGGCGCTGGAAGGCACGCTGTCCGACCTCGACGGCTTCTTCACCTTCGTCGTCGGCACCAAGAACGGTTTCGGCGTGGTGCGCGATCCGATCGCCTGCAAGCCCGCCGTCATGGCCGAGACCGATCAGTATGTCGCCTTCGGCTCGGAATATCGCGCGCTGACCAAACTGCCCGGCATAGACAATGCGAGGGTCTGGGAACCGGAACCCGCAACCGTCTATTTCTGGGAGCATTGAGCCCATGCCGGCAACCAAACTTTCGAAGGCGGCGCAAGACCAGGCGTCCCGGGTCTTCGATCTTGATGTGTCGTCGCTGCGCGAGCTCAACCAGGCGCTTCACAATCTGACGCCCGGCTCCAACGAAATGGCGTGGGAAGTGCTGCACCCGAAGGGCAGCCATTCGGTTGCCGTCGGCGTCGACCAGCCTGTCAGCATCGATGTGCGCGGCAGCGTCGGCTACTACTGCGCCGGGATGAATGACGGCGCTGCCATCACCGTGCACGGCTCGGCCGGACCTGGCGTCGGCGAAAACATGATGTCGGGCTCGATCGTCATCAAGGGCGACGCCAGCCAGTATGCCGGCGCCACCGGCAAGGGCGGGCTGCTCGTCATCGAGGGCAACGCATCCTCGCGCTGCGGCATCTCGATGAAGGGCATCGACATCGTCGTGCACGGCAATATCGGCCACATGTCGGCCTTCATGGCGCAGTCCGGCAATCTGGTGGTGCTGGGCGATGCCGGCGACGCACTTGGCGATTCCATCTACGAAGCGCGGCTGTTCGTGCGCGGCAAGGTCGAAAGCCTTGGCGCCGACTGCATCGCCAAGGAGATGCGGCCCGAGCATATCGAACTGCTGCAGGGACTGCTCGACCGCGCCGGCGTCACCGGCGTCAAGCCGTCGGAATTCAAGCGCTACGGCTCGGCGCGCACGCTCTACAATTTCAATATCGACAACGCCGACGCGTATTGAGGCAGCATGACCTACAAGAACCCGCCGACGACGCCGCGCAAATCCGCGACCTTCGACGACTACACGCTTTCCGAAATCCGCCGCGCCGCGGCTACCGGCATCTATGACATCAGGGGCGCCGGGGCCAAGCGCAAGCTGCCGCATTTCGACGATCTGCTGTTCCTCGGCGCCTCGATCTCGCGCTATCCGCTGGAAGGCTATCGCGAGCGGTGCGACACGTCGGTGGTGCTGGGCTCGCGCTATGCCAAGAAGCCGATCGAGCTGAAAATCCCGATCACCGTTGCGGGCATGAGCTTCGGGTCGCTGTCCGGCCCGGCCAAGGAAGCGCTCGGCCGTGGCGCTACGCTCTCAGGCACGTCGACCACCACCGGCGACGGCGGCATGACCGAGGAAGAGCGCGGCCATTCCAAGCAACTGGTTTACCAGTACCTGCCGTCGCGCTACGGCATGAACCCCAGGGATTTGCGCCGCGCCGACGCCATCGAAATCGTCGTTGGCCAAGGCGCCAAGCCGGGCGGTGGCGGCATGCTGCTTGGCCAGAAAATCTCCGACCGCGTTGCCGAAATGCGCACGCTGCCGAAAGGCATCGACCAGCGTTCGGCCTCGCGCCATCCCGACTGGACCGGGCCGGACGATCTCGAGATCAAGATCCTCGAGCTGCGCGAGATCACCGACTGGGAAAAGCCGATCTACGTCAAGGTCGGCGGCGCCCGCCCCTATTACGACACTGCACTTGCGGTGAAGGCCGGCGCCGATGTCGTCGTGGTCGACGGCATGCAGGGCGGCACGGCGGCCACCCAGGAAGTATTCATCGAAAATGTCGGCCAGCCGACGCTTGCCTGCATCAGGCCGGCAGTGCAGGCGCTGCAGGATCTCGGCATGCACCGCAAGGTGCAGCTGATCGTCTCCGGAGGCATCCGCAACGGCGCCGACGTCGCCAAGGCGCTGGCGCTCGGCGTCGACGCGGTGTCGATCGGCACGGCAGCGCTGGTCGCACTCGGCGACAACGATCCGCGCTGGGAGGCGGAGTACAATGCGCTCGGCACCACCGCCGGCGCCTATGACGACTGGCACGAGGGTCGCGACCCCGCGGGCATCACCACGCAGGACCCGGAACTGATGAAGCGGGTCGATCCGATCGCCGCCGGACGGCGGCTGGCGAACTACCTCAAGGTGATGACGCTGGAGGCGCAGACCATTGCGCGTGCCTGCGGCAAGAACAGCCTGCACAATCTCGAGCCCGAGGATCTCGTAGCCCTCACCATCGAAGCCGCCGCCATGGCCGGCGTGCCGCTGGCCGGCACCAACTGGATACCGGGGAAAAACGGCTTCTAAAAAACACATCAAAATAAGCGAGGAACTATAATGGGGAACGATCTCGCCGCATTCGCCAAAGAGAACGGCGTCAAATATTTCATGATTTCCTACACCGACCTGTTCGGCGGCCAGCGCGCCAAGCTGGTGCCGGCGCAGGCGATCGCCGACATGCAGAAGGACGGCGCCGGCTTCGCCGGTTTCGCCACTTGGCTCGACCTGACGCCGGCGCATCCTGATATGCTGGCGGTGCCGGATCCGGCTTCGGTGATCCAGCTGCCGTGGAAGCGCGATGTCGCCTGGGTCGCCGCCAACTGCATCATGGACGACAAGGAAGTCGAGCAGGCGCCACGCAACACGCTGCGCCGGCTGATTGCGGAAGCCGCCACTGACGGTATGCATGTCAAGACCGGCGTCGAGGCTGAGTTCTTCCTGATCTCGCCGGACGGCAGCGTCATCTCCGACAAATACGACACGGCTTCAAAACCCTGCTACGACCAGCAAGCGGTGATGCGCCGCTACGATGTCATCGCCGAGATCTGCGATCATATGCTGGCGCTGGGCTGGAGCCCCTACCAGAACGACCATGAGGACGCCAACGGCCAGTTCGAGATGAACTGGGCCTTCGACGATGTGCTGGCGACCGCAGACAAGCACTCGTTCTTCAAGTTCATGGTCAAGTCGGTGGCGGAAAAACACGGCCTGCGCGCGACCTTCATGCCTAAGCCCTTCCAGGGCCTGACCGGCAATGGCTGCCACGCCCATATTTCGGTGTGGGACAAGGCCGGCAAGGTCAACGTCTTTGCCGACAATGCGATGGAGCTCGGCCTGTCGGCCAAGGGCAAGAATTTCCTTGGCGGCATCATGAAACATGCCTCGGCGCTGGCCGCCATCACCAACCCGACGGTGAACTCCTACAAACGCATCAACGCGCCGCGCACCATTTCGGGCGCCACCTGGGCTCCGAACACGGTGACCTGGACCGGAAACAACCGCACCCACATGGTGCGCGTGCCCGGCCCCGGCCGCTTCGAGCTGCGGTTGCCGGACGGCGCCGCAAACCCTTATCTGCTGCAGGCCGTCATCATTGCCGCCGGTCTCGACGGCATCCGCTCCAAGGCCGATCCCGGCAAGCGCTACGACATCGACATGTACCAGAACGGCCACACGGTGAAAGGCGCGCCGAAGCTGCCGCTCAATCTGCTCGACGCGCTTCGCGAATACGACAAGGACAAATCGCTCAAGGCGGCGCTGGGTGAGGAATTCTCGTCGGCTTATCTAAAGCTGAAGCACCAGGAATGGAATTCCTATGCTTCGCACTTCACGCAATGGGAGCGCGACCACACGCTGGACATATAATCGTCCCAGCTGTGCGAGCGACCTCGGAATGACCTGATGAAATATTCGATCTTCTCGCTCGCCCGTGCTGCCCTTTCCGGCCACAAGAATTGGCAGCGCACCTGGCGCGATGCGGCGCCCAAGGACCACTACGATGTGGTGATCATCGGCGGCGGCGGCCATGGGCTCGCCACCGCCTGGTTCCTCGCCAGCGAGTTCGGCATCAGAAACGTCGCCGTGCTGGAAAAGGGCTGGATCGGCTCCGGCAATGCCGGCCGCAACACCACCATCATCCGTTCCAATTACGGCCTGCCCGGCAATACCGGCTTCTACGAGCTTTCGATGAAGCTTTGGGAGCGGATGGAGCAGGACCTCAACTATAACGCCATGGTCAGCCAGCGCGGCGTCCTCAACCTCTATCATTCCGATGCGCAGCGCGACGCTTATGCGCGGCGCGGCAACACCATGCGCATCAATGGCATCGATGCCGAACTGCTCGACCAGGCGGCGCTGAAGAAGATGCTGCCGTTCCTGAATTTCGACCATGCGCGCTTTCCCGTGCAGGGCGGCCTCCTGCAGCGCCGCGGCGGTACGGCGCGCCACGACGCGGTGGTCTGGGGCTATGCCCATGCGGCGAGCGAACTCGGCGTCGACATCATCCAGAACTGCGAGGTCACCGGCTTTGTCCGGGATGGCAACGGCAAGGTGGCCGGTGTCGAGACCTCGCGCGGCAAGATTGGCGCCGGCAAAGTCGGCATGGCGGTTGCGGGTTCCTCCTCGCGCGTCGCCGCAATGGCTGGCCTGCGCCTCCCGATCGAAAGCCATGTGCTGCAAGCCTTCGTCTCGGAGGCGATCAAGCCGCTCATTCCCGGCGTCATGACCTTCGGCGCCGGCCATTTCTATGTCAGCCAGTCGGACAAGGGCGGGCTGGTCTTCGGCGGCGACATCGACGGCTACAATTCCTATGCCCAGCGCGGCAATCTGCCTGTCATGGAGGATGTCTGCGAGGGCGGCATGGCGCTGATCCCGATGATCGGTCGCGTGCGGCTGTTGCGCCAATGGGGCGGCATCATGGACATGTCGATGGACGGCTCGCCGATCATCGACAAGACGCCGGTCGACGGACTCTATCTCAATGCCGGCTGGTGCTATGGCGGCTTCAAGGCGACGCCGGGGTCGGGCTTGGTCTTTGCCCATCTGCTGGCGCGTGACGAAACGCACAAGGAGGCGGCTCGTTTCCGCCTCGACCGCTTCCGGACTGGCGCCATGATCGACGAAAAGGGCCAGGGCGCCCAACCGAACCTGCACTGAGGCTGGCGAGATGCGTATTGTCTGTCCCTTCTGCGGCGAACGCGAACTCGGCGAGTTCAGCTATCTCGGCGACGCCAAGCCGGCGCGGCCGGCGGCGGGTGCCGGCGAGGATGCTGTCTACGACTACGTCTATCTGCGCGACAATGTCGCCGGCGTGATGGCTGAGAACTGGTATCACGGCGGTGGCTGCCGGGCCTGGCTGAAGGTCACCCGCAACACGCTGACGCACGAGATCTCGGCGGTGGAGCCGGCGGCGGGCGCCGGGGCGAGGCAGGTGGCGAAATGAGCTATCCTGTCGAAATCGTAGCCGTCGCGAAAAGCGCCAGCCCCCTACCTCCCCCTTGTGGGGAGGTCGGACCGCAGGTCCGGGTGGGGGTCGGTGCCGCGGCCCCCCCCCCCCCCCCGGGCGCCCCCCCCCCCCCCACACGGCGCGGGGGAGT
>NZ_JAMYUL010000028.1:0-28141 GCF_040322955.1 Mesorhizobium sp. M0077
CGCCGAACAATACCAAGACCTGGAGCTTGACCGGCACCGATGCGTCGCTGTTGAGCATCAATTCCAGTGGGCAAGTCACGCTCAACACCTCGGCCAACTTCGAGGCCAAGAGTTCCTACAGCTTCAATGTCGTGGACACCGACGGCGGCGGCCTGATCGCCAGCAAGGCCGTGGTGCTGAGCATCACCAACGTCAACGAGGCGCCGACGGCGCCTACCGATACCAACAGCGCGAACAATTTCGTTGCCGCGAACGCCGCGAATGGCACGCTTATCGGGGTCACGGCAAATTCGACCGATCCCGACGCCGGAGACACGGTTACCTATAGCTTTACGAGCAATCCCAACAATCTGTTCGCTATCAACTCGGCGACCGGCGTAGTGACCGTCGCCGACAGCTCGAGTCTCAATGCGGGCTCCTACACGATCGGAGTTCAGGCCACTGACAATCATGCGCTGTCCGGTCCGAGCTCGAACTTCACTGTCGCGGTGGCAGGCCTCGCGGTGACCTTGACTTCAGCGCAAATCAGTAATCTTGAATCCGGAAATCAGCTCAACAAGAACACTGACCTTGGAATTTTCAATGTCATCGGGAACCCTAACGCGAACACCTATACCTTCTCGCTCCCCAGCAACGTAGGCGACAACAACAGCTTCGCTATCAACTCGACTACAGGCCTGCTGTCGACCGGGACATCTAACGTAGGCTCAAACGCGACTTACCATCTCACTGTGACAGTTACGTTTGGGGCCAATACCTTATCGGTGCCAGTCAATGTTATAGCTGGAGGAACCGGTAACGACTCGCTATCGGCCACAACCGGAATTAATTTGTTCTACGGTCTAAATGGAACTGACACCATCGCGGGGGGCTCCGGCTTCGACGGAATTATCGCTGGTGCTGGGACCGACACCCTTATTGGAAATGGCGGAGGCGATTTTCTGGCGGGGGGCGGGCAAAGCGATACGTTCAAGTACAATGCCATCACCGACTCCCAGTCCGGCATTGTCAACAACGTTGCCAATTATGACACGATCGCCGATTTCACTTCGGGGACGGACAAGATCGATTTGACGAGCTTTATCGCTTCGGCTTTCACGGCGTTTAAAACGAGCGACGTGGGGGTCGCAAATGTCGCGGCGCATACTATCGCCTGGCATTTTGACAGCGCCACCAATCAGACGATTGTCTACGCCAACCAGACCGCCGGTGCCCTGGCGCAAGGCAACTCTGGGCTGCTCGAAATCCATCTAGCAGGCACCCCGTCGGTGGCGGCAGGCGATTTCCTGGATACTGGTGGCCTGGCTGTAGCGCCCGCCGGCATCGCCGGAGAGCCGATCAATCTTGCCCTGACCGCACCGTCGGCGAATCTTGTCCCCGTCTTAGTCACAATCGCCGGCGTTCCTTCGGGGTGGACTTTGAATGAAGGCACTAACAACGGCGACGGCACGTGGACGGTTAACACGAACGACGTGCAATCGCTGACCGTCACCACGCCTTCCGAATTCACCGGCGCAGCCGTGCTCGACGTCCAGATGACCTGGACCAACGCAGACGGCACGACCGGCAGCGCGTTGATCGTCGACAATGTCGAAGCCTACGCGCCGGGCTCGCCGATCTTCGCCTGGTCCGGCGACGACGTGCTGACCGGCTCAAGCGGCAACGACCTGTTCGTCTTCTCGCAGCCGATCGGCAATGACACAGTCCACAGCTTCGATGCGGCGGCGGACAAGATCGATCTGATCGGCTATTCCGGCTTTGTTGGCTTCGCCGATGTCCAGGCGCATATGGCGGACGACGCCAACGGCAACGCGGTGATCACGCTTGGCGACGGGCAGTCGATCATGCTCGACGGCGTGCACTCGAGCGCACTCACCGGAAGCAATTTCGTCTTCGACCAGACACCGTTGGTCAACAATTCCGGCACCATGACGATCGGCGACGGCGCTTTGCTGCCGCTGAGTGGCATTATCAACAACAGCGGTCTCATCACGCTTGACTCGGGCGGCGGCGATACGCTGTTGCAGGTCATCCAGCATGGCGTGACCCTGCAGGGTGGCGGGCAGATCCTGCTGTCCGACAGCGCCGCCAACGTCATCTCCGGCACGGGGCCGGACGTCACTCTGGTCAATGTCGACAACACCATCTCAGGCGCCGGTCAGCTGGGCGGCGGGATGCTCAGCCTTGACAACAGCGGCACCATCATCGCCACCGGCTCGAACGCGCTGGTCATCGACACCGGAGGCAGCGTCGTCGTCAATTCGGGAACGCTGGAGGCAACCGGCTCCGGCGGCCTTACGATCACCGGCGGGCTGGCGAATTCCGGCATGATCTGGGCCAATGGCGGCAATATTGCCATTAACGGCCAGGTCACTGGCGACGGCGATGCCACGATCGGCGATCTGTCGAAGCTTGAGTTCGGTGCGGCCTCTTCAACCGACGTCAAGTTCGCGGCGGATGCCGCCGGCACATTGCAGCTGGACGATTCCTTCGATTTCAGCGGAAGCATCGCCGGCATCACCAGTGACGACAAGGTGAACCTCGAAGACATCCTGTTCGGCACCGGAACGTCCGCTGCCTATCAGGCGGACCTCGACGGCGCCGGAGGGACGTTGACCGTCACGGACGGCACGCACAACGCCACGCTCCACCTGCTCGGCGTCTACGATGCCCACAGCTTCACACTTGCCGACGACGGCACCGGCAGGACGGTGGTGCAAGTGAGCGACTTTGTGATGTGAACCAAAAGGAGAGCCGCACGGATAGGCGCGGCTCTCCTCATGCTGCGGGCTCCTGATTCAGCTTACGAATTAAGGTTTACGGCAAGAATAGGAAGGGAACCACGTGGCCGATTGGACGATCAGGAGTAGTATCGGTTCCGGGCGTGGACAGGGGGGCGGTTTTCCGCTGGGTATTTGAGTCTCGACAACAAATCCAAGATTGTGAAGGACGCCTTGCTGGCGTGCCGCCGCTATTTCCTGGTTGCGGCGGCATTCAGTCTGGCGATCAATCTGCTCTACCTCGCGTCCCCGCTTTACATGCTGCAGATCTACGACCGGGTGGTCACCAGCGGCAGCGAAACCACGCTGGTGATGTTGACCCTGGTGTTGCTGGCGGCCTTCCTTTCGTTGGCCGGCCTCGATCTGGTGCGCGCCTCCATCCTGACGCGTGCCAGCGCGCGGCTCGACCGGTTGCTGTCGGCAAAAGTCCTCGCCGCGTCGGTCGAGACCCCGTCGCCGGGCTCCTCACAAAGCCAGCCGATCCGCGATTTCGACACGTTCAGGCAGGTGATCACCGGCAGCGGCATCCATGCCCTGTTCGACCTGCCATGGTCACCCATCTACATCGGCATCATCTTCCTGCTGCATCCGTGGCTCGGCTTCTTCGCGCTGGGCTGCTCGCTGCTCTTGATCGCCATGGCCGTGCTCACCGAGTATCTCGTGCGTTCGCCGCTGAAGCAGGCCAACGACCTGGCGACGACCAATTATAATTTTACCGAAATGAGCCTCAGAAACTCGGAAGTCGTTCGCGCCATGGGGATGATCGACGGTCTCATCCGCCGCTGGGGGCGCGACCGTAACCTGGCGCTGCGGCGCCAAGCGGAGGCAAGCGATCGCGCCGCCCTGATGTCCGGCCTGATCCGGTTCCTGCGGCTCACCATGCAGTCGCTGATCCTCGGCCTCGGCGCCTATCTGGTGATCGAGCGGCAGATCACCGGCGGCACCATGTTTGCGGCGAGCCTCTTGCTGGGCCGTGGGCTACAGCCGGTCGAGCAGATCGTCGGCCTTTGGCGCAGCCTGATCCTGGCCCGGGCGGCGTTGGCAAGGGTCGAGAAGCTGGTCGACGGGGGCGCGCTGAACGAAAGATCTTTCAACCTGCCGAAGCCCACCGGCAAGATTTCGGTCGAGCAGGTCAGCTTTGCAATTGCCAGCCAGCAGAAAGTGCTTCTCCGCGACGTATCATTCCGGCTGGACGCAGGCGAGGCGCTGGGAATCGTCGGCCCTTCCGGCGCCGGCAAGTCGACGCTGGCGCGTCATCTCGCGGGCGTCATGCAACCCAGCCGCGGCACCGTCAGGCTGGACGGGGCCGACCTGTCGCAGTGGGGGCACGACGCGCTCGGCGACCACATCGGCTACCTGCCGCAGGATATCGAACTCTTCGCCGATACGGTCGCCGCCAACATCGGCCGCTTCAAGACCAATGTCGACCAGGAGGTGATAGCCGCCGCGCGGCTCGCCGGCGTGCACGAGATGATCATCCGTCTGCCGCAGGGCTACGAGACCCAGATCGGCGAAGGCGGCGCAGTGCTGTCGGGAGGATATCGGCAGCGGATTGCTCTTGCTCGTGCGGTATTCGGAACGCCGAACCTGATCATTCTCGACGAGCCGAGCTCCAATCTCGACGCCGATGGCGACCGCGCGCTGAGCGAGTGCGCGATCGAGCTCAAGCGCCGCGGCAGCACAGTGATCATCGTCTCGCACCGGCCTTCGACCTTGGCCAATGTCGACAAGATCCTTCTGTTGCGCGATGGCGCCGTCGAGGCCTTCGGCATGAGAAACGAGATCGTGGCGCTGCTCAACCAGCGCGCGGCTCGAATGGCGGTGGCAACCCAATGAGCTGTGGCCGGAGAGATCGATGAGCGACGGCGCCCTCACCTACCGGAGCCTGTCCGGCGAAACCGGTATCCTGGCCCCGGATTCGATCCGGGTGCCGGCCTGTGTCGGCCTGCTGATCATCATTGCCTTCTTCGGCATCTTCGGCGGCTGGGCGGCTTTTGCCCCGCTGAACGGCGCCGTGCTCGCCGACGCTGTCGTCAAGGTGGAAGGTAATCGAAAGAGCGTACAGCATTTCGACGGCGGCACGGTGAAGGAGATCCGCGTCAAGGATGGCGACATCGTCAAGGCAGGCGATGTGCTGGTGGTGCTCGAGGACACGCACGCCCGTTCCGAATTCAACCTCTATTCGCAGCAATATGCGTTGTTGCGCGCTACCGATGCCCGCATTCGTGCGGAGCTCGACGGCCATGAGGCAGTCGCCTTTCCGAAGGACATCACCGCTGAGCACCAGGCCTATCTGCAGGACGCGATGGCCAACCAAATTGCCGACCTCGGGAGCCAGCGCGCCTCGATGGCCGGTGCCAAGCAGATCCTGCAGAAACGGATAGCCGAACTCGACGAGCAGATCGATGGAAAGCAGGCGCGCGTCGAATCTTTTCGTGCGCAGCTCAAGTCGACGATTGACGAAAAGGCAGGCCTCAACAAGTTGCTGAAGGCCGGCCTGACAACGCGCACGCGTGTCCTGGAGCTCGACCGCTCCGCCTCCGACCTGCAGGGCCTGATCGACCAGACTCTCGGCGATATAGCCGGAAACCGCCAGAGTAAGGCCGAGCTTGAAAGCCAGATTGCGCAGCTCACCAACGAGCGCCGCGCAAAACTCTCAACCATGCTGATCGACGCCCAGTCCAACCTCGCCGACCTGGTACCGAAAATGTTCGCCGCGCAAGCCACGGTCGACCGCGCCGAAGTGCGGGCGCCCTATGACGGCCAGGTGATGAATCTCACCGTTTTCTCGACCGGCGCGATCGTCGCCCCCGGCCAGACCATCCTCGACATCGTGCCGGCTAGGAATTCGTTGGTCGTTCAGGCGCAGGTGAAGGTCGAGGACATATCCAGCCTGCGCGCCGACATGACGGCCGAGGTCCGCTTCACGTCCTACAAGCAGCGTTCGATACCGATCATTCATGGACGGGTCACCCGCATTTCGGCGGATCGCGTCACCGACAGCAAAACCGGGCTTCCCTACTATCTTGCCGACGTAGCGGTCGATCCCGCGGAATTGGCCGCGGCCCCACAGATTGCGCTTTATCCGGGCATGCCGGCGTCAGTCATGATCGTCACCGAGGAACGCACCGCACTCGACTACATTTTAGGCCCGCTGGCTGTGTCGTTCCACTCCGCGTTTCGCCAGAAGTAACGAGCTTCGGGCCCAACATATTCGCGTTTTTTCAATTTGCGGACGCGGTCCAAGGTAGGTGGCGAGACCCATCTTATTCGATGGTCTGCGCCATGTCCAAGGCGGCCCAACCCATCCGGGAGCTTATTTCGATTTCTGGCGATTACGGTTGGGGTAGTTCCATGTTGCACGAACTTTCCGGCTCTCTGTCGCTTAAATCCTTTCTTTCCGGGCATGTCTCGGCCCATTCCTTGCTGTCCCTGCAACATGGCTGCAACACAAATTGATATGTTTGTTCGTGTATGTTCGTGCAAAAAATCCATCGCATTACCGATCGGCCTCCTCGTCAAGGCAGGCATCGTTAATCTGACCAACTACGATCGCGCTGCCAACTACGGCGCGATGCTCTGGATGACCGCGAAGGTCCAGAGCCCAGAAGGCGAGCAAGCACAACGATTATGGACTGAGAAGGGTAGCCAGGCGTTCGATGCTGAAGGGCGTGACGAGCGGATGGGACGGCGAACTTACCCACAGTTGGCGCGAGCAGCGGCCGGCACGAAGCCCGAACAGCAGACTTCTCCGGTGCGCCAGCGCCGACGCCGCAGTCAAACGCCCGCGCAGGAAGCTTTCGTCGCTACCGCGCGCACGTTCGTAGAACCAGCGTGACTGACGTTGCATACCGCCCGCCGGGCGCGCCCAGATCGACCCGAAAGCTCCTGCATCCGTCGGTGGAAGCGATGATTGGACGAGAAGTCGGCCATGTCGACCTCGTTCTGATTGTTGGCCGACTGGGAGACGCGCGGCGCGATCTCCTCGATGTCACCATCGTCCAGAATCTCGATAATCTTGAGCGGCACTTGGAGGCGGCTCGCGTCCACATCCTCCTTGCGCCACGCGCGGAAGATCGAACCGGTCGTCTGCCGCGCAATCACGCTGATCAGCAATGGCAAGACCTACGTTGAGCCCACAACCACCGCGTCCGTTTCCGCGGTCTGGGCGAGGAGCTGGGACATGGACGAAGGTTTGCTATCTAAGAATTCGATGACTGCTAAGGCACTGAAGCGCAAAAATCGCGATCGTGGTTACCCGGTGGGCAGGCCATTGGAACCAGCTCGCGCGTTCGGCGTTTCGAGCGGATGATCAGAAGTTTCGCTTACGCCCTTATCCTCGTCCAGGTATCCATGGCGACCGCGCTGGCTACACAGGTCTTCCTTACGACCGCCGAGGAAGCCCGTAACTCAGAACTCTCGCTGGCGCCGGCGCCAGGCGAAGAGGGATGCGCCAAGGCGATGTGGCCCAATATTCCGGAACGATGTCTGCAACGAGTCGAGCCGAAGGTGGTGACGCTCGTGCTCAGCCAAAACAACTGATGGCGAATGGCGCTTTCTGATATGCAGCTGGCTTGCGCCGCTGGCTGCGCCGCCGCAGGACCACCAACGCTCCGTTAAGCCTCGCTCAATCTCTGCAAGCTATCTTGTTGCCAGTTTGTCGAGGGTGACATGAAGCGCAAGTCGATAATGCTCTTTGCCTTCCCAGCTCTGATCCTGCTGATCTTGGCAGGGGAGCGCATGGCGACTTTCTTGCTGGGAGCATATCCGGCCAGTCCCACAATGTGGCGGTTTTGGCTTGAACTAAGGCCGCTGTCGACGATGTTCTGGCAACAGGTCGATCTTTATCTCGGGTCGTCGATGGTTTTTGATGCCTTGATGCTGGCCGCCGCGTCGACCGCTTGCTGGATGGCGTGCCGCACAAGAAGGTCGGCCGCGTTCTTCTTCCTTGCCAACCACGTCGCCCTGCTTTTCGCCGGGATGATGATCGCTGTCACCAGCCATTCCGAAACAGCCAGCACGATCGCCTCTTTCACGGTACCCGGCGGCCTTCCGTTCCAACTAACGGTCGATTTCACCTTGAAGAACAGCCTTGTGCTGTTTCTGGGCGTGACGGCATGCACCTACTGCCATGTCATCTTCCTCAGCGAAACCCGACAGCGGTCCGAAGCGCTGGCCGCTAGGCTCGTTGCTCTGCAGCGAGATCTCTAGGATAGCCCCACCTTTTTCCGGCGTTAGTTGATCTTCCGGTAGTAAACCTTGCCGTCGGCCTGCTCTATGCGCTGGTAGTCGGGGCTTGGGGCAGGCGCTGCAGCTGCAATCCTCCTTTTGGGCGGACGCGGTGTATCGACGACGCTGGGCTCGGTCGCGTCTTCACCATCGAGAACAGCAGGCGCCTCCGCCATGCTGCCGGTCGCGACCATCGAAGGTTCCGTTGGGCTCGACATGACTTCGTCACGTGCAAGAGGCTGGTTCTGTGCCAGCCGGGCCATGCTCCGGTTGATTTCGCCAAAGCTGCTCTGCAGCTGACTGTCCAGTTTTTCAAATCGGCTCTGAAAACCGTTGTTGACCATGTCCAGCCGGCCCCCGATTCGTTGTTCGAACGTGCCTAGTTGTTCCAGGCGCCCTTCCAAAAGGCGCATATCGCTGATGCCGCGGTATAGATAAACCGCGGCTACCATATTCACCAAGGTGAGCAGGGACGTGCCGATGATGACCGCGCCGATAATGCTTTTGTCGCTCGGTTTCCCAACGACAGCCTGCTCTCCGGTGCGGGCTGCTGTCCCAATCTCGATTGCCGGCATGTCCGGTTCGCTGATCATCGTCATTGAACCACCACCTTTGCGCCGATCGCGACGCGCTTGAAGAGATCGATCACATCGGTGTTGGTAAGGCGAAAACACCCCGATGTTCCATCGAAGCCAACACCCTTGGGATCGTTGGTTCCGTGTATCCGATAGAGCGTGTCACGCCCGTTCCGAAGCAGATAGAGCGCCCTGGCGCCAAGTGGATTGTAAGGACCGGCAGGCACCATTTGCGGCAGGTCCGGCTGGCGGGCGCGCATCTCGCGGGGTGGGCGCCATTCCGGCCATTCGGTCTTCGCCCCCACCTCGACCACTCCGGTCCAGCCAAATCCGTCGCGTCCGACGCTGATCTGATAGCGAAGCGCCTGGCCCTGTCGGCTCACCAGATAAAGCGCTTTCTCGCCCTTGCGGATAACGATCGTTCCGGGCTGTTCTGTCGTCTCGAAGGCAACAGTCTTGCGCAGGCTGGGTCCCATTGCCGGCAGCGGCGGCCGATCCGAAAGTGCCGATCGTGCGCTGGCGAAATCCTGGACCAGCATCATCAGCGCAATGCTCATGACATAGGCCAATCCCGGGCCAATCCGATACCTACTTGGCCGCCCCCTATTTGGCAGCGTCATCGAGCCGCTCTTTGAACATCCGCTTGAGGTCCTTGTTGAAGCGCGCACGCCCATCCACCTCGGCAGGCAGGATAGCACGGTTCAACGCATCGGTCAGAAGCGCATTGTCCAGCGCGACCGACTTGATGTGCGGCGCCTTGAAGATCTTTTCGAGTTCGCTGCGCGAAAAGTGGTTGCCGAACCATTTGCGCTTGTGCTTGTTGGCGACCAGCGTGATGCTGACAGCATTGCCACGCAACTCACGGATCTTCTTGTAGAGCCGTTTGCCTTGCCGCAGTGAGGCGACGTTGAGTTCGAAGACGATGAATATCTCATCGCTCGTCGACAGCACGGAATTGTGCCAAGGCGTCTCGATGTTCGGCAGGTCGATGACGATGTCGTCGAACCGGTAGGCGACGAGGTCGAGGAGCCGGAAGACAAAATCACTGCCCTGCGGCTCGAAAGGCAATTGCGGCCTCTCGAAGGAATAGAGCGTCAGCCCGGACGGGCGCGAGAGCTTGATGACATCCATCAACTCGACGTCGAGCCTCTCCGGCTGGCCGATAATGCCGCCAAGGTCGAACTGGTTGAACTGGTTGAGATAGGCGCCGCAATTGGCGCTCTGGAAATCGAGGTCGACCAGGCAGGTGGAAGCCCCGCGTTCCTTCGATTTCGACGCCAGGAATTCGGCCGCCGACAAAGCGAGCGTCGTCGCGCCGGCGCCGCCGCTGGCGCTGATGAAAGTGATGATGCGGCTTTTCGTTCCCTGGTTGCCGGTGTCGTGGAAGGTCACGGCGTTGAGCAGTTCCTTGCCGTCGAGCGGCTTGTGCAGCCAGTCCGAAGCGTTCATGCGCACCAGCACTCGTGTCTGCTCCGACGACAGCTCGTCGGAGACCGCGATCAGCGGCACGGTTGCCCAAAGGGCGCGCGCCTCGACGATGCCCGGCCTTCCGAGCAACTCGCCATTGCCGAGGTCGAGGATGACGATGCCGGGGCGCGTATCCGCGGGCGGCCCCCTAAGGAAGTCGCTCGTCTCGGAAACCCTGACGTCGTAGATCGCCAGCGCATCGAGCCGCGTCGCCACATCGCGCTTGAAATTCGGATCCGACGAGAACAGCGCCACCTGCTTTCGCTTGGTCGGTGTAACCTTGGTGTTGATGGCATTCATGACGCAGTACTCTTCAAATCTTCGCCCGTGACCGTGCTCAGCATGGAGGGCATGTTGATATCGGCGAAACCCATCAGTCCGTTCAGGAAGAAGAATTGGAAGCTCCTGTTCTGCAGGCTTACGCTGATTGTCGGCACTGGTCCGCCCAGCCGCGTCTGGAAGCCGAGGCCCGTGGCGGAATAGGTGATGACAACGTTGCTGCGCAGCAGGCCCGGGAAGAAATGACACATTCCTGGCCGCTGGTTGGCGGCCAAGGCGGGACAGACGTCGTTGGCGGTGTTTGCAGTGTCGCCTCGGAAGATACGGCTGAAGGCGGCAGCATCGAATGCGCCGCCATTGCTGCATGCACCCGTGGTTCCGGTATACGAGCAGACAAACGGACCATAGATGCCGGCCCGTACGGGGGCACCCGGCACCGAGGTGGGGGCGGCGGCAGTCAGATTGCTGACAACCGGATCGGAGATCGACGCCAGCCGGGCACCGACCTGCACGGCCTTGGTCGCCGCGTTCCACTGATACAGTGCGTAGCCGAAATCGACGAAGCCCAGGACAAGCGTAAACAGCAGCGTCGACACGATGGTGATCTCGACCATCGCCGCGCCGTCCTCCGATGTTGCGAAACGCCTGATCATTTTCAGAACCGGATCAACCGCTCCTCATGGAAGCCGCTCAAGGTGATCGGGCTGACGTTGATGAATGACAGCATCCCGACGCCTGTATATGCGAAAGTGCCTGCCGCCCTGACGACGCAGACCTGTGCTGTGGTGGAGCGATACTTGGTAACACCGGCCTCCACGGCGTCGTGGCAAGACCCGCTAGTCACCGTGACGTTCGATTTCTGCCAGCCGGCGACACGCGAGGGTGGTGTCCCGTCCGCGTTGCCGAACACCGCGATGTTTGTGGCGACGTCCGCACAGTTGATCGCAGTGAAGCCCGCATCGGCATAGTCGGTATAAATCTGGCTATTGCAGCGCGCTGCATAGCGAGCACCGTCCGAAAGCCCGGCCTCCATCAGCAGCTTGTCGTGGATCAGATTGCCGAATTCGAACACGCCAGCCGACAGGATCAGCATCAGCGGCGTGATCAGCGTCATTTCGACGAGCACCGCCCCGCCGTGGTCGCGTCGAAATCGATCGAGATGACGGAACAGGGTTCTGATCATCGCCGTCACCGGTAGAGCTGTGCTTCGTCGCGCAGGAAATTATCGAGCGTGCCGCGCCCACCCTTGCCGGTGATGTCGATCAGCTCGACATAAATGTCCTTGCTGTCCTTGATAGGCTCGGTGATGAAGAAGCTGCCGAAAGCGCGAACTGGAATATTGTTGGCGCGACCGTTGAACCCCCCGATTGCATTGCAGTCGATGATGGCACCGTAGAGGACGCGCCGGTCTACGCTTGTGACCGGTGTCTGGCCGCAGGACGGATTACCGGTTTCTCCGCTTACCGCTGCATCTCCAGCGATGCTGTCGTTGGTCGCGGGGTTCCCGTCGGGGTTAAGCTCGTAGCGATACATTTCGTAGCGGGTGGCTCCCACGAGCGATGAAGGCAAAGCGCCGCGTGTCGAATGATTGACGGTCCAGTAGCGGCTGGCATTCCAATCGCCGGTGCCCATACGGCCGCCCATCAGGCTGCAGGTGCCGGTGATCTGGCAGGAGTCTCGCTCCAAGCCGACACCCTTTGTTGGGTCGGTCTCAAAGTCGGTTTGGCCGTTGTTGCAGTTGATGTTTTTGAGCCCCATCCGGACATTGGCCGCTGGGCCAGTCGACGTTCCAATGTAACTTTTGCTGATACCGAAGCGGGCATTCAGCCCGTCTTGCACGGGGCCGGTGCTTTGTCCCGGTTCGGTGTCAACACCATCTTGGGCATAGCAGCCGACCGGCTTCACGCGGGCGAGCGACGCTTCCAATGCGTTCGCGCCGTTACCCTCTGGCGAAGCAAGAAAGGCGAAGTTACCAGGTTGGTAGTAGCCATTATCTCGCAGAAGTATTTGGCGACGGCGATACTGCAGCTGATTGGCAGCCATTTCCAACGTTACACCACCGGTGAGGCTCGTATCTTCGTAGGGATTGCACATGAAGACCGGGGTGTAGTCGCAGACGCTCGATTTGAAGCCGCCTACCGCGACCGCGCTCACATTGAAGGAATTGCTCGCGGAGTTGCCGGTCAAGAACGATGCTGGGAAGATTGCAGCGAAGCCGACTGGGGTCACCGTCACCTCGATAAAGCGGGCATTCTTGGCGTCCGTGATTTCATCCGTGATGATATTGGCCGAAGCTATCGGCAAATTGTCGGATGCAGGCAAAGACCGGAGATAGCGTCGCGTCACCCCGGCGGCAGCCAGCGTCTGCGGGACACCTGAACCTACAGTCGAGAAGGTGTAGTTGTTGGCCACAAGCGTAGCCAGGGCGTGGTCACCTCTGGTGATGCTGTCGGATTGACCATCAAGCTCAGCAGCCGCGGCAAGGGCAAACGCGTCCGCGCCTTTCTGCAGATCATTATGCAAATTGTTGACCCGGCTCATATCGATCGCCAGCAGCGAGAAGCCGATGATGGCTGGCAGCATGACGCTGACGAGTATCAGCGCTATTCCCCTCTGATCGTGCCAGAACGCGCGAATGGTTCGCAGCATGGCTTTACTCTTTGCTCCCCTGATGCCAGGTTTCCTCGTTGTGCCTGGCGCACTGAAACCGCATCCTTCTGTTCATTCCACCGTGTTGGAGGCCGGCGCTCCGACGTTGACGGTGATGGCCGGCGGGGGGGGCGGCGGTGGCGGAAATTTGTAGCTGTTTGCAACAGCGGCGGCGCGCGCGCCGTCGCCTTCGATCCTCGTATTTTTGGACGCAGGATTGAATGGGTCGACCGTCTGCAGCAGCGAATTGTATTTTTGCGTATCCCCGGCGGCCAGCGTCACCGAATCGTAGTTGTTCAGATAATCGGCGGCGCAGCCCGATAGTGCACCGGCGCACAAGAGGAGGATCAGGACGCTATTTCTTGACATAGAGCATCTTGTCCTTCGATTTGAAGTCCAGCATGTGGCCATAGGGGCCGGTCACGCCATCACCCGTTTCATATCTTCGGATCATATCCTTGTTCACCTCGAGCTGGCCGAGCACGAAGAATTCCGGATCGTTGGCCGGCCGTGTCTTGTCGAACGGCGTCGCGAGTTGCTCGCCGGGCTTCACCGGCCGCACGATATGCGGCGTGACGATGACGACGAGTTCGGTCTCTTCCTTCTGATTGCTCGAATTTCGAAACAGGGTGCCGATGACCGGCACCTGGCCGAGCCATGGCACCTGGTTCTGCAGCTTGGTGGTCTTGCTGGACAACAAGCCGCCAACAGCGAAACTCTGGCCGTCGCGCAGTTCGACGACTGTTTCCAGCTTGCGGTTGGTAAAGATCGGGTCGCCGGCGGTGGTGAAACCGTTGAGGTCACTCACTTCCGGCGCCAGCTTCATATGGATCTTGCCGTCGTCGAGTACGACCGGCGTGAACAGCAGATTGACGCCGAATTGCTTGTACGTGATGGTTACCTGGCCATCATTGCCGATGACACGGATAGGCACTTCGCCGCCGGCGTTGAAGCTTGCAGGCTCCCCGGAAAGCGTTGTCAAGTTGGGATTTGCAAGCGTGCGCACAACGCCCTTGTTCTCGAGTGCCTCGATAATCAGGTCGACCTTGATGTTGCTGTCGATAACGCGGGTGATCAGCGCTGCAAACGGATTGCTGCCCGACAGCAGGCCGGTGAGCAGGTTCCCAGGTCCCAGCACCACATCATCTTCGTCGACGGCCGCAACGCCTGTCCCTGTACGGGTTGTGCCGCTGCCATTTGTGCTCCTGATCGACACGCCGAGGTCGCGGCCGGCGTTCCGCTTGGCCTCCAGCACGCGGACCTCGAGATTCACCTGCTGGCTGTCGTCGACGATGACGGAATTGATGATGGCGTCGGGGCCATACTGCTGCGCGACCTCAAGGATCGACGCCAGTGTCGCGCCATCCTTGACATGGCCGCCAAGCCTGACCTTGCCGTTGATCGAACCGATTTCGATGCGCGCCCTGGGCGCCACCTGGCGGATCGCCTGAGCCATGTCGCTGACGTCGACGCCCACCTCGATCTGGATGACACCAAGCGAGCGCTTGTCCGGGGAGAAGAGATTGACCGTGGTGGTGCCGGCGCTCTTGCCAATGACGTAAAGCGTCCGGTCGGTCATCGGCTGGGCATCGGCGATCTTCTCGTCGCCAACGACGATGTCACCGAGATTGGCGCTCACCTGGAGCGTCACCGACTGTGACATCGGCAGGAAAATCCGATGGACGCTTGGGTTTGACACATCGATGAAACGGTCTGCTGCATCAGCCGCAAGGCTCGATGGCAATAGTGCGGCCAGACACGACAACGCGGCCGCCGCTACCTTTAACCAAGACCTCCGCATCCCCAAACTCCCCACTCGCTGCCGACGCAGCCCTATTTTGTTGGCCGCACCTTATCATGGTTGTCGCGGCACGTCATATGTCTCGAGCTTGACACCCCGAAATACGCCGACCGTCGCCCGCGCCGGTGGCTCGGGGGTCACATACTTGATCACTTCCTTGACGACTTCCTGAACTTCGGGTGCTGAGGCCACCGCCGGAGCCGGCTTGACCTTGCTCAAATCGTCGAGCTTGCTTCCTACTCGTTCGACGGCCTGGGCCAGTCCGGCAATCTTATCGTCGGCGCGCTTGCGCTCGGCTGCCGCCTCGGCGTCGGCTGCTGCCTGCCTGGCAAGTTCAGCCTGCCTTTTGGCGACATCGTCGGGCGTGTCGCCGGTCAGGTCCGACAGCGTAATACGCTCCGTCGTCTCACCCTTGCTGGCGGCGGCCTGGCGCAGCGCCAGCGACAACTGACCGGCATCGGCGGCAAGCGTAAGTTTCTGGGCGTCCTTGGTGCTGACCTCAAGTGTAACCGACTTCACCACTGTCGGGCTGTCTTTGCTCTCATCGGCTACCTGGTCGACGGCGAGCACCTTCATGCTCTGCAACAGCACGTCGACAAAACTTTGGTCCGCGCCCTCCGCAGTGCGCACCTTGCGCGTCAGCAGCACGTCAACCCGATCGCCAGGAAAGACAAATCCGGCGACTCCAAGGACGTCGTTGACCCTGATGGAAACGGCCTTCATGCCTTCGCCAAGCACCGCCGACAGCGTGGCGCGCTGGCCAGGGCCGGTTATCTTGGTGGCGAGGACAGGTTCGTTGACGCCGATCGACTGCAACGCCTGCTTAGTGCCTCCGCCGGCAGGAAGGTCTTTCGTCAGAAGTTCTTCCGTCGTCTTGAAGGCGCCGGCCGGAACCGCACCAGACGGCCAATCGACCACACGCAGCTTGTCCGCCGACAGCGTGTCACCAAACTTTAGCGCCACTGCTGCCACCACCACAGTATCGCGCTCTACATCTCCTGTTCGTGCCATGGCGCTCCGTTGATTGGCCAGCCAGATATTGGCAAGCACCACCGCGAGCACGCCGAACACGCCGGCGAGAACGATCATGATGACAGTGTTGGCGCGCATGGACTTTGCCCCGATTGCGTTTGCGCAGCTCGCTGCGTCTACCCCAGTCCATCGACGCTGAAGACACCCTCGGCGTCGATAACAGTGTCAAGATATCACGGCAACGTTCCCGCCAGCGACGTCCACTGGGTACCTACCCATGCGCCGACAGTTATGACCGATGCGATCACAGCAATGGTGATGATGCCGAGCAAGATGGTGTATTCGACCATGGCGGCGCCGTTTTCGTTATCGCGGAACTGCCGGGCCATCGTCATGAGCTTTTTCATGCCAATTTCTCCTCTGGAGTTGAACCCGACGAGACGAGCCAAGGATGAAATCCATACCCAAGCATCCCCCGTCATCTACCAGTCGACTGCCTTACCCAATCATCGACGCCGAGGATGCCCCGGCGTCGATGATATCTCAAGATCACGGCAGCGCGGCCGCCAGCGTCACCCACCGGGCGCCGACCCAACCGCCAACAGTTATGATCGATGCGATCACAGCGATGGTGATGATGCCGAGCAGGATTGTATATTCGACCATTGCAGCGCCGTTCTCGTCGTCGCGGAACTGCCGGGTCATCGTCATGAGCTTCTTCATGTCAATTTCTCCCTGTTGGAGGTTTGAACCCGACGAGACAGAGCCAAGGATGTAACCCCATACCCAAGCATCCCCCGTCATCTCAATCCTAGGTCCCGCGAAAAAGCAGAGTCAAATGGATTAACAGTTCCTTAACCTTTCAATACCGAATCGGAAGCCACTTAAATTTGGACAAGAGCTTGATTCGATTAATTTTTGGAGCGCCCTTAACCATTCATTCACAATTCGGCCACAGCTACGGCAAAAGGCTGAACATATTAGTCGATCAGCATATGCCTTTATATCTAAGGGCTTACGGAGAGCTTTCGACCGCCTTCTGTTTGTTGCGGTTCGAAAGGTTCCGTGAGGTGTGGCTGAAGGGCGCTTTAGCCAAAATAAAACGATTTTTTTGGAGACCCTCCTTAACTATGTTGTAAGGATCCGTCGCCATGGCCCTGCGAGGCGCTTGTGCCTTTCTTGGTTAACGCCTAGTTTCAGGTCTGGGGAATTCAGGGGGGACTCTGGCGACATGTTAGGCCGCTTCATCAAGGCACCGGACGAGCGTCAGGCTGTGCAGACCGCGGCCCCGCCAACCACAACATCGCTTGCGCCTGCTGCCGATCTGGCGCCGCACGGCGACGAGTTCCTGGCGCTGAAAGTCGATCTCCACCGACATCTGATCGACCGGTTCAACCTGACGACCCTAGAAAGTGCGTCGAAGGATGAGATCCTGAACGAGATCCGTCCCATCGTCCGCGAATTCGTACGTGGTCGCAATGTACCGCTGAATGCTCGCGAGCTTGATCAACTGACCAGCGACACGGCCGACGAGATGCTGGGGCTCGGGCCGATCGAGCCGCTACTGAAAGACGACTCCATTGCCGACATTCTGATCAATACGCACAAGCGGGTCTTCATCGAGCGCCGCGGCGTGATCGAGGAGACAGCGATCCGTTTCCGTGACGAGGCGCATCTGTTGCGTGTCATCAACAAGATCGTCTCGGCCATTGGCCGGCGCGTCGACGAGTCCGCGCCGATGGTCGATGCCCGCCTGGCAGACGGGTCGCGCGTCAACATCGCGGTGCGGCCGATCTCGGTCGACGGTCCGCTGGTATCGATCCGCAAATTCTCGAAGAAGCCCTATTCGCTCGAACGCCTGATGGCTTTCAATTCGATACGACCGCCGATGATCGATCTGCTGCGGATCGCCGTGCAGGCGCGCAAGTCGATCCTGGTTTCGGGCGGCACCGGCAGTGGCAAGACGACCTTGCTCAACGCTTTGTCCAGCTACATCCCTTCCAAGGAGCGCCTGATAACGATCGAGGATGCGGCCGAGCTGCAGTTGCAACAACCGCATGTCGGGCGTCTGGAGACGCGTCCGCCCAATGTTGAGGGCAAGGGCGAAGTGCGCCAGCGTGAATTGCTGAAGAATGCGCTTCGCATGCGGCCTGACCGCATTATCGTCGGCGAGGTTCGCGGCGAGGAGGCTTTTGACATGCTGCAGGCCATGAACACCGGCCACGAGGGGTCGATGACCACGATCCACGCCAACACGCCGCGTGATGCGATATCCCGGCTCGAGCAGATGGTCGGCATGGCTGGCATGCCGATGAGCCACGACTCCATTCGCGCACAGATTGCATCGGCCATCGATATCATAGTGCAGACTCAGCGCCTTTCCGATGGTGGCAGGCGGGTCGTTTCGATTTCGGAACTGACCGGCATGGAAGGCAATGTTGTCCAGATTCAGGAGATCTATCATTTCGTCCGCCGCGAAGTAGGTCCGGACGGAACAATCATTGGCGACTTTCGTGCGACCGGGATCCGGCCGCGATTTGCCCAGGAGGCGACGATTTTGGGGCACCAATTCGCCAAGGACGCGTTCAATCCGCAGGTTTCGCTGTGATGCCGACCGGCCAGACTCTGCTCTACTTCATTTATGTGCTGGCAGCGGCATCCGTTATCCTCGCCGCCGAATCCCTCTACCTGTCTTTTGCGGGGCGGCGGGCGCGAGTAGGCGCGATCAATCGGCGGCTGAAGCGATTGGGAGAGGAATCTCCGGCCGAACAGAGTTTGCAAGGACTGTTGCAGGAACGCGGGCTGACGGCATCAGGCGATTACCTTTTCGGCGCGGTAGCGCTGAATCGGCTTTATACGCAATCAGGCATCACTGGTAATCCGCTCGCATTTGCGTCGATGTTCCCGCTCGCTGGCTTGGTGCTGGCTTTGGTGATGTCGTTGCTTCTGGGCTTCTCGGCCATCGTGGCGGTCCTAGCCTTCTTGCTTGTCGGGTTAGCCCTCCCACTTCTCGTCCTAAGGCGTGCCCGTAACAAGCGAATCCAGAAATTCGCAGCACAGCTTCCTGACGCGCTCGATATGATTGTTCGGTCGCTACGCGCCGGTCACCCAACCACCGTGGCCATCGGCCTGGTTGCGCGCGAGATGCCTGATCCGCTCGGGACCGAATTCGGAATTGTGTCAGACGAGATCACCTTCGGCCTGAGCTTGGAGCAAGCGGTGCGGAAGCTTTCGGAACGGGTCGGCTTCGAAGGGCTTCACCTTCTGTCTGTGTCTCTCTCAATCCAGGCCAAGACCGGCGGCAATCTGACGGAAATCTTGTCGAATCTCGCCTCCGTGTTGCGCGGACGCCGGACGCTCCGGATGAAGATAAAATCGCTTTCGGCCGAGGGACGCATGTCGGCCTGGATCATTTCACTGTTTCCGGTTCTCATGCTCGGCATCCTCACGGGCCTCGCCCCGAGCTATTACGGAGATGTGTGGGGAAACCCACTTGTTTTTCCGGTGTTTCTGATCTTCGGACTCTGGGCGCTGTTGGGGGACTTCATCATGTACCGCATGGTCAATTTCGATTTCTGAGGGCACGGACTTGCTGACCAATATTGGAGACTCGGCCCTTATGCTCTCGCTTGCTGTCTTTCTGGCGGCGGCCGCACTTTTTATCGTGGCCGCGTTGGTTTTGATGCCGGCTCTCCAGACCAGGAGAATGGTTGCGCAAAGCCTTTTGTCCGAGGGCATCAGCAATCGGCGATCACTTGGCGCGCGGCAGGAACTCAACAGGATTTCGGCGCAGCGGCCTGTCGATGCCTATTTCCGCGCTCTGGAGAAGGAACGCGGCGAGCCAAATGCGCTTGAAGCCAAGTTGTACCGGGCCGGATTCTATCAATCCAGCGCGCCCATCGTTTACACATTGTCTCGCCTTGCTGCCGTGTGTGTCGGATTCTTGGTGACGTACGCGCTTCTTTCGCGCGTGTTGCCGAATCACTTGCAAGGCGGCATTGCCTTTGCTGGTGCGGCCCTGCTAGGACTTGGGTGTATCGTCATTCCGAGCATCGCGCTCGACCGATTCGAGAACGGCCAAAAGCAGATTTATCGTCGCGCTTTTCCGGACTTCATGGATATGATGATCACCTGCGCCGATGCCGGCATGAGCCTGGAGGCGGCGGTTGAGCGCGTCGGCGCTGAACTGGCCGGTACCCATAAATGGCTCGGTATCCAGCTTTCGATCATGAATCTGCAGCTGCGCGCTGGAAAGCCATTGCGGGAAGCGCTGCGTGAACTTGCCGACCGCATCGGTCTCGAAGAGGCGCGGGCCTTGGCGGTTTTGTTTCGGCAATCGGAAGAATTGGGCACCAGCCTGACGGAAGCCCTGCGCGTTTATAGTGACGAGATGCGCACGCAGCGGATCCTGCGTGCCGAGGAGCGCGCCAATGCTTTGCCGGTCAAGATGATGATTCCATTGGGCCTATGCATCTTCCCCGTCGTGATGATGGTGATCATGCTACCCGTGGTCATTCGCATGAAAGGAATTTTCTTCTAGTTGCGCATATGCTTTGGTCCTAATATGGGTCGGGGGCCTCAAGGGGAGATTTTATGACAAGGCCAATTGCAGTCGTGGCCTGCCTGTTCATGGCGGCACTCGTCGGCTGCCAGACGAACGGGGCGAACACCACCGACCGTGTCGTTCGCACCAACGAGCCGTCGAAAGGCGACGTGACGTCCTTTGGCGACGCTTTCGATGGGTTGAAAACGGTCAGCGACGTCGAATACTATGCGTCCGACCAGGCCGTTGCCGAAGCCAAGAACCAGTTTCGCGCGGAGAACTACGGCAATGCGGGAGCGCTGTTCTACAAGGTGACGCAACTGGCGCCCAACGATGGTGGCGCATGGATGGGCCTGGCCGCCTGCAGCGACCGCATCCACCGCTTTGACCTCGCCGACCGGGCCTACGCCCGAGCCTTCAAGCTGGTTGGCCCGTCGCCCGAATATTACAACAATGTCGGCTATTCCTACCTGCTGCGCGGCAAGCTGCAGGATGCGCGCAGCAATTTCCTCAAAGCCTACGAACTGGCGCCCAACGATCCGACCGTGGTCAACAATCTGAAGCTCCTGTCGTCCAGTGTGCAGAACATCGAGCGGCAGTAGAATGCTGCTTGCGGCTTCGCTGGTGCTGAAAGCGCTCGCCTTACCCTTGCTCGCGAGGATTGCGTGGCTCGACTTCACGACCCAGAAGATTTCCAACCGCGAAGTGCTCCTGCTGCTTTGCCTTGGACTGGGGTCACTGCAGTTCGCATCGATCCTGGTTGGATCATGGTGGGACATGGGCCTGAGCGCGCTGGCCGGTCTCGTCCTGTTTCTTGCTCTCTTCCCTTTCTGGGCATTGCGCAAGGTCGGTGCCGGCGATGTCAAGCTGATGGCGGTCATGCCATTCCTGACCGGCGGAGGCGGTCTTGCAGTGTTCTCCCTGCTGCTGCTGGTGTTCGCCCTCGCCACGGCGTTGATTGTGAAAAACCCGCTCTTGCTGCCTGAGGGCGCCTTCCGTTTCTATGTCCAGCATCTGGATCGCAAGGGCGTAGTGCCTTTTGGCGTGCCGATCTCGATTGCGGCGATCTGCACGATCGCCTTTCAGGTCTATACCGGTTTGATGGGTCCTGTCGGCCTCTAGGTCTGAGCGGTGAGGTGCAAAATCGCTCGGCTTCAAGGCACTTCTATGATCAATCTTCGCTATGGCCGGCGAGCCACATTAACCCTTTAGAAACCATTAACTTGCGCTGAAACCGGCGAAGTGGTTGGATTGAGTGCCGCTGGCGAGGCGCCGTATGGACATTCTCAATCTCAAAGCCTTTTTGATTGCGGTTCTGATCTTCGTACCGATCGAATACCTGTTTGCTCTGAGACCGGGTCAGAAGATATTCAGGAAAGCTTTCTTCAACGACCTCATCTATGCTTTGTTCAACGGCGTTCCGATAACGCTTGGTTTGATCGCTGCTATCACACTGGCGACAAGCACGGTGGGCCGGTTGATACCGGATTATTTCCCTAACGCGGTGTCATCCCAGCCGGTTTGGCTTCAGGTGATGGAGATCATCGTCATCGCGGACGTTGGCTTTTACCTAGCGCATCGCACTTTTCACGCCGTTCCGTTCCTGTGGCGCTTCCATGCCATTCATCACAGCATCGAGGAACTTGATTGGCTGGCAGCGCACAGGGTTCATCCTGTTGATCAGGCCTTGACGAAGAGCGCGTCGCTCGTGCCCGTCTATTTGCTGGGTTTCAGCAGCCCGGCGATCGCCCTGTTCGCGCTCATTTTTCACGCCCACGGCCTGTTGCTGCACGCTAACGTCAGGCTAAACATCGGTCCGCTTCGGTGGTTGATCGCCTCACCTCAATTCCACCATTGGCATCATGCTAACGAGCGCTCGGCGTACGATAAGAACTTCGCAGGTCAGCTTTCGTTTATCGATGCGTTGTTTGGAACAATGCATCTGCCTGGCAATACGGTGCCGGAGCGCTATGGCGTCGATGATCCCATCCCGCCAACCTACGTAGAACAACTCGCCTACCCACTAATCCCGAAGGGCAAAACCAATGAACCTCCCGCCACCGGCGACGCGTGATTTCATCGGGCGCGCAGTGATGACACTTTACTTCACGATCTGCGCGACCTTGAAAGCCGGAGCCATGATTGCAGTTCTGCGTAATCCGGAATGGACCCTCGCGATGATCGTCGATGTCGCGGCGGATGTTGCAGCTCTCGGCTTCCTTGTTCTCATCGTTGCTACCACCGTGACGCGTCTTCCGCCTGTGAAGACAGCACAAGGGATCGAACCCAGAATCTCGGCGATGATCGGATGCTTCGCCACCGTGACTTTGGTTGCCGCCCATCGGGCCCAGATGCTTCCCCAGGTTCAGCTTGTTGCCAACTTCATCACCATAGTTGGTTTCACGCTTTGCATTTGGTGCCTATGGTGGCTCGGCAGATCGTTCAGCATCACTGCGCAGGCCAGGCGACTTGTCACGGCAGGCCCCTACCGGATCGTGCGGCACCCAATCTATGCCTGCGAGGCGATCGTTTTGGTCGGCCTTGTCCTCGGTAATCCAACCTGGACAGCGGCTGCGATCGGCGCCATCGCCCTGGCCTTCCAATATCGGCGGCTGGTCAATGAGGAGAAGGTCTTGCGGGCTGCGTTCCCCGAATACGATGTGTACCGGCGGACGACTCCAATGCTACTTCCATTCTTATCGCTGCCTCGTAGGTGGCGAGGTGCGTTGTAATGGGGGAAGTTCGGCGGCTCGTTTTTTTATCATTGAGTTTGACGGCTCTTGTTGCAGGAACCGTATTAGTTTGGTTGCCCTATTCGAACGTCTATTTTGATCCTTCAAACATCTGGATCGTCGCGAAGGTAACAGGTCTCGTCGTTGTCTTATATGGAGTTGTCGCCCTAGTCGCTCATCGCATCCGGGGCGATGACTCTCGTCCTGCCCGATTGATCCGAACGTTGGTCGGGGCAGGATATGCGTTGCTACATCTGTGTGCTCTCGCGATACCCTTCGGGATTGCCATCGCCGTCTTCATCTGCCTCGCTTCAGCTAACAGCAGGCCACTGATTGATGGAAACCTGGCGGCACTTGACCGAACGCTCGGTTTCGACTGGCTTGCCTTCTTGGAATTGACCAATCGTAGCTCGACTGCCAGTGCCATCCTGGTGGCGTCGTACCATTCGATCGGCTTGCAAATGATTATTGTCGCAGTGGTGCACGCCTTCATGCACCGGATGGATCGACTGCTTGAATACTTTGTCGTCAGCGCGGTCTGCCTGATGATCGTAGGCGTCGTTGTCGCATTGGCCCCGGCTGCGGGCGCCTATGCGTTCTTCAAGCCGCCGGCCACCACATTCGGCAATTTCACCGCTCATGCCGGGATGTGGCACCACCCGACTTTGCTGAAGCTGCGATCCGGCGAACCGTTCGCCTTACTTTTGAGTGAGGCTCAACCGCTCGTAACGTTCCCTTCTTTCCACACGAGCCTTGGTGTTCTGATCGCGTATTCGATGCGATATTTCCGGATTGTCTTTTGGCCGGTTGTCCTTTTGGAAATCACCATGATCGTCAGTACGATGCCGGAAGGTGGACATCACTTGGTTGACCTGATTGCCGGGGCAGCCGTCGCGGGAGTTTCTATCGTCGTTGTGAGATCGGTCGCCTATCGTACTAGCCCGGCCATTCAGAGTGCCGACTTGCCGCAACGACCGATTCCTATGGGCCGAAGCTGATCGCCTCTCCGAAAAAGCTTTTCGATCGCTACGCCCACCGACCATCTGCCACGGACAAGTACGTCGCGTTCGCAATGCCAAACGCCACCTACCTACGGCGCTTCGGCGACCTGCCCGCGCCCGCTCGCCCTCCCGTTGTTCACCGGGTCAGCGACGCTCAGCGTGATTGGTATCGGTCGGTAGCACGCCAAAAGTGACGTCCTGGCCAAGGCGCGCCTATTCCACGCTGAGCCGATACCAATACCGCGCACCGTCTGCACCAGACCGGATTGGGCGGATCGCGCTCGATCTTGCGGCGCAGCCGGTTGATCTCGACGTCTATGGTGCGCTCGCCGACTTCGGAATCGTCACCTCAGGGAGCCCCGCCAGGACTTGTGGCGCCCCGTCCGCGCTTCGGCCCTCGATCTTGCCGCCACGCTGTTCCTGGGCCTCGCAGTCGGCCTTGGTGTTGGCTTTGGAATGGCGATCGCGGGTTAGATCGCGTCCTTCCTTCGTTTGTATGTTGGCATTGGTAGCAGTGCGCATATGTTGCCAGCCGGCGCTAAGTTGGTCAGGCCCAGTGGCCCGCCCGTTAGCCCCCGCAACAAGGCTGCTGGGCCGTCCTATGTACCGCCGAGGCGAAAAAAGCCGCTGCGCGACAAGCAGACGGCGCCCTTCGCTTAGACTGAGCGTCGCCGATAGCAGAAGGGTGCTTCGTTGATGGTGGGTTTCACGATGTAGCGGCCTCATCAGTCACTTAGATGCAATAATAGGCATCTGGGCGGCCTTGGCCGGCTGCTCGAACGGCGAGCAACGATATGAGATTTCAGAGGGTTCGATCGCGGCCTACATGAACCCTGGCCAGTCGCAGCCAACTACCATCTTGCTCGACCGACAGACCGCTCAGACGTGGTACTTGGTGCGTAAAGCCAGAGGACGTGCTCAGCGACATCGGGATTTCCCGTGACGACATCACGACGTTTGCGTTCCGCAGCCCGGCGTCGAGACGTAGGGCTGAGCAATAAAAGGCCCGCCACCCTGAGGCAGCGGGTTCTCTTTCGGACATGATGAGCTGCCTTTTACGGCCGGCCTTCATGGGGCGGGGTTGCGGATGCCTCTGGCCGGACATTCGACGTCATTGAAGCGAGGCACTCCTCCAGACGTTCCAGCCGCGCCTTCTGACATCGCAGTGTGTGCGCGACGTCATGCAGCCTGGATTTACCCTGAGAGTTGGCGGCAGCGATCAAGTCTATTTGGAGCCGACTGATCTCGCTCCGCAGATCGCGAGCGTCAGCTTCCATCAGACCCCTGATCCATCCAGCCCCACGCATTCCAGCACACCATCCACCGAGCCTGCGTCGCACGATAGCAGCGAGTTTGCTAACAACCATGCCACGAACCTTCTCGAATTTTATGCATTGCTAATATATATGAAAGGCCCGCCACCGTCAGGCATCCGGGCAGTTTTTGCCCCGTCGGATCGATCTGTGAGGTTTGTCACAGACGCATCGACGTATCGGCGTAGGCTACGTGCACTTTCCTGCAGCGTTAAAGGGAGTGGTCCGATGCTTGTGAACCTTCCTATGCTTGTGAATCTTCGTCTTGTCGCAGTTGGTCCCCTTGGCGATTGGGTCCGTCATCGAGCCGAGCAGAAGGCGCTGTTGAAGGCGACGGACGAGTTGAGCAAGTCACCAGACGACATGCTCAGCGACATCGGGATTTCCCGTGACGACATCACGACGTTTGCGTTCCGCAGCCCGGCGTCGAGACGTTGGGGCTGAGCAACAAAAAAGCCCGCCACCGTGAGGCAGCGAGCCAAATTATTCAAGAATTAAACTGGATCGTTCCAGGTTCCGTAGCGCGGGAAGCGCGGCCGGTAGCCGAACACCCGGCCGAGGATGCGAATGCAAGAAGATGGCCCTCGTCCGCACACCAGGGAATCGAGAAGGAACGTCTCGTGCAGACTTCCCTTGGCGGCAAAGCGGCCCCCATAGCCTCGCCCGTGATTGTTGCGCCAGCTCATGGTTTGCGGATGACCGCCTCCAAACATGGCGACCACAACGCACCCGTCCTCCAGTTCCGCGTCTGGATCAATGATAAGGCTTTCAGCCCGAAGCTCGGGGTAGGTGTCTGTCACCGCAAACACGTTGTAGGCCCACTTGCTGGCGGCACTGCGAGGCAAAACTGCTGCCCCAGGGTCACGTGACCGTGCCGAGACGATCGCGGGCTATCAGATGCCGTCGACGTTCTGTTGAGCCGCGACCGAAATTCGACTAGTCGAGTCAGCCGCTTCCGATGATCGCCAGTATATCAAGCAAACGACCAGCCCGGCGTACCCGACTTGCAGAACGATCAGCGCAAGGACCGCACAGCCGAGCGCGGTCCAAATTGAACCGGCTTCGATGTAGGTCCAGATCGCCACAATGATCGCAGTGGCAGACATGCCGACCAAAAACTGTGGAAAATACATTCCTCCGCGTTTCATTAATTTAGCGATTGCGCAATTAGCTGATTCTAAAATATCGCTGCAGCATGATGTCGCATCGGCTAGCACTTACCCATCCACAGAAATGGTCGCTGCAGTCTTTGGGTGTGGGGCCGCACCGGCCACCGCGCGCGAAGATAGAGCCCCCGCGCTGCCTAGATATAGTCATATTAGCAATCACGCCATTAACCATGTAGGCGCTCCCAAGCCAAAACTCAGGGAATCCCTCTTGAAGGCTCAAACGAGAGGACAAGCTAATACCGTTGAGAGTCGCGGGCATGGACGACGGTATGGGCGAGCATCTTGGGGTTTTCGACCTTGACGCTTTGCGCAAGGCTTTCCTCGAGTTCGTAGAAGAGCATAAAACCACGGATCATCCTGAGTGGGGCGAACTCGCCAAGCTGTTCCTCGAAAATCAACGAGAGCGGCACCAAGAACCGGACCCTGCCCAGCCGGAGGGGTGAACGCACCAGCGCTGTGTGACCGGACCGGCGCAGAAGCCATGACCAGAACAAACCGGGGATTCACGGATTCGCGGTGTCGATCTACATTTGCTCTGAGATGGCATTGGCGTGGCGCTGGCCGGTTAGGTAAGCGAGCCCCTTGTCAGGCAGTCCGGCATGTAGGACATGACTGGCACGTCGGGGAAGCCTCAGGCTAAGTCCACCCTTTCGGCGACACGACGATTCACTTCGATAATCAATTCGAAGACGCTTTCAAGCTCGCCGTCGATCTCGTCGGCAGGAATCCCGGCCTTCTCGGCAGCTGTCATCAACTGGTCTTTCAAGTCGCCAACCGAGATGGGGTCTCCCCGCGCCACAATGGGCAGTTGTTTGGCTACCCACTTATCGAGAAACCTCAGGCCACGGACGCTCATTTGTTAGCAACCTCTCATCCTTGACACTGCACCCGCCCGCGGCCGGGTGACACCCGATCGCATAAGCGTGACGATTCCCTCCTATGACTTCCCGTATGCGGTTGTCGATTCGACTTCGAAGGCCGTGATCGGCCATTATGGAATTAGTCGGCCCGGTCACGCGCATCGACGGCGACAAGGTAACCGTCAGCCTGCGGCCACTGGTGACTGTCGACGCCGAGCACGTGCGCGTTGTTGAGAGCCATGTGGGGTCGCCACGGCGAAAAAAGCCGATTGTTGACAAAGCCTAACGGCGCTGCTTGAGGAGATCAAAGGCCTCGTCGCAGGGGCAGCCGCCGGAAAGAATGGGATTCGGGCCGCTTTGGATCATTATGCGGTTCCCGAGCCAGCACGGCGACAAGTACCGAGCAGTCGAGTTCCTCGTTGAACGAAAAGTGCGGGTCGGCCTCTGGCAAGATCTGAGCCAAGCGTAGCGATTTCAACCTGGCTGTCTTGGCGGCACGTTCTGTGCATTCAACCTCATTGATCGCTTTCGCGGACCGCACTGCACCTGGGCGTTCTCCCAGCCAACACATTTCCTGGTAGCCTCATTCTCACCTCCCCCCAACGCAAATTTCTACATTCGGATGAACCATGTCGCCCTTCATTCTGATGAAGCCCAAGCTCAAACAGGGTAGTGTGCTGAGAGTTCTGCAAATTCGCTGAGAGGGGGCGGTCATGGCAGGCTGGTGATTGTTCACGTCACCTGATTCCCGCGAAGGAACGCCACCATGAC
>NZ_JAMYUL010000029.1:0-25274 GCF_040322955.1 Mesorhizobium sp. M0077
CGCGGCCCCCCCCCCCCCCCCCCCCCCACCCCCCCCCCCCCCCCCCCCCCCCCCCCCCCCCCCCCCCCCCCCCCCCCCCCCCCCCGCGGCCCCCCCCCCCCCCCCCCCCCTTCGTTTTCGCAAGCTTCGAAATCAGTCCTTTTCGAAGATGCGTGCCTTGGCGACGACGCCAGCGATTGCGCCGCCGATCAGCGGCGCAACGATGAACAGCCAGAGCTGGCTGAGGGCTGCGCCGCCGGTAAACAGCGCCGGGCCGATCGAACGCGCCGGATTGAGCGAGGTGCCGGTCACCGGGATCATGGCGAAGTGCAGTCCGGCCAGCGTCAGGCCGATGACCAGGCCGGCGAACGCCGTCGAGTGCTTCTCGGCGGTGACGCCGAGGATGACGGTGACGAAGGTGAAGGTGCCGATCAGCTCCCACAGGAAGGCCGAACTCGTCCCCCATTTCGCCACGTCCCAGCCATTGGCGCCGAAACCGGTGGTGTGCCCGCCGGTCTGGCCGGAGACGATGATCCACAGCGCCAGCGAGGCCAGAATGGCGCCGATGATCTGCGCGATCCAGTAAGGAATGACATCCTTGGCCGGCAGCCGGCCGGCAAGGAAGACGCCGAGCGTGACGGCCGGGTTGAGATGTGCGCCTGAGATGGGACCCACCGCGTAAGCCGCCGCAATCAGGCCGATGCCGAACGCCAGGCCGATGGCTTCCTGGCCCAGCGGCAAGTCGGCGAGAAAGCCACCCGTCGCCACCGACGCCGTGCCGACAAACACCAATAGAAATGTCCCTAGAACTTCCGCAAGATACGTTTTCATTGCCCTCTCCTCGTATCGATCCGTCGGTCCGCTTTTCCGCGCCGCGAATCATGGCGCAAAGAGTATTCCCAACGCAAAAGCTTGGAAAGCTGAGCAATTGCGCCACAGATCGTGCTTACGGCGGTCAGTTACCAACATTAGAGACCTTGCATATATTTGAGATTTGTTATCGCCGGCGGGCGGACATTTGCCGGCGGGGAAAATCGTCGGCCGCGAGCGGAAGGCCTCGTCGCCGCGAAATTCAAGCGGGGTTCAATCTCGACGCGAAACGCTCTAAGAGCAGGCCGAAAGATACTGTGCTCGATAGATGGAATGACGAATGCGACTGGGCGGACGGCTGGCGGCAGCCATTGAAGTGCTGGACGACATTGGCCGGCGCCACCGGCCGGTGGCCGATGCGCTGAAAGATTGGGGCCTGTCGCATCGCTTTGCGGGCGGCGGCGACCGCGCGGCGATCGGCAACATCGTCTACGACGCGCTGCGCCACAAACGTTCCGCCGGCTGGCTTTTGGGTGAAGACACGCCCCGCGCCATCGGCTTCGGCGCGCTGCTCATCGAATGGGGCCAGACGCCGCAATCGCTCAACGATGCGCTCCAGGGTGACAAGTTCGCGCCGCCGCTGCTCAGCGCCGCCGAGTTGCAGGCGCTGGCCGAGCGCCGGCCTGAAGACGCGCCGGAGGCGGTGCGGGCGGACATACCCGACTGGTGCGCGCCGCTCTTCGAACGATCCTTTGGCGCAGACTGGGTTGCGGAAGGGGCGGCTTTGGCGACCCGCCCGCCGCTCGACATCAGGGTCAATACGCTGCAGTCCGACCGCGCCAAAGTGCTGGCGGAACTCGCCGAAACCGGCGCCAAGGCAGCCGCTATCGCGCCACAAGGCATTCGCATCCCGCCCATCGACGGCGACGGCAGGCACCCGAACGTACAGGCCGAGCCGGCCTTCCAGAAAGGCTGGTTCGAGGTCCAGGACGAAGGCTCGCAGATCGTTGCCGCCCTTGCCGGCGCGCAAGCCGGGATGCAGGTGCTCGATTTCTGCGCCGGCGCCGGCGGCAAGACGCTGGCGCTGTCTGCGGCGATGGCCAACAAAGGCCAGGTCTTCGCCCATGATGCCGAGAAGGCGCGACTGGCGCCGATCTTCGACCGCATCCGCCGTTCGGAAAACCGCAACGTGCAGGTCGTCACCAAGCCGGCTGAACTCAGCCCCCTCGTGGGCCATATGGACATTGTGCTGGTCGATGCGCCCTGCACCGGCAGCGGCACCTGGCGGCGCCGTCCCGACGCCAAATGGCGGCTGACGCAAAGACAGCTCGATGCCCGCAAGGGCGAGCAGTCGGCGATCCTCGACGCGGCCAAGGCCTATGTCAAACCCGGCGGCCTGCTGGTCTACATCACCTGTTCGGTGTTCGACGAGGAGAATGGCGAGCAGATCGCTGCCTTCCGCGAGCGGCACAAGGGCTTTGTCCCGGTCGATCATCGCGCGCTCTGGGATGTCAGCTTCCCCGGTCACGCAGCGGCCGCCCGGATCGGCAAGACAAGCGATATCTCGCTGTCGCCGGCGCTCAGCGGCACCGACGGGTTCTATTTCTGTGCGCTGCGTCGGGCGAATTGACGCTGCGATTGACAGGCTGACATAGCGCCAGTTGCAGATGCGCGGCGTCGGCCGCCAGACGGGGTAGAATTCTTGCAAAGATATGTGTCGCTTCTGCTTTTCCTCATTCTGGTGTTCGGCGGCGGCCTGTTGATCGGCTATGCGACGCTGCCGGGTGAATGGTATGCCTCGCTCGCCAAGCCGCCCTTCAATCCGCCCAACTGGGTCTTCGCGCCCGCCTGGACGCTCCTTTATGTCCTGATCGCCGTAGCCGGCTGGCGGACATGGGAGCGGGAACGAGCAGGCGCCGCGATGAAGATCTGGGCCCTCCAGCTTGTTCTGAACTTCGCGTGGTCGCCGACTTTCTTCGGCGCAAAACTGATGGGGCCGGCATTGGTCGTGATCCTGGCTCTTCTCGCCAGCATTGCGCTGTTCATCGCCACGGTGTGGAACCGCGACCGGGTTTCCGGCTGGCTGTTTGCGCCCTATGCCCTATGGGTGGCCTTCGCCACCTTGCTCAACGCGTCGCTGCTCCTGTTGAACTGAGTGCTTTGCTGCAGTGCAGCAAAAGCATTTGCGTGGCGTTCAGGCGTCTGCGATAAGCTTTGCAGATAAATCAGGGCGATGGCCATGGCAGCAAAGATCGTACCCGCACCCGATTATGAGGACCGCGTCAGGGCGTCGTTCGCCCGCCAGCAGGCGATGGCGACCATTGGCGCCGAGCTGACCCTTGTGACGCCGGGCATCATCGAGATCGAAATGCCCTATTCCCAGGCACTGACCCAGCAGCACGGTTTCCTCCATGCCGGGGTGATTTCGACGGCGCTGGACTCGGCCTGCGGCTATGCCGCGTTCTCGCTGATGCCGGAAAATTCCGGCGTGCTGACCATCGAATTCAAAGTCAACCTCCTGGCGCCCGGCCGGGGCGAACGCTTCCTGTTCCGCGGCTCGGTGACCAAACCCGGCCGCACCATCATTGTCGCCGATGGCCAGGCGTACGCCTTTGCCGCCGATGGCGAGGCCAAGCTGATCGCGACCATGACCGGCACGATGATGACGGTGGTTGGCCGTGACGGGATAGCGGGATGAGGAGTGGTCCGTGTAACCGACGAAAAGCCCCCAAATTGGCTTTTCGAGCGACCCGGAGCCATAGCGAAGGGCCGGCAGCCGACGAGAGCGCCGCCCTTTTTGTTCCGCAGCCGAGGGAGTCGAATTCATGACCGGCAAAGTGTCGCGAATTGGCGGCAAGGACGTTCTTTTCGTCATGGCGGCGCAGGCCGAGTACGGTCCGCATCTGCAAAAACTGTTCACGCCGCTGATGACGGGCGTCGGCCCGGTAGAGGCAGGTGTGCGGCTCGGCGCCGAACTGTCATGGCTGAAATCCGAGAAGGCGTTGCCCGATCTCGTCGTCTCGCTCGGCTCCGCCGGCAGCCGAACGCTTGAACAGACGCAAATCTACCAGGCGGTCTCGGTCAGCTATCGCGACATCGACGCTTCGCCGCTGGGCTTCGAGAAAGGGGTTACGCCGTTTCTCGACCTGCCGGTGACAGTGCCGCTGCCGTTCAGGATACCGGGCATTAAAGAAGCCAGCATGTCGACCGGCGGCGCCGTCATCACCGGTGCCGCCTATGACGCCATCGCCGCCGACATGGTCGACATGGAAACCTTCGCCTGCCTGCGCGCCTGCCAGTTGTTCGATGTCCCGCTTATCGGCCTGCGCGGCATTTCAGACGGTGCAGCCGATCTGCGCCACGTTGGCGACTGGACCGAATATCTGCATGTCATCGACGAGAAGCTGGCGGATGCAGTCGTGCGCCTCGAACAGGCCATCGGCTCCGGCACGCTACACAAGGAGCAGCCTGGGCAAGAGCCGGCAGCGCTCTGAAAGTCGGGCTACGCACCCCATTGCGCCGACTCGTTTCTTTCTCTAAAGGCTCGCCATGACGACAGCCAATCATCCCGATACAGTCCTGATTGTCGATTTCGGCAGCCAGTTTACGCAGCTCATCGCCCGCCGCATCCGCGAGGCCGGCGTGTTTTCCGAGATCGTGCCGTTTCAATCGGCCGAAGCTGCCTTCAAGCGTATCAATCCAAAAGCCGTGATCCTGTCGGGCGGTCCCGCCTCGACATCAGACATCGGCAGCCCGCGCGCGCCGCAGATCGTCTTCGATGCCGGCGTGCCGGTGCTCGGTATCTGCTACGGCCAGATGGCCATGTGCGTGCAGATGGGCGGCGTCGCCGAAAGCTCGAACCATCGCGAATTCGGCCGCGCCTTCGTCGAGATCGAAAAGGACAGCCCGCTGTTCGAAGGCCTGTGGGCGCCCGGCCAGCGTCACCAGGTGTGGATGAGTCATGGCGACCGCGTCATCTCGCTGCCCAAGGGGTTCGAGGTCTTCGGCAAGTCGGAAGGCTCGCCCTTCGCCATTTTCGGCAATGTCGCGCGCAAGATGTACGGCATCATGTTCCACCCGGAAGTTGTGCATACGCCGGATGGCGCCAGGCTGCTGAGAAACTTCGTGCACAACATCGCCGGCATCGAAGGCGACTGGACGATGCGCGCCTATCGTGAGCACGCGGTCGAGACAATTCGCAAACAGGTCGGCAAGGGCAAGGTGATCTGCGCGCTGTCGGGCGGCGTGGATTCATCGGTCGCTGCCTTGCTGATCCACGAAGCGGTAGGCGACCAGCTGACCTGCATTCTTGTTGACCATGGCCTTATGCGCAAGGACGAGGCCGCCGGCGTGGTGGCGATGTTCCGCCAGCACTACAATCTGCCGCTGATCCTGGTCGACGCGTCGGAAAAATTCATCTCGGCGCTGGAAGGCGAGTCCGACCCCGAGAAGAAGCGCAAGACCATCGGCCGGCTGTTCATCGAAGTGTTCGAGGAAGAAGCCAAGAAACTCGGCGGCGCTGATTTCCTGGCGCAAGGCACGCTCTATCCCGACGTCATCGAGAGCGTCTCCTTCACCGGCGGCCCGTCGGTGACCATCAAGTCGCACCACAATGTCGGCGGCCTGCCGGCGCGCATGAACATGCAACTGGTCGAGCCGCTGCGCGAACTGTTCAAGGACGAGGTGAGGGCACTGGGCAAGGAACTCGGCCTGCCCGAAAGTTTTATCGGCCGCCATCCGTTCCCTGGACCAGGCCTTGCCATCCGCTGCCCCGGCGGTATCACCCGCGAGAAGCTCGAAATCCTGCGCGAGGCCGACGCCATCTATCTCGACGAGATCCGCAAGGCCGGCCTCTACGACGCCATCTGGCAGGCTTTCGCCGTGCTGCTTCCGGTGCAGACCGTCGGTGTGATGGGCGACGGCCGCACCTACGAATTCGTCTGCGCGCTGCGCGCCGTGACGTCCGTCGACGGCATGACCGCCGACTTCTACCACTACGACATGGCTTTCCTCGGCGCGGCGGCCACCCGCATCATCAACGAAGTCCGCGGCATCAACCGCGTCGTCTACGACGTGACGTCGAAGCCGCCAGGCACCATCGAGTGGGAATGATTCAGGCCACCAAACGGCGCCGAAAATACGCCATTGTACGCCATATTCATTTGATAACACATGTAAATCCATTCGGAGACAATCAGCGACAATCGGTGCGCAGAGATTGGATTGACGGACCGGCTGACGGACCTTCCGCATATTGCTAGCTCAGATTTTTCGAAGTACCGTCAGATCCAATGAGGCTCTGACGGTACTTTTTTATGCCTTAAGGAATTGAAGATAAAACAAAATTTCTGCCGAAGAGCCTCGAAATTGTACTGACGGTACTTTTCAGACGGATGCCGCCCTTAAGGCACTGAAACCAAAGAGAAAATCTATAAGATTGCAGACCGTGACGGCATGTATGTCCGCGCGATGCCCAGTAGTGCGATCTGGTTCGGCTGGACTACAGGCTCAACGGACGCCAGGAGACGGTCTATCTAGGCAGGTATGGGCGGGGCGGATCTCACTTGCCCTTGCCCGAGAGAAGTGTCTCGACGCGAAGCGCGCTATTGTCGAGGGACGATCGCCGGCGATCGAGAAACAGCGCGACAAGCGCCGAGTTGTGACCCCGATCTCCGGCCGACTTCAGCGCCGAAGTGGCTACCAAACCACAGCGATGTCCGGGCCTTCAAGGCCTCATCTATTCCGGCCAAGCCGGCCCGGAGCGCCGCATTCACTCACATCCCTTGAACCTGAGTGCAGAGCTGCTGCATCGAAGCCATTTGAGCAGCCGAGTTCGCGCCCGAACCCGTGCTGGTGCTGGCGGTCGTATCGCCAGCTGTATTCGAGGATCCCGACGTGCCGGTGGTTGTACCCGAACCAGTGCTGTTGCTGGCCGTGGTGTTACTGCCGGTCGAACCAGAGCTGCCTGAAGTGCCGGTGGCTGTGCCAGAGCCGGTGCCGACACTCGCCGTTGTATCACTGCCGGTCGAAGCCGAGCTACCTGACGTGCCGGTCATTGTGCCAGAGCCAGTGCCGTTACTGGCCGTCATTCTCGAGCAGTCGGAGCGAACCTGTGCCTGCTGTTCAGAGCTCAGGGACGACCAGTTCTTGCGGATCTCATCCTGCGACAGAAGTCTTCCCGAATTGGCGTCGCTGAAGAATGAGCCCGAGAGCTTGCTGTCCCAGCCGCTCGGGATACCGCTTTGGCCTGAGCCGGACGTAGAACTCATACCCGACCCGGCCGATGAGCCGGACGTTCCGTTCGTGCCGCTGGATGTTCCCGACGACTGCGCCAAGGCCGCGGTGGCGAGACAGAGAGAGATCGCTGTAGCTGTCAAAATCTTACGTTTCATGTGAGTCTCCTTTGGGGTTCGACGCCGTTGCGGCGTCGAACCCTAATCTCGAGGAAAGGCACTTGTTCCTGTATAGAGTGGAATTCGATGTCATGATCCTTGTGCACCAGCCTTGGTCTCGAATGCGATGCCGGAGCGCTTCAACGACGACTGACGCCTCAGGCGAGAGCTGTCCGCTACTGGGTGTTAGAGGCGATATGCGGAACGCTTCCCGAATAGTTGGGTGCCACCATCGGGTAATTGCGAGGCAGGTTCCATTTGGTTCGGTAATCGTCCGGATTCATGCCCAGTCGGCCAAGGTGCGAACTGCGTCGGGTCTCGGTTAGAGACAGGAGGGTGGCCTTTGCCGCGGCGTATAGCTCGACATGCGGAGCTCGTCTCGACCGCGCACACTCAATATGTTTTACGATGACGCCGCCAGATGTCATATGAGCGAATGCCTTTCCGGCGAAATAAATTGCTCCCAGCAGGTCGACGCTCAGCACCTTCAGCCAGCCCGCTCTAGTGAATGCCTCAATGGGTTTAAAGATTATCAGGCCGGCGCGTTGTTGACGATTATTACCAACCTGCCGAACGCGTGAGCGCAAGTCGACAGCACCATGATAGCGGCCTCCCCCGGCGCGCCCCTTGTCGAACCGATGCGCGCCTTCTCGACCTTGCCTCCACCCACGTCGGCTCACCCGTGCACCTTCGGTGCCCAACCGCATGGCGATGGCCAGTCCAATGCCGCTTGCAGCACCGGTTGCAATGCAGTCTTGTTATCCAGGCGCATCGGGTTCGACCTCTTTCTGGGGAGCAGCAAGTGGTTCAGTCCAGCCTTCAGCGACCCGATCCACGCTCAGCAGGCTGCGCGCATAATCCTGTTGCGCGCGAACAATGGCATCATCCTGCTGTGAGGGAAGAAAGACCGGCAAAGCAAGGCAGACACTTTGTGTGGCCAACAGCTTATTCCAGTTCGCGATCAGCGCCTTGAAAGCGCGCCCCACCGCCCTCGGATTTCGGTCGAGGTCATAGAGGCCGAGCGGATTGATCCGTCCGTTGTTCTCCCGAAGCGCACTGTCCCAGTCCACCTGATCCGTCAGCGAGTACCAGGTGAAGCCTACGATGGGGATGCCATCGTTGCGGATCCGCAGCACGTTGGCCCACTCTTTCCACAGCCAATAGACGGCTTCGTCTCCATTGGGGCCTTCGCTGATGTTGGTCTCCGTATGCATTACGGGAAGCCGGTAGCGGTTGAAGTACTGCCGCGTGATCTCGTCATAGCCAAACACCTCGCCGGACCCGGACGTCGTTCCGTCTGCCCAAACCCGATGTTCGTTGGTCTGGTAATAGTCGGTGCCCATCACGCAATGCCTGCGCAGATGGCTCTCCAGGAAGAAACTGTATTCTTCGGCCGTCATCCCGTTTTCGAGAAGATAGCGATAGGTGTGCGCGTCGACGTCATGACCGTAGTTGAGATCAAGCGACAGGAAACGCTCGCTGTTGAACCGTTCCGCTCTGCCGACCGCCTCGGGAGAATCGGCGTGGAAGTATTCCGAGGATTCGCTCTGTATGAAGATGGCGTCCGGCCGCACCTCGAGGATCGCCCGCATGGCAAGCACGTTCGCCTTCACGATGTGCTTGAGGGCGGTGACGAAAGCAGTGTCGCTGCTCAGTTGTTCGTTCCACCATCCCCAGCGAGCCGAAAAGGTGGCGCAGATGAACATCTCATTTATTGGGGTGAAGAGCTGGATCCACGGATAGCGCATCGCGAAATCCCTGGCGTAGTGCTCGAATAGTGTCGGAAAGTCCGGGTTCTGGAAGTTGCCAACCCAGTCCGGCACGCCAAAATGGCAAAGGTCGACGATCGGAAGAATGTCTTTCGCCTTCAGGTCCGCGAAGGTCTCATCGGCGAATGCCCAATCATAACGTCCATCACCCAGCCACGTTTTGTGGATGGGAGGTCCGTGGCGGAGGAAATGCACCCCGAGATCCTGGACCAGTTCGAAGTCGGTGCGCCATCGTTCGTAGAAGCGGCATTTTTCCATTTCGTCGACGCGCTCCCGGCCTTGTCGAATGGTGGGGGTGCTGTTCTCGATGCCGGTGGCAAACATGAACGTGAACATTGATGGTCCTTAGCCAAGGCGGAGATGCCCGCGCTTGGTCAAACGTTCAGTGCTCGACGCAGTTCCTGCAAGACTGCTTGTCAAGTTCGGTAGGCGCCTGACAACCACGTGCCTGAAATTGGCGGAATTCTATCCCACGGTTCAAGCGAGCAGCTTGCGCCGAACATGGTCGGACTATGCTGGACGGAGATGTCGGCTTCGGGCCAGACCAGTTGGCGTCAAACGCGCCTTTGCAAGTGAAAGCGGTATGGTAGCTATCCACGTTTGCAAACTGCAAGCGGACGTTCCGCTGCCGGCCCCATTTGAGCCATTCACTGGGAGGCAGACCCGCGGTACATCACCAATATTCTCGAAGCCAGTAGTTAGTCTCGTTCATCGTCCTTTGGTTCGACAGACCCATACGAGAGAATACGAGAGATATGGACCGGCGAACCATCCGCTGTATTGATCTCCTGTAGAAAACAGTGACCCTCAGACACTAGCATGATCGTTATTCGTCAATGGCTACGAAGCTGTTCGCCAAATTGATTCAAGAAGCTGATCCAGCCATTCGCTGACCGCATTTATCTTCTGCCGAACAACAGCAACGCGCCTGAATCCTGCCTTCGGATCAATGTTCGCGTACGCAAAAACGGCCGCTCGCGAACATACATTGACAGGTCCAGTTCCGAATAATAAGTTCGGTCATAGAACGAATTAACCGGAGTTCAATGTGACTGACCTGCCGCGCATATCCCGTCAGTTCTCACAGCGCTCCGTGATGGAAGCGATCGTCCAGGGCGGGCCGATCTCCCGCGCCTCGATCGCCAAGCTGACGGGCCTGTCGAAGCAGACCATCTCCGAAATCATGCGCGGGCTCGAGCAGGAGGGCTGGGTCCAGGAAACCGGCCGCACCAGCGGCCATGTCGGGCGCACCGCCGTCACCTACGAACTGGTCCACGACGCAGCCTATATCATCGCCGTCGACCTTGGCGGTACCAAGGTGCGGGTCGCGCTGACCGACCTTGCCTGCCAGATCTTTGCCGAAGCCGCCACACCGACCGATCCGCGCGGCGGCCAGTTCGTCGTCGATCAGATTGCAGCGCTGGCCTTCGATGCCGCGGCCAGACAGCACGTCGCGCGCAAGAAGATACGCCTGGCCGTCATCGGCGCGCCTGGCGCTCCTGACCCGGCCACCGGCCGCATTCTAATGGCGCCGAACATTGCCGGCTTCGACACAATGAATGTGCTGGATGCCTTCGAAGAAGCGCTCGGCGTCGCGGTGATGATCGAGAACGACGTCAATCTCGCGGTGCTTGGCGAGAACTGGCTCGGCCAAGGCCAGGGCATCGACAATCTCGCCTACGTCGCGCTCGGCACCGGCATCGGCAGCGGGCTGATGCTGGGCGGCCATCTGGTGCGGGGTGCTGGGCACGCCGCCGGCGAGATCGGTTTCATGCCGATCGGGGCCGATCCCTTCGCCGAGGAATCACTGCGCACCGGCGCATTCGAACGCGCGGTGGCCACCCACGCCATGACCGATCGCTACCACGCTCTCACCGGCAGGCAGGTCTCGGTGCCGGCAATATTCGAGAATGCCGCGCTTGGCGACAAGGACGCGCTCACCGTGCTCGACGAAACTGCCCGCCATCTGGCGCAAGGCGTTGCGGCAATCGCGGCAATCGCCAATCCAGAAAAGTTTATCCTCGGCGGCTCGATTGGGTTGCGGCCCGAAATCCTGTCCAGGGTGCAGGCGCTTCTGCCGCTATGCTTCCCCTATCCGGTCAGGGTCGAGGCGAGCGAACTCGGCGCACGCGCAGCCCTCATTGGCGCGGCGGCAATCGGCCTTGGCCAGTTGCACAACACGCTGTTCGGCGTCGACGCGCCTGATGGCCGGATTTCGCTGCCGCCTGCCCAGGCCGCCGCGCTGAAGGAGGCCGCGATATGACTTGCAATATTACCGCCCGCCTGCAGGCAGCGCTCGACCGTGACGACGCACTAACGCTGTTTCGCGGCGCCATCGGCCGAGAGAGCATCACCGGCAACGAAGCCAACTTCGTCGACTTCCTCGAAGCCAGGATGCGCGACCTTGACCTCAGCGGCCTGACCAGGACGGAATTCCTTCCTGGGCGGCCCAACATCTGGGGCGAGCGCAAGGGGGCCGACCAGGGAAAGCGCCTGCTGTTCATCGGCCATACCGACACCGTCCATGTCGACGGCTGGCGCGAGCATTGGGCAGGCACCGAGCGTGAGGATCCGTTCGCCGCCCCGATCATTGATGGTGCTGTCTGGGGCCGAGGCTCCGGCGACCTCAAGGCCGGCATCATTGCTTCGCTGGCGGCACTCGCGCTGCTCGACAAGGCCGGCGTTCGCCTCAAGGGCGACGTCGCCTTTGCCTTCGTCGGCGACGAGGAGAGCGGCCAGCCCGGCACCGGCATTTCCGCCGGGATCAAGCACTTCGTCGGACGCATCGAGACCGGCGAGGTCACAGCACCCGATTTCAGCGTCTATGTCGAGCCGACCCGCCTGGCCGTCTATGCGGCGCAGATCGGCTTCTTCATCACCGATATCTCGATTACCGGCAAATCCGCCTATTTCGGTGTGCCAGAACTCGGCAAGGATGCGCTCCGTGCAAGCCATGCCGCGATGACGGCGCTTTGGAAGCATTCGGATGAGGTCGCCGCGCGCGCCGAGCACAAACTGGTCGGGCGCGGCTTCCTGCTTATCACCGGGCTTGCCGGCGGCGGCTACATTGCCGTTCCCGAGCGCTGCACGCTCTCGCTGATCCGCAAGCTGTTGCCTGGCGAGGACCTCGACACCGCCGCCGCCGAGATCGAGGCTGCCGTGCGCGGCGCGATCGCCGATCCGGATATTTCGGTAGAGTTCGCCTACCCCGCCGGCCGCGACCACAGGCTGGGCGGCACCGCTGCCGAGATCGGCGAAACGCGGGCGGAAGTCGCCATGCTGTCCGACGCGATGGCCGGCGCAATGAGCGGACGCGGCGTCATCGAGGGCGCACCGTTCTGGTCGGAGTCCCCCTTCTTCATCAATCAGCTCGGTATTCCTGCCGTCTATTGCGCGCCCGGCGACATCAGGAATTGCCACACATTCGAGGAGCACGTGGATGTCGAGGAATATTTCGCCGGCATAGTCGGCTTCGCCGCCTTCATGGCCCGCTACTGCGGCGTGGCCGACTGAACCACCAACGAAGCAAAATGGGAGAACTGACATGCCGATGAAGACACTGATCGCCGCCGCCTTTGCCGGCGGATTGATGCTTGCCGCCAACCCAGCTTTCGCACAGACGGTCGGCCCGCAGGGCGAGAGCGCCACGCCGAGCGCCGACGTGATCCTAAGCGATGCCGACATCGCCGCGCTCAAGGACAAGGGCTACAAGGCTGCCTTGCTCTGGCACACCTCGTCCGATTTCACCAATGCGGTAACCGCCGGCGCCACCGACGAATTCGCCCGCGCCGGCATCACCATTGCGGTCAAAACGGATGCCCAGTTCGACTCCGCCCGCCAGCGCAGCGACATCGAGACGGCGTTGGCCGCCAAGCCCAACGTCATCTTGGCGCTGCCGCTCGACCCGGTCACCTCGGCAGAAGCCTTCCGCCAGGCGGTCAAGGACGGCACCAAGTTGGTGTTCCTGTCCAACTTGCCCAAGGGCTACAAGCAGGGCACCGATTACGCTTCGATCGTGACTGACGATCTATTCCAGATGGGCAAGCAGGCTGCGGACGCGATGGCCAAGGCGATCGGCGGCAAGGGCAAGGTCGGCTACATTTTCCACGACGCTGCCTACTACGTCACCAACCAGCGCGACCAAGCCTTCAAGACCACCATCGAGAAGGTGTATCCCGACATCAAGATCGTCGCCGAACAGGGCATATCCGACCCGGCCCGCGCCGAGGAACTGGCCAACGCGATGCTTTTGCAGCATCCCGATCTCGACGGCATCTACGTGACCTGGGCCGAGCCGGCCGACGGCGTGCTGTCGGCGCTACGCGGCGCCGGCAACGCCAGGACCAAGATCGTCACGCTCGACCTCGCCGAGCCGGTCGCGCTCGACATGGTCAAGGGCGGCAATGTCGCAGCCCTCGTCGCCGACAAGGCCTATGAACTCGGCCGCGCCATGGCTGCTTCCGGCATGAAGTCGCTGCTTGGTCAGCCGACACCGGCCTTCGTCGTCGCCCCGGCTCTGACCGTCACCAAGGAGAATGTCGCGCAGGGCTGGAAGGACTCGCTCAACCGCGACGCGCCGCAGCCGGTGCTCGACGCGGCCAAGTAGGCTCTCGCTCCGGCGCGGCACGCCGCACCGGAGCTTTTCTCGACACAACAAAAAGGGAACCGGGACATGCGCAAAGGATCTGTAATCATAACGACAGTGGCGAGCCTGCTAGCCATGCACGCCTTCGCCGCTGAAGGCGTCACCACAGGACCGAATGGTGAAAAGCCGGTGCCGGCGAGCAGTCTTACGCTGACGCCAGCCGAAGAGCAGCAGATCAAGGACGGCAAGTTCACCGCCGCCCTCGTCTGGCACGAGATGAGCGAATACACCAACGCCGTCAACGCCGGCGCCCATGACGAATTCAAGCGCCTCGGCATCGAGGTGGTGGCGCAGACCGATGCCGGTTTCGACGCCGCGCGACAGAAGGCCGATATCGAGACGGTGATGGCCAAAAAGCCGTCGATCATCCTGTCGCTTCCCGTCGATCCGGCGACTGCAGCTTCGGTCTACGATCCGGCACGCCAGGCCGGCGTCAAGCTCGGCTTCGTCGACAATTCCCCGGCCGGCTACAAGCAGGGCAGGGACTATGTCACCATCGTCTCCGACGATCTCTTTCAGATGGGCAACAAGGCCGGCATCGCCATGGCCGAGGCGCTCGGCAAGAAAGGCAAGGTCGGCTACATCTTCCACGATGCCGACTTCTACGTCACCAACCAGCGCGACCAGGCCTTCAAGAAGACCATCGAGCAGGACTATCCCGATATGAAGATCGAGGCCGAGGCCGGCATGGCCGACCCGGCGCGCAGCGAAGACATCGCCCAGGCGATGATCACCCAGCATCCGGACCTGGACGGCATCTATGTCACCTGGGCCGAACCGGCGCTGAGCGTGCTTTCGGCCTTGCGCGGTGCCGGCAACACGCACACCAAGATTGTCACGCTCGACCTCAATGAGCCTGCCGCGCTCGACATGGTCAAGGGCGGCAACATCGCGGCCCTCGTCGCCGACGAGGCCTACAGCATTGGCGTGACGCTGGCGCGCGCCTCGGCAGGTTCTCTGGTCGGCAAGAAGGCCGAACCATTCTATGCCGTAGATTCCATCGCCGTCACCAAGGACACGGTGAAGGACGGTTGGAAGAAGTCCCTCAACAGGGACGTACCGGCGGCTATCGCGGACGCGGTGAAATAGGCTCGAGGCGAAGCGCTCACCACCGGAGGAATAAAATGTCCAGTGCCAACACCAGCGCCGGTAGCAGCTTCGCCAGCCGCTTCAATCTGCAGCAATATGTCGTCTACCTCGGTTTCCTGGCGATCTTCCTGTTCTTCGCCATTGTGCTGAGGGACAGCGGCTTCCTCACCGTCCGAAACTTATCGAACATCGTGTTGCAGACGACGCCGGTGACGATCATGGCCATCGGCCTGGTCTTCGTCATGTCGGCCGGCGAAATAGATTTGTCGATCGGCTCGATCGTGGCGGTGGCGGCCCTTGCAGCCGCCGTCACCATCAACGCGTACGGCATGCCGGCAGGGATAGTCGCCGGCCTCGGCGCCGGCCTGCTGATCGGCGTCATCAACGGCGTGCTGGTGGCGTATGTCAGGCTGCCCTCCTTCCTGGTGACGCTGGCGACGCTCGGCCTGTTCGCCGGCGTTTCGCGTTCGATGACAGACCTTCGCTCGATCTCGGTGACCAACGAAGCGTTCACCGGCTTCTTCGGTTCCGGCTCGCTGCTCGGTGTCCCCTCACTCGTCTGGTGGTCGGTGATTGCCGTGGCCATCGGCCACCTGGTGTTCCGCGAAACCCGTTTCGGCGCGCATGTGCTGGCGACCGGCGACAATGCCCGCGCCGCAAGCGTATCGGGCATCAGCGTGCCCAGGATCAGGCTCGCCGTGCTGACCATCAGCGGCGGGCTCGCCGGTCTTGCCGGCTTGCTCTATGCCGGTCGCCTGCAAGCGGCGAAATATACTCTCGGCGAAACCGACCTGATGACGGTCATCGCCGCCGTCATCGTCGGCGGCACGCTGCTCAATGGCGGCAAGGGCTCCGTGGTCGGCGCGCTGGTCGGCTCGTTGATGATGGGCATGCTCAACAACGGCCTGATCCTGATGGGCCTGTCGGTCTCCGACCAGATGATCGTGCGCGGCCTCATTATCCTGACCGCAGTCGCCGTGTCGCTGCGCGAAAAGAACCGCTGAAGGAAGCCATCCATGTTTCTCGAGATTCTGCGCCGCCGCAACCCCGCCTTCATCGAATCAGCTATCCGGTTGCACCAGCAAGGTAAGCTGCCGGCCAATGCTTATGTGCTCGATCTCGACACGGTTGAGGCCAATGCGCGGGTTCTCAAGAGCGAGGCCAACCGCAACGGCCTGAAGATCTTCGCCATGACCAAGCAGGTCGGCCGCTCCTCGTCGTTCTGCCGGGCTGTGATGCGCGGCGGCATTGACCGCGCGGTCGCCGTCGACATGGCTTGCGCCCGCGCCACCCACAAGGCAGGCATGAAGCTTGGCCATCTCGGCCATCTCCAGCAGGTCGCAAAATTCGAAGCGGCGGCTGCGGCGAAAACCTTCAAGCCGGACTACTGGACCGTGTTCAACGATACCAAGGCTGGGGAAGCGGCAACAGGCGCCAAGGCGGCCGGCTATGTGCAGGACCTGCTGGCCCGCATCGCCGCCGAAGGCGATATCTTCTATCGCGGCCATGAAGGCGGTTTCAATGCCGCCGACATTATCGATGTCGCCGACCGGCTGGATGCCGTCGAAGGCGGCCGTTTCGCCGGCATCACCACTTTCCCTGCTCTGCTGTTCGACCATGCTTCGCGAAAAGTGCTGCCGACCCCCAATCTGGCGACGCTCGCGAAAGCTGCGGAAGCGCTGGCTAAGGCAGGACGCAAGGACATTGAGATCAACGCGCCGGGCACCACGTCGAGCGTTATGCTGGCGGCACTCGCCGAGGCCGGCGCGACGCAGTGCGAGCCCGGCAATGGACTGCATGGCACCACCGCGCTGCATGTCATGGAAGATTTGCCGGAGCTGCCGGCGGTGCTCTATCTCACCGAGGTCTCGCATCTCTCCGGCGGCAAGGCCTATTGCCTTGGCGGCGGCTTCTACATCGATCCGATCTTCCCCGACTACGACGTCAAGGCGATCGTCTCGGCTGAACCGACGACGGCAGGCTCGGCACTGCGCAGCGTCGAGGTGCCGCCGCCCTCTGCGATCGACTATTACGCCATGATCGATGCCGCCGGCGCGAACGCGCCGAAGCCTGGCGACAGCGCCGTGTTCGGCTTCCGTGGCCAGGCCTTCGTCACCCGCGCCCATATTGTCGGCGTGTCGGGCATTTCGACGGACAATCCGAAAGTGGAAACCATCGAGAACGGCTTCGGTGAACCCTATGCCTGGCCAGTCTAGGAGAAACACATGACGGTGAGCGCGCCCATCCTTCAGCTGCACGACATTCGCAAGAATTTCGGCGGCATCACCGCGATCGAGAGTTTTTCGCTCGAGGTTTTCCCGGGCGAGATCGTTGCACTCGTCGGCGACAACGGCGCCGGAAAGTCGACGCTGGTCAAGATCGTCTCGGGCGTCCACCCGCCCTCGTCCGGCACCATCGTCATCGAAGGAAAACCGGTGACGATGTCGAATGCCACCATGGGGCGCGCGCACGGCATCGAGGTCGTCTACCAGGACCTGGCGCTGGCCGACCAGCAGACGGTCTACATGAACATGTTCCTCGGCCGCGAGCCGCTGAACCGCCTCGGTTTGCTCGACCGCCGCCGCATGATCGACGAGACCGAGAAACTGGTGAAGGAACTGGACGTGCGCATCCCCTCCGCGCACGCCACTATCCGCGATCTCTCCGGCGGCCAGCGCCAGGGCGTTGCGATCGCGCGCGCCACGCATTGGGCAAGCAAGCTGATCCTGCTGGATGAGCCGACGGCGGCGCTGGGCGTTGCCGAAACCGCCCGGGTGGAGGCTATCGTCCAGTCGCTGAAGCAGCGCAATGTCGGCATCCTGATCATCAGCCACAGCCTCGACCAGGTCTTCAAGCTCTCCGACCGCATCTGTGTTCTCAGGCGTGGCAAGCAGATTGGAATTCGCGAGACCGCGAAGACCGATAAGAACGAGATCATTGCCATGATCACCGGCCTGCAGCAGCAATAGCAGGAACCTCTCTGAGAGCCCCCGCCCGAGATCCGGATGTTGTCGGCGATCACGCGATCGATCAGCTTGTGCCGCGTGGTGATCGCCATCGGCCCGTCCTGGTCGTAGCTGCCTTGCCACTCCGGATGCGGCGCCAGCAGCGCTGGCACATACATCGTGTCGGCCGAAATCATGCGCTGTTCCTTGCCGGAGTTTGCGAGGTAGACCGAGTGGCCGGGCGTGTGGCCGGCGCAGCGATGATCTGGAAGCCGGGCGCGACTTCGGCGCCGTCATGGATGCTGCTGGAGCTGCTGCGTCTGGTGAAGTTGCCTGCATCGCCTGAATTTCTCCAGGCGTATCCGCACCAGCTTTCTGGCGGCCAACAGCAGCGCGTTGGCACCGCTATCCCAGTCTCGATTTGATAGGACCTATGCAATGTATGGCGGCGCCGACATCACCGTGCCGCCCGGCGGCGTCAAGCTGTCCGGCTTCGGTCGCGACAAGTCGCTGCATGCGCTGGACAGATACACCCTCTCAAAACAGCCTGGATTTCTCTCGGCTGACCGTTTCTCGCTAAGCGCTGCCGAGGATGAAATCGGCGCAGCGGTCGGCGATCATGATCACCGGCGCGTTGGTGTTGCCGCTGATGAGACGCGGCATGATCGAGGCGTCGCAGATGCGTAGGCGCGGCACGCCGCGCACGCGCAATTGCGGGTCGACCACCGCCTGGTCATCGGTGCCCATCCGGCAGGTGCCGCAGGGGTGATAGACCGTCTTGGCATGTTCGAGGATGTGGTCTGTTATGGATTGATCGGAAAGGTCGGCGGCCCCGCCCGGCGACAGCTCCTCGGCGATCACCGCCTGCAGGGCCGGCTGACGCAGGATGGTGCGGGCGATCTTCATGCCGGCGAGCAGCAGGGCAAGATCGCCGGCAGGCTTTCCCTACGAAACCCGCTTCGAGGATCTGGAATATCTCACCACCGGTCGCACCGATCTGGTTTCGGTCTTACCAACAATGCCTACACCTCCATTCCCATTCCTCATTCTTTTGTCTTTCTGCTCATGCTGGCGGCGGTGATGTGGGTCGTTCTGCACCGTACTGCCTTCGGACGATATCTCTACGCCGTCGGCAAAAATGAAGAGGCCGCGCGGTTTTCCGGAATCCGCACCGGCCGGGTTATCATCTGCGCCTATGTGATCTGCGCCGGGCTGACGGCGCTGTCATCCATCTTTCTCGCAATGTACACACGCTCGATCCTGCCAAGCTCGCACGGCAATTTCTACGAGCTCTACGCGATCGCCGCCGGCAGCCTTGAAGGGTTCTCGTTGCGGGGCGGGGAAGGCTCAATCATTGGTGTGGTGCTCGGAACGATCTTGCTGCAGGTGCTTCAGAATCTTGTCAATCTTTTAAATTTAGGCATTCCCTCCTCACTCAACTTTGCCGTGAGTGGATCGGTGATCCTGATCGGGGTACTGGCGACCAGGAATACACAGAGTTTCGAAAGCGCCGCGAATTGATGCGGAGCCGGCTCGCGGCCGCCGAAGGTAGGCTGCGATGCCCGAGCCGGTGAAATAGGCAGTTGCGATCGCCGACCGGTTGGCTGCTTGCGCCCGTGGGAGCAGCCGAAGGCCGGGATCTAAACGCCGCAATATTGCCTCTCGAGCGGCTCCTGCTTCGAAGGCAGTCGCCGCAATGTCGATGCAGTCGGCTCATGATGTGCCGAGTTTCGATCTCGCATGGTGATGTAACTTATGCGATCAGCCCGTACTGCCGTGCCTTGTTGCGCAAGAACGGCAGACCGTTGCCCATCACAACCGCTTCACTCTCGGCCACCGGACGCCACACGCTGAGGCCAAACGCCAGACGCGGATCCATGTTGATGAAGCTCTCCATCGCGAGCCCGCCCTTGAAGCCGATCGCGGCCAGCGTTGCGAACGTCTCATCCCAATTGCAATTGCCCTCGCCTGGGGTGCCGCGATCAGACTCGGAGAGGTGGATATATTTGAGGTAATCGCGGGCGGTGATAATGCCGTTGCCCATGCCCTTTTCCTCGATATTCATGTGGTAGGTATCAAGGTGCACGAACATATTGTCGGCGCCGACTCTCTCGATTAGTGCCACCGCCTGAGCCGCGGTGTTGATGATGTGGTTCTCGTAGCGGTTCACGGCTTCGACACCGAGTTCGACGCCGCGAGACTTGGCTTGCGCGGCGGCGGACGTCATCACTTTCGCAATGTTATCAAGTTCGTCCTGGGTAGGTGGCACGCCAGTACGCTCGCCGATGCCGCCATAGATTACGCCGCACAGCGCCTGGGCTCCGATGTCGGCCGTCTTGTCGATAGCCACCTTGAGAAAGTCAATCGCTTCCTGTGGGTGGCGCGATGCCCAAGCATGTTCGGGCAACCCTAGCGAGCACACCGCCTGCATGCCATTTGCCGCCAGCAGCTTGCGGGTGTGATCGGCATCGCAAGAAAATGGATCGGCCAGCGAAATTTCAATGAAATCGAGATCGTATTTTTTCACTGCCGCTACAGTGTGCTCGGCGCCCTCTACGGACCAACCACTCGTCCACATGCTCGTATGAACGCCAAAACCCTTCATCGTGTTATCCTCATGAAATTGAGCTGCCCGGCAGCCCACCGCAAGATCATGACGCCGATCAGCATGATGCCCCAAATGGCTGTGGCCAGGTGCTGGCTGGCGCCCAAGAGATTCAGTCCCGAAGAAAGCAACTGCAAAACGATGAGGGCTAGGAAGACCGAAACGACCTTGCCGAAGCCGCCAAACGGATTCACCCCGCCCAAGAAGCAGGCAAGCACCGTAATCAGCACATAGGACTCGCCATGGCCGACACGGACGGAATTGAATCGTGCCATCATGATAATGCCGGCCAACGCACACATGGCGCCAGAAAGCGCGTAGATCAGAATGATCACGCGTCGCGTCGAGATGCCGGAATAGCGCGTCGCCTCGATGTTGGAGCCGACCATATAGTTTGAAAAACCAAGCCTGGTTCGGGTCATCAAGACATGCCAGACGATGACTGCGCCGAGCAGTATCAGCAGCGGGACAGGAATGCCGACGATGCTGCCGTGGCCCAGGGGCTGGATGAATTCGGGAAAGCCCGAAATGTCGGCGCCGCGGGTCAGAAACTCGCCAAGGCCGCGCAGGAAAATCATCACCGAGAGCGAAACGAGGATGGGGTGCGCGCCGGTATAGGCTATCACCGGGCCCATGACCAAGCCGCTTGCCGTGCCAACGCCGACCGCAAGAACGGAACCGAGTAGAAAGGCATAGATGCTTGCGTCCGGTCCTCCGTTGGCCTGAAGAACCCAGGCGAGCGTGAGGCCACAGAGATTGGCCGTGAACGTCACGGCGAGATTGATGCCGCCCGAGATGATCGGCATCAACATCGCGAGCGTAAGCAGTCCAAGTTCAGGCAACTGGAAGGCCACCGATTCAAAGGTAGCTTTGGACAGGAATCGCGGCGAGAGAGATCCGAAGAATGCAATCACCAAAATCAATGCCAGCAAAAGTCCGATATTCTCGGCGCCCAACGTGCCGGCAAGACGGCGCAAGAATCCGTGCCGTAGCGCTCCAGTTTCGAGCACGCGCTGCGTCATGTACCCATCCTCTGCCGCAAGCCCGCGAGGATATGCCCGAGCGGCGCGTTGGACAGCGTGATGGCAATCAAGATGATCGCCCCGACGATCATCTTGAAAGCATAGGGAGAGATGCCGAGGAGGTTCAGCCCGTTTTGCGTCACCGACACAAGAAACACGCCAAGGATGCAACCGAGCACGGTGCCGCGCCCGCCACCCAGCCTGGCACCGCCAAGGACAACAGCTGCCAGCACGTCCAGCTCGCGCCCCACCAATGCGTTGGGCACGACTTCCTGGGAATAGTGCACCTGCACAAGTCCCGCGATCCCGGCCATCAAACCAAGCCAGCCGAAGGCAATGAAGTGCATCGCCGCGATGTTGATACCGAGGCGACGGGCGCCCTCCGGGTTATCGCCAAAAGCGTATAGCTGCCGTCCCGTGGTGGTATACCGGATAAGCCCCCAGGTGGCGCAGACGCAGACCGCCATGATCGCAACCGGCAGTGTTAGCTCGGTCCAATTGCCATTCGCCTGTTGGAACTCGAAAAGCACAGTGCGATGCGTCCACCATGCAGGCAGATTGTAGATCGATACACCGTGCGTGAAGAACATCAGCAGGCCGAAAAAAATATTGAAGGTGGCGATGGTGACAACGATTGAAATGATCTGGAAATAGTAGATGAGGCCGGCGTTCACCGCACCCAGGGCGATCCCGACAATTGCCGCCAAGGTGAGGCCGATGAACCAATCACCACCTCCCATTTGGGCTAGAGCCAGCGCCACAACGTATTGAACCACTGACGCGGCCACAGCGAAGGAGATGTCGATGCCCCCAGCGATCAACACCACCAGCAGCCCAACCGCGAAGATCAGATTTGTCGAGCTTGTGTTGAGCAGATTGAAGAGATTGGCAATGGTGAAGAATTTGTCGCTCGCAACGGAGAGACCTGCGCTCATGATGAGAAGAACCACAACGAGCCATGTCTCGGTGGGATGAGCCCGGAAGAGCTTGCCGCGGTTACGCATAGACGGCAGCTTCCAGGTCGCCGAGCGGGATGGCGTGCGGATCGTATTCGGCGACTATCTTGCCCGCAGCCATATGAAGGATACGATCGGCGTTGAAATAGACCTCCGGCACTTCATCGGATATCAGCAGAATCGCCAGGCCTTCGGCAGCGAGCTTGGCGACAATCTCGAAGATGCCGGCCCGCGCGCCAACGTCCACCCCCACGGTTGGCGAATCAAGAATGATCAGTTTCAGGCCGACCGCCAGCCATTTGGCGATGGCCACCCTTTGCTGGTTGCCGCCCGAGAGCGTGGAAATCGCATCGGTCTGCCGCCCGACTTTTATCGCCAATTCCTCGATCCAATGATTGACGAGCGCGTCCTTCTTCTCCGAGGAGATCAGCCCTCGATCAAGGATCTTGTCGAGCACCGGGATAACGGCGTTGTCGGCGATGGACTGAGCTTGTATGAGACCAAGGGACAAGCGGTCTTCGGAGAGATATCCAATACCCGCGCGGATTGCGTCGCGGTTGGAGTTCAGATGAAGAACCGTCCCGTTGAGTGCGATGCTGCCGCGGTCTGGGCGCAGCATGCCGAAAATAGAAAGCGCGAGTTCTGTGCGACCGGCGCCGAGTAGCCCGGTCAGGCCAAGCGTTTCACCTCGCCGTATTGTCAGCGAAACGTCGTCATAGTCGCCTGCGCGGGTCAATCGATCGATCTTCAACACGACGGGTGATCCACTAAGGTTTCTCGTGCTCACGGTTTGGTCGAACGTCTTGCCGGTCATCAGTTCGGTGAGGCGTGATTGGGTCATTCCGGCGGTCGGGAACACCCCAACGACCTTACCGTCGCGCAGAACGGTGACGCGACTTGAGATCTCCAGAACTTCCGCAAGGCGATGGCTGACGAAGACGATAGCCATGCCTTCATTCGAGAGTGTTCGAACGATCGCGAGCAACCGGTCTGTTTCCGATTGAGTAAGCGACGATGTGGGCTCGTCCATGAAAATAACCTTCGCATCGCCGGCGAGCGCCCGGGCGATGGCGACGATCTGACGTTGGGCGATTGCAAAGCTACGCAGAGGCGCGTCGACATCGAGGTCGGCGCCAAGCCGCGCCAACAGCCCTCGCGCCACCTCGCGAATGCGCGAATGATCGACGAGCCGAGGCATGTTGCCGAGGACAGTTCTGATCCCGATATTTTCCGCGACTGTCATTTCAGGAAACAGTGCGAGGTCCTGCCAGATGACTTCCACCCCGGCGCTGCGCGCCGCAGCCGGCGACATGATGTCGACAGACTTTCCGGCGATCGACATGTTTGCGCCGGCTAGCGGCTGACAAACGCCGGTGATTACCTTGATCAGGGTGCTCTTGCCGCTGCCGTTCTCACCGGCGATGCATTGCACTTCACCCGGGAGAACCTCGAAGGCGACATCCTGGAGGGCTCTAACGCCACCAAATGTGACGCTTATGTTGCTAAACGACAGAACCGATGGGAGGTCCTGCGTCGTAGACGCGACGAGGTTCACGGCGGGCCCTTCTGAAATGACAAGGATGGGGCGTGCCGGGATTGATCTGCCACCCCGGCACGCCAGCCATGGTCCGCCATCTAAAGCCCTAGGGCTGCAAGACCATCGACCGTTTCGACCGTGATAGGCTGCACAGCGTCCACGATGATGGTGCCGGTTTTGAAGTCAGGGTGAACGACACCCAGACCTTCGATCGTCATGCCGTCGGTGATTTCACCGCCGCCCGCCAGAAAATCAGCCATTGTTACGAATACTTTGCCCGCTTCCAGAGGATTCCACATGTAGCCGCCGTCAATAATGCCGGACTTGAGCATTGCGCTGCCTTGGCTAGGCGAGAATGAACCGACAAGAACCACCTTGTCACCAAGCTTCTGCTCCTCGATCGCGCGTCCGGCGCCGATCGGTCCCTGACTGCCGAACGTCAGGAAGCCGCCGAGGTCAGGATTGGCGGCAAGCACATCCAGAGCCGTCTTTCGGCTGTCATCGGCGCTCTCGGCGACGCCATATCTGTCGCCAACCATCTGCATGTCGGGAAAGTTCTTCTTCAGGTAGGCGATTGCAGCATCGGCCCAGGCATTGTGTGCGGGCACGGTAAGAGAACCCACGTACACGACGTACTTGCCTTTGCCGCCCATTTTCTCGGCAAATAGTTTGGCATGGGCCTCACCGAAACCAACGGCCGAGACCATTTCGAAGTCCCAATCAGCGTTCACCTGGTCCGGCGATTCATGGGTTATGACCTTGATGCCCGTGTCGCGCGCCTTTTTTAGAACCGGCTCGAGAACGTTTGCATCATTCGGCACGACGCCAATTACGCTGACGCCCTGAGCTATCAGGTCTTCGATCGCGCGAACCTGAAGTGCCGGGTCGGCGCTGGTCGGCCCGACCATGAAGCCGTCGTCGCCAAGCTCTTTCGACTTTTCCTTTATTCCCGTTTCCATGGCATTGAACCAGGGAATGCCGCCGATCTTCACGACGACTCCAACCTTGACGTCCTTCGCCAGCGCAGCATCCATTGCGGCGACCGAAAGGGCTGCGCCGAACGCTGCCGCGAGTATAGTTTTTGCTAACATTTAATTCCTCCCTGATTGACGAGTTTTTGGGTTGCCTATTGCCCATGTCGGCTTTGTTTGGCCCGCCCCTTTGTGCCCGACGGCATTGACGCACTCGGCGCCGCATTCCTCCCAGAACGCGCCATAAAAGACTTTGAATGCCGGCCGGTCAAGGTGCTAAATAGATTTAGCAAGGCGGGTCACGCAACCAGCGTCTAAAAACATTTCTCGATCGATGTAAACGATCCGCCCGTTCGCACTCAGGCTGCACCCGTAGAAAGGACATGCGATCCCCCGCGAGCCTTGGGTGGAGGCGGTGCTACCCAGATCCGAGGTGCTGATGAACGGAGTTGGGTTGTGTGCGTCAAGTTCTGCAAAATGGGGCAGCCATGATGCTGGTCATGCGGCTTGGCGCAGAGCGAGCTTCTTGTGCTCGCGCAGGTCGTCCATGTTGA
>NZ_JAMYUL010000030.1:0-24576 GCF_040322955.1 Mesorhizobium sp. M0077
CGGAAATGGTTATGCCCGGCGACAACATCACGGTCGATGTCGAGCTGATCGTGCCGATCGCCATGGAAGAGAAGCTGCGCTTCGCCATCCGTGAAGGCGGCCGTACCGTCGGTGCCGGCATCGTCGTCACCATCAAAGAGTAATCGAGCCCGGCATCGCCGGATCGAAACGGATAGGGGCGGCCCTCGGGCCGCCCTTTTTCGTTGGCCAGATGTGCCTGTTTGGGGTCCCAATCTCTGTTGCAAGTCTGTGAGCCTCTACAGTATAGATTGGGTTGAGGGCTTGGTCGGATGGTTCCACAGCACCGTTTGCATAGTCGGCCATGGTTGGCACTGGGGCTGATCTGCCTGGTGTCGATGCTTGCCGTGGGCAGCGCCGCCTTCGCGGCCGAGACAAAAAATTCAGAGCCGGATCCGGATCCGCCGATGCGGTTCGTCGTCGTGCGTAGCGACGCGGCGGGCTGTGAGCCGACCTGTCCGGAATGGATATCGGCCGAGGGTGCGATATCGGCCAAGTCGCCGGCGCTGCTCAAGGCTGCCCTGAAAACGCTCGGCGGCCGCAAATTGCCGATCGTCATCAACTCTCCGGGCGGCGATGTCGATGCGGCCATCGCCATGGGCCGGATGATACGCAAGAACAAGCTCGACATCGCGGTCGGCAGGACGTGGTTCGTCGGCTGCGAGCCGGGGATGAAAAACTGCAAGGAGAACGACGCCAGAGGCGCGCACTATATCGGCAGCCCCTATGTGCTCGGCAGCTATTGCGCGTCCGCTTGTCCAATGATGCTGGCCGGCGGCACCAGGCGCCTGGTCGGGCCGCTGGCCTATCTCGGCGTCCACCAGATCACGACCACGATCGTGCAGATGAACGTGCAATATCAGGTCCGCTACCGGATCGTGAAAGGCAAGAAGCGGGTCATCAGCAAGAAGGTCGTCAGCCGCAAGAACACCGGCAGCTACAAGACCTACGAGATGAGCAAGGGGGTGGAGCGCAAGCTGTCCGCCTATTTCAAGGAGATGGGTGTCGACCTCAGCATCATCGAGACGATGAAGAGCACGCCGGCCAGCGACATCCAGCAGATCGACCTCAGCGACATGCTGACAATGAAGCTGGTCACCAGCGACGACGCTGCAGATTTGCTGACCAGCGCAAGCCTGTGCAGGCTGAACCTTCCGGCTCCGAATTGCCGGGAGATACCGGAGAACAAGCCAGCCGGCGGCCTGCCGGACGTGGCAAAGGCTGCGCCGCTGCCGGTGAAGCCGGAGAGCGCGCCGCACGATGACGGCATGCGCTTTGTCGTGGTTCGCGGCAGCAACCCGCTCTGCAATCCCGACTGCCCGGAATGGATTGCAGCGCAAGGCGCGATTACGCCCCAGACGCCGCAGAAACTCAACCAATTGCTCGCCACGCTTGGCAACCGGCGGCTGCCGGTGGTGATCAGCTCGCGAGGCGGAGACCTCTCCGGCGCCCTGGCGGCGGGCCGGATCATCCATGAAAAGAAGCTCGACGTTGCCGTTGCCCGCACCGATTTCGTCGGCTGCGACCCGGCAGAGTGGAATTGCCTGGCCAAGGACGGCGCCTATGCCGGGCTGAGCGTCGATGGCGACGGCGAGTGCGATTCGGCCTGCGCGCTCATGCTGGCCGGTGGCGCCAGGCGGCTTGTCGGTTCCCAGGCGCGGCTCAGCCTCTATCTGATGGGGCAGAAGCAGGCGGTCAAATCCTACCTCGACGAGATGGCGATCAGCCCCGCTTTGTTCCGGGCGCTCCAGGGCAGTTCGGTCGAGCGTCAGCTCGAACCCGACATGATGCTGGAGGTCGGCCTGACGACCGGGCGCCAGTCGGTGGATGCGCTGACGGGGTCCAGCATCTGCAGATCGGCGCCGAAACCTGAGAATTGCCGCGTGGTGCCGTCGTCCAATGGCTGATCGCGCCTATCGTCATGGAAGAGAAGCCTTGCTTCGCCTTCCGTGAAGGCGGCCGCACCGTCGTGCCGGCGTCGTCATCACCATCGAGAAATAGTCGAGCAGGTGTCAGCCGGATGGACCAGGAAAGGGCGGTCTTTGGGGCTGCCTTTTTGTTTCCGGCGTTGCGCGGCACAAGTATTGCACGATTGTTTCAAAGCTATTGCAAGCACCGTCGCCGCAACTATTATGGATTGCATTGAGGGGTTTGCCGGGCGTGGTTTTGGGACAACGTTCAGACACTGTGGGACGGTGGCGGCGCGGGCTGGTCCGGCTGTCGACGGTGGCCGCGATGGCGATGGCTGCCTTCGCCGCGAAGGCCGAGGATGCCTCCCCCGGGACATGGCAGACAGTACCCCCTCTGCAGGGAGTGCTCTATCCGACCGATCCGACGATATGGACCGACGATCACTCGGAGATGCAGTTTGTCGTCACGCGCAGCAGCGCACCTGGCTGCGAGCCCAATTGTCCGGAGTGGATCTCCGCCGAAGGCGACATCTCAGCCGGCACGCCAGCCTTGCTCAAGCGTACCTTGAAGAAGCTTGGCAGCCGCAAACTGCCCATCATCGTCAATTCCTTTGGCGGCAACGTCAATGCAGCGCTCGAACTTGGCCGGATAATCCGCAAGAACAAGCTCGATATCGCCGTAGGCAAGACCGAGTTTTCCGACTGTTGGCCCGGGACGGATGGTTGTGGTTTTAGTTACGGCAAAGGTTCCGCCTATCTCGGCCGGGCGTCTGATGGCGCCAGCTGCAACTCCGCCTGTCCGCTGATGTTTGCCGGTGGCGTCCGCCGCGTGGCCGGCGGCTGGAACTATCTGGGTGTTCATCAGATCACCACCACCTGGTTCCCCTCCACAACGCACTACCGGACCACATATCGCGTCAAACGGGGCAAAAAATATCGGGTCACCACGCAAACGGTCACTCAAGGTGAAAGCTACAAGACCTATGAGATGAGCAAGGGGTACGCGAGAAAGATCTCGGCCTATCTCCGAGAGATGGGTATCGGGCAGGGCGTGCTGGACTTGATGAAGGCGACGCCGGCGAGCGACATCAGGCAGATCGGCCTCCACGATATGCTGACGATGAAACTGGCGACCAGCACGGACACTCTTGAGCTGTTTACCAGAGCAAGTTTGTGCATGTTCGACCCGCCGGCTCCGAACTGCCGGGAAGTGCCTGGACCGGCAGGCAAGCCGACGCCGCCGGTCGCTGCCACGACGGTCGCAGTCAAGCTCGCGAATGTGGCAGCCAAGCCCGCCGCTGTCACAAAGCCTTTGCCGGACCCCGCAGCGGCTCGTGTGGATATGAGCTTTGTCGTGGTCCGCGGCAGCGACCAGCATTGCACGCCGCAGTGTCCGCAATGGATTTCTGCGCAAGGCGCGATCACGCCTCAGACACTGCAAAAATTGCGCCAATTACTCGACACGCTTGGCAACCGGCGGCTGCCCGTGGTGATCAGCTCACGAGGCGGAGACTTGTTCAGCGCTCTGGCGACCGGACGGATCATCCATGAAAAGAAGCTCGACGTCGCCGTTGGCCGCACCGATATCGGTGACCCGGTCGAGGACGGCATCTATGCCGGGCTGAGCTTCGACGCCGGAGCCGACTGCGATTCGGCCTGCGCGCTCATGCTGGCCGGTGGCGCCAGACGGTTTGTCGGCCCCCAGGCGCGACTCAGCTTCTACCTGATGGGACAGAAGCAATTGGTGAAGACGTATCTGAATGAGATGGCGATCAGCCCCCGTCTGTTCACAGCGCTTCAGGACCGTTTCGCCGAGCGTGAGCTCGACCCTGATATGATGCTGGAGGTCGGGCTGACGACCGGGCCCCAGTCGGTGGATGCGCTGACGGGTCCCGGCATCTGCAAGTCGGTGCCGAAAGCTGAGAACTGCCGCGTGGCGCCGTCGCCCAACGCCCAGGCCGAAGCGCCGGCCAAATTGTAGCGCGGCGGGTTCACACTCGCCATCGAGGCAGGTTGAGCAGGGCGCGATTTCCGCTATCGTCGTGCCGGCGCCGGGCTGGCGGAGGATCGACAATGAGCCAGGACATCCCGACACTCTACGAATGGGCCGGCGGCATCGAAGCCCTCAACCGGCTGACGGAAACCTTTTACGACAAGGTGTCGCGCGACCCGGTGGTCGGCCCAGTGTTCAAACACATGTCGCCGGATCATCCCGCGCATGTCGCGGCCTTCATCGGCGAGGTTTTTGGCGGACCCAAGACCTACAGCGAACAGCATGGCGGCCATCGCGAGATGGTCATGCATCACTTGGGCAAGCATCTGACGGAGGAACAGCGCCGCCGCTGGATCAGCCTGCTTGCCGATGCCGCCGATGCGGTCGGGCTGCCGGACGATCCCGAATTCCGTTCCGCCTTCATGGGCTATGTCGAATGGGGGTCACGGCTTGCCAAGATGAATTCCACCCTCGGCGAGACCTGCGACCCGCAGACCGAACCGATGCCGGCCTGGGGCTGGGGCGTGCCGGGCGGGCCGTACAAGCCGCCGGCCGGGGGCTGAGCGCCGGCATGCGGCTTCAGGCAGGCGAAAAATCGAGATAGGCAGGGACGGGCTGGTCATCACCTATTCGGATTTTGGCAAAGGATCTGAAAGCGCGTCAGACAACTCTTTACAGCGCGCCCGGAAGCTTTTAGGAAGCGCCTGCGCTGAAACGCGCGTACGGGCATAGCTCAGTTGGTAGAGCGGCGGTCTCCAAAACCGCAGGTCGTAGGTTCGAGCCCTGCTGCCCGTGCCATTTTCCTCGTTGGAATCCGGCATTTTAGAAACGCCTTGTTTTGGCTCCTCGTTTGGTTGGGCTGAAGCCGCGTACTCGACGAGCGACGTTCCGAAGGCATGCGCAGAGCGAGAGCGCTGATGCGCAATGCCGAAGTCGGCGTATTTCCACGAACCGATTTCCTTGATCCAACTGCCATTGGCGAGCCAATTGCCATTTGCGTTCACAATTCAGAATAGGCATATTTTGCTGCCGCCGGCTGCTTTTCAGCGGCTGCGAATTATTGGAAGCGGGATGCTGGCCTGGCTTCTGAAATTTTCTGAACAGGGCTCTTGAACCCGTTTTCGGCCCTTCCTAATTCGTTTCCCGCCGAGGCCGATTGGCTTGGCAAAAGGCGGCGCTGCTGGGCGGCGCCCTTGTACCCATGTTGCTTCAAGGAGGATGTGGCTATGAGAACCTTTGATACTCTCTATCGGACCACCGTCGGTTTCGACCGGCTTTTCGACATGCTCGACAGCGGCACGCGTCCGGACTGGCCGCCCTATAACATCGAGAAGGTCGACGAGAACGATTACCGTATCTCGATGGCCATCGCAGGCTTCAGCCAGGATGAGGTTGAGCTGACCCAGCATGGACCCGAACTGGTCGTGGTAGGCCAGAAGGTTGATGACCAGAGCGGACGCCAGCTGCTGCACCAGGGCATCGCCTACCGCAGTTTCAGGCAGACGTTCAAGCTTGCCGACCACATGAAGATCAAGGCAGCAAACCTTGAGAAGGGTCTCCTGACCATCGACATCGTCCGTGAGATTCCCGAAGAGCTGAAGCCGCGCCGCATCAGCATCGGGGCCGGCGACGCTCAGGTGGGCGGCAAGCCGATCGCCCAGGATACGGAACGCACCCGCAAAGCGGCCTGATCGTATCGATTCAGTTATCCCTGCGGTCCGCCTCCCGGCTTCGGCCGGGAGGCCCAGATTGCGGAGAATGGAGATGGACAACTTCTACGAGACACCGACACTTTCTGCGGCACGCTCGGGCAAAATTGAAACTTCTTTGTGCCTGCTCGACAATCCAGACGACGTCATCAACCATCCACGCCTCAGCCGCGGAGAAAAGCGGGCACTGCTCTCCTCGTGGGCGTCCGATGCCTGCGCGGTGGAAAACCAGCCTGCCTTGCGCCGCCTGGACAACGGCACGGTAATCCCTGTCGACCAGATTCTGAGTGCGTTGAAGGCTCTGGATGAGAAACCCACGCTGGGGAAAGAGACTTCAGGCCGGGTGCTGCCTTGGCGACCCTCCTCGCGCCGCAGCGTTCTCAAAGCTTGGCGGCATAGTGGCCGTTCTTTCGGCCCCGACGATGACGACGACCCGCCCCCGTGCCCGGCAGTGATCGCGCCGCGCCCACGCCCACCACGCGGAATCGGCGCAGTGGCCGGGGTCGAACTCGCCCGCGCCTGAGCTAACCTTGGGTTGATCCAGCTGCCTCGGCATGGGCAGCTGGATTCCAATCTTGCGTGCGCTTCATTTGGTTTCCAAAACAGCAGGTCGCAGGTTCGTCCGCAACGCCATTTCCTCGAACTTGTAATCACGTGCCTGATTTCCGGATGCACCCCTGGAATGGGGTCTGGCATTGAAAAACGGCAGGTGGCTTGCCATATTGGGCGAACTGAGGCATAAGGCCCCGATAGCCGGGACGGGACGACTGGATGGTTCCGAGGCGGCGTTTGGTCATAAAGCGGACACTTGCCACTTGCGTGGATCAAGAATCGGTTTTATGTAGACACAACAGACACGCGACGCGTGGAGCTGGGAAGCCGGCTTTACGCGTCCGATTTGCATGGGCGAAATGGCGCTGATTCGGCGCCGACTTGAACCCAGGCGGCACGTCCCGGCCAGCGGGATCATCCAGGAGACCCGGCCAACGGGTCTTGAAGACAGAGCGGCATATGGCTTCGAAAACCACAAATCCTTTCGTCTTTCTCCAGCAGGTTCGCGCGGAAACTGCCAAGGTGACTTGGCCGTCGCGCCGGGAGACGATGATCTCGACGGTAATGGTGCTCGTATTCGCGGTCATCGCGATGATCTTTTTCTTCACCGCCGACGTGGCCATGGGCTACGCGATCGAGCGGTTACTGAGCCTCGGCCATTAAGTCCGGCGATTACGGAGAAGTCTTGAAATGACCGCGCGCTGGTACATCGTCCACGCCTATTCGAACTTCGAAAAGAAGGTCGCCGAGGACATTGAGAACAAGGCCAAGCAGAAGGGCCTGTCCGCCGATATCGAGCAGATCGTGGTGCCGACCGAGAAGGTCGTCGAAATCCGCCGCGGCCGCAAGGTCGATGCCGAGCGCAAGTTCTTTCCGGGCTATGTGCTGCTCAAGGCCAATCTGACCGATGCGGTGTTTTCGCTGGTCAAGAACACGCCGAAGGTCACCGGCTTCCTCGGTGACTCCAAGCCGGTGCCGATCACCGAAGCCGAGGCGCAGCGCATCCTGAACCAGGTTCAGGAAGGCGTCGAGCGGCCGAAGCCCTCGGTCACTTTCGAGATCGGCGAGGCGATCCGCGTTTCGGATGGTCCGTTCGCCTCGTTCAACGGTTTCGTCCAGGAAGTGGACGAGGAGCGGGCGCGGCTCAAGGTGGAAGTTTCGATCTTCGGGCGCGCCGTGCCGGTCGATCTGGAATTCGGACAGGTCGAAAAGGGCTGATCCGAAAACCCTGCGCCGGTTCGCCGGCAAGGGGAGGCGGCGCGGAAAGCGCGCGGCCATGAACGGGTGGGAGGCGAATGCGGCTTTAGCCGGCCGCGCGGACCGCACCACCAGACTGCAACCGCCGGTGTTCCCGATACTGGGGCCGGCATGAGATAAAGGCAGGAAAGAGATGGCTAAGAAAATTGCAGGCCAGCTCAAGCTCCAGGTCAAAGCGGGATCGGCTACGCCGTCTCCGCCGATCGGCCCGGCACTTGGTCAGCGCGGCATCAACATCATGGAATTCTGCAAGGCGTTCAACGCGCAGACCCAGGAAATGGAAAAGGGATCGCCGATCCCGGTCGTCATCACCTATTACCAGGACAAGTCCTTCACCTTCGTCATGAAGACGCCGCCGGTGAGCTACTTCCTGAAAAAGGCGGCGAACTTGACTTCGGGTTCGAAAGAGCCGGGCAAGATCAAGGCCGGCACGATCGGTCGCGACAAGGTGCGCGCCATCGCCGAACAGAAGATGAAGGATCTGAACGCAAACGACGTCGAGGCGGCCATGCGCATGGTCGAGGGCTCCGCCCGCTCGATGGGTCTGGAAGTGGTGGGCTGAGATCATGGCAAAGATTGCAAAGCGTGTATCGAAGTCCCGCGACGGCATCGACCCCAACAAGGCCTATGCCCTTGGTGAGGCCCTGAAGCTGCTCAAGGACCGTTCGACGGTGAAGTTCGACGAGACCATCGAAGTTGCGATGAACCTCGGCGTCGACCCGCGCCATGCCGACCAGATGGTCCGCGGCGTGGTCAACCTGCCGAACGGCACCGGCCGCTCTGTCCGCGTCGCCGTGTTCGCACGTGGCGGCAAGGCCGATGAGGCTCGCGCCGCCGGCGCCGACATCGTCGGTGCCGAGGATCTGGTCGACATCGTCCAGAAGGGCACGATCGACTTCGATCGCTGCATCGCCACGCCGGACATGATGCCGCTGGTCGGCCGTCTGGGCAAGGTGCTGGGCCCGCGCGGCATGATGCCGAACCCGAAGGTCGGCACCGTCACCACCGACGTCGCCGCCGCCGTCAAGGCATCGAAGGGCGGCGCTGTCGAGTTCCGCGTCGAGAAGGCCGGCATCGTTCATGCCGGCGTCGGCAAGGTCTCGTTCGACGTCAAGGCGCTGGAAGAAAACGTCCGCGCCTTCGCCGATGCCGTGACCAAGGCAAAGCCGGCTGGCGCCAAGGGCAACTACGTCAAGAAGGTGTCGGTCACCTCGACGATGGGCCCGGGCCTCAAGCTCGACGTCTCGACGCTCGCAGCGTCTTGATACGAACATCTGGATCGGCTGCCAAGGCGCTGATCCGCAAGTGAATTCCGGGCCTCCGACTTGTCGGCGGCCCGGTACCGGAAGTCGAGAGGCTTCCGGAAATCCTGTCCGAGATTGCAGGCGGCCCAGAAGCCTTAATTGAACTAGGCCTGCATGAGACGGGTGAAAACCGGACAACGGAGCGACAAGCTCCAATGAAAGGTTCGAACCGTGTTTGCCTTTTGTCTGCGCATCTCCGGCTTGCCGTCGATGTGGCGAAAGGGGGCAGGATCCTCGAGCGTCGTTCGGGAGATCTGTAATGGATGGCCCGGCCGGCAAAAAGGCAACCCGACGCCTGTCCCACTAGCGGGGCAGGGGTCAACTGGAGATAGGCAGTGGACAGAGCGGAAAAACGCGAACTCGTCACGGGCCTGAATGGTGCTTTTGCAGGCGCTGGTTCAGTCGTCGTGGCCCACTACGCCGGTATCACCGTCGCGCAAATGAACGACCTTCGGTCGAAAATGCGCGCTGCCGGTGGCACCGTCAAAGTCGCGAAGAACCGTCTCGCCAAAATCGCTCTTCAGGGCACGGACTCCGCATCGATCATCGACCTGTTCAAGGGACAGACGCTGATCGCTTATTCGGAGGATCCGATTGCGGCGCCGAAGGTCGCGTCCGATTTCGCCAAGGGAAATGACAAGTTGGTCATTCTCGGCGGCGCAATGGGCACCACCTCGCTCAACGCCGACGGTGTGAAGGCACTCGCCACACTTCCGTCGCTCGATGAGTTGCGCGCCAGGCTGGTTGGCATGATCGCCACGCCGGCAACCCGGATCGCCCAGATCGTCAATGCGCCAGCGGCTTCGGTCGCGCGCGTCATCGGCGCTTACGCCCGGAAGGACGAGGCGGCATGAGGCCGTTCCTCGCTATCACAAACACACGTTCGAACCTGATGAAGGAATACAACAATGGCTGATCTGGCAAAGATCGTAGACGACCTTTCGAAGCTGACCGTCCTCGAGGCGGCCGAGTTGTCGAAGCTTCTGGAAGAAAAGTGGGGCGTTTCGGCTGCTGCTCCGGTGGCGGTTGCCGCTGCCGGCGGCGCTGCCGCTGCTGCTGCTCCGGCTGAGGAAAAGACGGAATTCGACGTCGTCCTCACCGAGGCAGGCGCTCAGAAGATCAACGTCATCAAGGAAGTCCGCGCCATCACCGGCCTGGGCCTCAAGGAAGCCAAGGATCTGGTCGAAGCAGCTCCGAAGCCGGTCAAGGAAGCCGTTTCCAAGGCTGACGCTGAGAAGTTCAAGGCCCAGCTGGAAGCAGCCGGCGCCAAGGTCGACCTGAAGTAAGCGTAAAAGCGGCGGGCGGCCTCGCGCCGTCCGCCACTCCCTTCATCAGAGGGGAGGATGCGTAGCGCGAGATGTACGAGAACCTCTTTCCTGAGGGCCGAAACCGGCCTTCAGGAAACGGGTTTTCTCCCGTTTTAGCCGTCGCCGCCAGGCGGCGGGAAACAGATCAGGGGCCGCCGCCGAGGTGGCCGCGCATGCAAGGTGAGCCGCGGCGAGGCTCGCCCCGAGTTTATAGCTAAGGAGCGACGATGGCCCAGACCCAGACTTTCAATGGCCGCAGACGCGTACGCAAGTTCTTCGGAAAGATTCCGGAAGTTGCGGAGATGCCGAACCTGATCGAGGTTCAAAAAGCATCCTATGACCAGTTCCTGATGGTGGCGGAGCCCAAGGGTGGGCGTCCGGACGAGGGACTGCAGGCCGTTTTCAAGTCGGTTTTCCCGATCTCCGATTTCTCCGGCTCCTCGATGCTGGAGTTCGTGAAGTACGAGTTCGAAGGACCGAAATTCGACGTTGACGAATGCCGTCAGCGCGACCTGACCTATGCCGCGCCACTCAAGGTGACGCTGCGCCTCATCGTGTTCGATATCGACGAGGATACCGGCGCAAAGTCGATCAAGGACATCAAGGAGCAGGACGTCTATATGGGCGACATGCCGCTCATGACGCTCAACGGCACCTTCATCGTCAATGGCACGGAGCGCGTCATCGTCTCGCAGATGCACCGTTCGCCGGGCGTCTTCTTCGACCATGACAAGGGCAAGTCGCACTCCTCGGGCAAGCTTTTGTTTGCGGCGCGCGTCATTCCCTATCGCGGTTCGTGGCTCGACATCGAGTTCGATTCCAAGGACGTCGTGCATGCCCGCATCGACCGCCGCCGCAAGATTCCGGTGACGTCGCTCTTGATGGCGCTCGGCATGGACGGCGAAGAGATCCTGTCGACCTTCTACAACAAGATCACCTACAAGCGCGCCGGCGACCACTGGCGCATCCCGTTCAACGTCGAGCGTTTCCGCGGCCTCAAGGCCGTTGGCGACCTCGTCGATGCCGACACAGGCGAAGTTGTCGTCGAGGCCGGCAAGAAGATCACCGCCCGCCAGGCAAGGGCGCTTGGCGAAAAGGGTTTGAAGGCGATCAAGGCGACCGACGAGGATCTGCTCGGCAATTACCTGGCCGAGGACATCGTCAACTACGGCACCGGCGAGATTTTCCTCGAAGCCGGCGACGAGATCGATGAAAAGACGCTGAAGGTGCTGCTCGGCACGGGCGAAAGCGAGATCAAGGTTCTCGACATCGACCACGTCAATGTCGGCGCCTACATCCGCAATACGCTCAACGTCGACAAGAACGAGAGCCGCCAGGACGCACTGTTCGACATCTACCGTGTCATGCGCCCGGGCGAGCCGCCGACGCTTGAAACCGCCGAAGCCATGTTCAACTCGCTGTTCTTCGACTCGGAGCGCTACGACCTGTCGGCCGTCGGCCGCGTCAAGATGAACATGCGCCTCGAGCTCAAGGCTGAGGATACCGTGCGCGTGCTGCGCAAGGACGACATCCTGGCCGTGGTCAAGACGCTGGTCGAGCTGCGCGACGGCAAGGGCGAGATCGACGACATCGACAATCTCGGCAACCGCCGCGTGCGTTCTGTCGGCGAGCTGATGGAGAACCAATACCGCGTCGGCCTGCTGCGCATGGAGCGCGCGATCAAGGAACGTATGTCCTCGATCGAGATCGATACGGTGATGCCGCAGGACCTGATCAACGCCAAGCCGGCGGCTGCCGCCGTGCGCGAGTTCTTCGGTTCCTCGCAGCTGTCGCAGTTCATGGATCAGACCAACCCGCTGTCGGAGATCACCCACAAGCGCCGCCTGTCGGCACTTGGCCCGGGCGGTCTGACCCGCGAGCGCGCCGGCTTCGAAGTGCGCGACGTGCACCCGACGCATTACGGCCGCATCTGCCCGATCGAGACGCCGGAAGGCCCGAACATCGGTCTGATCAACTCGCTGGCGACCTTCGCGCGCGTCAACAAGTACGGCTTCATCGAAAGCCCGTACCGCAAGATCGTCAATGGCAAGCTGACCAATGAGGTCGTCTATCTCTCCGCTATGGAAGAGTCCAAGCACCACGTTGCGCAGGCCAACGCCGAGCTCGACAAGAATGGTGGTTTCGTCGACGAATTCGTCATTTGCCGCAGCGCCGGCGAAGTGATGATGGCGCCGCGCGAAAACGTCGATCTCATGGACGTGTCGCCCAAGCAGATGGTGTCCGTGGCCGCGGCGCTGATCCCGTTCCTCGAGAACGACGACGCCAACCGCGCGCTAATGGGCTCCAACATGCAGCGTCAGGCCGTGCCGCTGGTGCGCGCCGAAGCGCCGTTCGTAGGCACCGGCATGGAGCCGATCGTTGCCCGTGACTCGGGTGCCGCCATCGGCGCCCGCCGCGGCGGCATCGTCGACCAGGTGGACGCGACGCGTATCGTCATCCGCGCCACGGAAGATCTCGATCCCGGCAAGTCGGGCGTCGACATCTACCGGCTGATGAAGTTCCAGCGTTCGAACCAGAACACCTGCATCAACCAGCGTCCGCTGGTGCGCATGGGCGACCGCGTCAACAAGGGCGACATCATCGCCGACGGTCCGTCGACCGAGCTCGGCGATCTGGCGCTCGGCCGCAACGTGCTGGTCGCGTTCATGCCGTGGAACGGCTACAACTACGAGGACTCGATCCTGCTCTCCGAGCGCATCGTGGCCGACGACGTCTTCACCTCGATCCACATCGAGGAATTCGAGGTCATGGCCCGCGACACCAAGCTTGGACCGGAGGAAATCACGCGCGACATTCCGAACGTTTCGGAAGAAGCGCTGAAGAACCTCGACGAAGCCGGCATCGTCTATATCGGCGCGGAAGTGCAGCCGGGCGACATCCTGGTCGGCAAGATCACGCCGAAGGGCGAAAGCCCGATGACGCCGGAAGAAAAGCTCCTGCGCGCCATCTTCGGTGAAAAGGCGTCCGACGTTCGCGACACCTCGATGCGCATGCCTCCGGGCACCTTCGGCACAGTCGTCGAAGTGCGCGTCTTCAACCGCCACGGCGTCGAGAAGGACGAGCGCGCCATGGCGATCGAACGCGAGGAGATCGAACGCCTCGCCAAGGACCGCGACGACGAGCAGGCGATCCTCGACCGCAACGTCTATTCGCGCCTTTCCGACGTTCTCGTCGGCAAGGAAGCCATTGCCGGGCCGAAGGGCTTCAAGAAGGGCTCGAAGCTGTCGAAGGACACGCTGGACGAGTATCCGCGTTCGCAGTGGTGGCAGTTTGCGGTGGAGAACGAAAAGCTCCAGAGCGAACTGGAAGCCCTGCGTGGCCAGTACGACGATTCCAAGAAGGCGCTCGAACAGCGCTTCATGGACAAGGTCGAGAAGGTCCAGCGCGGCGACGAAATGCCTCCGGGCGTCATGAAGATGGTCAAGGTCTTCGTGGCCGTGAAGCGCAAGATGCAGCCGGGCGACAAGATGGCCGGACGTCACGGCAACAAGGGTGTCGTGTCGCGGATCGTTCCGGTCGAGGACATGCCTTTCCTCGAGGACGGCACGCATGCCGATATCGTGCTCAACCCGCTGGGTGTGCCGAGCCGCATGAATGTCGGCCAGATCCTGGAAACGCATCTGGGCTGGGCATGCGCGGGCATGGGCAAGAAGATCGGCGAGCTGATCGACGCGTACAAGACGGCTGGAGACATCAAGCCGTTGCGCAAGACGCTCGAGAGCTTCATCCCAGCCAACGACCGCAACGAGCCGGTCCGCGAATATGACGACGAGAGCATCGTTCGCCTCAGCGAGCAGATGCGCCGCGGCGTCTCTATCGCGACACCGGTGTTCGACGGCGCGCATGAAGTCGACATCAACATCATGCTGGAGCAGGCGGGCCTGCACACCAGCGGTCAGTCGCAGCTCTATGACGGACGCACAGGCGAGCCGTTCGATCGCAAGGTGACGATGGGCTATATCTATATGCTCAAGCTTCACCACCTGGTGGACGACAAGATCCACGCGCGTTCGATCGGTCCGTACTCGCTCGTTACCCAGCAGCCGCTGGGCGGCAAGGCGCAGTTCGGTGGCCAGCGCTTCGGCGAAATGGAGGTCTGGGCGCTGGAAGCCTATGGCGCCGCCTACACGCTGCAGGAAATGCTGACGGTGAAGTCGGACGATGTCGCCGGCCGCACCAAGGTCTACGAGGCGATCGTGCGCGGCGACGACACGTTCGAGGCCGGCATTCCCGAGAGCTTCAACGTGCTCGTCAAGGAAATGCGGTCTCTCGGCCTCAATGTCGAGCTGGAGAACACCAAGCTCGACGACAACCCTGTCCGGCTGCCAGATGCTGCCGAATAGGGGCGCGGCCGAGTAAGCAAGACATCCGGTCGCGGAACGCCGCGACCGGATGCGACAAATTCTACGGCCAGTGGGCCGACCACTCAGCGGGCATTTGGCCCGCGTTAGATGCAAGGGGTTTTCGAGGACCCCGAAAAGGAGAACGGCATGAACCAAGAGGTCATGAATCTCTTCAATCCGCAGGCGCCGGCGCAGGTGTTCGATTCCATCCGGATATCGCTCGCCAGCCCTGAGAAGATTCTGTCCTGGTCGTTCGGCGAGATCAAGAAGCCGGAGACCATCAACTACCGCACCTTCAAGCCGGAGCGTGACGGTCTGTTCTGCGCGCGCATTTTTGGCCCGATCAAGGACTATGAATGCCTGTGCGGCAAGTACAAGCGCATGAAGTACAAGGGCGTCATCTGCGAAAAGTGCGGTGTCGAAGTCACGCTGTCGCGCGTTCGCCGCGAGCGCATGGGCCACATCGAGCTGGCGGCACCTGTCGCTCACATCTGGTTCCTGAAGTCGCTGCCGTCGCGCATCGGCACGCTGCTCGACATGACCCTGAAGGACATCGAGCGCGTCCTCTACTTCGAGAACTACATCGTCACCGAGCCTGGCCTCACCGCGCTGAAGGAGCACCAGCTGCTCAGCGAGGAAGAGTACATGATCGCCGTCGACGAGTATGGCGAGGATTCGTTCACCGCCATGATCGGCGCCGAGGCCATTCATGACCTTCTGGCCGGCATGGACCTGGAGAAGATCGCCGGCGACCTGCGTTCGGAACTGGCTTCGACCACGTCCGAGCTGAAGCAGAAGAAGTATCTGAAGCGGCTCAAGGTCGTCGAGAACTTCATGGAGTCCGGCAACCGTCCGGAATGGATGATCATGAAGGTGGTTCCGGTGATCCCGCCGGACCTGCGCCCGCTGGTTCCTCTGGATGGTGGACGTTTCGCGACGTCCGACCTGAACGATCTCTATCGCCGCGTCATCAACCGCAACAACCGTCTGAAGCGGCTGATCGAGCTGCGCGCCCCCGGCATCATCGTGCGCAATGAAAAGCGCATGCTGCAGGAAGCCGTCGATGCGCTGTTCGACAACGGCCGTCGCGGCCGCGTCATCACCGGCGCCAACAAGCGTCCGCTGAAGTCGCTGTCGGACATGTTGAAGGGCAAGCAGGGCCGGTTCCGCCAGAACCTGCTCGGCAAGCGCGTCGACTATTCGGGCCGTTCGGTCATCGTCACCGGTCCGGAGCTCAAGCTGCACCAGTGCGGCCTGCCGAAGAAGATGGCGCTCGAACTGTTCAAGCCGTTCATCTACGCCCGCCTCGACGCCAAGGGGTTCTCCTCGACCGTCAAGCAGGCCAAGAAGCTGGTCGAGAAGGAGCGTCCGGAAGTCTGGGATATCCTCGACGAGGTCATCCGCGAGCATCCGGTGCTCTTGAACCGTGCGCCGACGCTGCACCGCCTCGGCATCCAGGCGTTCGAGCCGATCCTGATCGAAGGCAAGGCGATCCAGCTGCATCCGCTGGTCTGCACGGCCTTCAACGCCGACTTCGACGGCGACCAGATGGCCGTTCACGTGCCGCTCTCGTTGGAAGCGCAGCTTGAAGCCCGCGTGCTGATGATGTCGACCAACAACATCCTGCACCCGGCTTCCGGCGCGCCGATCATCGTGCCTTCGCAGGACATGGTCCTGGGTCTCTACTATCTCTCGATCGTCAATCAGAACGAGCCGGGCGAAGGCATGGTGTTTGCCGACATGGGCGAACTCCAGCACGCGCTCGAGACCAAGGCGGTGACGCTGCACTCCAAGATCAAGGGTCGTTTCCGCACGGTCGACGCCGAAGGCAAGGTCGTGTCGAAAATCTACGACACCACGCCTGGCCGCATGATCATCGGCGAGCTGCTGCCGAAGAACGTCAATGTGCCTTACGAGACGGCCAACCAGGAGATGACCAAGAAGAACATCTCCAAGATGATCGACACCGTCTACCGCCACTGCGGTCAGAAGGAGACGGTCATTTTCTGCGACCGCATCATGGCCCTCGGCTTCAGCCACGCCTGCCGCGCCGGCATTTCGTTCGGCAAGGACGACATGCTGATCCCGGACGCCAAGATCAAGCTGGTTTCCGACACCGAAGCTTTGGCCAAGGAATACGAGCAGCAGTACAATGACGGCCTGATCACTCAGGGCGAGAAGTACAACAAGGTCGTCGACGCCTGGGCCAAGTGCTCGGAAAAGGTCGCCGACGAGATGATGGCCCGCATCAAGGCCGTCGAGTTCGAGGACAGTGGCCGTCAAAAGCCGATGAACTCGATCTACATGATGTCGCATTCGGGTGCGCGTGGTTCGCCCACCCAGATGCGTCAGCTCGCCGGCATGCGCGGCCTGATGGCAAAGCCCTCGGGTGAAATCATCGAGACGCCGATCATCTCGAACTTCAAGGAAGGCCTGACCGTGCTCGAGTACTTCAACTCGACCCACGGCGCCCGCAAGGGTCTGGCCGACACCGCCTTGAAGACGGCGAACTCGGGTTACCTCACCCGTCGTCTGGTCGACGTGGCGCAGGACTGCATCGTCAACTCCGTGGATTGCGGCACCGACAAGGGCCTCACCATGCAGCCGATCGTCGATGCCGGTCAGGTCGTCGCTTCGGTCGGCCAGCGCGTGCTGGGCCGCACCTCGCTCGACGACATCACGCATCCGGTTTCGGGTGAGGTTCTGGTCAAGGCCGGAACGCTGATGGACGAACGTGACGTGGAAAAGATCGAAAAGGCCGGCGTGCAGTCGGTCCGCATTCGCTCGGCACTGACCTGCGAGGTCAGGATCGGCGTCTGTGCGGTCTGCTACGGACGCGATCTTGCCCGCGGCACCCCGGTCAACCAGGGCGAAGCCGTCGGCGTCATCGCGGCGCAGTCGATCGGCGAGCCGGGCACCCAGCTCACCATGCGTACCTTCCACATGGGCGGTACGGCGCAGGTGGTGGACAGCTCGTTCCTTGAAGCCTCGTATGAGGGCAAGGTCGAGATCCGCAACCGCAACGTGGTGCGCAACTCGGACGGCCAGCAGATGGTCATGGGCCGCAACATGGCGGTGCTGATCCTCGACGAAGCCGGCAAGGAGCGTGCCTCGCATCGCCTTACCTATGGTTCGCGCATCTTCGTGGACGATGGCGACAAGGTGAAGCGCGGCCAGCGTATCGCCGAATGGGATCCCTATACCCGCCCCGTCCTCACCGAAATCGAGGGCAAGGTGTCGTACGAGGATCTGGTCGACGGCATTTCCGTTCAGGAAACGGCCGACGAATCGACCGGCATCACCAAGCGCGAGGTCATCGACTGGCGCTCGACGCCACGCGGCAACGACCTCAAGCCGGCGATCGCCATCCTTGACCCCAAGGGCAAGGTCGGCAAGCTGTCGAAGGGCGGCGACGCCCGCTTCCTGCTCTCGGTAGAGGCCATTCTTTCGGTCGAGCCGGGTTCGCAGGTTCGTCCCGGCGACGTTTTGGCGCGTATCCCAATGGAAAGCGCCAAGACCAAAGACATTACCGGCGGTCTGCCGCGTGTTGCCGAACTGTTCGAGGCACGTCGTCCGAAGGATCACGCCATCATCGCCGAGATCGATGGCACGATCCGCTTCGGCCGCGACTACAAGAACAAGCGCCGCATCATCATCGAGCCGCATGACTCGACGCTTGAGCCGGTCGAATACCTGATCCCGAAGGGCAAGCCGTTCCATCTCCAGGACGGCGACGTCATCGAGAAGGGCGACTACATCCTCGACGGCAATCCGGCGCCGCACGACATCCTGGCGATCAAGGGCGTGGAAGCACTTGCTTCCTACCTCGTGAACGAAATCCAGGAAGTCTACCGTCTGCAGGGCGTGTCGATCAACGACAAGCACATCGAGGTGATCGTTCGCCAGATGCTGCAGAAGGTCGAGATCACGGTGCAGGGCGACTCGACCTACATTCCGGGCGACCACGTCGATGTGATCGAACTGGAAGAGGTCAACGAGCGCCTGGTCGAGGACGGCAAGAAGCCGGCCGAAGGCCAGCCGGTGCTGCTGGGCATAACCAAGGCCTCGCTGCAGACGCCTTCCTTCATCTCGGCCGCCTCCTTCCAGGAGACGACCAGGGTGCTGACCGAAGCTGCGGTTGCCGGCAAGACCGACATGCTGCAGGGCCTGAAGGAAAACGTCATCGTCGGCCGGTTGATCCCGGCCGGTACCGGCGGCACGATGAGCCAGATCCGGCGCATCGCCACCTCGCGCGACGAACTGATCATCGACGAGCGCCGCAAGGCCTCCGGTGTCGAGGTCGCCGAGCCGATGCTGACCGACATGGTCAACGCCGCGCAGTAAGCGCGGTAGGACGAGAAGAAGGAAGGGGGCCCCAGCGGCCCCTTTTCGCGTTTTGACCCCCAATCGAATCGAGGAAAACATGAGCAAGAAGGTTTGGACTGACGTCGACGACTACATCGTTTCCTCTCTCTTCGAAGCAGATCCCATCCTCGAAGCGGTGCTTGCGGCCAACCGCGACCAGGGCCTGCCGGCCATCGACGTATCGCCGGCGCAGGGCAAGCTGCTGTCGCTGCTGGTCCGCATCAGCGGCGCCAGGAAGGTGCTGGAGATCGGCACGCTTGGCGGCTACTCGACCATCTGGATGGCAAGGGGATTGCCCGTCGGCGGCAAGATCGTGACGCTCGAACTCGAGCCGCATCATGCAAAAGTCGCGCACTCGAATCTCGAGCGGGCAGGGGTGCCGGACAAGGTCGAGCTCAGGATCGGCCCCGCGCTTCAGTCGCTTGAGACGCTGGCTGCCGAAAATGCCGCTCCGTTCGATCTGATCTTCATCGACGCGGACAAGCCGAACAACCCGAATTATCTGTCATGGGCCATGCGCCTGTCGCGGCCGGGGACGGTCATCATCTGCGACAACGTCATCCGCGACGGCACCGTGCTCAACGACGATGGCCGTGACGCGTATGTCGAAGGCGCACGCGGTGCGTTTTCCTTCATCGGCGGCGACAATGGCCTGGACGGCACCGCCATCCAGACCGTCGGCGCCAAAGGCTATGACGGGTTTGCGATTGCGATCGTCGAGTAAGGCTGCATGGTGAGTGTCCGGACTGCGGTCCGGCAGAACTCATCGTTCAATCGAAGAACGCTCCCACCACATTGCGCTTGCCGAGCATGAAGGCGTCGGCCACGTGCTGCAGGGGTGCCAAATCGACATCGGAGACGCCGGCGCGTACGATTTCAGCGAAGCGCCGGTAAAGCTGGGGATATTCGGCCTCCGGCTCGTCGTGAACCACCTTGCCGTCGATGGCGAGCTTGGTGCCGCCGCCGGACAGCACCATCTTGCCCTTGTCGGTGTCGGCCAGGATGTCCCAGCTCTGTGGTCCCGTCTGCAGCCAGTCGAGCTCCATGGTCACCGGCAACCCATCCGAGGTACGGAAGGTCACGTGGGCCGCCACAGGCGAGGCGCGGTTTTCTGGGAAGTCGAGGACGGCCGAGGTGATGAACATCGCCGGCAGGATGTGGGTTGCGATCGACAGTGCGTTGATGCCGGGATCGAAGACGCCGAAACCTCCCGGCGCCCAGATCCAATCCTGGTTCGGGTGCCAGCGGCGGACATCTTCCTTCCAGACGATGGCGGCCGAGTTGACCTTGGCCGACGCTAGGAAGGCGCGCGCGGCCTCCACTGCCGGCGCGTAGCGCGAATGCCAGCTGGCGAACAGTGAAACGCCATTGGCTGCCGCCAGCTGCTTCAGGTCCTCGACCTCGCTGACCGTAGCGCCCGGCGGCTTCTCCAGGAAAACATGCTTCTTCGCTATTAGCGCGGTGCGTGCCGCGTCGTAGCGGAACTGCGGCGGCATGCACAGCGACACGGCCTCGAGTTCCGGCACCGCGTCGAGCATCGCCTCGATGGTCGGAAAATTCGGGATGCCGTCCACCTTGCCGTGCCGGCTGGCGGCGGCGATGAGGCGGTAGTCCGCATCCTTGGCCACTGCCGGCAGATGCTGGTCGCGCACGATCTTGCCGACGCCGACGATGCCGAGCTTGATGGGACCATTGTTCGAGGGCATGGGAACTCCGCGGATTCGAATTTGGCTGGTTAAGTCGCCCGGTTCTTAGCAGAGAACCGGTGCCGGGCAAGCCGGCGCGGTGACAGGCGCAAGCAGCCGGCGACGCTCAGAGCGGAACCTCGAACGTAACGATCGACACTTCGCCTTCGAGCGCGCCCTGGAAGGCCGACAGATGCGGCTCCTCGTCGGGTACGCCCTCGATATCGCCGATCTGGTCGAGCTCAGCTTCGGCATAGCCTTCGGCGGCGAGCGATTCGAGCGCCCGGCGCACGGCCGAATCGTCGTCGGGCGCAACCAGCATCACATGGACGCCTTCCGGCTTGCCGCCCTTCTTTTTCCAGACGCGGCCGGTGATGATGGTGACCGGGCGCTCCTCATTGTCGTTCACGGGCTGATTCCTTTTGAGACGGGTGCGGGCGAGGGGATTTGCGCTGTCCATGGCGCCTTTTGCCATGAAGAACCCGCGCATGACAGCCAAAAGCCGGTCACTTTCTTGTCTGCGCGGGTCACTTTCTTCCTCTGCCTTGCAAAATGAAGAAAGAAAATTACATGCGTTTTTCGCATGGCTGCCAAGCCGTCGTCAGCGCGCAATATTTGGCGTGCCGGGGTTGACGGTTCACGGTCTTGCGAGTAGAAGCCGCCCAGTCAGAACCGATGTGAGGCTCTCCCTTCCGAAGCGACACGCTTTGGAGTTTGCCTCAAACAGGGTTCGTTTTACGAGCGAAAAGACATTTCCGGCGCGCATGAAGCGGTTCCCGCTTCCTCTGCATTTTGTTCGGGCAGGACCGCGAGGCGCGGTTTATGGCCCGAATTTGCGTATGGAATTGGCGCTTTCAGCGGCCCTGACCGGGCGAGACACGGAATTGAGAGACAAGAGGGTTTAATGCCTACCGTCAACCAGCTGATCCGCAAGCCGCGCATTGCGCCGGTGAAGCGCAACAAGGTCCCGGCCATGCAGCAGAACCCGCAGAAGCGGGGCGTCTGCACGCGCGTCTATACAACGACGCCGAAGAAGCCGAACTCGGCACTGCGCAAGGTGGCCAAGATCCGCCTGACCAACGGCTTTGAAGTGATCGGCTACATCCCCGGCGAAGGCCACAACCTTCAGGAACACTCCGTGGTCATGATCCGCGGCGGCCGCGTCAAGGATCTTCCGGGCGTGCGCTACCACATCATCCGCGGCGTGCTCGACACGCAGGGCGTGAAGAACCGCAAGCAGCGCCGTTCGAAGTACGGCGCCAAGCGTCCGAAGTAAGGGGCGTCCGAAGTAAGATTTTCCGGCCCTGGCGCTGCTTGAATGCGTCGGGCTACGAGATTGAGAGACAAAAGCCATGTCGCGTCGTCACAGTGCAGAAAAGCGTGAGATCAATCCGGACCCGAAGTTCGGCGATCTGATCGTCACCAAGTTCATGAACGCCGTCATGTATGACGGCAAGAAGTCGGTTGCCGAGACCATCGTCTACGGTGCGCTCGACCAGGTTCAGTCGAAGACCAAGCAGGAGCCGGTCACCGTCTTCCATCAGGCGCTCGACAATGTCGCGCCGCATGTGGAAGTCCGGTCGCGCCGCGTCGGCGGCGCTACCTACCAGGTTCCGGTCGATGTGCGCCCCGAGCGCCGCCAGGCCCTGGCGATCCGCTGGCTGATTGCAGCTGCGCGCAACCGCAACGAGACCACCATGGTCGACCGCCTCTCCGGCGAGCTGATGGACGCGGCCAATAACCGCGGCACCGCCGTGAAGAAGCGTGAAGACACCCACAAGATGGCAGAAGCCAACCGCGCTTTCGCGCACTACCGCTGGTAAAGCGCGAACGAGACTGAGAAGGCATCCACGATGGCCCGCGAATACAAAATCGAAGACTACCGCAATTTCGGTATCATGGCGCATATTGACGCCGGCAAGACGACGACCACCGAGCGCGTCCTCTATTACACGGGCAAGTCGCACAAGATCGGCGAAGTCCACGACGGCGCTGCCACCATGGATTGGATGGAGCAGGAGCAGGAGCGCGGCATCACCATCACGTCCGCCGCCACCACGACCTTCTGGAAGGGTCGCAGCGGCAAGATGTACCGCTTCAACATCATCGACACTCCCGGACACGTCGACTTCACCATCGAAGTCGAGCGTTCGCTGCGCGTGCTCGACGGCGCCATTGCGCTGCTCGATGCCAATGCCGGTGTCGAGCCGCAGACCGAGACTGTCTGGCGCCAGGCCGACAAGTATAAAGTTCCGCGGATGATCTTCTGCAACAAGATGGACAAGATCGGCGCCGACTTCTACCGCTCGGTCGAGATGATCGGCTCGCGTCTTGGTGCGCATGCCGTCGTCATGCAGCTGCCGATCGGCGCTGAGACCGAGTTCAAGGGTGTCGTCGATCTCGTCGAGATGAACGCGCTGGTCTGGCGCGACGAGACGCTGGGCGCTGCCTGGGACGTCGTCGAGATCCCGGCCGACCTGCAGGCTCGCGCCGAAGAATACCGCGAGAAGATGATCGAAGCCGCTGTCGAAATGGACGAGACGGCACTCGAGAATTACCTCGAAGGCAAGATGCCGTCGAATGACGAGATCCGCGCGCTGATCCGCAAGGGCACCATCGCGGTCAAGTTCTACCCGATGTTCTGTGGCTCGGCCTTCAAGAACAAGGGCGTGCAGCCGCTGCTCGACGCCGTCGTCGAATACCTGCCGTCGCCGGCCGATGTTCCCGCCATCAAGGGCGTCGACGCCAAGACCGACGCCGAGATCGAGCGTCATGCCGACGACAACGAGCCGCTGTCGATGCTGGCCTTCAAGATCATGAACGACCCGTTCGTCGGCTCGCTGACCTTTGCCCGCATCTATTCGGGCAAGCTGACCAAGGGCATCTCGGTCGACAACACCGTCAAGGGCAAGAAAGAGCGCATCGGCCGCATGCTGCAGATGCATGCGAATTCGCGCGCCGACGTCGAAGAAGCCTTTGCCGGCGACATCGTCGCTCTGGCTGGCCTCAAGGACACGACCACCGGCGACACGCTCAGCGATCCGCTGCACCCGGTCATCCTCGAGCGCATGGAATTCCCCGATCCGGTCATCCAGATCGCCATCGAGCCGAAGACCAAGAACGACCAGGAAAAGATGGGCCTCGCCCTTCACCGCCTGGCCGCCGAGGATCCGTCCTTCCGCGTCAAGACCGACGAGGAAAGTGGCCAGACCATCATTTCGGGCATGGGCGAGCTTCACCTCGACATCATCGTCGACCGCATGCGTCGCGAGTTCAAGGTCGAGGCCAATGTCGGCGCGCCGCAGGTGGCTTACCGCGAGACCATCACCCGCAGGCACGAGCAGGACTACACCCACAAGAAGCAGACCGGCGGTACCGGTCAGTTCGCCCGCGTCAAGATCGTGTTCGAACCGAACCCGGAAAGCTCGGAGTTCGAGTTCGAGACCAAGATCGTCGGCGGTGCGGTTCCCAAGGAATACATCCCGGGTGTCGAAAAGGGCATCAACAGCGTCATGTCGTCGGGTCCGTTCGCGGGCTTCCCGATGATCGGCGTCAAGGCGACGCTTATCGACGGCGCTTACCATGATGTTGACTCCAGCGTCCTGGCCTTCGAAATCGCCGGCCGCGCCTGTTTCCGTGAAGCCGCACCCAAGCTTGGCGTGCAGCTGCTCGAGCCGATCATGAAGGTCGAAGTCGTGACGCCGGAAGACTATGTCGGCAGCGTCATCGGCGACCTGAACGGCCGTCGCGGCCAGATCCAGGGCCAGGAAGCGCGTGGCGTGGCTGTCGTCATCAACGCGATGGTGCCGCTGGCCAACATGTTCAAGTACGTCGACAACCTGCGCTCGATGAGCCAGGGCCGCGCGGCCTACACGATGCAGTTCGATCACTATGAGCCTGTGCCGACTGCGGTCGCCCAGGAAGTCCAGAAGAAATACGCGTAACCTGAACGGGTTGCATCGGTAACTTAATTCAAGGCCCGTACGGGCGAGCAGATTGGAGACATCACATGGCAAAAGGTAAATTCGAGCGTAACAAGCCTCATGTGAACATTGGCACGATTGGCCACGTCGATCATGGCAAGACGTCGCTGACGGCGGCGATCACGAAGT
>NZ_JAMYUL010000031.1:0-21923 GCF_040322955.1 Mesorhizobium sp. M0077
CAGCCGCTTGTTGATGGCCGAGATCGACGAGGCCGAGAAGGCATGGCCGCACAGTTCTTCCGTGATCGCCTTCACCTTGCGGGTCGACACGCCCTGGACATACTCTCGGCCAGCGTCGCCACCAATGCCCGCTGCGCCGCGAGGAGGGCAGGGCGCTGAACAGCCGCGCTTCGAAGGCGAGGCCGCGTTCGAGTCGCATCGAGCACCCTAGTGCGATGGCATCGGCAAAAATCAAGATCGCTCGGCTGCGCCTCTCGTTGCGTTTCATGATTGGAATCGCACTGGCCACGTGCAACTCACCATTAGCTCGCCGGCGGCGTTGGTCCAATTGATACGCACCGCATGATGGCCGAGGGCACGTCAGTGTGCGTGAAGCCCTTGAGAAGTGGCGCGAAGTCACGCCTTGGCATAGTCGGGTCGGACGGCATGGGCGCCAAATGTACGCGCGGGATCTCCTCGATGCGCTCCTCAATCTGATCGTTCAGCTCGGCCCTTGCGTAGCGCGGATGAAGGTCCGCTCGCAGTTGGATCACCATGCCAGAGACCGCGTACTGCCCCAGTCGAACACGATCGGGGTTCCACAGAGGAAGCCGCCCGAAACCCGATGCGGTGAATTGGGCGTCAACGGCTGTCCCAACCTGATCGCCGTAGTCGAGGGGAGTAGTCATATCTTTCTTGAGGAACTCGCCAAGCGTCAGCTTCGCAGCCAATTGAACTGCCTCGGCTGGCAAGCCCAGTCCCTCGCTGTCGCGCAAATCAAGGAGCATCGGCTCGCGCCCATGACTGCTCCAGCTGGAGAATTCCCCGATCATCTGGAACAGCGGGTTGATGTCGGGCAGCTTGTCGTCGTTGACGTCCGCCTTGTTGCGCTCGATCCGGACCCGCACGCGCGCGTAGCGCCAGGGTTCGTCCAGCACAACCACCCTCAGCACAAAGCGATCCTGCGGCTTTGGATCGGCATCGAGATCCATGATTTCGGCGGCCAGCACCGCGCCAATCCCTTGCGGCCATTGATTCTCGAGCCGCTGCGCGGCATCCGACTTGCTGGGGCGTGAAGCCGGCCACGACAGTCGTGCTGTTACCCTTCTGCGATGCTCGCTTGCCGGAGTCCACGACCGGCGGCGCCGGGACCAGGAGCCCATCGTCGGCAGTCGTTGGGGCCAGCCAGTCGCGGAGCTGCTTCTCAAGGTTAGCACGCGAGATCTTGGCGGGCTTCGGGATCACGCCGCTTGGTTTGCGACCCGCAGACGCTGGTATGCGAACAGTCGCCGCGTTCACCCTCGACGGCGTATGTCTTTGGCGCGACGGCATCCTCGTCCACGAACGGGCTGTCGCCAATCTCGACCTCGATGCGGATGCGGTCATTGTGGAATGGGCCTTCGGAGCCCGAGGACTCCTCGTCACCCTCCAGCACGAAATAGTGCTCGGAGGCATAGCTCTCGAGATGCCACCAGCCGGGCGCGGCTAGCCCATTGCTGTCTGCTGGATCAGCCCTTTCAGGGTTGGATTGCGGCGCTTCGCTCTTAGCCCTGTGCCGCCCGAGCCGAAGGCCACCATCTTCTTATCATCGAGACGACCTTTCAGGAGGTCGGCCAGCTGATCGTTCAGGGGCCGCATGGGCGTTGTCAGATTCACCGGCAGCGGCGCGCGAGGCGGTCCGCTGTCGGCGCTGGGCTTCTGCTTCACTGGCGTCGCGGGCCGACGTCGCGAGGGCAGCAGGTAGAAGCGCCGGGTGTTCGGGGCGACCGGTTCGGTCCAGTTCGGGTTCCAATGCACGACATCGGCTTCGATCTGGCGGGCCGGGGCGAGGCCATCGTCGAAGCGATTATGCTGCTCGATGACGTCCTCGCCGCTGCGCGCTTGGGCATCGCCGCGCTGGCGCAGTTTCGCGCCGCCCGACCCAAGCACAACGCCAGGTCCGCCGCGTGTCCACAGCGGCCGCGGCGGGTCAAAAACGCTCCCATCGATCTCGAACTCGTCATCATATCGGGCGTCGTCGAGTATATCGACAACGTAACGCCCCGCCACAGCGTTGTGGAACAGAGGAAAGAGGAAACGGTCGACATCAAAGCGCGACGGGTCGCTAGCGGTCTCGCCTGGCGCGGGTGCGGGATGGATCTGCTTACGCAATTGCAAGGAGTAGAGCCGTTGGGTACAGGAATCGGGTTCGAAGATCGCCACTCCGAAGCCCTTGGTCGTGGCGAAGAGCCCCGGGGTCGTGATGAGCAGGCTCTTCAGCGTCATCGAAAGATGGCCGGCCAGCTCTGCCGAAAGGTCCTTGACGTGTTCGAACAGCGCGTCGGTACCCGAAGCTGGGTCGTCATTGTGCACATAGGTCACCAGCGCGGCCATGCGTGCGGCCACGTCGGGCAGGAGAGCCCGCACGGTGTTGCGCAGGCCAAAGGCGTCGGCGGGCGAGTCGGAGCGGCGAGCGCAGCGCGGGCGCGGCCCGGATCGCACGCATCCAGTCGAGGCGTTCGCGCAGTGAGGTCTTCATGCTGGCCGAGACATATTTGCCCAGCTCTGTGGCCGCCCCGTCATGCAGATCGGCAAAGGTGTCGCCTTGCAGTTCCGGTTAGATGGCGACCTCGTTCTTGTCGACTGCAAGGCCAAATCCAGGCGTGGCCTGCGGCCGCATTGGGTCGGCAATGCCCGCCGGCACCACCGCATCGCTCGGGCGCTCCAGGCGAAGGCCGAGGCGCAGCACGTCGCTGCCGTCAGTGACAGGGCTTGCGGAACCCAGTCCGCTCCATCCAACCGGGCACGGTATCGTGATCGTCAGCCAGTCGTCTTTTACGCCAGAGGCGAAGACCTTGACGGCGGCTTGGAACTTGTCGAGCGGCTGGCGCAGCAAGTCCCGAAGGATCTTGAATTCATTAGGTGAATCAGACGCCTTTAGCGCGCGCTTGTGTGTTCCAACCTTTGCCACGTTTGCGGTGAGGGCGCCGCTCTGCGACGGCACGCCCCCGCGCGGGCATCGGCCTCATAGGCCCAGCGCTGCAACACCAGTTCGGCGCTGGCCGCGGTCCACGGCCAAAATCAGGTCCGCCAGCGGCTCATAAATGGAGCGGAGCGCGGTTGGCCTTGCCTCGCCATTGTCAGCCGGCGCCAGAGCCTTCTTGAGGTATTGCCGCAAGAAACCAAGTTCGAAGTGCGCAGGCGAGAGATAGAACCGCCAGCCCATCAGCGGCAGTTCGCTGCCATGGTCGTCCCGCAGCGCAGCTGTGGCAGGGGTTTGGATATCGGTTGCAAGCGGCAACATCACCGTCGGGGCCGTCAACGGGTAGCGCTGCGTGTATTGATGTTGCAGGTATCCGTCGAGCGTCCAAGCCAATTGCGGGGTCAGGTAATTTATGAAGCGCAGCGTTTCGCTCGCCAGCCGCTCCGTCTCGGCGTCGCGCTCCTCGCCGCGGGCGTCCTGTGTGAAGAATGCGACAGGAAATAGCCAAAGAACCGCCCGCTCGGAGGAGGCGCTGCGACCAGCCAAGGCGCCGTGGCGGGCAGGTAGCCCGCGGAAGGCATCGGCACCGCCGCATCGGGATAGGTGAGGAAGGTCACGACACGTCCGGAACGGCTCAGTTTGGGCGCGCGGGCGATGACTTCGGGATCGTCGCTCGCCAGCGCAAGCTTCAGCTTGTTGAAGTCACTCAGCTGTGCGAGCACGGGCCGGTTTGCAGGTGCATTATACGGGGAGGGCGTGTAGGCGACTTCAAAGCGGTCGAGCACGCGATCGGTCGAGGCGCTCCATCGGCTGGTAAACGCGCCTTTCAAGATGCAGATCGGGGCTCGTTCCGCGCCACCGGTTTTGAGGGGCGCCAGTCCCCCGAGGATCCGATTGAAGAGCGGATCCGTCACGCTTGCCACCGGCAACACCAAATCGACGCTGGCGCCCTGGTCAAGGAGGTCCTTGCCCCCCCGGCGTCGGCGCGAAGAGCCGCTTGAGGGCCCGGAGCCGGCCGGACGCTCGCAGCGTCGACGCATCCGGCGAGCCGACGAGATTGGCGTAGTTGGTCGATTCCCAGTCATCGGCGTCCGGGGCCTCGTAAACGTCGTTCAGGGTGCCGTAGCGCGAAGTGATGGGCAGCGGCGCCTGTGGCCCATTGCTAAAAAAGATCTAGATTCGAGCCCAACGGAACGGACTGACATAGCGCAAGGACCCAGGCGGGCGCGGTGGGTAGGGTTGGTTGTTATCAGTATGGGATTGTGCCTTTGCAGACCACGAAATTTCGAGAGGCCCGGCTGCCTTGGTACACTATCTATCCGGCTGTGTCGGAGTTCTCCGGGGCGGTCGGCGCCGAGGCTTATGAGGCATGGCTCAGGAACCTGCCGGCTGAGGATCCGGTGTCACTCTATCTGCACGTTCCGTTCTGCCGATCAGCCTGCTGGTATTGCGGCTTCCCAACCACCATCACCCGCCATGATGCGCCCATCCTCAACTATCTGGCGGCGCTGCGTGACGAGATCCGTCTGGTTTGTGAGCGAGTGCCGAAGACGCTGCCCGTGAGCGACATACATTTCGGCGGCGGAACGCCGTCTCTCATCGGACCAGCCGAGTTCCTCGCTCTGATGGAGTTCCTGCGATGCCGCTTCGCCATCTCGAAAACAGCTACGGTCGCCATCGAGATCGATCCACGCACGCTCACGCCCGAGATGGCGGAAGGCTTGGGAGCGGCCGGCGTGAACCGCGCGAGCCTGGGCGTACAGAGCTTCGATCCCATTGTTCAAAAAGCGATCAACCGAATCCAGAGCGAGGCCCAGACGTCGGCTGCCGTGGAAATGCTGCGCCGGCATGGAGTAAACCGGATCAACTTCGACCTCATCTACGGCCTGCCGCGTCAAACGGTGGAGTCGTGCGTCGAGACGGCGAGGGCGGCGGTCGCCATGCGCCCCGACCGGCTCGCCTTGTTCGGCTACTCGCATATCCCATCCCAAATAAAGAACCAGCGCCTCATCGAGGCGGAATTTCTTCCCCACAGCGCTGCCCGCGCTGAACAGCATGCGGCTGCCGCCGTGACGCTGGTTGCCGCCGGCTACCGAGAGATCGGGCTCGACCATTTCGCCTTGCCGCACGACGAGCTCGCGCTGGCACAGGAAACAGGTCGCCTGCGACGTAACTCGTTGGGCTACTCTGCCGATACCTGCAGAACCCTGATCGGTTTCGGCGCGTCGGCTATCGGCCGCTTTGGCCAGGGGTACGTTCAAAACGAAGTTACGCGGGATTTCTACATCCGGCACATCGCAGCTGGCCGACTGGCGACATCGAAGGGCCATCGCCTCACAGACGACGACCGCCTGCGAGCCGCAATCATCGAGCGATTAATGTGCGATTTCGAGGCTGACGTGCCGGCAATCTGTGTCGCCCACGGATCTGATTTGATCCGTCTTCGCGGTTCAGATGAGCGTTTGGCGATGCTGGCCAAGGACGGAATAGTGGACTTCGAAAACGGTTTTGTCCGCGTACGGCGGGAGCATCGCTTTGGGATTCGCGCTGTCGCTGCCGCATTCGATGCTTTTAGGGATGGCCTTCGGTGTCCCGCAGGTGAGGGCAAGCACACAACACGGAAGCTAACACAGGGAGTATCTTTGCCGGAGAGAACGAGCTGCCATCGTGCGGTGCCCGTTAGTAGTGAAGCGCCCTAAAATGTCGACATAGGCGTTGAACTGGACCGAACCACGAGAACAGCCTATCCAGTTTGTTGTCGGCAGTTAGTTCGAAAACAAGGGCTTCTAAGCGGTAAACACATGCTAATCCATTTGATTTACGGGCCGACCTGCAGCGGCAAGACAGACGTTTCAATTTAAATTTCACGAGAGGCCGGACGGCCGGTCATTGCGTTGGATCGTGTACAATGCTGTCCTCAAATCGCTACGGGCAGCGGGCGTGACTCGGATCCCGAACTGCAATCTACCCAGCGGGTTTACTTGGATACGCCTCCTGACCGCGGGCACAACCACGCCGTGACTGCCCGTCGTAAGCTGATCATGCACGTGGGTGAGCTTAGATCTTAGCCTGGGCTCACTCGAAGCCGGCTCGATCTCCCTTCTTAATTCACATGGCGCGAGTCAGCATCGGGCTGGCGCTTTCAGTGGCATGTAAGGCGGTTGCGGCTCGGCAACTCCGATGCCTTTGTAGAGAGAGCAAAGCGGGTTGTGTGCGTCAAGTCCTGCAAAATGGGGCGGCCATATGCTGGTCATGCGGCTTGGCGCAGAGCGAGCTTCTTGTGCTCGCGCAGGTAGGCCTCCATCCAGTTTTGTTGGTCTCGACGGCCAACGCCCTGACCAGGCGCAGGCAGCTTTCGGTGTTGGGGAAGATGCGCACGACATAGGTGCGCCGGCGGAGAGCCGCTCCAGCATGTTGGTGGATTTGAGATGCTTGGGTGCTGTCTCGGCAGCCTGAAGAAGGTCAGGGTTTGTTCGATGGCATCCTCGGCCCAGCCTGTCAGGCGCGGATAGCGTGCCGACCATTTGGCAAGCCATACGGCAAGATCAGCCCTGGCCTCTGCGAGATCGCGCCGGTCGTAGAGCCAGCGCAATTCCTGCAGGCAGTCGTCGCCGTGCTTCCTCGGCAGATGATCGAGCGCGTTCCTGAGGAAGTGCACGTAGCAGCGTTGCCAGGCGGCTTCGGGGATCACCTCGCCGACAGCTGCCACCATGCCGGCGTGATCGTCGGACACGACCAACCCGATGCCCTTGCTTTGACGGCAGCGCTGGCGGTCTTAACTTCAGTCTTGTCATGGTGGCGTTCCTTCGCGGCAATCGGTGACGTGAACAATCACCAGCCTGCCATGACCGCCCCCTCTCAGCGAATTTGCAGAACTTTCAGCACACTACCCCGACGTACTCACCCGGATAGTCCCGGCGATCCAGACGACCTGCTGCTGCCGTGCCGGAGCGGATCAGCTCGACGAACTCGTCGCGGTAGGGGTCGACGCAAAACGAATACGACAGCGTCATCGACACTTCGCGCCCAGCGGCATGCGCCAGCGGCGCGGTCTGCCGGATCGCTTGCTTGGCGCGCGGCGGGTCCCCAAATAGCCCTCGAAATAAGTGACCTTGGTGCCCGAAGCCTTGTCCGGTTCGACATCGTCGGGCCGAGTTCGAGCAGGCGCCGAGATAAGCGCTCGCCATCGGGCGTTACGAAGATCATCGAGCATGCCGTCGGTGGTTGTCCCACTAGCGGTTCGGTGTCGAAGGCGACGCCCTGGGCGTGGATGTCGTGGGCGTAGATCTCGCCGAGCGCGTCGTTCGACACCTGCCGAAGAAGGCGGCGCGCCCGCCGAAGCTGCCTACGCCGGCGGCGGTGTTGCCGGCGCTGCATTGCCGATGCAAAGAACGTCATAGTCCGGCGTCAATGTCTCCGCTTGGGAACCCGCCGGCCTTCTTACCACGCCGGCCGGGCGCGGGTCTGGCAAGTGGGCTTTCCTTTTGCCAATGCGTTCGTTCCCGGCCCTCACGGGGCGGCGAGTCCCTGCCACCTGAGGCTACATGGCGGCCGTGGAGATTACCTCAGCAGCGGCGCCCGATCGGAAACCTTAGCACCTCCGCGCTTTGGCGTGGCTGCTTGAACTCTTCGACGGCAACCGCCTCAATTAGCAGATCCAAGGCTTCTCGGCCCCTTTGACTCATCGGGTCATCCCCACAAAGGTAGTCATACGCTCGATCTAAATGCCCTCGGGCGGCGGAAAAATCGCTTGTCATATCATAGAACCCTCTCCATCCGCCCGCATTGCCGTTTACGAGGTGAAGGTGGTGCAATCGTCAATATATACAGACAAATTTGAATTAAGTCGGTGATGATCATAGAGGTCGAGTCCCCGACCTGATAGCGCCATTGAGCCCGCCGACGACCACTCGCTGGCGCTCACGGGCGCGGCGCTGAGTAGTGAAGCGCCGTAAAATGTCGACACAGGCGTTGGTGAACTGGACCGAACGACGAGAACAGCCTATCCAGTGTGTTGTCGGCAGTTAGTTCGAAAGTCCTGCTACACCCGATCCGATGCCTCTCAACGCCGAGGCCGCACCTCCGTGCCGAAGCCGGCCTCCCCAATGGTGGGTCGAGCCTTCGCTTACCCCGTGCTTGCCTCACAGATCCGCGACCGAGAACCCAGCCTCATGCTCCCGCCCTGCCGGGGCCTAGGTCCATCAAGCATGAATGGAACACGTCGGAACCTGGGACATCGCTTGCCCGGCCGGGCGGCGATAGCCTTGTCGGGGCAGGCGAGGAGCCGTAGCCGAGTGATGAGCGCACAGGAGAAGTCTGGCGTGAATGGGGCGATGATTGTCAAGCTTTGCTTTTCGTCAACCATCTTGCATGACCGATTGGCGACCATCTCCTCGTCCCGACCCTATATTACCCGTCGCCTGTCGCCGCCAGCGCGCAGTGACTTGTCAAGGATGGAGGCCCGCAGACCCCATCGCGCGGCGACTGGTCCTTGACGGTCACGAGCACGGCGGCAGGTTTGCTGTGGTCGGGGAGCCCTTCCTTGCGCGGAAGCCGACGACAGTGTTCGAGGGGAACTCGCCATGAGCCGGGTGCGCAGAGATCGTCCGACGCTCTTGTATTTGCTGGATCCCAGCCGGCTCCGCCTCCGATTGCCTCGGTAGCTCGGTAGCCTGAGCGCGTCGGCGGCATCATGCCATTATCATCCTACGGATTGCATGCTCCATCGTCCTGGACGAGACCGGTTTGGCTAGCCAAAGGACGAAGGTCTGATTACCAGATGTGATCGGCATGGGGTCGCTTCCACCAACGACGATGATGGGCACCGTCATCAGGGTGGTACGTACGGCTTCGGGCTGTCCTGGCCCGAGGAAAGTCGCTTGATCGAAAATTAGGAGGTCGGCTGCCTTCCCGCTCTCGATCCAGTCGCAAAGACTTTCGAAGGTCGCGAAGCCGACAGGCTTATAACCAAGCGCGGCGATCTTATCGTTGTAGATCTCCAACGCTGCTGGATCGGACTCCACGACTGCAATGATTTCTCCATTGCCAAGTGATCCATCGTATGGACCGGAAGCGCTATCAGCTCTGACCTGCTCCTCAGCGCAGGCCGGTAAGTAGAGATCGAAGCGTGTACCTCGGCCAACAGCCGAGGTGACGTCAAGGCATCCTGCGAGCGCGCTCACATGGCGGTCCACCGCAGCAAGACCCAGTCCGGTCCCGCCGACGCGAGAGCGCGTGGTAAAAAAGGGCTCAAAGATGTGCGGAAGCACCGAACTTGCGATTCCTTGGCCATCGTCGCTGATGGAGAGGAGAACGTAATCTCCCGGTTTCAAGGTGCCCTTAGCCACGGGCTTCGTTTGACAGACGTGAGCGCGAGAAACGCTAATCTCGACACGGCCCTCATTCAAGAGAGCCTCCGACGCGTTCTTGCATAGATTCATAAGGATTTGCTGTATCTCGGTCGGGCTGCCCTCGATCACCGTTTGCCACTCGTTGATCTTGAAGTTCAACTGAACATCCGCACGAAGTGTAACCCGCAGCAATGGCGCGAGATCCATTACACTCTCCGAGACGTCGAAAGGCATCGTCACGCGCTTCCGAGTTCGGCTTAGTGACAAAATTTGATCAATAATCAGCTTGGCTCGGTTGCTGGCCAAGATAATTTGGCCGATGTGGCCCCGAATTCTCGAGGGGCGGCGCACAAGACCTTTAGCCATCTCTGCGTAGCCGACTATTGCTCCTAGAACATTATTGAATTCATGTGTAACGCCGCTTGCGATTGTGCCGACAGCCGTCAGCCTTTCCGCATGCTCCCATCGACTCTCAAAAAGGTTACGTTCCGTGTGTACACGTTGCATTTCAAGATGGTTGCCTAAACGCACAGTAGCGCTCGCCAGAACCAGGAGGTCGTCTGTGGAGGGTGGTGAGCGATCTCCTTCAAAAACAAGGATACAAACCGCAGCCTGCTGATCGGAGGCCCTGCAACCAACAATTTGACAAACACCGGTAGTGCCTACGGCAGTCCGAACCACTTCCGACGCCGGAACGACGCGAAACACTGGCTGTTCCGGGTGTACAAGTGAGACGACTTCATGGATTAGCGTGGCGTTCCAGACGCGCATGCGCTTGTTCGCGACAAAGTACTCGGTATTCCTGCTGATACTCGGATCCACCAGAGCAAGCGCGCATTGATCTGCATCGAAAACGCATTGAATGAGTCTAAGCGCTGCTTCGGTGGAGAAGCGCCGCGAAGCCTTCGTTGCTTGACTGTCGATGAAACAAGCTTCGATCTCACTCATCGCCGCTTCAAGCTCTAACCGCCTTTCCAACCGGTTCGTCCGCACATGCAGCGTGGAGGCTCGAATGGTCGCAAACAAGCAGAGGCATATGGACACCAAGCCAAAGAAAAGTCGTGTACGCTGCGCTTGCGCGCTGGCGAAGCTGTAGGCTTTCAGATGTTCTCGCTCCAATTCGGCAGCCTTGGCGAACGTGTCGAAGGATGGGATCCGATTGACAGCGCGGTCCAACCTCAACATTGAGGACAGGATAGCGCGGCCCTCGCGGGCAACATCCTCCGTGACTTGGTCCTGGCTAGGAGGAAGTCGGCGGAGAGACTGATCGATTTGTAATGCGAGGCTGAATCCCGGTCTGGCCGAAAATTGAAGGATCAGATTGGAAAATTCAGGCCTGTTCGACACTCCCCCCCGAAGGCGATTAGCCGAGCGAGCAAAGCGTACCAGAGAGCTTTGCAGAAGCTCATTTTGCGCGGCCGAGGCCGAGATGGCAGCTTCTGTGTTTTCGAGGGAATTTTTGAGCTGTGCAACCAACCTGGAGTGCACCCCGGAGCTCTCATTGGGCGAGATCTCAACAAGGCGTTGGTAGTTTTGAAGGTTCCTTTTTAATGCTTGCCCGGTAGAAGCAACGGAACGGAAGTCCAATACCATGTCTGCGCGGGCGACGTCTCGCTGGAGCAATGCGTAGTTGATCTGAATCGTCCGCAGTTCGCTTAGGACCGCCTCGTTGATCTGGGGGTCTTGCCACTGTATCGCGACCAAGAGCGCGACCGAGGCCACTAGGGCCATTACAGAAGCTTTGTCGGTACTGAGCCATTTTTCCCAAACGAACGGCGTTTGATCCGCGGTGCGTGCCTTGCGAACGTCCGATTTGAATTCTAGCTCCCCATCGCGTCGGTGTGCGGCCGGATGCTGCTGGAACAGGAAAGCCAAGTGTACCTCTCCCCTCAAATAGGCGGTGTAGGCGCCGTTGCACTCTGCCCCCATGGCCCGCTGACCTTCCATTGATTCGCGGGCGTTTCGACCTCGACGGCGAGGCGGCAGCACAAGGCGGGCAACTGATCGCAGTTTTCGGAACTGGTCTTCCGAGAGATCATCGAAGGGGCATACAAGCGCACGCCTGCAGCAGCCGAGGATGATACCGGTCGGTCAAACGCAACTGGCGAGGGCCGGATCTGCTGTTGGCTGGCAGCTAACACTGGCGGGGCGGCGGCCTCAACTCCGGCGTGCCTAGAGCCGGCTGCTGCGAAAGCGTCCGACACGCTTCCCTTGGGGTCATCCCGTCCAGCGGGCATCCTTGGATCGCTGAAAAAAGACGAGGCGGCTTGATGATCCTGCCCTCGCTGAAGCACCTCGCGAAACCCCTTTTCCAGTCGCAGAAGCTCCTCTGGACCGGTAGGCGGCTCGTCAGCTCGACCATCGAACAGCGGCCGGAGCGCCTCGGACACGTGCTGCTCAAAGCCCACTCGCCGGGCCTGGACCGCTTGCCCCTCTTCCAAGCCGGCGTCCTGCACCTGCGACAAAGCTGTTACACGGGATGGATTACTATTTCGCGGGTTCATACTAGCCTCACATCAAACTGTATCGTCAAAGTCCTGCGCCAATTCACACAGCGGGTCATCGAGTTGAGATTCTGCGGAGAGCGCCTCCTCTGCTCCCGTCAAGGGCGCCGGCTCCGGGAGGGCGCCTGTCTGGCTTTCAAAGATGCGTTTCAGAATGCGATCCGAAAATATCGCACCTTCCTCAATTTTAATGGTGGCAGACCTTTGATGAGAACAATCTCGTAGTCGTCATCGAGCAGCCGAACCTGTTCGGGACGCAATAGCGGTGCACCTTGATGTGAATTCTGAATGTTCCAATCGAACGTTCGCGCCTGGCTGTAGGAAATCGATTGGGCTTGAAATGTGAATCCACCGATAGCTTTGGAAATGTAGTTCGGAGTCTCGTCATCTACCTCGATGTTCCTAGAAGCGCGCCGGCAGCCCGGGCGGGGGCTTGGGGTTAGACTGCAAGCGCACGCCACTCATAAAGAGCGGCCTCTTTTCGCGGTTCGGACACCCATAGTCAACCCGGCAACGTCTGGATGCCCGCTGTGCTTTTTGCAGAGCGGCGATGCCGGGCATATCGGCCGATCCTGTCTAGGATGGTGTGGCCACTCTCGTCGGCCGAGTTGATGCTCCAGCCAGTATCGCCTTGCCGACCAGCATGAGTTCGCCGTTAGCAATCCATCGTTGCGAGCCGAGACCGAGGTAAAAAGCGCGTGTTATCGACTATGTAGCTGACGCTCCCGCTGACGCAGGGTTCCCGCCATTGCCTCGAGGACTACCTCGAAATGAAATACCTCTGCACGGGCGGCATCTGAAGCATGGGCTTGCAGGGCTCGCAGACCGGTAAACCAGCGAGCCATCTCCAAATATGTGAATTGTGGATTGCTCCTCGACGGGAGCTGAGGGGCGGCTCCGCAAGCCTTACGACGCTCTTTGCGAGCCGTAGCTGCCGAGCTGGCAAAAGGCCGGGCTACGTGCGCCAGCGCAATCGGCGCGCAGAAAATTAGGCCTACCCGCTCCGGGACCGCGGACCTCGTCAGCTTCTCGTAAGTATGCCCGAGTAGGTTGCTCAGCTGATCTGTGGACGTGAGGCTAGCGTGAACCGGCACAAATTTGACCTATCCAATGTAACAGGTTGGCGGCAGGTGCAGCCCCCGGCATCTCAAGAGCAAGCGGCACAGGCCGGGCAAGAGGGCTTTGAGCAGCGCTCGGGCGAGGCGCGCCAAGCCGCTGCCCAAATTCCCGCCCCCGGCGTTCCGGCTCTGCCAGACCCGTTCCATCCTCATCCGTCTCAGGGAGACCTGAGCCTCATCGAAGGCGCGGCCCCATGGGAAGCGCAGCCCATGATGCAAGGGAGCGGACAAGAACACGCCGCGGCGCCGTACGCCGGAGGCAGTGGGTCGATGCTAGGTGCCTCGGTGCTGCAGCCGGGTCACTCAACGGCGCGCCATCATCATGCGCCGGATTCGTCAGTGGGTGATCTGAACCCTTCCGCACCGTTCGAGTTGCGTGACCATGCTCGTTCCCCCGTGCCGGCGGCGGTGCAGCCAGATCCTCCAGTAGTGGTCTCCGACGGTCGCGGCTGCAAGCGTCCTCTTTATTCCAACGATGCGACCGTTGTCGAACGGCTGAGGTCACTCTACGCGGGTAAGGCCAAGGAGGAAACGGTCAAGCGCCATGTAAATTCTCTTTACGGCTTTGGTCGTTGGCTCTTTAAAAATAACAAGCCGGGATTTGCTGCTCGGCTTCACGAGGAGTCGCTGGATGAAGATCTCAAGGAGTACGAGAGCAGTGGTGGCTCCTCGACTGTGGCTGTGGCACTGCGTCGTCTCAGAGAGTCGGCGGGCGGAGTGCCAATGGTGGGCCGCGCTGTCCTGAATCCCGACCCTGCCGACGCCGTGCTCATCAAAGAGTACAAAGCGGCTGTCATCAAAGAGTACAAGGGAGCGCCTGCGACCGGGCCGAATCGCCAAACCATTCACGACTATGGAGCTACTCTTAGACGTTTCAGTGAATACCTGGTTGAAAACAACAAGCCGGGGATTGCGGCTCGGCTTCACGAGGAGTCGCTGGATGAAGATGCCAAGCGCTATAAGGACTCCAGTGGTGACCGGAGGATCATTGCACTAGCTCAACTCCGGAAGTTCCTGCCGTCCGCCGCACTCGGGCGCGAAATTGCCCTTGCTGCTCGTCCGGAAGACGCAGTCGGCATGGAGGCTCGTGCCATTGGGGACGCCGCTGCGCAGCACAGCGGGCCGCAGAAGGCATTGGGTCGGCCAGAGAAGCTCCCTGGGGAAGCTAATGAAGACGCCGCTGTTCTGCCATCGTCTTTCGTACCAACTGGGCACCATCACCAAGCCTCGGATCCCGCAGAGTCCTTTCGTCCCCTGATCTGGCGCGACGGCGACCAGCGCGCGCCGGACGAGCGGATCGCTGCACAGGACAGGAGCAACCTGGTACCAAGCGAGGAGGTGCCACTGAGGCCACCGGAATTCGCTCCGCCCAGCTTGCGGGCGGGGAATTCCGCCTCGCCAGAGCTCTTTCCTGAGGGGATGTCCCCCGCGGTCGAAGGGTTTTTTGGTGTTTTCGGCGACCCCAGCGGGCGGGTGCTCGGCGCATTGCAATTGCTAGGCGACGAACATATCCACAGGGATTACCAGCTCCTGGAGCAGGAGTTGCAGGGGAACAATCCAGAACTCGCCGCCCGGACGCGGTTCGTGGATCCCCTCGTAGCCAATTATCATCTGCGCTTGGGCTCCGAGAGCGACAAGCTAAGCGCATTCCAGCGCATCGTCCATAATCAGAACGGTAACGACACAGCCGACTTCCTGTTCGTGCCAGTGAGCGATGGCGGTAAGACTCTTGCGGAGCGCGGCAAACATTGGTCGCTGCTGTTCGTTGATCGCAGCGACCGGGAACGGCCGGTTGCCTATCATTATGACTCCGTCAGCGGATGGCATGACAAGCTTGCAAAACACCTCGCAGAAAGGCTGGGCGCCAGCCTGGAGACCCGCGTGGACTTACCCCGCATCGCCCAGCAGAGCAACGAGTGGGATTGCGGAGTCTACGTGGTGGACGGCACGCGGGCGCTGGTTGGGCGATTGCAAAGATGGCAGCCAGACCTGCCAGACCTGCCAGACCTGAACCTCAACAACCTCGTCGTCAATCGGCAGGCACTACAAACCCGACTCATGGGTGACGATACATCTGGAACGGCAAATTATCTCACGAACTTTGAACTCATGGACCGACAGGCGCGAGACGCGGTTAAGGAAAGCCCCGTTGGGACGTTTCACCAGCGGATCAAGCGGCTCGGCCAGTCAGCGCGAGCGTTGCACGACAGAGCCCTGGCTCCAGTCGCGCCGGACCAAGGCAACCCAGACTCGGTGTTCGTACGGGACGTTGTTCCCGGGGAAACACGCCATCATCATGCGCCGGATTCGTCAGTGGTTGATCTGAATCCCCCCGCACCGTTCGAGTTGCGTGACCATGCTCGTTCTATGCCGGCGGCGGTGCAGCCAGATCCTCCAGTAGTGGTCTCCGGTCGCGACAAGCGTCCTCTTTATTCCAACGATGCGACCGTTGTCGAAGGGCTGCGGTCAGCACTCTATGCCGGTAAGGTCGGGGAGCGCACGGTCACGGACCATGTAAATTCTCTTCTCGGCTTTGGTCGTTGGCTCTTTGATAATAACAAGCCGGGATTTGCTGCTCGGCTTGACGATCCGTTGCTGGATCAGGATCTCAAGGAGTACCAGCGCGAGAGTGGCTCCTCGAACGTGGCTAGAGCACTGGGTCGTCTCAAAGAGTCGGCGGGCGGAGCGCCAATGGTGGGCCGCGCTGCCCTGAATCCCGACCCTGTCGACGCCGAGCTCATCAGAGATTACAAAGCGGCTCTCATCAAAAAGTACGAGGCAGAGCCTGCGACCGGGCCGAATCCCAAAACCACTCAGGACTATGCGGCTACTCTTAGACGTTTCAGTCAATACCTGCATGAAAACAACAGGCCGGGGATTGCGGCTCGGCTTTACGAGGGGTCGCTGGATGAAGATGCCAGGCGTTATTTGGACTCCAGTGGTAACCGGTGGATCAGTGCACTAGCTCATCTCCGGAAGTTCCCGCCGTACGCCGCACTCGGGCGCGAAATTGCCCTTGCTGCTCGTCCGGAAGACGCAGTCGGCATGGAGGCTCGTGCCATTGGGGACGCCGCTGCGCAGCACAGCGGGCCGCAGAAGGCATTGGGTCGGCCAGAGAAGCTCCCTGGGAAAGCTAAGCAGCTGAGCGAGATCGGCAATTCAGGCGCTCGCGTGCTGATGCAGGCCCCCACCCATCAAGTGGGTGCATTGCCATGGGAGGCGCAGCCCATGATGCTGGGGGACGAGCACCTGGCACCGCATACCGGAGGCAGTGGGTCGATGCTGGGTGCCTCGGTGCTGCAGCCGGGTCACTCAAGGGCGCGCCATCATGATGCGCCGGATTCGTCAGTGGTTGATCTGAATCCCCTCGCACCGTTCGAGTTGCGTGACCATGCTCGTTCTGTGCCGGCGGCGCCTGCCGGGCCAGCGTTCGCCAGGGCTGAGGAGACGCCCTCCGCGGTTGGCGAGGCCGCGGTGGCCGAAAGGTGGGCTCGGTTGCAAAAGCAAATGGACGAACCAGTGCATGATCCCGGCCCTCAAGTGGATACATCGCCATGGGAGGCGCAACTCATGGTGCAAGGGAGCGGACAAGAACACGCCGCGGCGCCCTACGCCGGAGGCGGTGGGTCGATGCTGGGTGCCTCGGTGCTGCAGCCGGATCACTCAACGGCGCGCCATCATCATGCGCCGGATTCGTCAGTGGTTGATCTGAATCCCCCCTCACCGTCCGAGTTGCGTGACCCTGCTCGTTCTGTGCCGGCGGCGCCTGCCGGGCCAGCGTTCGCCAGGGCTGGGGAGACGCCCTCCGCGGTTGGCGAGGCCGCGTTGGCCGAAAGGTGGGCTCGGTTGCAAAAGCAGAAGGTCGACGCTGATTTGTCGGGATATTTCGACTCGATTCCGCACGCGGACCTTCTACGATCGCCGTGGGAGGCGCAACTCATGACGCAAGGGAGCGGACAAGAACACGCCGCGGCGCCCTACGCCGGAGGCAGTGGGTCGATGCTGGGTGCCTCGGTGCTGCAGCCGGGTCACTCAACGGCGCGCGATTCGTCAGTGGTTGATCTGAATCCCCCCGCACCGTTCGAGTTGCGTGACCATGCTCGTTCTGTGCCGGCGGCGCCTGCCGGGCCAGCGTTCGCCAGGGCTGAGGAGACGCCCTCCGCGGTTGGCGAGGCCGCGGTGGCCGAAACGCTGGCTCGGTCGCAAAAGCAGATGGTCGACGCTGATTTGTCGGGATATTTCGACTCGATTCCGCACGCGGACCTTCTACCATCGCCATGGGAGGCGCAACTCATGCAAGGGAGCGGACAAGAACACGCCGCGGCGCCCTACGCCGGAGGCAGTGGGTCGATGCTGGGTGCCTCGGTGCTGCAGCCGGGTCACTCAACGGCGCGCCATCATGATGCGCCGGATTCGTCAGTGGCTGATCTGAATCCCCCCGCACCGTCCGAGTTGCGTGACCCTGCTCGTTCTGTGCCGGCGGCGGTGCAGCCAGATCCTCCAATAGGGGTCTCCGGTCCCGACAAGCGTCCTCTTTATTCCAACGATGCGACCGTTGTCGAAGGGCTGAGGTCAGCATTGGAGAGCACGGTCAAGCGCCATGTAAATTCTCTTCTCGGCTTTGGTCGTTGGCTCTTTGATAATAACAGGCCGGGATTTGCTGCTCGGCTTCACGAGGAGTCGCTGGATCCGGATCTCAAGGAGTACGAGAGCAAGAGTGGCTCCTCGGACGTGGCTAGAGCAGTGGGTCATCTCAAGACGTGGGCGGGCGGAGCGCCAGTGCTGGACCGCGCCGCTGTCCTGAATAATCCCGACCCTGCCGACGCCGCGCTCATCAGAGATTACACAGCGGCTCCCATCAAAGAGTACAAGGCAGCGCCGACCGGGCCGAATCCCGCTACCATTCAGACCTATGGATCTGCTCCTAGACGTTTCAGTGAATACCTGGTTGAAAACAAAAAGCCGGGGATTGCGGCTCGGCTTCACGAGGGGTCGCTGGATGAAGATGCCAAGCGCTATAACAACTCCGGTGGGATCAGTGCACTAGCTCATCTCCGGAAGTCCGAACTCGGGCGCGAGCTCCCTGGGAAAGCTAATGAAGACGACGCTGTTCTGCCATTGTCTTTCGTGCCAACTGGGCCCCATCACCAAGCCTCGGATCCCGCAGGGTCCTTTCGTCCCCTGATCTGGCGCGACGGCGACCAGCGCGCGCCGGACGAGCGGATCGCTGCACAGGACAGGAGCAACCAGCTATCAAGCGAGGAGGTCCTCATCAACCGTGAGCATGATACAGCGGAGTTGAGACCAGCGAAGAGGCAAAGGACCCCGAACAGTCGTCTGCAGGACGTTGCCACTGAGCCGCAGCTGAGCGAGATCGGCAATTCAGGCGCTCGCGTGCTGATGCAGGCCCCCACCCATCAAGTGGGTGCATTGCCATGGGAGGCGCAGCCCATGATGCAAGGGAGCGGACAAGAACACGCCGCGGCGCCGTACGCCGGAGGCAGTGGGTCGATGCTGGGTGCCTCGGTGCTGCAGCCGGGTCACTCAACGGCGCGCCATCATCATGCGCCGGATTCGTCAGTGGTTGATCTGAATCCCCCCGCACCGTCCGAGTTGCGTGACCATGCTCGTTCTGTGCCGGCGGCGGTGCAGCCAGATCCTCCAATAGGGGTCTCCGGTCGCGACAAGGGTCCCCTCTATTCCAACGATGCGACCGTTGTCGAAGGGCTGAGGTCAGCTTACGCGGGTAAGGTCAAGGAGAGCACGGTCAAGCGCCATGTAAATTCTCTTCTCGGCTTTGGTCGTTGGCTCTTTGACAATAACAGGCCGGGATTTGCTGCTCGGCTTGACGAATCGTCGCTGGATCAGGATCGCAAGGAGTACGAGAGCAGGGGTGGCCCCTCGGAGTACGAGAGCAGGGGTGGCCCCTCGATCGTGGCTAGAGCACTGGGTCGTCTCAAGACGTTGGCGGGCGGAGCGCCAGTGGTCGACCGCCCTGTCCGGAATCCCTACCCTGCCGACGCCGCGCTCATCAGAGATTACACAGCGGCTCTCATCAAAGAGTACAAAGAAGCGCCTGCGACCGGGCCGAATCGCGGTACCATTCAGGTCTATGGATCTACTCTTATACGTTTCAGTGAATATCTGCATGAAAACAAAAAGCCGGGGATTGCGGATCGGCTTCACGAGGGGTCGCTGGATGAAGATGCCAAGCGCTATGTGAACTCCGGTGGTAACCGGAGGATCAGTGCACTAGCTCATCTCCGGAAGTTCGCACCCGGGCGCGAAATTGCCCTTGCTGCTCGTCCGGAAGACGCAGTCGGCATGGAGGCTCGTGCCATTGGGGACGCCGCTGCGCAGCGCAGCGGGACGCAGGAGGCATTGGGTCGGCCAGAGAGGCCCCCTGGGAAAGCTAAAGACGGGCGGGTGCTCGGCGCATTGGAATGGCTAGGCGACGAACATATCCAGAGGGATTACCAACTCCTGGAGCAGGAGTTGCAGGGGAACAATCCAGATCTCGCCGCCCGGACGCGGTTCGTGGATCCCCTCGTAGCCAATTATCATCTGCGCTTGGGCTCCGAGAGCGTCATGCTAAGCGCATTCCAGCGCATCGTCCATCAGAACGGTAACGACACAGCCGACTTCCTGTTCGTGCCAGTGAGCGATGGCGGTAAGACTCTTGCGGAGCGCGGCACCCATTGGTCGCTGCTGTTCGTTGATCGCAGCGACCGGGAACGGCCGGTTGCCTATCATTATGACTCCTACAACGGATGCAATGACACGCTTGCAAAAGAGCTCGCAGAAAATCTGGGCGCCAGCCTGGAGACCCGCGTGGGCGTATCCCGCATCGCCCAGCAGAGCAACGTGGTGGATTGCGGAGTCTACGTGGTGGACGGCACGCGGGCGCTGGTTGGGCGATTGCAATCGCAGCCAGATAACCTGAACCTCAACAACCTCGTCGTCAATCGGCAGGCACTACAAACCCGCCTCAGGGGTGACAATACATTCGGAACGGCAAAGAATCTTACGAACTTTGAACTCATGGACCGACAGGCCCGAGACGCGGTTAAGGAAAGCCCCGTTGGGACGTTTCACCAGCAGATCAAGCGGCTCGGCCAGTCAGCGCCAGACGTTGCTCCCGGGGACCCATTTAAATTTCAAAGTCTTGAGAGCAAGGGGGACGCCGCTGCGCAGCGCAGCGGGCCGCAGGAGGAATACAGTTGGCCAGAGTATCTCCCCCCTGGGAAAGCTAATGAAGACGACGCTGTTCTGGCATCGTCTTTCGTGCCAACTGGGCCCCATCACCAAGCCTCGGATCCCGCAGGGTCCTTTCGTCCCCTGAGCTGGCGCGACGGCGACCAGCGCGCGCCGGACGAGCGGATCGCTGCACAGGACAGGAGCAACCAGCTACCAAGCGAGGAGGTCCTCATCAACCGTGAGCATGATACAGCGGAGTTGAGACCAGCGAAGAGGCAAAGGACCCCGAACAGTCGTCTGCAGGACGTTGCCACTGAGCCGCAGCTGAGCGAGATCGGCAATTCAGGCGCTCGCGTGCTGATGCAGGCCCTCACCCATCAAGTGGGTGCATTGCCATGGGAGGCGCAGCCCATGATGCAAGGGAGCGGACAAGAACACGCCGCGGCGCCGTACGCCGGAGGCAGTGGGTCGATGCTGGGTGCCTCGGTGCTGCAGCCGGGTCACTCAACGGCGCGCCATCATCATGCGCCGGATTCGTCAGTGGTTGATCTGAATCCCCCCGCACCGTCCGAGTTGCGTGACCATGCTCGTTCTGTGCCGGCGGCGGTGCAGCCAGATCGCCCAAAAGTGGTCTCCGGTCCCGACAAGGGTCCTCTTTATTCCAACGATGCGACCCTTGTCGAAGGGCTGAGGTCAGCACTCTATGCCGGTAAGGTCGGGGAGATCACGGTCAAGCGCCATGTAGATATTCTTTTCGGCTTTGGTCATTGGCTCGTTGAAAATAACAAGCCGGGGATTGCGGATCGGCTTCACGATTCGTCGCTGGATCGGGATCGCAAGGAGTACGAGATCTGGGGTGGCGGCCCCTCGGCCGTGGCTGGGTCACTGGGTCGTCTCAAGACGTGGGCGGGCGGAGCGCCAGTGGTGGGCCGCCCTGCCCTGAATCCCCACCCTGCCGACGCCGTGCTCATCAGAGAGTACACAGCGGCTCTCATCAAAGCGTACGAGGCAGCGCCGACGGGGCCGAAACCCCGTACCGTTGAGGTCTATGGGTCTGCTCTTAGACGTTTCAGTCAATGCCTGGTTGAAAACAAAAAGCCGGGGATTGCGGATCGGCTTCACGAGCGGTCGCTGGATGAAGATGCCAAGCGCTATATGAAAACCGCTGACATCAGTGCACTAACTCATGTCCGGAAGTTCGCACTCGGGCGCGAAATTGCCCTTGCTGCTCGTCCGGAAGACGCAGTCGGCATGGAGGCTCGTGCCATTGGGGACGCCGCTGCGCAGACCGCGGCACAAGCTCATGGCCACGCAGGAGAGCAGGGACCCATCTCTCGAGCTCAACAAGTCACGCCAGCGCCGTTTGAACGGCACTTGGGCAAGAAGCGTGAGGCCCAGGACGGACTGACGAGTACACTTGACAGGAGCAACCTCGTGAACAGCGGGGGCGTCATCATAAACAATGAACATTACACAGCGCTGTTGAGACCGGCGAAGAGGCAGAGGACTGATAATCCGCAAAGCCGCGCCATGGGGCGGCAACTGAGCGAAGCAACCACGACGTCCATCAGCCAAGCCTCCGATCAAGCCCGAGCGGACCTAATGGCTTCCTTCAGAAGCAGGGAGCGCTCCGACGCGGGGCGTTGAGCTCCATGGCTGGGGTCAAGCAGAACAGCTCTCTTGACGACAGAGGCGCTGATGCGATCTCCGGACCGGTAGCTCTCGCTGTAATTGATCAGGCTGGTACTGTTGGAAGGCTTGATCAGCCTCGTCACCCCAATCTCCAGCATAGCTCACTGTCACGCGGCCAACG
>NZ_JAMYUL010000032.1:0-12936 GCF_040322955.1 Mesorhizobium sp. M0077
CGTTGGCCGCGTGACAGTGAGCTATGCTGGAGATTGGGGTGACGAGGCTGATCAAGCCTTCCAACAGTACCAGCCTGATCAATTACAGCGAGAGCTACCGGTCTGGAGATCGCATCAGCCCCTCTCTGCATAGGCACGCGGCCGCCTGAATTGCCGATTTCGCTCAGCTGCTGCTGAATGGCGACGGCTTGCGGCGCATTCAGGGCCCTCTGCGTCTCCTCTGGCCACAACAGCGCTGGTGAATGTTCATTGTTGGCACGACTCACTCGGGTGGCAGGTGGTTGCCCTGGTCAAGCTCATCCGGTGAAGGGCGGATCTGCTGTTGGCTGGCAGCCAAGACTGGGGGCGGCGGCCCGAACTCCGGCGTCCCAGAGCTTGCGAAAGCCTCCGACACGCTTCTGTTGAGGTCATCCCGTCCATCGGGCATCCCTGGGTTGCTGAAAAAAGATGAGGCGGCTTGATGATCCTGCCCTCGCTGAAGCACCTCGCGAGACCCCCTGTTCCAGTCGCAGAAGCTCCTCTGGATTGGTTGGCGGCTCGTCAGCTCGACCATCGAACAGCGGCCGGGGCGCCTCGGACACGTGCTGCTCAAAGCCCACTCGCCGGGCTTGGCCCGCTTGCCCCTCTTCCAAGCCGGCGTCCTGCACCTGCGACAAAGCTGTTACACGGGATGGATTTTTTCGCCGGGTCCACACCAGCCTCACATCAAACCGTATCGTCAAAGTCCTGCGCCAATTCACACAGCGGGTCATCGAGTTGAGATTCGGCGGGGAGCGCCTCCTCTGCTCCCGTCAAGGGCGCCGGCTCCGGGAGGGCGCCTGTCTGGCTTTCAAAGATGCGTTTCAGAATGCGATCCGAGAAATAACGCACCTTCCTCAATTTTAATGGTGGCAGACCTTTGATAAGAACAATCTCGTAGTCGTCATCGAGCAGCCGAACCTGTTCGGGACGCAATAGCGGTGCACCTTGATGTGAATTCTGAATGGTCCAGTCGAACGTTCGCGCCTGGCTGTGGGAAATCGATTTGGCTTCAAACGTGTATTCACCGATGGCCTTGGAAATGTAGTTCGGAGTCTCGTCATCAGCCGTGGCCATGAACACTTGCAGTCCGGTATTGCTGAGAAAATTCTGCTTGCCAGCCTCTCCATAAGCCCCCGTCAGTGCCGAAAGGCTTTGGATGATGAGCATGAAACGCCCCTTGTAGCCCGCGATAGTCGTGATTGCGGTCTCGATCGCCTCCAGCTTACCCAAGTGCTTGAACTCGTCGAGCAGGAAGAGAACCTCGTGCTTTTCATCCCGACGGGCCAGCGACCGCTGCAGAATTGAAACGATTTGCTGAAAAAACAAACGTATCAAAGGCGCGATCACCTCAAGGTCGTTCGGACCAACGCAAAGATAGATGCACGTTCTGCGACGGCGAAGATCATAGACCGAAAAGTCCGAGCGACTTGTGGCCGCCTTTACAGCGGGATCCGCCCATAGGTTGAGCCCGCCATCGCCGAGCACGGAAGTGTAGGAGGTTAGGATTTTCGTATCGTTCCCCGCCATGTCGTCGAAGATGCGTTGTGCCTCTTTGTTCTGGGTCTCCATGGCGAGTCGCGCGAAGAGCTTAAACTTCTCCCCCGGCTGGGCGAAGAGGTCATAGACGGCGCCGATTGTTGGCGTGCCCCGCTCGATGCAGGCAAGGATTCCCGCGACAAAGATATCTCGCGCGCCGCTGACGAACCCTTCCGCGCCCTCCCCTTTGGCCGTAATCAGGTTTGCGGCCAAGCGGCGGGCTTCGGTGAATTGCTGCTGTGGAGGCAACGCTATAAGATCCAACAGCGGATTGTAGCAGTTTGTGCGCCGCTCCGAATCCAGCGGCGCGAATTTAAACACGTCGTCACCTGCGGCTTTGCGCGCCCTCGAGGTGAGCTCAAAGAGCTCCCCCTTGACGTCCAGAGCTATCACCGAGCCTTTGAATGTAAGTAGCGTTGGAATGACTATGCCGACGCCCTTGCCAGCGCGGGTCGGTGCAACGATGAGGCTGTGAGGCTGCTCGCCATTGGTCAGGTAGTAGCCAGGCCAGAAAGGGCCACTTGTCTTCCCAAACACCGGCCCTGTCACGCCGCGGTATCGTCGCAGATATCCCGTGCGTCGCATTTCATCCACTCGAGCCCAACGAGCCGTCCCGTGGTGTTCGAGCTTGCGGCGCAATACGATCTGCTGAATCAGCAAGACGACCGCGGACGTCGAGACCACGATAGCCGCGCCCCGATAGAAAACAGGGGTTGCGAAACCCAAATAGAAGGGCGTCTCAAACCAAAAGGCACGGACATCAAACGCCATCAGAGCCTCGCCGCTGCCGCCGTGGCGGAAGGTTGCGTAAAGACTTGCCGCACAGAAGCCCACGGCGAGTGAGCACGCGATGCTAATGGCTATGTTGGGGGGCGTCGTTTTTGTTGAAAGCATTGTTCCATTGCCGGATTAGCCTAGCTAATGCTGCGCGTGCTTGAGAGACCGAACCGGCGTCGCGCGATGTCGCCGCTCGACAGATTGATGCCGCAGTGGGTGGTGCGATGCTTGCAGCGCATCACCCGGCAGACGTGGTTTTTGATAGTTACTCTAAGCAGGTACGTCAACGGCCAGCGAATTGGAAATGGCAAGGCCGTAAACGGATTTCGGGAGAGAAAGCGTCACTGTACCATGGCCGAGACCTCAACGACCGGAGCGATCTCTGCTTCTGGTGGCCTCCATTAGGTCCTCTCGGGCGTGATTGAAGGCGTGGTTTATGGACCGCCCGATTTGAGCACCCCGCTGCAGCTGTTCATAGGAGGTTTGCGGGCCTACTGTATCACGGACTGCAGCCTCAATACCTGCTATGTGGCCGTCCAGATTCGCACTCCGTTCCTCTGCTGCATGCTGCGGCGGCGGCATGTGCGGCAAGATGTCTTGCATGCCGGGAAAAACTGAGTGAGCTTGGGCCTGTTGATTTGCGTCTAACTGGGGATACATGTTGAGAATAGCATTGGATGCCATGTTTCTGACATTGCCATCCGGATCAGAAGAAGCCAATCCAATGGCCTGATCAAGAATGCGAGATTTATTTTCGTCAGTAAACTTACTGAAGTGTGGCGCAACGTAATAAGCACCGAGAGCTTGCGACGGCGGATCCATGTTGCCAATGCGATTAACAATAGCATCTTGCAGCCCTGGCGTTAGGTAATCGCCTAGATTACTGGCCGCTCCGACTTTCTGCAATGCTATGTCATCCGTGCTGTACCCCAATTCGGCTGTTAATGTCGCGGCCAGATTGATGGCTGATCGTCCAAGCCGATTGGTCCGCCTTTCAAATCTCGCGAGGTCAGTTTCTGGCCCGGGTTGAGTGCCCCGAACGGCTGTTCGCTCGTGCGTCCCGAGGCCTTTGAAGCCCCCGAGATTTCGCGCTGTATCGCGCGGGTTAGCGGTTACCAGCCGTTCTGCAACATCGCTCAATGGCCCCTCTGGAACGTCACGGAGGCTACTGCTCCCCCCGCCTTGAGATGATCTTGCAGCTGCACGTGCCCGTTTGTTATCGCGATCCATCGCTCGCCTCCAAAGTAGTTATTCTACCCAATGAGGTTACCACCGAAGCTTGACCTGCTAAACCGATATGATGTTACAGTTGTAGTATGGCAAAGGGTTCCCAGCTCTGTGGGTCTGCCAAGTGCCCGTCCAAGCCGAAGAAAATACGATGAAGCTGGCATCAAATGCGATGTGAACTGCCCCGGGCATTCCGGAGGCCGTTTCGTTTTGAGTCACGCGGCTATGGCTGATCCATCCAACATGGCATAGTAGCGTTCCTCGGCTTCGGCCGGCGGGATGTTGCCGATGGGCTCCAGCAGCCGGCGATTGTTGAAGCAGTCGACCCATTCGAGCGTGGCGAACTCGACGGCCTCGAATGAGCGCCAGGGTCCGCGTCGATGGATCACCTCGGCCTTGTAAAGACCGTTGATCGTTTCGGCGAGAGCATTATCGAAAGAGTCGCCGACACTGCCCACTGCGGGTTCGACGCCGGCCTCCGCCAAGCGCTCGGTGTATTGAATGCTGACGTGTTGGGCGGATTCAACCGGTCGTCGCAACACCAAGGGATTTGGAGGTTGCAAAGACGGTTCACCAACGCGCTTAGATCGGTGCACTCGAAAGAAGCTAGATTCGCCCGGGCGTCCGCCTGCCTGGCAGCGTGAGAATCGCTTCCGGTTCTGGCAAGCTATTGCCTTGGGACGTTCGAGCGAGGAGGCCGCACTGGATGCCTGTATATCAACGCCTCTTGGTCCGCGCTGGTTCGGAGTGCAGGAGGGATGCCGCCAACGCATTTGGCGCCGTGGGCGAAGCCGCCTTCGGGGCGATATCTTTCTTTCGGGAGCGCGAGGATATTGCGCTTGAGCTTGCCAAGGGAATCGGCATCCGGGCCATTGCTCGTAAGCTAGGTCGGCCGCCGAGCACAATCTCGCGGGAGGTCAGGCGCAATGCCGCGACGCGCAGCGGCAATCTGGATTACCGGCCAGTGCCGCCCAATGGCACGCCGATCGTGAGTCCCGGCGGCCTCCTGGCAAGCTGGCGGTCAATCCGGCTCTGCGTGAATGTTGAGGAGCGCTTGGCCGGCAAAGTCACCAATCCCAATGGCGCCTCATTCGAGGGCCCCAAGGTGGGTATGGAAAAAACGACAGAGCCGGAGGTGGTCGGCAGCCTGGAGCCCCGAGCAGATCGCTAAATCGGCTTCAGATCGATTACCCAGAGGATCAAACCATGCGGATCAGCCACGAGACGATCTATCAGTCCTTGTACATTCAAGGACGCGGAGCATTGCGCCGAGGACTTACCGCATGTCTGCGTTCAGGCCGAGCGTTGCGCGTACCGCGCGAACGGGCCCGAGTTCGCAACAAGTCCTTCATTGGAGACGCCCTTATAATAAGCGACCGTCCGGCCGAAATTGCCGATCGGGCTGTCCCCGGACATTGGGAAGGCGACCTCATCCTTGGCCTCGGAAGCTAGGCGATCGGTACGCTCGTGGAACGAAGTTCACGCTTCACAATGCGTGCTTCACCTGCCGCGCATGCATGGCTATCAGCAGAGCCTGCGCATCAAGAACGGTCCACCACTTGCCTGCCACGGCGCTGAAGCAGTCCGCAGAGCCATAGCCCGATCCATGGGCAAACTTCCCGAGCAACTGCGTCAGTCGCTGACTTGGGACCATGGAGCGGAAATGGCGCAGCAGCCGACCTGCGCATCGACACCGGGCTCGAGATTTACTTCTGCGATCCCCAAGCCCGTGGCAACGAGACTCCAACGAAAACACCAACGGCTTATGCTCCGGCGCCGAACATGCTGCGGGTCTCCGACTTCACCTGCGTCGCGACCTGGACGGGCTTCGTCTATGTCGCGTTTGTCGACACCTATGCCCGTCGGATCGTCGGCTGACGGGTGAGCCGGACGGCGCATGCAGCCTTCGTTCTCCGATGCCCTGGAACAGGCTCTCCATGATCGGCGGCCCGCGCGGGGAGGCGGGCTCATCCATCACAGCGATAGAGGCAGCCAAGGCGGATTCAACCGGATCGTCGCAACACCGGCATCATACTGTCCCCCAAGGAGCTGGTCGAGGAGTTCGGCAGGTGTTTTCCAGCCGAGCGTTTTGCGCGGTCTTGTGTTGATAGCATGGGCAACTGCGTCCAGTTCCCGGGCTGTGTGCCGACTGAGATCCGTGCCCTTTGGAAAGTACTGTCTCAGCGAGGCCCATGGCCTTCATCAAGCGGGCAACCGTGCAGCGGGCGACCTCGAAGCCCTCGCGACGCAACCGCCGCCAGACCTTGCGAACGCCGTAGACGCGGAAGTTCGCCTCAAACCGTCGGACCTCATCCTTCGAGGCTGTATCCCATCTTGCCCGAGCCGACAGCCGGCAGGGGTCGACGCGCTTGGCGACATGGTCGTGGTAGGTCGACGGGGCGATCGGCAGCACCTTGCAGATCGGCTCAACCCCATGCGCCTTGCGGTGATCGTCGATGAACGCGATCGTGGCCTGAACCGGCGGTCGACCTTCGCCTGGGCAAAATACGCGGAAGCCTTGCTCTCGTTGGCCTGCGAAGCTCGCGGCTCTCGCGTTCCAGAGCCTTCAGTTTCGTCGCAGCATCCGTGGGAACTCCGGCGCGCACGCCGCCGTCACGCTCGGCTTTCTTGCAGCCGATCTTGGCGGCGATCGATGAAACCGCCGCCCACCGCGACGTATGCTCGCGTTCGTGATCCAGAACCAGCCGCACCGCGGGGGGTCCGGACCTCGGGAGAGAACTTGTTGGTCGCCTTGCTTGTCATGGTTTCACCTTCTCAGGAGTTGGAGCCTCCGATCAACCCGCGGCGGTACACAACAAGGGTCACGGATCATTCTGGGCGGGAACCCTAGAGAATCAGCCCTCAGAGCCTTTGGTAATAGACCGACCCCTCGCACCTGTTTGGGCTGGGTGTACAAGTCAGGTTTTCATCAGGTTGGACGAGTATGTCTGGCAGTAGAGCGCGACCACTTCCGTGCCCGCCCGCTCGTCTGGCAGACACACAAAGGAGAAAGATATGCCGTCAGCTACAAGCAGCGCCATCGTTTCCTGCCGCAGATCATCGCCCATCCGGTCTGGCCCTCCTTCAGGTCCCCTTGAGCCTGTGTCTCGTCGAGGAAATGGCCTGGGAGCGGGATCGTGGTTTCGTATGAGACAATCCGCCGGTGCGGCGACAAATGCGGTCCGCATACGGAGCCATTACGTCGCGGCACTTGATATTGCAGTGCAGCAAAGGTAGAGGGCCGCCCCTTATCGGAGTGTCGTCCATGGCCCTTACCAATGCTGGTAGCGAGGCAGAACCCGTCGAACAATCGAGCCATCCCGAAATCGAACAGGACAGCACCAAGGTGCTGATGCTAGGCGCGCTCGGCGTTGTCTATGGCGATATTGGCACCAGCCCGATCTACGCGTTCCGTGAGGCGCTGGTGGCGTCGTCGGGCGGCAATGTCGCCGAGCGCGGCGATATCCTCGGCGTGCTGTCGCTGATCATCTGGTCGCTGACTATCATCGTCACCATCAAGTACATCATGTTCGTGCTGCGCGCCGATAACGGCGGCGAGGGCGGCGTGCTGTCGCTGATGGCGCTAGCGCGCGGCAGTTTCCCCAAGCGGTCGGCGGTGATCCTGGGCATCGGCATCGTCGGGGCATCGCTTTTCTTCGGTGATGCCGTCATCACGCCGGCGATATCGGTGCTGTCGGCGGTTGAGGGCATGAATGTCGTCACGCCGACCTTCCAGCCCTATGTCGTGCCGCTGACATTGGTCATCCTTGCCATGGTGTTTGCGGTGCAGCGCTTCGGCACGGGCGGGGTAGGATTGGTGTTCGGCCCGGTGACGGCGGTGTGGTTCCTGGCAATTGGCCTTTCCGGTCTCAACCACATCATCGACGATCCAGAAATCCTGTGGGCGGTGAGCCCGCACTACATCGTCGCCTTCCTGATCAATTCGCCCGACGTCGCTTTCGTGACCATTGGCGCCATCTTCCTCGCCGTCACCGGCGCCGAAGCACTCTATGCCGATCTCGGCCATTTCGGCCGCAAGCCGATCGTGCTGGCCTGGCTGGCGATCGTGTTTCCCTGCCTGCTGCTCAATTATGCCGGGCAAGGCGCCTTCGTGCTGGCCAAGAACGGCGTCGTCGGCCATCCATTCTTCGAGATGAACGAAGGCTGGACGCTGATCCCGATGGTCGTGCTGGCGACGGCCGCGACTGTCATCGCCAGCCAGGCGGTCATCTCCGGCGCCTTCTCGCTGACCCGGCAGGCGGTGCAGCTCAATATGCTGCCGCGCCTCGAAATCCTGCACACCTCGGAACGGCAGTCGGGCCAGATCTACATGCCGCGCGTCAATCTGTTGCTGGCGCTGGCGGTGATGCTGCTGGTCGTCGGTTTCGGCGAATCGAGCAAGCTCGCCTCCGCCTATGGCATCTCGGTGACCGGCAACATGCTGGTGACGACGGTGCTGCTGTTCGTCGTCATGACGCGCATTTGGAAATGGCGCCTGTGGGTGGCGGTGGCGATGACGGCGGTGTTCGCATTCATCGACATCGGCTTCTTTGCCTCCAACATCGTGAAGGTGTTCGAGGGCGGCTGGGCGTCGCTTGCGATAGCCTTCACCATCGTTCTGGCGATGTGGACCTGGGTGCGCGGCAGCCGCTATCTGTTCGACAAGACCCGGCGCAACGAAATCCCGCTCGATTTCCTCGCCGGCAATCTGCTGAAGAAGAAGCCGCAGCTGGTGTCCGGCACCGCCGTGTTCCTGACCAGCGATCCGCAAAGCGCGCCGACAGCGCTGATGCACAGCCTGAAGCACTACAAGGTGCTGCACGAGCAGAACGTCATTCTGTCGGTGGTCACCGCACCGCAGCCGCTGGTGCCCGACAGCGACCGGGTCAAGATGGAGACAGTCAACGAGTTGTTCATGCGGGTGACGCTGACCTTCGGCTATATGGAGCAGCCCAACATTCCGCGCGCGCTGGCGATCTGCCGCAAGCAGGGCTGGAAGTTCGACATCATGACGACTTCGTTCTTCCTGTCGCGGCGCTCGCTCAAAGCCTCGCCCAATTCGGGCATGCCGGTGTGGCAGGACAAGCTGTTCATCGGCCTGGCACGCACGGCCGCCGATGCGACCGAATATTTCCAGATCCCGACCGGACGTGTGGTCGAGATCGGAACGCAAGTGACGATTTAGGGCATGCCGCGGTTGAGAAGAATCGGTGCTGTCACATTGATTGAGCGGGTAAGGAAATTCAGGTAGCAGCGCGCCCGGCACTGTAAGTTTCAGCGGCTTGATGCACGCGATAGCTGGCCGGGACGGCTGTCACGCTGTGGCGACACACGCGATCTTGTTCCAGATTTGCATGGGGGCGTCACGCAGGTCTCGATGTTGAGCCGATGACAGCGCATTGCAGGGAAAGTGAGCAGGTCGGCAATCGGATCATGGATGGAAACGAACCGCTGAAGCTGGCGTGCCGACTTGAAGCGTTTCATGATCCTTTCGCGTCGTCGAGTCGGCTGGTGCGAATTTTCCGCTCGATTATTCAGGCCTGTGTGCGACCGGTGTTCGACGCCGGGCAAGAGGTCGCGCATGGCGGCATCATAGGATCGGAGCTTGTCGGTGATCATGATCCGTGGTGTCCGCCCTTGAGCTTTCAGCAACTTGCGCATCAGACGCTTTGCCGCCTTGGCATTTCGGCGGCTTTGTACCAGCACTTCGAGGACGAAGCCGTCCTGATCGACGGCACGCCAGAGCCACTGCTTCTTGCCACTGATAGCCACGACACATTCGTCGAGATGCCATTTGTCGCCCAGGCAGCCGGCTGATATTGATCTCCTGGGCGAAATGCCGTCCGAATTTCTCCGCGCAGCTTCGAACGGTCTGATGCGTGACGATGATGCCGCGGGCCGCCAGCATGTCCTCAACCATGCGCAGGCTGAGCGGAAAGCGAAAGTAGAGCCATACCGCGTGCGCAATGATCTCGGGGGAAAGCGGTGGCGACCATAGAGCGGACCACGAGCAACTTCTGACATGGCCCAATGTAAGCACATCTTCATAAGCTGTCGGTTGACTTTACGGTGCCGCGCCAAGCGAGCAGCATCCGGCCGGCGGGGCCGACCCCGTCTCCCGGCCGTGAGCAGAACGGCATCACGCAGGGGCCGCTTCATCCTCGACGCGGCCAGCCTGCTTTGCCGTTACCGCCGCCGCCGAAAGCGCCAGGCGTTGCCGCCAGGCGCCGGTCCGCCGGCAGCGGTTCGTCTCCACCGATGATCCGATTGCCAACCAATTCCACTTTCCCCCATACCTGCGTAACGCCGCTATGCAAATCTGGACAAAATCGCGTATGTCGCCGCAGCATGACAGCCGTCCCGACCAGCTATCGCTGCATCAAGACGCTGATATCTTTACAGTGCCCGCACGCCTCTCGCGCGCCAACGGCCAGTCGGTGTCGCGAATTGAGGCGCGCTGAAGCCGTCCGGCTCAGCCGATCATGGCGCTTCGGTTGCCGGGTTCGAGGTCGTGGCCTCTGCCGCTGCGCGATTCTAGCAATTGCGCCTTGGAGAGCTCTGCTTCAGCCTCGGCGAGGCATGGCTCGGCTGCGGTTCTCTGCCGCAGAAGGTCCGATTGCGAATTCTTGACGTTGTCACGACGTAGGCGAGCGGCCTTGGCGAACGTCGGATAAGCGAAATGATTGACATCGGAGATGCCGCCCTTCGTTTCCTCGGCGTTTATCTGGAACTCCAGTTCTCGCGCCATGCGTTCGAAATCGGCAATCATGATGTCTAGCTGGTGCAACTGTCGTCGCTTCTCATTCACCTGAAATTGCTTCAGTCGGACCAGATTACCTCGTGGCATCATGACTCGGTACTCCGGTACCCATTTCGTCCAATCAAACCGCTCTCTCCCCTTGACGTTAGGCCTACAGCGACTCTCACGTTTTCTGCTGCGAGCGGAACCATATTTTCCAAAATCCTTGGCCGATGGCTATGAGTTCAATGCATCGACAAGCATGCGAGCGGGGGACTTAAGGGGCGGTAAAAAAAGGCGGAATAGGGCGATTTTCACAATGTCTGCATATGAACGCGTTGAGACCTGCGGCGGGCTTGACACACAAAGCAATCGTCAAGATTTGCGACATGGACGCCGGGGGGCATGAATACGCCCGCCGTCAGCTACACGCCCCCCGATTTCCGCCGCCTATTATCGCCCACGCGCTCTGGCTTTATTTCCGGTTTCCGCTGAGCCTGCGCCTGGTTGAGGAAATGCTGCTGGAACGCGGCATCGTGGTTTCGTATGAGACAAGTCGCCGGTGGGGCATCTAAGTTCGGGCTGGACTGCGCTCGCTGCTTGCGCCGCAAGCCGCCGTGCCGGAATGATGTCTGGTACCTGAACGAAGTGGTCGTCACCATCGCCCGGCAAAAAGCTTTGGTTGTGGCGCGCCGTCGACCAGGATGGATATGTGCTGGACGAAATCGTGCAAAACCGCCGCAACACCAAGGCCGCCAAGCGCTTGCTGACGCGGCCGTTGAAGAAGCAGGGGCTCGCGCCGAAGCGCATGATCACCGACTAGCTGCGCTCGTATGGAGCGGCAAAGCGACAGGTGATGCCGGACGTCAAGCACCGGTCGCACAAGGGGTTGAACAACGGAGCGGAGAATTCCCATGTGCCGCCGCGAAAACGGGAGCGGATGATGCAAAGGTCCGATCGCCGGGAGGCCTGCAACGCTTCGTCTCGACCTTGTCAGCCCTCCGCAACCTCTTCGTCCCGCCCCAAACGTTCTGCTCTCGCCATACATGTTCATCGCCTCAGCGCGATGGCGCTGGTGATATCACGACGCGTTTGTACCGCTCGACCTACGCCACAGGTGCCGACGCTGTGACGAGCTTCGTCGGTCGCGTGTCGAGTGACGGCACCGGGGACAATTATCGTCGACCGCAGTCCATTGCCCAGACCAAGGCGCTTCTCGGCGTCGGCACGATGGCAAATCGCAGCGTCACGATCTCGGCCGCTGCCCCTTCTGGCGGCGTGGACGGTGATTTCTGGGTGCAGCCGTAATGGCCCTTTACGTCAAAGCCTCCGGGGTCTGGGGGGCGGCTAGCGCTGTATGGGTGAAAATCTCAAGCCTCTGGACCAAGGCTCGACAGGTCTATGTGCGCAGCTCGGGCGTCTGGGAGAAAATGTTCCCGATAGATCTGGTCTTCAATGGCACTCACGAAGACTCGACTGCCACGACCGTTTACACCCACACCAGCATTCCGCTTCTTGTCGCGCCACACGCTAATCGTCGTGTCATCGTGACAACTGAGACCACTGACACCGAAAGTGCAGTGACCGTCAACAGTATGACGATTGGGGGTGTGGCTGCCACCCTTCTCGCTCAGGTGGAAAGCATCTTCAATTCTGGTGTGGTCTATCTGTCAGTGTGGTCGGCCCTCGTGCCAACCGGTACGACGGCAACGATCGTGACCACGTATAGTGAGAGCGTGTTCCGTGACTACATGTCGGTCTATACGACCACCAATTGGAATGGTGTGGTGGGCACTGTTGCCTCTGACAACAATTCAACGGGTGGCCTGACAACGACCGTCAGCATTGGTGCCCTGGGCGCAGCGATCGCAATTGCGGGCAACGCCACCAAAGGGGCATCGGCACTGCGACATGGACCGGGCTGACCCAACAGTTCTCAAACACACCAGTCACGAATAGAAACCACAGCGGAGCAATGGCAATAGCTACCGCCGCCCAAGCTGCCCTCACCGTAACCTGTGCCTACAGCACTACTCCAGCACTTGTCGCACTGCTGGTGGTTCCGCGGTGCGCAACTCCTGACTGGCGACGGCGTCGGCGACATGCCTTACGGACTCGTATTGCCAGAGCTTGTAATCGTCGACAAACCAGCCAAGTCGGCTCTCGATCGCCGTAGCAAGCTCGTTATAGTCGAGGCTGTCGAGGCCGAGATCCCGCATTCTGGTTGTCATCGACACCTCTACTTTTTCGGCAACTAGAGCGTTGAGGGTTTTGAGAACCAGTTGTTCAATTTCAAGTAATGTCATCACTAATACATGCCTTTTGCTTGCAGATTCAGGTAATGCAACCCTGATCGGGGCGCAACCCCCAAAACGAGGTGTGCCGTTGAAACATGTTCTTGTCATTGACGATGATGCCGCAATGCGGCGCCTCATCGCCGATGCATGCCCTGAAGGTAACCGCAGTCCACGATAGCAAGCAGTTTGACTATGTTCTTTCACGTGAGCCAGTCGATCTCGTGGTTGTTGACCTTAACCTAGGCCGGGAGGATGGACTTGCGATCGTCCGCAATCTGGCGACAAAATCGGATGTTCCTATCATAGTGATCAGCGGCGACCGGCTTGATGAGGCGGAAA
>NZ_JAMYUL010000033.1:0-2862 GCF_040322955.1 Mesorhizobium sp. M0077
TTTAATGGAGCGCGTCAACAACACCGTCCGGCTGAAGGTTTGGAAGGGATTCATCGTGGTCGGCCGCAAGGGCCCGAACAGGCTTCCGCCTCCACACCTTCAGTGGGATTTCGGTGCACGACCAGCGCGACGCGCAGGGCTTCGTCACTGTACACGCTGACTGCTCCCGGGCGCCCCGGCCCATGGCAAGTAGCGGAAACGGGAAAGCGCCCGCCCAGGGGGGCGGGGCGGGCGCGGTTCCGTATGGGTTTTCTGGATCAAACGAAGGTGAAGTCGGACGCGGTCAGGCCCAGGTCTGCCACGGTGACCACACCGCCCAGGTGGGCGAACTCGTGCGCGCTGCCGTCGGCGGTGACATAGGCCAGAGTTGCGAGTCTGTCGGTGTAGCTGCTTTGGTAGACAATGATGTCGCCGGCGTGCTCGCCGGAGATCGCACTCGCCGCCTCATTAGCAGAGTTGAAAGATTCGCCAGTGATCACCACGACGTGTTCGCCGTTCGCACCCGAGGCCGCACCGCTGTAGAAGCTGCTCACCGGGTAGCCGGACTGTATGCTGGCGTTGTTGACGAAGTTCGCGCCAAAACCATCGTTGTAGAGGCCCACCGCATCGAAGGCGAACTTGTCCTCCGCCGGGTTGAAATCGGTGATAGTGGTAATGTCCGACGTCGACCCGACAACCCCAGGCACCGGATTGTGGAACTGGAACACGAACGTGTCACTGTCGCTGCCCCCGGTCAACGTGTCCTGGCCGTCACCCACGTAGAGGACATCCTGGCCGGGTCCGCCGCTGAGCCTGTCATTGTCCTCACCGGAGACGCGCGCGTTGAAGCGGCCGTTGTCGCCGGAGAGATCGTCCCAGCCATCTCCGCCGAAGATGCGGTCGTTACCCTTGCCGCCGATGGCTCGGTCACTGCCCGCGCCACCCGAGATCTCGTCGTTGCCGCCACGACCGTCAAGCCAGTCACCGCCCTGGTAACCCTCGATCCAGTCAACACCCTCGGTGCCGAGGATTGTTTCGGAACCCGGGCCACCTTCGATAATCTTTGCCATTGAAAATACTCCTAATGATGCCCCTGCCTGAGTCGTTCATATTCGTCATCGGACAATTGGAGAAATCGATTGCTTGGATAGGCATACATTTACGAAATGGATGCATTCTCGTTCACTTCGCCCTTCTGCTGAGCAGTTGCGGGCTCGCAGGCGGCGGGGACACGCCCCAGGCAATCGGCCCGAACATTCACACTCAAAGAACGGTCCAGGAAAACTTGGCAACCGGTCGTCCTGGTTGGGCCGCCCTCGGAAGAACGGGCATGGGGCTGTGTTGCCGAGTCGCGCCGGCACTGCCCATTGCGAGCAATGGAACGTTAGGGAGCGCGTTCGCGCGAGCCGAGATCGGAACTGACAGGCGCACCAGGTAGTACGAAATGCCGGGTTCACCAGGATTTCTCCGACCACCCCGCCAGTCGGGTGCTGTATCTTCTCACTAGGAAACGACGACAAAGTGTCCGGACGCTACAACCGCACCGGAGAGATTCGTGAAGGTCGCCCAGGCTCCGGCTCCTCCCACAAAGATCACGCTCGCCAGAAGGCCCGCCACCAGGTGCCGGCGAATGGAGCTTGAAACGTCATTGTTCTGATGAATGCCGGACACCGGGATCCTCCATGTCAGCGCGCTCTGCCACGTGATCCTGTGTAGACTCGATGGCCTTCAGGACTTTGGAACGCGCACCGAATGATCGCTGCCGTCCACCTTCCATCACCAACACCAAATCGACGGCGCGGATGGCGCTCGGCCGATGGGCGACGACAACCGCAATGCCCTTGCGCTCGCGCACGGAGGCGATCGCATTAACGACTGCAGCTTCGCCTTCCGCGTCGAGATGGGCATTGGGTTCATCCAGCACGACAAGGAAAGGGTCTCGATAAAGGGCACGGGCAAGACCGATAAGCTGACGCTGCCCGGCGGAAAGTGCCGATCCGGCCTCACCAATCGGAGTTTCGTATCCGTGCTCAAATCGGAGGATCAGTTCGTGCGTGCCCGCTGCTTTCGCCGCGGCGACAATAGCCTCAGGGTCAGGATCATCTTCAAAACGAGCGATGTTTTCGGCAATGGTGCCATCGAACAGTTCAACACCTTGCGGCAGATAGCCGATGTGACGGCCTAGTGCTTCCCGGTCCCATTGATCGAGGCTTGCGCTGTCGATGCGAACCTTCCCGGCGACCGGCGTCCATGCGCCGACGATGGCGCGCGAGAGTGTCGACTTGCCCGAACCCGACGGGCCGATGACCCCGAGTGCGCTTCCCGCCTGAATGGCAAACGCAATGCCGGTCACGGTCGGCTTGCTTTCACCGGGCGGAACGATTGTCACGCTTTCGAGGCGCAGTTCGCGTTCAGGTGCAGGCATTAGCATAACAGGAGCGGTTTCAGGAACCTTTTCCAAGAGGTCCTCCAGCCGCGCCCAACCCTGGCGCGCCATGAGGAAGGGTTTCCAGCTTGAAATGGCGAGGTCGACCGGAGCCAGCGCACGCCCCATCATGATCGAACTGGCAATCATGACCCCGGCCGTAGCCTCTTCCCTGACGACAAGGTACGCACCGACGGCAAGAATGGCCGATTGCAGCAGCACGCGCAGCGACTTTGAAATGGCACCCAGCCCACCTGCCACGTCCCCAGCTTTCCGGTTGGCGGCCAGACACTTGGCATTGGCCTTTTGCCATCGGGCAGCGATCCGCTTTCCAAGACCGAGAGCTTGCACGACCTCGGCATTGCAACGCGCTGCTTGCAGCAGACCATTGCGTGCCATGTTGTGGGCAACGGTATCGCTTATCGGCCCTTGCGAGAGAGTGTTGGCAAGGAGTGTCA
>NZ_JAMYUL010000034.1:0-2654 GCF_040322955.1 Mesorhizobium sp. M0077
CTGTGGTTTCCAAGTATCGATAATAGGTAACTTATCCTGAATACATAGGGATAAAGTGGCGAACGCGGGGAACTGAAACATCTAAGTACCCGTAGGAAAGGACATCAACCGAGACTCCGGAAGTAGTGGCGAGCGAACCCGGACCAGGCCAGTGGCGATTGAGAGACAAGCGGAACCTTCTGGAAAGTAGGGCCATAGTGGGTGACAGCCCCGTACGCGTAATGCAATCAATCGTCCTCGAGTAAGGCGGGACACGTGAAATCCTGTCTGAAATTGGGAGGACCACCTTCCAAGCCTAAGTACTCGTGCATGACCGATAGCGAACTAGTACCGTGAGGGAAAGGTGAAAAGCACCCCGACAAGGGGAGTGAAAGAGTACCTGAAACCGATTGCCTACAAACAGTGGGAGCCCGCAAGGGTCACCACGTACCTTTTGTATAATGGGTCAGCGACTTAGTGTGACGAGCAAGCTTAAACCGCTAGGTGTAGGCGCAGCGAAAGCGAGTCTGAACAGGGCGTTCAGTTCGTCGCATTAGACCCGAAACCGAGTGATCTAGCCATGAGCAGGTTGAAGGTAAGGTAACACTTACTGGAGGACCGAACCCATAACTGTTGCAATAGTTCGGGATGACTTGTGGCTAGGGGTGAAAGGCCAATCAAACTCGGAAATAGCTGGTTCTCCGCGAAATCTATTTAGGTAGAGCGTCGACCGAATACCCCAGGGGGTAGAGCACTGGATGGGCTAGGGGTCCTCACCGGATTACCAAACCTAACCAAACTCCGAATACCTGGGAGTACTAGTCGGCAGACACACGGCGGGTGCTAACGTCCGTCGTGAAAAGGGAAACAACCCTGACCTACAGCTAAGGTCCCCAAGTTATGGCTAAGTGGGAAAGGATGTGAGGATCCCAAAACAACCAGGATGTTGGCTTAGAAGCAGCCATCATTTAAAGAAAGCGTAACAGCTCACTGGTCTAAATAAGGGTCTTTGCGCCGAAAATGTAACGGGGCTAAAGCCATACACCGAAGCTTAGGGTTTGGTCCGCAAGGGCCAAGCGGTAGCGGAGCGTTCTGTAAGCTGACGAAGCCATACCCGTGAGGGGTGGTGGAGGTATCAGAAGTGCGAATGCTGACATGAGTAACGTAAGGGGAGTGAGAGACTCCCCCGCCGAAAGACCAAGGGTTCCTGCTTAAAGCTAATCTGAGCAGGGTTAGCCGGCCCCTAAGACGAGGCGGAAACGCGTAGTCGATGGGAACCACGTTAATATTCGTGGGCTTGGAGGTAGTGACGGATCGCACAAGTTGTCCAATCTTATCGGATTGAACGGGCAGCGGAGCGGTTCCAGGAAATAGCTCCTCCTTATAAACCGTACCCGAAACCGACACTGGTGGTCAGGTAGAGTATACCAAGGCGCTTGAGAGAACTATGCTGAAGGAACTCGGCAAATTGCACGCGTAACTTCGGAAGAAGCGTGACCCTTTTCTACGCAAGTAGAGGAGGGTGGCACAGACCAGGGGGTAGCGACTGTTTATCAAAAACACAGGGCTCTGCGAAGTCGCAAGACGACGTATAGGGTCTGACGCCTGCCCGGTGCTGGAAGGTTAAGAGGAGGGGTGCAAGCTCTGAATCGAAGCCCCAGTAAACGGCGGCCGTAACTATAACGGTCCTAAGGTAGCGAAATTCCTTGTCGGGTAAGTTCCGACCTGCACGAATGGCGTAACGACTTCCCCGCTGTCTCCAGCATAGACTCAGTGAAATTGAATTCCCCGTGAAGATGCGGGGTTCCTGCGGTTAGACGGAAAGACCCCGTGCACCTTTACTATAGCTTTACATTGGCATTCGTAGTGGCATGTGTAGGATAGGTGGTAGGCTTTGAAACCTGGGCGCCAGCTCAGGTGGAGCCACCCTTGAAATACCACCCTTATTACTATGGATGTCTAACCGCGGCCCGTTATCCGGGTCCGGGACAATGTATGGTGGGTAGTTTGACTGGGGCGGTCGCCTCCTAAAGAGTAACGGAGGCGCGCGATGGTGGGCTCAGAACGGTCGGAAATCGTTCGCTGAGTGCAATGGCATAAGCCTGCCTGACTGCGAGACTGACAAGTCGAGCAGAGACGAAAGTCGGTCATAGTGATCCGGTGGTCCCGCGTGGAAGGGCCATCGCTCAACGGATAAAAGGTACGCCGGGGATAACAGGCTGATGACCCCCAAGAGTCCATATCGACGGGGTTGTTTGGCACCTCGATGTCGACTCATCGCATCCTGGGGCTGGAGCAGGTCCCAAGGGTATGGCTGTTCGCCATTTAAAGCGGTACGTGAGTTGGGTTCAGAACGTCGTGAGACAGTTCGGTCCCTATCTGCCGTGGGTGTAGGAATATTGAAAGGATCTGTCCCTAGTACGAGAGGACCGGGATGGACGGATCTCTGGTGGACCTGTTGTGGCGCCAGCCGCATAGCAGGGTAGCTATATCCGGACGGGATAACCGCTGAAGGCATCTAAGCGGGAAACCCACCTTAAAACGAGTATTCCCTGAGAACCGTGGAAGACGACCACGTTGATAGGCCGGGTGTGGAAGAGCGGCAACGCTTGAAGCTTACCGGTACTAATAGTTCGATCGGCTTGATCGTTCTCATTCCTTATGCTCATCGTGAA
>NZ_JAMYUL010000035.1:0-1428 GCF_040322955.1 Mesorhizobium sp. M0077
GATCGTGTCCCAGGGAGTGGTGTAGCTGACGGCTTGGTCGCCGCGCTCTCCGGCAAGGGGCCGGGATGATCAGCGTGCCACGGCTGGCAGGCTGATGAGGGGATCATCGCTCATTTGGCTGATGGTTTCCAGCGTCATGTATCTGGCGCGCTGCACGGCCCATTCATCGTTCTGCTCGAGCAGGATCGCGCCGACGAGGCGGACGATGGCGTCATCATTTGGGAAGATGCCAACGACCTCAGTCCTGCGCTTGATCTCGCCGTTGAGGCGCTCGATCGGGTTGGTGCTGTGGAGCTTGACGCGGTGCTCCTTGGGGAAGGTCATGTAGGCCAGCACATCGGGCTCAGCGTCGTCCATGATGGTGGCGAGCTTGGGCACCTTAGGGCGGATCTGGTCGGCGACGGCCCGCCACTGGGCGCTGGCAGCCTCGGCTGTCTCCTGGGCGAAGGCGGTGGCGATGAAGGCCGAGACGACACGGCGCCCGCTCTTTCCGGCATGGGCCAGCACGTTCCTCATGAAGTGGACGCGGCACCGTTGCCATGTCGCGCACAGCACCTTGGTGACGGCCGCCTTGATGCCCTCGTGCGCGTCGGAGACAACGAGCTTGACGCCACGCAGGCCGCGGCGTGTGAGCTTGCGCAGGAACTCCGTCCAGATCGGCTCGGCCTCCGAGGTGCCGATCTCCATGCCCAGCACCTCACGCCGGCCGTCCGCGTTGACGCCGACGGCGATGATGACGGCGACCGAGACGATGCGTCCGCCGCGGCGCACCTTCAGGTAGGTGGCGTCGATCCACAGATAGGGCCAGTCGCCTTCGATGGGTCTTTCGAGGAACGCCTTGACCTTGCCGTCGATCTCCTCGCACAGCCGGCTGACCTGGCTCTTCGAGATGCCGCTCATGCCCATGGCCTTGACCAGGTCGTCGACCGAGCGTGTCGAGATGCCCTGGACGTAGGCTTCCTGGATGACGGCGGTCAGCGCCTTCTCGGCCATGCGGCGCGGTTCGAGGAAGCCGGGGAAGTAGGAACCCTTCCTGAGCTTGGGGATGCGCAACTCGACCGTGCCGGCCCGCGTCTCCCAGTCGCGTTCCCGGTAGCCGTTGCGCTGGGCCGTCCGCAGCGGGTTCTTCTCGCCATAGCCGGCACCGGTGGCGGCGCCCACCTCCAGCTCCATCAGCCGCTCGGCGGCAAAGCCGATCATCTCGCGCAACAGATCGGCATCCGGGGTCTTTTCCATGAGCGCGCGCAGGCTCATCATGTCGTCGGTCATCGGTGGTTCCTTCGAATCAGGTTGGTGTCAGCAACCCGACCCTTACCGGAGAACCATCGATGACCACCGCAAAGCCGCTCGCTCGCTACAGCGCTGTTGAGGGCGCGCTCGCGAGCGGCTTCGCTACCGCCGAGCTACACCACCTGTCGGGACGCGACC
>NZ_JAMYUL010000036.1:0-1413 GCF_040322955.1 Mesorhizobium sp. M0077
GGGTCTTTGGGGCCCTTTGGCCGGGGGTGATAACCGGCCACCGCTCCCCGCCTGCGCTACTGGTTTGCTTTTGCGTTTTTTCACCTAAATCATGGGGGGTGCGCTTTTGGCAATGCGGGCCCATGCCGAAACTTTGGCAACGGCGTTGCCGCCGCCATGGGCCTATATCGCCACCGCGCAAGCCTATGACGGCGAAATGCGCGAGCGCATCGCGCAGCACCGCTCGCGCCGCGGCGAGGGATGGGCGACCATCGACGCCCCGCTTGATCTTGCCGGTGCGCTCGAGGCATTGCCGGACAGCCAGCCGGTGCTTGTCGACTGCCTGACGCTTTGGCTAACCAATCATATGCTGGCCGATCATGATCTGGAGGGGGAGTGCCGGCGGCTGGCCGATGTGCTTTCGCGGCCGCGCGGACCGTGGTTCGTGGTCTCCAACGAAGTCGGACAAGGCATCGTGCCCGAAAATGCGCTGGCACGCCGGTTCCGCGATGCCGCCGGCCGGCTCAACCAGCAGATCGCGGTGGTAGCTGATATGGTGCTTCTGATAGTGGCGGGGCTGCCGCTCAAGGTGAAATAATGACTGACATCGACGCAAAAGACGAAGAGCGCCATCGCGCCAAGATGGCCAAGCGCAAGGCGGTGCAGGACGCCGAGGTCGCGGAAAAGACGGTCGAGAAGGGGCTGCTGATCGTCAACACCGGACCCGGCAAGGGCAAGACCACGGCTGCCTTCGGGCTGGCGCTGCGCATGCTCGGCTATGGCAAGCGCGTCGGCATCGTCCAGTTCATCAAGGGCAAATGGCACACCGGCGAGAAGGATGCCTTCGCGGCGTTTGGCGGCCGCGTCGTCTGGCACATGATGGGCGAGGGTTTCACTTGGGAGACGCAGGATCTGAAGCGCGACATTGCGGCGGCCGAAGCCGCCTGGGCCAAGGCGCTGGAGCTGATCGCCGATCCCTCGATCAGCCTCGTCGTGCTGGACGAACTGAACATCGCGCTGCGTTACGACTATCTTGATCTCGACAGAGTGGTGGCGGCGCTGAAAGCGCGGCGCGAAGGTCTGCATGTCGTCGTCACCGGCCGCAACGCCAAGCCGGCGCTGGTCGAGGCGGCGGATCTGGTGACGGAGATGGGCGTGACGAAGCATCATTTTTCGGCCGGCGTGAAGGCACAGCAGGGGATTGAGTTTTAGGGCGCTTACCTCCCCCTTGTGCGATTTCTTAGCCTCCCTCTTGTGGGGAGGGTCGATCCGCAAAGCGGATTGGGGTGGGGGTTCTCGTAGGGCGCAGTCCCCCACCCCGGCGCTTCGCGCCCCCCTCTGTCCTGCCGGACATCTCCCCCACTTGGGCATAAGCGCTAAGATAGCTTTGGCATGGACTGAAACTTGCGCTTTCGTGGTGGTTCGCGCCAGCGA
>NZ_JAMYUL010000037.1:0-1302 GCF_040322955.1 Mesorhizobium sp. M0077
CAGAAGCAAACTGCTTCGCCGCCAGCGGCGCACCGCCCTCGTTCGTGAGGCGTATATAGTCGCCACCAACCAGAACTGTCAACAGTCATCGACGATGTTTTTGCGATTTCTCGTAGAGATATCCACGGGGCGGAAATTCGTGAGCTGGCTTGGCTGAAATTGTGAGTGGTGTTCCGCTGAGGATCACTCTTCTACCAAGCTCCCACCTAGGCGGCGGCAGGTGCGTGCCATCGGCCTGAGAATCGCCTCCTGGCGAGTGTCGATCCCACGCCAGCCTAAGCAGCGCTTCAGAGCCGGCCTTCCAGCAATTCCGCCGTGATGTTGCGGCCGGCGAAAAAATACCCAGGACCAGACCCGTTCGGCATCGACTGCGAAAGCAATGCTGACGGCACGTCGCCAGCTGATGATCCGCGGACCAGGCATGATCTCGACCCGCTCTGTGCCGCACTGTGGAAAAGTCGACACGCTCAGGCAATGGTCGCGGATGCCGACAACGAAATTCCAAGCGATCGCCGGCGACGCACGGGTCGGCTACGTCGTCATAGAACTGGCCGAGTTCAGTTCCGCCTTGGGGTGGAAGACAATGCGGTACTCCATTGCCTATTTGGCTTTCGCCTGCTTCGCGTGATGACGCGCCTCGAGTCGCGAAAAAACCGTCTCGACAGGGATGCCCTTAGCCGGATCCTGCCGGAGTTCGGTCAGGCGCGCCGGAACCTCCTCGCGCAGCCATCTCTCCCGCTCCGCCTCGAAATCCTCGAGCATACGTAGGCCGGCGCGAACATCTCAGGCATTGTTGTAGCGGCCTGATTCGAGCTGCTTCCTGATGAAGCTCTCATAGTGGTTCGTCGTTCAGAGCGTAATCGGGCACGGCAACCTCCTGGAAGATTATGGCGCCGATCAAGCCCGGTAGCAATAATAGCAATGATTGGAAGCGCACGATCACGGTTCGTTTTCCAAGATCTGATGGCGAGAGAATGGTTCGTCGCCTGGTTTTGCAGGGTCCAAAGCGTCCGGTCACCATCGCGCCGGCGCGTGGCGGTTGCCGCGCTGACAGAGCCGGGAGCCAACCGGCTTCGCGTGGGCAAAGGTGCCGAATAACAAAAAGGCCTGCGAGCTGCGGGCGGTTGGGGGTCATGATTTGGCTTTTCTGTCCTACGGCGTCGGCTTCGCCTGCTTCCGACCCCTGGTCCAGGTTAAAATCGCCATCGATCACGGTCCGAACGCAAAAAGCCCGCGTGAAGCGGGCTTTTTTTGTTGGTTGCGGGGACAGGATTTGAACCTGTGACCTTCAGGTTATGAGCC
>NZ_JAMYUL010000038.1:0-1050 GCF_040322955.1 Mesorhizobium sp. M0077
GCTAGGTGTTTAGTCCCAAGGTTTGATGGGTTGGATCGAGCCTGAATCGTTCGGGCTCTTTTGTCCAGATTTTGCAGATGTATTCAAAGGGCGTGAGGCCCTTGAGGGTCTTCAGTCGACGGCCGAAATTATAGGCTAAGACGAAATCGGCGAGATGCTGGCGCAGTTGGTCATGGCTCTCGTAGTAGAAGCGTTTGACGGTCGCATCCTTGATCGTGCGGTTCATGCGTTCGACCTGGCCGTTGGTCCATGGGTGCCTTGGCTTTGTCGTTCGGTGGTCGATATCGGCCTTGGCGCAAGTATGTTCGAAGGCGTGCGCCCATATGATTTCTCCCGCCGCCATGGCTTCCTTGATCAGCGGAACGGCCGAGCCGCCGGCACCTGGGGTCGTGAACTGAATGCCGTTGTCGGTAAGCACTGTGTGGATCTTGTAAGGGACAGCATCAAGAAGATGGCGCAGGAAATCGGCGGAGACCGCTGTCGTTGCCTTCTCGTGCAGCTCGACGAAAGCGAACTTCGAGGTCCGATCTATGGCCACGAACATATGCAGCTTGCCCTGCTCGGTTCGGACCTCGGCGACGTCGATATGGAAGTAGCCGATTGGATAGGCCTTGAACTTCTTCCTTGCCGGCTTGTCGCCCTCGACATCCGGCAACCTGCCTATCCCGTGACGCTGCAGGCAGCGATGCAAGGATGACCGCGACAGATGCGGGATCGTCGGTTGGAGAGCATAGAGGCAATCGTCCAGTGGCAGCAGCGTATAACGCCGAAAGGCGACGATGACCGCCTCTTCCTCAGTCGATAGCACTGTCGACTTCGGATCTCTGGGGCCAGTCGGAAGATCGGCGGCCGACGTCCGGTTCCTCCACTTCCTAACCGTCTTCTGATTGATGCCGTAGCGCTTCGCCAGCGCCCTCAGGCTCTCTTGACTATGCTGTATCGCTCGACGGATCGCCTCTGTCGTCGTGGCGCTCCCATGAAGAACCTGGCCCATAGCGCATCCTTTGATTCGGACGAAAAGTATGCGCCATCAAAGCCTGGGATCAAACA
>NZ_JAMYUL010000039.1:0-829 GCF_040322955.1 Mesorhizobium sp. M0077
CTGAAGGTGTGGAGGCGGAAGCCTGTTCGGGCCCTTGCGGCCGACCACGATGAATCCCTTCCAAACCTTCAGCCGGACGGTGTTGTTGACGCGCTCCATTAAATGCCGGGACCAAACATATTCGGCGGGAGCACTGATCCTGAACCAGCGAGCGGATGCAGTCGGTTGCCGGTCGGGGAGCAATATAGGGAGCTGGGTCGCCAGCCTCCGGAGACTTACGTGACAACCATTCCTTAAAGGATTCAGCTTTGAGACCCTTCCCTCTGACTTCCGCGATTTGGGGCATTGTGTTGATCAGCGGCGTGGTCAACGTGCTTGCGCTCATCTCGCCGCTGTTCATGCTTCAGGTCTATGACCGCGTTCTGGCAAGTGGCAGCGTATCCACGCTAGTGGGGCTCGTCGTGCTTGCTGCGGGGCTTTATGCGTTCCAATGCCTGCTCGACATTTTGCGCGCCCGCGTGCTGCTGCGGATTGGCGAGCGTTTCGATGGACAGTTTTCCGGACGCGTTCACGATGCGATCGTTCGCCTTCCGCTTTCAACGCGCATGCCGGGCGACGGCTTGCAGCCGCTTCGCGATCTCGACAATGTTCGCGGCTTCTTAGGTGGAAACGGTCCGACAGCGTTCTTCGATCTGCCATGGATGCTGTTTTATCTTGGCATTTGCTTCCTCCTTCATTTCTGGATCGGCATGACGGCACTTATCGGGGCGGTCGGTCTCACATCTCTGACACTCCTTGCCAACACTCTCTCGCAAGGGCCGATAAGCGATACCGTTGCCCACAACATGGCACGCAATGGTCTGCTGCAAGCAGCGCGTTGCAATGCCGA
>NZ_JAMYUL010000040.1:0-781 GCF_040322955.1 Mesorhizobium sp. M0077
TATCAGGGGCCGTAGCTCAGCTGGGAGAGCGCCTGCTTTGCAAGCAGGATGTCGTCGGTTCGATCCCGTCCGGCTCCACCACTTCCACGCAATCCGCAGGATTGTCGTGTCGCGCGATCCGCAGGATCGTCGCCTTGAAGTGTGTCGAGTGAGGGTGGTCAAAAAAGTCATTCGTATAAAGGTTTGTGGTGAGCTTCTTGGCTTGCCGCTTGTTCTGTTTTGACATCGTAAAGAGAAGATTTGTTCGAACTTCATGAGCCGAAAGGTTCGTGATTTGTCGCGGGAGACGCTCAATCTCCCGCATATGATGGGTTTGCCTAACCGCACCCTCGAACCGATCTCGAGAAGCTGGTCTTTTTGTGCCAATGACATCAAGCGCCAATCCCGCACAGGATTGCGCTTATGCGACGATCCCTTTGGGATCGCGCGGACGCTAATCCCGCAAGGGAGAGGCTGAAGCGACGATCTCTTCGAGATCGCGCGGGTGGGCATTGGCAATGAGAACGATCAAGTGTCTTAAGGGCAATTGGTGGATGCCTTGGCATGCACAGGCGATGAAGGACGTGATACGCTGCGATAAGCTACGGGGAGGTGCGAATACCCTTTGATCCGTAGATTTCCGAATGGGGAAACCCACCTAAGGTACTTGGAAAATCAGAGCTGCAGGGTGACTTGCTGCTGTGGTTTCCAAGTATCGATAATAGGTAACTTATCCTGAATACATAGGGATAAAGTGGCGAACGCGGGGAACTGAAACATCTAAGTACCCGTAGGAAAGGAC
>NZ_JAMYUL010000041.1:0-773 GCF_040322955.1 Mesorhizobium sp. M0077
GCTGGCGTTGCGAACCCTTGACGGTGATGGATGCGTCGAGCCGCTATCTTCTGGCGCTCGAAGCGACGGGGTCGACGGCCGATAGCGAAGCCTGGCCGGTGTTCGAACGGCTGTTTGAAGAGCATGGCCTGCCGGATCGCTTCAGAAGCGACAATGGCCCGCCCTTCGCATCGGCCGGCGTCACCGGGCTGACGCCGCTTGTCGTGCGCTTCATCAAGCTCGGCATCACCTTGGAGCGGATCGCACCCGGCAGGCCACAGCAGAACGGACGTCACGAGCGCTTTCACCTGACCATGCTGCCGATGGCCGAGGCACCGGAAGCCGACCGAACGGCACAGGGCCAGGCCTTCGAGACCTTCCGCCACAGCTACAATGAGGAACGTCCCCATGAGGCGCTGGGCATGGATACGCCCGCCCAGCACTACCGGTCCTCACAGCGCGCCATGCCCAGGACACCACCCGAGCCCGTCTATCCGGCCGAGGCCTCGGTCCGCCGCGTGCGCCACAATGGCGAGATCCGATGGAATGGCGGCTTCATATATGTCTCGCAAGCGCTGGCGGGCGAACCGGTCGCTGCGTTGGAGACCGAAGACGGACAATGGACACTCTCATTCCATGCCCACCCGCTCGGCATCATCGACACACGGCACATGAAGCTTGTCCGCCGCAGCGCCGCGCCAACCAATCCGCTTGGCGCTGCGGCGGACGCATAGGGGGAGAGAAGTGTCACCTATGTATCCGGTTCAAAGTGTTACCCATCTATCGGCTGGACA
>NZ_JAMYUL010000042.1:0-656 GCF_040322955.1 Mesorhizobium sp. M0077
AACCTAGGCCGGGAGGATGGACTTGCGATCGTCCGCAATCTGGCGACAAAATCGGATGTTCCTATCATAGTGATCAGCGGCGACCGGCTTGATGAGGCGGAAAAAGTGGTTGCACTGGAGCTCGGCGCAACCGATTTCATTCCCAAGCCTTTCGGGATGCGCGAATTCCTGGCCCGCATTCGAGTAGCGCTACGCCAGCGCATTTCTAGTCCGCGAACCAGAGAGCAGCGCTCATTTCGCTTTGGGGCCTGGAAGCTCAGCGTGAAGCAGCGGCGACTGATCTGTGCGGAGCGTGGCGAGGTCAAGCTTACCGCATGTGAGTTCAATCTCTTGATCGCATTTCTGGAGAACCCCCGCAACGTGCTATCCAGAGAACGGCTTTTGCTCGCGAGCCGTGTGCGTGGAGAAGAGGTGTACGATCGAAGTATCGATGTCCTAATCATGCGCTTGCGCCGAAAGCTGGAGGCTGATGCGGCCAACCCTCGCCTGGTCAAAACATCCCGTGGCGCAGGGTACTTCTTCAACGCTGACGTAGATGTTAGCTACGGAGGCACGTTGGCCGCGTGACAGTGAGCTATGCTGGAGATTGGGGTGACGAGGCTGATCAAGCCTTCCAACAGTACCAGCCTGATCAATTACAGCGAGAGCTACCGGTC
>NZ_JAMYUL010000043.1:0-628 GCF_040322955.1 Mesorhizobium sp. M0077
GCCGAGTTGATCGACCGCGTGCCGGTGGTGCCGGGCGAGATCCGCATCGGTGACCGCGCCTATCTGCAGGCCGAGCGGATCGCCAAGGTGATGGCGCAAGGCGGCGATGTTGTTGTGCGCGCGTCGTGGAAAAACGCGCGATGGCTCGACGCCAACGGCAGGGCGTTCGATCTCATCGGCTACCTGGAGAACTGCCGGGAGGAAGTCTGCGAAACGCCTGCCCGGCTGGCACTCAAGAAGGGCGAGCCTGTGAAGATGCGCCTGATCGCCTTGCGCAAATCCGAGGCCGCGGCACAAGAAGCGCGGCGCAAAATCAACAAGGAAGCCAGGGCCAAGGGCAACAAGGTTCAACCGCAGACGCTGATTGCGGCCGGCTTAGTCCTGCTTGTGACCTCGCTTGACCGGGAGGAGTTTCCCGCCGATACGGTCTTCAAGCTCTACCGCATGCGCTGGCGCATCGAACTCGCCTTCAAGCGCCTGAAGAGCCTGATCGGGCTGCGCTCTCCTCCCGCCAAGGACCCAAGGATCGCAAAGCCTTGGATCCTTGCACACTTCCTCATCGCGCTTGTGACCGAACCCCTCTCGCAGGAGTTGGGTGTCTCTCCCCCTTGAGCGACGGGCGCCCGCT
>NZ_JAMYUL010000044.1:0-594 GCF_040322955.1 Mesorhizobium sp. M0077
CGCCAACGCCGCGCTGCTCAATTTCGAGGACGCGACCAGCCACACCATCACCGTCCAGGCCTCCGACGGAGCCGGCCCGACCACCGCGCAGACCTTCACCATCAATGTGACGGACGTCAACGAGGCACCGACGGTGACCTCGGGTGCGACGGCTAGCGTGGCGGAGAACGCGCCGGCCAGCACGGTGGTGTATACCGCGACGGCGACCGATCCAGACACCACGGCGCCGAACAATACCAAGACCTGGAGCTTGACCGGCACCGATGCGTCGCTGTTGAGCATCAATTCCAGTGGGCAAGTCACGCTCAACACCTCGGCCAACTTCGAAGCCAAGAGTTCCTACAGCTTCAATGTCGTGGACACCGACGGCGGCGGCCTGACTGGCAGCAAGGCCGTGGTGCTGAGCATCACCGACGTCAACGAGGCACCGACGGTGACCTCGGGTGCGACGGCTAGCGTGGCGGAGAACGCGCCGGCCAGCACGGTGGTGCATACCGCGACGGCGACCGATCCAGACACCACGGCGCCGAACAATACCAAGACCTGGAGCTTGACCGGCACCGATGCGTCGCTGTTGAGCATCAATTCCAGTGG
>NZ_JAMYUL010000045.1:0-564 GCF_040322955.1 Mesorhizobium sp. M0077
TGACACTCCTTGCCAACACTCTCTCGCAAGGGCCGATAAGCGATACCGTTGCCCACAACATGGCACGCAATGGTCTGCTGCAAGCAGCGCGTTGCAATGCCGACTTGCGCCTGCAGGTGCAATCGGCCATTCTTACCGTAGGTGCGTACCTTGTCGTCAGGCAGGAGGCTACGGCCGGGGTCATGATTGTCAGTTCGATCATGATGGGGCGTGCGCTGGCTCCGGTCGATCTGGCCATTTCAAGCTGGAAACCCTTCCTCATTGCGCGCCAGAGTTGGGCGCGGCTGGAGGACCTCTTGGAAAAGGTTCCTGAAACCGCTCCTGTTGTGCCTATGCCTGCACCTGAACGCGAACTGCGCCTCGAAAGCGTGACAATCGTTCCGCCCGGTGAAAGCAAGCCGACCGTGACCGGCCTTGCGTTTGCCATTCAGGCGGGAAGCGCACTTGGGGTCATCGGCGCATCGGGTTCGGGCAAGTCGACACTCTCGCGCGCCATCGTCGGCGCATGGACGCCGGTCGCCGGGAAGGTTCGCATCGACAGCGCAAGCCTCGATCAATGGGACC